>JAFGSI010000037.1 GCA_016934715.1 Anaerolineales bacterium
CGATGATCCTCAACCAGCTTGCCATCCGTTTCGAAGACCGTTGGCCAGCATGAACTCCCGTTTACACAAGATTCCTGACATACCCCATTCCCGAGCATGTCGTGGGCTTCATATGGGCTGCGGCCCAGCGGATAGCTCCCGACGACGGTGGTGTCGGCCGGCTTCAGGCAGCCGCCGAAGTTGAGCAGGCTGCATTCCGGGCTTTCCTCCCCCCACGGAAAGGGGGTTGGATCGGTGCCGCGGGCGGTCTTTTCCCATTCGGCCTCGGTTGGCAGCCTGCCGCCGATCCATGTGCAATAGTTGCTGGCAGATTGCCAGTCGACAGAGCTGACCGGATGGTCGGCGTACTCGGGGTCGTTGTACCTGTCCGGGGCACCCACTTCTGGTTCTGGCAGCGAACAGGCACCCGCCGCGACGCACTGGGCGTACATCTCGTTGGTCACCTCCATCTGGTGGATCCAGAAGCCATCCAGGGTGACGGCGTGGGCCGGGGAGTAGTCAGGCGGGACATCGTCGTCGGTGTCTTCACCCATGACGAATTCGCCCTCGGGGACGTAGACGAGATTGCTCCGATCCCACCAGGGCAGAACGGACCCTGGAGCAGGCGCAAAGTGTGGGAGGACGATCTCCTCACCTGGCGCGACAGGTTGGGTCGTTCCCTCTGGTTCCTGGTCGGGATCTTCGCCGGGCTGGTCGAAGGAACACGACCCCAACAGGAAGATCAACAGTCCGGCGAGCAAAGGGAAAAGGGTCTTTCGGGCCACTCTCATGATTTTGCCTCCTTGGCGAGGAATTGTTCCAGGCAGTGCCACCTGAAAAGGGTTGCACCTTACAAAAATGTAAGGTGCAACCCTTATTATACGCGGCTGGCAGCGATTGCGAATCCCCCGAAGGTATAGGGGAATAATGGGGGGGGAATCGGCCTTCCTGTGGGAAACGCTTTGCCCCTCCATGGTGGGGGGGGGGGCGCTCCCGGCTGGGTGCCGGGTGGCCGGGAGCAGGGAGAAAGGGATGTCCCGGCCTTCCACCTACTGGAGGCAGGCGATGATGGCGGCGAGCGTTCCGTCCGGTCGGGTGGGCGTCAGGAGCAGGACCGGGACGCGCAGCCGGGCCTGCTCGTCGGCAGGCAGACGCAGGTCACGCACCGCGCCGGTGAGCAGGCTGCGGGTCAGGACCCCGATCGCGGCCGGGTCGGACCCGATGGCGGCGATCATTTCCGCGGGGCTGGCCGCCATGCGGGCCTGGCCTGCGACTGGCGCTCCCTGCATGACGCTCCTGGCGAAGACCTGCTGCAGGTCCTCGCCAGGGGCGTAAACCCAGGGCTGGACCGGCCGGTCAGGGCCGCCGAATGCATTCCAGTTGGCAGCCTGACCGCTGAACAGCTGGCGGACCTCGATCAGTGCGAGCTGGGTCACCGGGTTCTCCGGGTGGACGACGATGATGATCTCCTCGTCGCCGATCTGGTAGGCGGACAGGGTCAGGGCCTGCGGCTCCCCGATGCGTATAGCCATACTAGCATTGAGGGAGAACTGGTCCGGAGCGCGCTGCTCGAGGCGGACGGTCGCATTCTGGCCGGCAGCGCAGTCGTACAGAGCGGCCAGCCACGGCTGGGCTGCGGCGCTGAACTGGACCTCCAGGGTGGAGGGCGTGGCATCGGAGCGGGCCGGCGCGCAGGCCGCCAGGAGCAGGAGCAGGCAGATGAGGGGCTGAGCTTTTCGCATTTTCATCTTACACGAAAGCGAAGACAAGCACGATCGCACTAAGGAGGGCGCAGTACCCGGCGAAACTGTAGAGCGAACGCTTGTTCAGGTAATTGAGCAGCCACCTGATCGCCAGCCAGCCGACTGCCGCGGCGGCAGCAAAACCGATGGCCAGGGCTGGCAGGAAGGCGCCCAGGTCGGGCATGCGCAAAACATCCAGCATCTCGTAGCCTCCTGCGGCCAGCATGACCGGGATGGACATGAGGAAGGCGAAGCGGGCTGCCGCTGGCCGATCGAAACCGCGCAGCATCCCACCGCTGAGGGTTGTCCCCGAGCGCGAGGCGCCCGGAAAGACTGCCAGCACCTGGAACAGGCCAACGATCAGGGCGTCCAGCCAGGTCATCGATTCCAGGTCGCGGGTCCGCTTGCCGAGCCACTCGGCCAGGGTCAGCAGGAGGGCGGCGGTCAGCAGACGGATGGCGGCCTCCAGCAACGGCTGGCGGAAGAGGGCCTCGACGGCGTCCTTGAGAACCAGGCCAGCCAGCAGGGCCGGGACGGTGGCGATGAGAATCAGCCATGCCAGCCGGTTCTTCGGTGACGAAAACGGCTTGGCGAAGAAGGCCTTGACCAGTTCCAACAGATCCTTCCAGAAGTAGGCGATCAGCGAAACGAGCGTGCCCAATTGGACGATGACCAGGAAGGAGAACATGGCCTCGTCCATCGGCAGGCCAAGCAGCCGCTGGCTGATGAGCAGGTGGGCGGTCGACGAGACCGGGATGAATTCGGTCAGGCCCTGGAGGATTCCGAGCAGGAAGGCGTGGAAGAGATTCATGGCGTGCTTGGCTCCATCGAGATTGATCGTGAATGGCGTCGGGCGGGAAGAATGTGGATGGAAGGCGATCGGTCCCCGGGCGGGGTTAGCTCAATCGCTTTGGTTGCGTTGTCGATGTCGTTCGGCATTCCCTTTCCATTTCCTTAGGTATTCTGGAACGAGTTCTTCGAAATTGCCTGCCTGGATTGCCTGGCGCATTTCTGCCATGAGATGTACCAGGGCGCGCAGGTTGTGGATCGAGAGCAGCGTCCCGGCGAGAAGTTCTTTGGCGGCGATCAGGTGGCGCAGATAGGCCCGGCTGAAGGTCCGGCAGGTATAGCAGTCGCAAGTGGGGTCAATGGGGCGGTCGTCGCCGGCGAAAGCCGCGTTCATCAGGTTGAGGCGACCCTCGGGCGAAAAGACGGCGTGATGGCGCGCCAGGCGGGTCGGCAGCACGCAGTCGAAGAGGTCGACCCCGCGCCGGACACCCTCGATCAGGTCTTCGGGGGTTCCGACGCCCATCAGGTAGCGCGGCCGATCCTCGGGCAAGAGCGGCGCGACCACGTCAAGCGTGGCGTGCATCTCGGCCTTGGTCTCGCCGACCGACAGCCCGCCGATGGCGACGCCCAGGAAGGGCAGCGACGAGATGAAAGCGGCCGATGCCGCCCGCAGGTGCGGGTCAACGCCGCCCTGGACGATGCCGAACAGGGCCTGGTCGGGACGGGTCTTGGCCTGCAGCGAGCGCTCGGCCCAGCGGTGGGTGCGCTCCATGGCTTTCTTGATATAGGTGTGGTCGTTGGGATCGGCGCACTCATCAAAGGCCATGATGATGTCAGCGCCCAGGTTCTCCTGGATGAGGATCGATTTCTCGGGCGTGAAGCGGTGAGTCGAGCCATCGATGTGCGATCGGAAGGTCACCCCATCGTCGTCGATCCTGTTGGTCCTGCCGAGCGAGAAGACCTGGAAGCCGCCTGAGTCGGTCAGGATCGGGCCTGGCCACTGCATGAATTCATGCAGGCCGCCCAGGGTGCGGATCCGTTCGTCTCCTGGACGCAGGTACAGATGGTAGGTGTTGGCCAGGACCAGCGACGCCTCGAGTTCAGCCACCTGGGCCGGGGTGAGTGCCTTGACAGCCGCCTGCGTCCCGACCGGGGCGAAGACCGGAGTCAGCAGGGCCCCGTGGGGGGTATGGAAGATCCCGGCCCGGGCGCGACCGGAACGGGCGGTAAGGGTGTACCTGAACATCGAGGTGATTATACCCGACCAAGTATTCGAATCCCCCGATGCGGTGTACGACCGCACAGCCTACCCCCTCGCCAGTATGGCTTGGGATTGATCTCCAAAAACACGCACCTCCCCAGAGAAACGGCTGAGGAGTGCCGGGTGATTACCGGTTTGGATGAAAAGCCCCTCGGGGGGAGTTACTCCAGCCCAAAGCCGACCTGTTCCGAGCGCACGATGATCAGCGGCACCTGCAGTTTGACGACCGGCAGGTAGGGATTGGAGATGTCGGCGTCGTAGATCGAGGTCCAGATGGTGTGACCGACCTCCAGGTTGGTGCCAATATCGGTCTGGGTGGAGATGCGCAGGTGACCTCTGATCGTAAATGTTCCAACCAGAATGGTCACCGGCGCCATCATGCGATTCTGCTCGCTCGGATCGTAATCCACAGTGTCACTGATCGGCGGGAGCATGTGGAAGGCGATCGCCTGGCCAGTGGGGAAGAACAATTCTGAATAACTCAGCGACTTGAACGGGCTGCCGGACAGCAGCAGCACCTGGGCGTTGAGGATGTGGAGGTACTCGGGCGCCCCCTCGGTGCGTAACCAGGTGCTGACCCGTAAGTTCTCCTTGGTCACCACCTGCCCGCGGATCAGGGCATTGTGGGAATAGACCATCACCATGGTCGCTTTTTCGTCAGGTGCCAGGGTGTACATGCCGGAACTCTCTCTCTGTTCGATTGCGCAAACTGATTATACAATACCCCTTGCCCCACCTCCACTCCCCGTTTATACTCTTTACATTACACTTTTGTAAACTGGAGTTGCATGTCCTATCCCAAACGCTGGCGGATCGCACCGCCTCTGACCTCGCAGGCCAACGAAGCCTTGGCTGCCTTCCCACCCATCCTGCGCCAGCTGCTCTTCAACCGCGGCTACCCGACGGACGCCGAGGCGCGCAGTTTTCTGAAGGCCGAAGCGGATTTCGACCCCGATCCTTATCAGATGACCGGCATGCAGGTGGCCGTCGAGCGCCTGCGCCGGGCTGTGGCGCAGGGTGAACCGTTGGCCATCTACGGCGACTATGATGTGGACGGGGTGACGGCTACCGCCCTGCTGGTCGACGTCCTGCGCGACCTGGGGGCTGACGTCCGCCCCTATATCCCCAACCGTTTCGACGAGGGCTACGGACTGAACCCCGAGGCCCTGGATGCCCTGGCTGCTGATGGCGTGCGGCTGGTCGTGACTGTCGATTGCGGGATCCGCTCCCCAGGCGAGGCCGCCCACGCCCGGGCCCTGGGAGTCGACTTGATCATCACTGACCACCACCAGCCGGCCGACGAACTTCCCGCGGCCCTGGCGGTGATCAATCCCAAACAGATAGGCGATGCCTATCCTGACAAGGACCTGGCCGGGGTAGGCATCGCCTACAAGCTGGCTCAGGCGCTCGTCCCGGCCGGCTCCGACACGACCGGCCTGCTGGACCTGGTCGCTCTGGGGACGGTCGCCGACCTGGCTCCCCTGACAGGTGAGAATCGGATCCTGGTGCGGGCCGGGCTGCGTCAGATGCGCCAGACCCGGCGCCAGGGCCTCTTCTCGCTGGCCAATCTGGCCGGGGTGGTGCTGGCCTCGGTCAGCACCACCAGCATTGGATTCATGCTTGGGCCACGCCTCAATGCTGCTGGGCGGCTCGAGTCGGCCCTGGACGCCTATGAACTGCTGACCACCGTCGATGTCTTCCGGGCCGGGCAGTTGGCCCAGCAGCTCGATGTGCAGAACCGTGAGCGCCAGGTGCTGACCCGTACGATCCAGGAGCAGGCCGAGGCCCTGGCAATCCAGGAAGACCCGGCTGCGGATCTGCTGTTCGCCGTCCACCCGGACTTCAATCCGGGGGTGGTCGGGCTGGCGGCGGCCCGCCTGGTCGAGACTCACTATCGCCCGGCGGCCGTCGGGCAGATCTCCGAGGAGGTCACCCGCTGCTCATGCCGCTCGATCCCCGAGTTCCACATCACCGCAGCCCTCGACCAGTGCCGCGACCTGCTTGTCCGGCACGGCGGACACGCCGCGGCGGCCGGTTTCACGGTCCGCAACGAGAACCTGGAAGAGCTGAAATCCCGGCTGAAGGCGATCGCCAAACAGCAGCTTGGCGGACAGGACCTGCGCCGGACGCTTTCGGCTGACGCCGAGGTCTCGCTCACCGACCTGCGGCCCGAGCTGTTGAAACACCTGGGAGATCTCCAGCCGACCGGTTATGGCAATCCGGAGGCGGTCTTTGTCACTCGCGCCATGCAGGTCAAGGGGGCGCGTACCGTCGGGGCGGAGGGCCGGCACCTCAAGCTGACCGTCAGCGACGGGCGGCTGACCTTCGACGCGATCGGCTTCCGCCTGGGCGACCTGCTACCCAACCTGGCCTCGCAGGTCGATGTGCTCTATACCTTCGAGGCCAATGCGTATAACGGACGGGTGAGCCTGCAGTTGAATTTGAAGGACATCAAACCGGCGGGGGATCCGGATTAACTGCGTTCACTTTTCAGCCGTGGCCCACATGTTGAGCCAGAACTCAAAATAGCCGAACTTGATCTTGCGCATCTCGAAGCCAGCCTGGCCGAAGTACCAACCGATCAGCGGCAGGGTGTAGGCGTAAGCGTGTTCGTGGATCTCCTCGGCGCTGACCAGCCCGAGGTGGGCCATACGGTGCAGCAGCCCGTCGGACCAGGCCGCCGGGGTGGTCAGCACAACGATCCCCCCGGGGCGCAGGGTCCGATGTGTTTCGGTGAACAATTGTGCCATGCTGGTTGGATCGAGGTGTTCGACCACGGCCAGCAGGGTGATGGCATTGAAGAAATTCTCACCGAAGGGCAGGTGCGGTTCGGCATTCAGGTTGAGATTGAAGCTCTCGATGTGGAAATCCGAGACAGCCTGCGGCGACATTGGCACCTGGTCGATGGCAAATTTCTCCTTGAACGAGGTGTTGGCCAGAAAGTAGGGGTATGACCCGCATCCGATGTCGAGGATGCGGCCGGTTCGCTGATCGGGGGGGATCAGGCGGTTGGCGCGCTGGGCGCGCATCCGGGCCAGCAGGGGCTCGAGCAGACCGTGGCCGCGTGTGGCTCTGGGATGGGATGCATTCATCGCGTATCAATCCACAAAACGATATTTGATCAACGTCCAGACGGCCTCAAAGGCGTCCATGATCTTGATCTTCTTGCCTTCGGAATAGTCGCGCGGATGGAATGCGATCGGCACCTCGTAGATGCGGCATTTGCGCTTGAGCACCTTGGCAGTGAATTCGGGTTCGAAGTCGAAGCGCCGGGCGTGCAGAGGCATGTCGATCACGACTTCGCGCTTGAAGACCTTGTACCCGGTTTCCATGTCGGTCAGGATGGTGTTATACAGGATGTTGGTCATCAGGGTAAGCAGCTTGTTGGCGACCATGTTCCAGAACAGGATGGCGCGGTGCGGTCCGCCGAGAAAGCGCGAACCATAGACCACGTCGGCCAGGCCTTCCACGATCGGCTGCAGCAGGTTGGGGTACTCACGAGGATCGTACTCCAGATCGGCGTCCTGGATGAGCAGCACCTCGCCGGTGGCGGCGGCGATGCCTGTGCGCACTGCCGCGCCCTTGCCGCGGTTCTTCTCGTGCAGGGCGACTCGTACGGTGGCCTGGCCGTCCAGGTGCGCCAGCAGGTCGCGGGTCCCGTCGCTTGAACCATCGTCGATGATCAGGATCTCGTCCGCCAGGCCGGTGATCTGCACCCGCCGCACGATCTCCTCGATGGTCTTGACTTCGTTATAGACCGGGATGATGACGGAAAGTTTCATGGCCCGATTATAAACGAAATGCAACAGTGGAAAATTGCCGTCGTGCTATAATTCAGAGTATAGACCAATGTGGAGGTCGTCATGACTGCTGCTCCGAAACCTGCCGCCCAGGGCCAGGATGCCCCCTTTGTCCCACCGCCGATCACCCGGTTGGAGGATACTGGCCTTTCGTCGCTCTGGCTGCAGGATCTGGCTTTGAAAATCCTTTATTTCCAAGGGTTTCTGTCCGGCTTCAAGATCGCCGAAGAAATGGCTCTACCCTTTGGCGGGGTGACCGACCAGGTCCTCGATGCCCTCAAGCGCGAGAAAATGGTCGAGGTCAAATCCTCGCAGGGCGGGCTGGGGGAAGGCTCATACCAGTATGCGATCTCAGGAGCGGGCATGGTGCGGGCCCGCGAGGCTCTGGAGCGCAGCCAGTATGCCGGCCCGGCACCTGTGCCGATCGAGGTGTACAACGAATCGATTCGTCGCCAGAAGACCAGCCGGGTGATTGTGACCAGCCGGACGATGCGCCAGATCCTTGCCCAGCTCGTGCTCTCGGAGACGACCTTCCAGCGCCTGGGCCCGGCCCTGAACTCGGGCACCTCGATCTTCCTCTATGGCCCCCCCGGAAACGGCAAGACCAGCGTGGCCAAGGCCTTCGGCAACCTGGTGCTGAGCCAGGTCATGTACATCCCGGCATCCCTGTACCTGGACGGGCAGGTGGTCAAGCTGTATGACTCGGTCAACCACCAGCTGGCTCGCGAGGAGGATGCCACCCCCTCCGGGACCGGGTCCCTGCGGGCCAGTGCCCGGCGCGACCCGCGCTGGGTCAAGATCCACAGGCCTTTTGTCATCACCGGCGGCGAGCTGACCTTGAGCGGTCTCGACCTGGTCTTCGACGACACCCACAAGTTCTACGAGGCCCCCTTTCAGGTCAAGGCCAATGGCGGCATCCTGCTGATCGACGACTTCGGCCGCCAGCAGGTCCGGCCACGCGACCTGCTTAACCGCTGGATCGTCCCACTCGAGAACCGGGTTGATTACCTGACCCTGCACACCGGGCGCAAGGTCGAGATCCCCTTCGACGTGCTGGTGGTCTTCTCGACCAACCTGCCGCCGCGCGATCTGGTCGATGAGGCCTTCCTGCGCCGCCTGCG
>JAFGSI010000038.1 GCA_016934715.1 Anaerolineales bacterium
CCGACATACTGCACGGCGAAGCCCTCGGGCGTCAGCGCCAGGCGCGGCAGATCCATATACGCCAGGCGGCAGTCGCCGGCGCTTCCAAGCTGCAAATTGCGGCGCAGGAACTCTTTGAGCACCACGGTTTTGCCCACGCGGCGAAATCCGCTCAAAGCCAGGTGCTTGCGCACCCCCTGGGCCAGCAAGTCGCGGCTCAACCGTAACACGGCCAGGGTATGTTCGCGATTGGTGAAAAAACGCTGCTCTTCTTCGGGGTAGATGTAATCCAACATGGCGGCCTCCGCAAAATACTAGCCAAATGACACACTAGCTATATGGCTAGTATAGCAGAAAAAGGCAGGATGACAAAGCGTCATTTATTAGGGCACAAGATGATCGGGGTAATTAACTCTCGCCTTGATGCGTCGAAGACCAACCGAACAAGGCGCGCCATTTCTGGCAGGGGTTGAACTTGAACACCCAGCTTTCGCGTTCTGGGCGAACGAAGAAACCGCCAAAACCTTTGAGCGTGACGCCCTGGCCGCGTTTGAGCGCGAAGAGTCCGAACCGTTGCGAAACAGTGAATTGGCGCCTGGTGTTCCCCGGCGTATTGTTAAGGTTTGCAGTTCTCCCGACGTTTCCGAAGGGGGAAAACGGTCCTCAGGCCGGCTTATAAGCCGCATTCTGTCCAATGGGGGGTGTGGGTTTACGCCTCCCCGGATTGCCCGAAGGCGCACCGCGAAGGTTTCATCCCGACCTCTCCATCTGGGCGATTATCTCTCTTGACGGCACGTTGCCGTACCGTTCTAGCGGCCTACCCGGGACTGGCTCCCCCACCTTAGGGGGAGCGCATAAGGAGACGAGCAGCCTCCCGCCGTCCTCAGACGACTTCGTCCCTGCTTGGCCTTGCTCCCAGCGGGGGTTACCTGGCCGCCCGCATTACTGCGGACGCCGGTGGTCCCTTACACCACCTTTTCACCATCACCCGCGCCCTCGCGGGCGGGGCTGTTTGTTTCTGTGGCCCTGGTCCGGCAGGTTAACGCCTCACGGCGGTCTCCCCGCCCCGGGTGCTATCCGACGCTGTGCTCTGTGGAGTGCGGACTTTCCTCAGCTCCGCGTCGCGGAGCCGCAACCGCCCAGCCAGCCTGAGGATGCTGTCATCATAACCGCTTAAGAGGCGCGAGTCAACTCCTGCCGGCGGTGGCTGCAGGAGGCCTGAATCAAGGCCGGATGGGGGTTGACAGACCTCGCGACCCCTGATATTATAGGACGTATACCATATAGGACTAATATAATATAAGAAAGGTCCAATATGTCCCTGGAGCATGCCATTCTTGGCTTCCTCAACTACCACCCTTACACCGGCTACGACCTGAAGAAGATCTTCGATACTTCCATCCGCCACTTCTGGTCGGCCGATCAGAGCCAGATCTACCGCACCCTGACGCGCCTGACAGAGAGGGGTTTTGTTGAAATGGAGAAGGTCCCCCAGCAGGACCGCCCCGATCGCAAGGTCTACCACATCACCGAGGGCGGGCGGGGAGAACTGCTGAATTGGCTGGCTGGCCCGCCGCCGATGGATGAGCCGCGCAGCGCCCCGCTGGTGCAGGTCTTTTTCGCCGGGCAGCTCTCCGACGAACAGGTCCTGGCCAAGTTCGAAGGCTTCGCCGCCCTGATGCGGGCCTTCCTGGCCATGTACGACCAGGTCCCGGATCAGCTCGGTCCCTACCAGGAAGATATTTCCTCGCCGCGCGAACATTTTTTCTGGTTGCTGACCCTCGAGAACGGCCTGTGCAGCATGCGCGCCAACCTGGCGTGGGCCGAGAGCATCGTGGAACGCATCAAGGCCGGAAAGGTACCCCCGAAATGAATCACCCACTTCCCCTTCGCCAGCGGTTCCGCAAAGCCCTGGTCATCCTGGCCTTTCTTTCCTTCCCGGTCACCATGAATTTCTTATCGCCCTATGTGATTATCGACGGGGCGGCCAACGCGATCGTCAACGGCAGCCTGGTCATGTTCGGGCTGATGTTCCTGGCCTCGCTTTTCCTCGGCCGGGCCTGGTGCGGCTGGGTCTGCCCCGGCGGTGGAATGCAGGAGATCGTCGAACCGGTCAACAACAAACCCATCCAGACCAGGAAGGTGGACTGGATCAAGTGGCTGATCTGGATCCCGTGGATCTCCCTGATCGTCTTCCTGGCCGTGCAGTCGGGCGGCTACCGGACCGTCGATCTGCTTTACCACACCCAGGGCGGGATCTCGGTCGCCGGTTCACCTGACCGCCCGATCCTGTTTGCCTACTTCATTTACTACATTGTCATCGGCCTGTTCGTCGGGCTGGCGGTCGCCGCCGGCCGGCGGGCCGCCTGCCACACCGTTTGCTGGATGGCGCCATTCATGATGATCGGTCGCTGGATCCGCAATCGCTTTGGCTGGCCAGCACTGCGTCTCAAGTCCGACGCTGACGCCTGCGCGGACTGCAAGAAATGCACTTCCAACTGCCCGATGAGTCTGGACGTCAACGCCATGGTCCAGGCCGGGGAAATGGAGAACAGTGAGTGCATCCTGTGCGGCACCTGCGTGGACAACTGCGCCAAGCACGCCATCCGCTACTCGTTCAGCAGCGGAAAGTAGTTGTGCGGCGCCGGGCTTCGCTCGAACGATACCAACCCATGCTTTAAGGAGATCGAATGGGAACAAACTCTTTTGAATGGAAAAACGCGCCACAGTTTTCGGTCGGAAAACTACTCCTGGCGACTTTCATCCCCAGCGGGGTCGCTTATGCAGGATTTCACTTCATCCTGCCGGGCCTGGTTGCCGGCGGCATGCCGATCATGGTCGCCTGGCCGGCCATCGCCAGCTTGATGCTGCTTGGGCTGGTGATCTTCACCTTGGTGGTTTTGAAACGCGAATCCCTGAGCATGGGGATCACCCTGGTGGAGCGCCTGTGCATGAAGCGCTTGCCGTGGAAGGAATGGCTGCTCGCCATCGCCGTTCTGGTGGGCGTGGTCCTCATCGTGATGCTCGTGCAAGGCTTGATGCCCGGATGGATGCAGCTCACCGGCTTTGAAGTTCCGGAATACATGCCTTTCTTCCTGAACCCGTCCATCAACGCCAGTACGGCGGAGATGTCGGTGATCTCACCGGGACTCCCGCTCACCGGCCGTTACGAATTGTTACCCCTGCTGGCTGTTGCGCTCTTTCTCAACATCGTCACCGAGGAGCTCTACTTCCGGGCCTGGATGATGCCCAAAATGGCGCGCTTCGGCGCCTGGAGCTGGGTGCTCAACGGCGTTCTGTTCGCCTTCTACCATACTTTCCAGTTGTGGCTGCTGCCGATCTTGCTGGCAGGCAGCCTGGGATTCGCCTTCCTCTTCTACCGCATCCGGAGCGTCTGGCCGCCTTTCGTGGGGCACTTCATCGTCAATTTCCTGCTCTCGTTGGTGGGAATTCTGGCCTTGATCATCCGGTAACCTCCCGCATTCGTCCACCGGACCCCTTCCAGGGACATGAGAAATGAGGCAAGCCATGAAGATCACGCTTCTCAACGGCAGCCCTGCCGAATCGACCCTTGATCTGTTTCTACTCCAGGTCCAGGCTGCGCTTGAAGATGCCGGGCACAGGGTGACCCGCCTCGACCTGCGCGATCTGCCCCTGCGCCACTGCGTTGGCTGCTGGGGCTGCTGGGTCAAAACCCCCGGCGAGTGCGTGGCGCGTGACGCCTCGCTCGAGATCGACCGGGCGGTGATCAACTCGGACTTCAGCCTGTGGGCCGCCCCGCTGAAGATGGGCTTTCCGGCCGCCCTGCTGAAGATGGCCCTGGACAAGCACCTGCCGCTGATCCACCCTTACATGGTGGTGGACCAGGGCGAGGCCCACCACCTCAAGCGCTACGCCCGTTCCCCGCGTCTGGGCCTCCTGTTGGAGAAGGAACCATCCACCGACGAGTGCGACCTGCAGATCGTGACTGCCATTTGCGCCCGCACGGCGCTCAATTTCAAGTCTCGCCTGGAGTTCAGCCTGACGACCGAGACGCCTGCCGATGCGATCGCCGCCCGGATCACTGCCCGGCCCCGGCGTCTGCTGCCGTTACCCGGTCCGCTTGCCGCCCGCGAAGGGACGACCGTTCCCCCGCCCGGCCGATTGACGCTCTTCAACGGCTCGCCGCGCGGACAGCGCGGCAACACCCCGATCTTCCTGCGTGAGTTCGCCCGCGGCTTTGGCAGTGAGACCGAGATGCATCACCTGATCCAGCTGAAGCAGACCGAGCGCCATGTGCAGGCCTTCGCTGCGGCCGAGTGTGCCTGGATCGGCTTCCCGCTGTACACCGATGCCATGCCGGGGTCGGTCAAGCAGTTCTTCGAAGCCCTGGAACCGCTTGTGGGACGCAAGGGCAACCCACCGGTCGGCTTCGTCGTCCAATCCGGTTTCCCGGAGGGGCTGCACTCGCGCTACGTCGAACGCTACCTGGAAAAACTGGCCGCCCGGTTGGGCAGCCCCTACCTGGGGACGATCGTCAAGGGGAATGGCGAGGGGGTGCGCATCATGCCGCCCGAGATGACCCGCAACCTGTTTGAAAACCTGCAGGCGCTGGGAGCCGGGTTCGCCCGGGAGGGGCGACTCGCTCCCGGGATCCTGGCCCAGATCGCCAAGCCCGAGCGTTTCCCGGCCATCCTGGGACCCTTCTTCCGGGTCTTTCTGCGCCTGCCTGTCGCCCATTCCTATTTCGATAACATGCTCAAGCGGAACGGCGCCTACGGGCGGCGCTTTGCTCGCCCTTTCGTCGAATAACCCGGCGCCCTGAATCTCCAGAGATCGAGCAGGGGGGCCATCAAGACGTACGCCATCCGCACCCAGGGAGCGCACGCTCGCGCCGGACGATATTCGCCCGGCGGCACGCTTCATTCTCGTGGTGCCGCTGGCTCCGATCGATCCTGGATCGCGGTGCCCCGAACCGGACCACCATGACCGGTGGGCGGCGATTCGCCCAACTCTTCCGAACCTGAGAAGACCCAGAGCACATGCCTGCGGATCGTATTTTCCGCCACCCGGTCATCTTCATCATTGCTGCCAGGTCCACCCAACCGCCGTCGAGACGCTGCTGATCAGCGTTCGCATCGACTTCTCCACCCCGGCCCAAAACGCGGCCCAGGACCTGCTGCCTCCCTGAACAACGGCCGGTACGTGATCATCGTCGCCAGGACCACACCAGCGACTTCTGGGGCTTCCAGCCCGAGGCGGCCGAGCGCCTGCTGCCGGGAATCCTTCTCCTGGCGCACAGGGGGGCGCAAGACCGAAGATCTCGCCCGGAGGAAGGGAAAAGTTCAGGCCGCGCACGGCGGGGCGGCGTAGGCGCTAACAAAAGTGGTAGGTCTTTAAAAAAGTAATTGGATTAGAATGGGTTAATTATCAGGCAGTTAATTTTCAGTCTCCTGCAGGTCGAAGCCTTCCGAGGTTCTTGCATGCACTTTCAGTACACCCCGTTCGTCATTCCCTTGGTGATCGCAGCTGCGATTTCGGGATGGATGGCGTATTACACCTGGATGAGGCGCTCCATGCCTGGCGCAACGGCGCTCTCCGTGCTGGCCATGGCCATCGCCGGGTGGTCGCTGGGATATGCCCTGGAGATCGCCGGCGCGGATCTGGCGACCAAGATGATCTGGGGCAAGATCCAGTATGCCGGGATCGTCATCGTCCCCCTGCTGTGGTTCATCTTCGCCTTCAATCACACCAAGCAGGACCGCCGCCTGAATGTTGGCGGCATGTTGTTGATGGCCATTGTTCCGTTGATCACGTTTTTGCTGGTGGTGACCAATGAATGGCATGGCCTGATCTGGGCGGAAACCTCGATCATCCGGGCCGGGGCTTTGACTGTCCTGGGAGTCTCCTACGGTTTCTGGTTCTGGGCCCACTCGCTGTATTCCTATGCCCTGCTGCTCGGGGGAGCCGTCATTATTATGCGTTCGCTCGGACGCCTGCAAGGCCTGTACCGCGGCCAGTCCATCGCCCTGATCATCGGCGTGATCGCGCCCTGGTTGGGAAATGCATTGTATCTTCTGAACCTCAGTCCGATCCCCAATCTTGACCTGACCCCCTTCGCGTTTACGATCACCGTGGTGGCGCTTACCTGGGGGATCTTCGGTTTCCGGTTGATCGATCTCTCGCCGGTGGCCCGCGAGATCGTCGTGGAAGAGATGCGGGACGGAATGATCGTGATCGATATGCAGGGGCGGGTGGCGGACATCAACCCGGCTGCCCGGAAACTGCTGGACCGGAATGCGAACCAGATGATCGGGCAGATGGCCCGGGATGTGTTTCACCAATGGCCGCATCTCACCGAGCTGTATCGCGACCAGATGGATACCCAGGAAGAGATCACGATCGGGGATGGTGAGGCCCAGCGCTGGTTCGAGTTGCGCCTGGCCCCCCTGTACGACCGGCGCCGGCGTCCGCTCGGGCGGGTGATCATCCTGCGGAACATCACCGCCCGGCGGCGTGCCGAGGAACAGCTGCGCCAGCTTTCCCGGGCCGTCGAGGCCAGCCCGACCTCGATCGTGATCACGGATACCGAAGGCCGGATCCAGTATGTCAATTCCAAATTCACCGAGGTCACCGGCTACGGCCTGGAGGAAGTGCTGGGGGAAAATCCCAGGATCCTCAAGACCGATCAGACGCCAGCCGGCACGCATGAAGAGCTCTGGAAGAATCTCGCCTCCGGACGTGAATGGCGTGGAGAATTCTGCAATCGCAAGAAGAGCGGTGAAATCTTTTGGGAGTCGGCCTCCATCTCGCCCATCATTGACTCGTCCGGAAAAACCGCCTCCTACGTCGCTGTCAAGGAGGATATCACCGATCGCAAGCGGGCTGAGCAGGAACTGGCCATCGCCCGCGACCTGGCTCTGGAGGCCAGTCGCGCAAAGAGTCAATTGCTGGCCAAGGTCAGCCACGAACTGCGCACCCCGCTGGGAGGCATCCTGGGATATGCAGAATTGCTCGAAACAGATGCCTTCGGGCCACTGGACGACAGCCAGAAGAATGCGACTGCCCAGATCATCGACAGCGCCAGATATCTTGCCATCATGGTGAATGAATTGCTTGACGAAGCGCAGATCGAATCGAAAACGGTCACCCTGCGCCGCGACGTCATTTCGCTCGCGGACATCTTGGAGAAGGTCGAAATCAGCATGGCCGTGCTGGCCAGGCATAAAGGCCTGGAGTTCACTACCCACATCGCCGCGGACATGCCCGAGACCCTGGTCGGTGACAGCCACCGCCTGCAGCAGATCCTGATCAACCTGGTCGGGAATGCGATCAAGTTCACTCCGAGCGGGGAGGTGCGCGTCAACATCTTCCTGCCCGACTTGAAGCATTGGGCTTTGGAAGTCAGTGACACCGGCGGCGGCATTCCCGAAGATGCGCATACTTACATTTTCGAACCATTCCGCCAGGTGGATAATGCCATCACGCGTGAAAATCGCGGCACCGGCCTGGGCCTGTCGATCACCAAAAGCCTGGTCGAAATGATGGGCGGCCGGATCCACCTCAAAAGCGAGCTCGGGAAGGGCAGCACCTTTACCGTGCTCCTGCCCCTGATCCTCCCGCCGCAGTAAAAAGGAATTCTACCTGATACGAGAACGCCTGATGCCAAAGCCGACTGCCCTGATTATCGAAGACGACCCGCAACTGAGCCAGGTCTTCTCGATCGCCCTGCTGACCGATTTCGCGGTAGAAGTCCTCACGGATGGGGATGCCGCCCTGGCCCGCCTGGCACTGGCCCCCCCTGCAGTCATCGTGCTTGACCTTAACCTGCCAGGCGCTTCAGGCAAGACGATCCTGGAACAGATCCGCGCCGACGAACGCCTGAAGGCGATTCCCGTCATCCTGGCCACCGCCGACGTGCGCCAGGCCGAGTATCTTCAAGAAGCGGCCGACATCGTCCTGGTCAAACCGATCAGCCCTGTCCAGCTGCGGGCGATCGCCATGCGCCTGCACCAGACGGATTGAATCACCTCGAAAAGCATCCAGCTCGGTTCCCTGTAAAGAGGATCCCCGGTCTTGCCGGGGATCCTCTTTACAGTTCTCGGGTTGTGCCTTTCAGAGCCCGCTCAACGACTTTTGCCAGTCTGCGGATCGCCTCCTCGCCGATCGCAGGCGGCTGGCTGGCGAAGTTGAGCCGCAGGTAACCCTCCCCGTCGGGCGGATGGGGGAAGAACTGCGGCCCGGGGGCGAAGGCCACACCGGCCGCGGCCGCCCGGGCGAGCAGGTCGGCAGCGCGGATCCCTGCTGGCAGGCGCAGCCACAGGAACAAACCACCCATCGGCACGTCCAGTGCCACCCCCTCCGGCAGATATTGCCGTACAGCGGCGACCAGCGCATCCCGCCGGCGGCGGTAGGTCAGGCAGGAACGCCGCAGGTGCATCTGGTAGCGTCCGACCGTTACGTAGGCCTCCAGGGCCCGCTGCAGCGGGTTGGCGGTGGCCAGGTCGGTCACCCGTTTGCACTCCACCAGGCGGCTGAAAACCGGCCCCTCGGCGACCAGGAAGCCGACCCGCAGGCCGGGCATCAGCATCTTGGAAAAGGTGCTGACGTAGAGCACCTGCCCGCCCGGGTCGAGGGCCTTGAGCGCCGGCTGGGCCCGGCCCTCGTAGCGCAGGTCGCCGACGAAATCGTCCTCCAGGATGGGCAGGTTGTAGCGTCCGGCCAGGGCCAGCAGCTGGCGGCGGCGGCGTCCGCTCAGGCAGGTCCCGGTCGGGTTGTGGAAGTTGGGGATGGTGTAGAGCAGCCCGGGTTTGTGCTGTTCGATCAGGCCCGCCAGGGCCTCGACCTGCAGCCCGTCGCCGTCGAGCGGGATCCCGATGACCTGCAGGCCGCAGGCCCGGAACAGGTCCAGGCCTGCGGCGTAGGTGGGGCTTTCGACCAGGATCGTGTCGCCCCGCTGCAGCAGGGTCTGGCAGACCAGGGCGATGGCCTGCTGCGAGCCAGAGGTGATCAGGATGTTCCCGGGACTGGTGATCAGTCCCTGGCTGGCCAGCACCCGGGCGATGCTCTCCCGCAGCCGGAGGTATCCGGCTCTTTCACCGTAGCCCTGAGCGGCGGCGCCATCCTGGCGCAGGACGGCGTTAAGCATCTTGCGGAAGGCTTCAGCCGGGACCAGGGCCGGGTCGCCGGTGCCGCTGGAGAGGTCGATCGGGTCCGGATAGCCGCCGGCCAGCAGCAGGTCGCTGGGGGACGGGCCGGTGGGGGACGAGTCGTTCAACCGGCCCTGCTGCCAGGCTGGCCAGCCCGTCTGCGGGGAGGGTGGCAGCACGGCCGGCAGCGGGCCGGCGACGTAGGTCCCGCTGCCGACCCGGGCCACCACCAGCCCATCGGACTCCAATGCGGCGTAGGCACTCTCGACTGTCAGGCGGTTGATGCCCAGGTCGCGCGCCAGGGCCCGGGTGGCGGGCAGGCGCGTCCCGGGAGGCAGGCCCCCGATCTGGATCGCCCGGCGCAGGTGTTCTTCGATCTGTGCGTAAAGCGGGATGGCGCTGTCGCGCTCGAGGGGGATGCGCATGGCTGGCTCCTGTCGAAGTCCGCAAACTATACTCCCTCATCACTCCCCGGCACAGGGGCGAATACCCTAATTGGACTGGTAAAAATTAGCCAGAAGCGGACCTTGCATACATGCCAATCCCGGCCTACAATCCAGTCATGAGCGACCTTTCCTCCCCTGCCCACCTGTCGCGCGGCTACCTGACCGGTTTGACCTGTGCCCTGGTCTTCTCCAGCACCGGGATCTTCATCCGCCACCTGACCCAGACCTACGGTCTGCCGGCACTGGTGCTGGCCTTCTGGCGGGATCTCTTCGTCGTCCTGAGCCTGATCCTGGTCCTGGGGCTGGTGCGGCCTGGCCTGCTGCGGGTCGCACCCTGCCAGCTGCCCTTCCTGGCCCTCTTCGGCCTGGTGCTGGCGGTCTACAACTCCCTGTGGACCCTGGCCGTGGCCCTGACCGGCGCGGCGGTGGCGACCGTACTGGTCTACTCGTCGGCGGCCTTCACTGCCCTGCTCGGGCGCTGGCTGCTCAAGGAACACCTGGATGCGGTCAAGTTGCTGGTGGTCACCGCCAGCCTGGGCGGCTGCCTGCTGGTTTCGGGCGCCCTGGACCCGGCGGCCTGGCAGGGCAACCTGCTGGGAATCTTCACCGGGATCTTCTCCGGCCTGGCCTACGCCGCCTACAGCCTGCTGGGCCGCTCGGCGGCCGGGCGCGGCCTGAACCCCTGGACGACCCTGACCTGGACCTTCGGCTGTGCGGCGCTCTTCCTGTTGGGCTTCAACCTGCTTGGAAGCGGCTTCCTGCCTGGCGCGGCCTCGCTTCCGGCCGATCTTTTCTGGCTCGGCGAGGCCCTGGCTGGCTGGGGGGTGCTCTTCCTGCTGGCCGCCGGGCCGACGCTGCTGGGTTACGGGCTGTACAATGTCACCCTGGGCTACCTGCCTTCGGGCGTGGCCAACCTGATCGTGACCACCGAGCCGGCCATCACCGCTGTGATCGCCTACTTCGTGCTGGGTGAGATCTTGACCGGGGTCCAGTTGGTCGGGGGGGCGCTGATCCTGGGCGGGGTGGCCGTCCTGCGCCTCCACGAAGGCCGCCTGGCCCGGGAGACAGAGCCGGGCTCAGGTACAGCGGTGGAAGCGCCTGCCTCATAAAAGACGATGACCGGTACCTTTGTGAAGCGCCCCGGAGGGGAGCCGGGACGGTCAGAGCTTGAGCCTTGGGGGGGGGTGGGTTGGGGTGAGACCCGTCCAGCGCTTGAAGGCGTGGTTGAAGGCGCTCTGATCGGAATACCCCAACAGAAAAGCGATCTCGCTGAGAGAGGTGCCTGGTTCCCTGAGATAGCGCAGCGCAAGTTCTTTCCTGACCCGGTCGAGAAGGACCTGGTAGGTTGTGCCCTCTGCTTTCAGCCTGTTCTGCAGCTGGCGGGGGCCGATGGCCAGTTCAGCGGCCACCGCCTGGAGGCCGGGTTTTCCGCCTTGCAGGAGAGTCTTCCCGATCGATTGGGAAACCTGCTCCGACAGGCTGCCGGGGCGGTTCAGCTCATCCAGCAACTCCCCGGCGACCGCCTCCAGGCGGCTGAGCACCCGCGGGTGGGCGAGCAGGATCGAGGTCTCGAGATCCTCCCGGCGGATGAGCAGCTCATCCCTGGCCTGCTCGAAGCGGATCGGGCAGTTGAAGATGCGCCGGTGTTCGCCGACCCGCCCAGGCCGCGGGTGGCGGAAATGGACCTGGCTGGCCGGGATTCTGCCTTCGGAAAGCCCCTTCAGGGTCATGAACAGCCGGCAGATCACTGCTTCGGAGATCTGCCGGTCGATGTGCGGATCGTCGATCCTCAAGACCCCGGCATAGCCGGTGAGCTCACCCTGGTGGCGGATGTGCACCTGGACCAGGTCGGTGACCAGTCCATGGTAGCGGGACAGTTTTTCCATGGCAGCACCGACCGTCGGGCAGTTGAGCATGACCACCCCGAGCAGATCTCCGGCCGGCCGATCCTGCAGTCGCTCGGCGAAATGCAGGCCGAAATCCGGGTCGGCGGTCCGCTCCACAACCTCCGTCCAGAGCTGGTGGAATTTCCGGGCCGAGAAACGCCTCTCGGCATCCCGGATCGTTTCCATGGGCAAGTCGACCGCCTGGCAGATCCCTGCCGGGTCGATGCCCAGATCGGCTGCGTATTTCAGCACAGCATGGATGAGGGAGACGGAAACGGAAGGATTTTGTTCCACGCGCAGGCTCTCTGGGCGTAAAATATCAAAAATGCTTCGTCCTTCTACAAGACAATCCTCTGCTCTTATTGTACCCTCGAAACACAGACATCCTGAAGACGTGCGTTGAGAGGAGAAAGTTTATGGAAAATGAAATCCTGCTTGGGTTATGGCACTGCATACTGCCCATCCCACCCTGGGTCTGGCAGCGGGTGATGAAGCCGGGCGGCGAACCGGACTTCATGGGCCGCGACCACCACCGGGTGCGCAACCTCGTCGTCCGGGAATTGCCCAGGCAGGCAATCCCCCTGACCCCCGAATGGATCAGCCGGCAGCTGGACCTGCCGATTCCTGCAGTGGTGGCCATCCTGGACGAACTCGAACACAACCTGACCTTCCTGTTCCGCAACCCGCAGGGTGCGGTCACCTGGGCCTATCCGGTGACGGTCGACCGGACCCCACACCAGGTCTCCTTCAGCACCGGTGAGCAGATCTACGCCGCTTGAGCCATCGACGCGATCGCGGTGCCCTTCGTGCAAGGGCGACTACGGTATGAGAACCTGTCCTTCACCGTCAAAACGGAATGCGGACACTGCGGCTGGCCGATCACGCTCGAGATCGACAGCGACCTGCAGTACCGGGTCCTGGAGGCCAACGCCGAGCCGTTGGTCTATGCCCCGATGCTGGACATCTCCAGGCTCGAAGATCCCAGCATCATCGATGGTTTCTGACGGAAGTCGATCTTCTTCTGGTCAGAAGAACACGCCCGGGATTACCGCCGTAAAACCGGCGGTCAGCGCGGGGTTTTTGCCAGCCTCGATCAAAGTATCTATATCACCCGGAAGATCCAGAGCGCATTATTCGGGTTCAAACCCTGACACTCCCCCTGCTGGCCCGCGCCAGCAGGGCAGCTGGGGGAGAAGGATTACGATTGTTTCGATAAATGGCCTTGCCGCTGCCCGGCCAGCTTCCAGGCCGCCGGCAGGGCCAGGGCAGCCAGGGCGGTCTTGAGGGCGTCCCCGACAAGGAATGGCAGCACCCCCAGCTCCAGGGCCTTTTCGATCCCCAGCGAGACGGCCAGCCAGCCGGCCCCGCACAGGTAGATGACGGCCGTCCCGGCCAGGAAGGGCAGCAGCGAAGTGCGGACCGTCCGCTCGAGGCCGCGTTCGGCCAGCCGGCCAACAGCCCAGGCCGCCAGGATGAAGCCGAGCAGGTAGCCGCCGGTCGGACCCAGGGCATAGGCCAGCCCGGCCGCCCCGCCGGCGAAAACCGGCAGCCCGGCCAGCCCGAGGAGCGCGTACAGCCCGAGCGAGGCCGCACCGCGCCGGGCGCCGAGCGCCGCCCCGACCAGCAGCACGGCGAAGGTCTGCCCGGTCAGGGGCACGGGGCTGAAGGGCAGCGCCAGGCGTACCTGCGCCAGGGCGGCGACGAGCAGCGTCCCGGCCAGGACCAGGCCCAGTTCACGGATCCTTCTCCGGGAGCGGGGCAAGAGGCGGGCCGACAGGGTGGGGGCAAGCGTCGAGAGCATGCGGTTCTCCTAGGGTGGACTTCGAGGAGGTTAACCCCGCCGGGATCGGTTTGGTTATGGAACTGGAAAAAATCCAGATTCATGCCTATAATCAGGCCGAAAGGAAGGGTCAATTATGAAAAGAACACTTGGACGTAGCGGGATCGAGGTCTCGGCGGTCGGGATGGGCTGTTGGGCGATCGGCGGGCCGTGGAACATGAGCGGTTCGCCGGCCGGCTGGAGCGCGGTCGACGACGGCGAGTCGATCCGCGCCATCCACGCCGCCCTGGACCTGGGGGCGGACTTCTTCGACACCGCCGCCAACTACGGCTGCGGTCACAGCGAGACCATCCTCGGGCAGGCGCTCCAGGGCCGCCGGGAGAAGGTCGTCCTCGCCACCAAGTTCGGCTACGATGTCGACGAGGCGAACAAGGATGTCCGCCCGTACGGGCCGAGCGAGGAGCAGAGCGACGCTGCCGCCCACGTCCGCCAGGACCTGGAGAACAGCCTGCGCCGCCTGGGCACCGACTACGTCGACGTCTACCAGTTGCACATCTGGGGCCTGTCGATCGAGCGGGCGCTGGAGGTGCGCGACGTGCTGGAGGAGCTGGTGGGCGAGGGCAAGATACGCACCTACGGCTGGTCGACCGACCGGGAGGAGGCGGTCGAGGCCTTCTCGACCTCACCCAACTGCGGCGTGGTCCAGCAACAGATGAACATCTTTACCTTCAACCCGGCCCTGCTGGCGTTGTGCGAGAAACTGGACCTGGCCAGCATCAACCGCGGCCCGCTCGGCATGGGCATCCTGACCGGCAAGTTTACCCCCGAGTCGACCTTCCAGGCTGACGATGTGCGCGCCCACGCCACATGGTTCGCCGGCCTGAAGGACGGCCGTCCCAGCCCGGAGTGGCTGGACGACCTGGCCGCCATCCGTGAGGTGCTGACCTCCGGCGGCCGCACGCTGACGCAGGGCGCCCTGGCCTGGATCTGGGGTCGCAGCGAGAAGACCGTGCCCATCCCCGGCTTCAAGACCGTGAAGCAGGTGGAGGAGAACTGCAAGGCGATGGACTTTGGCCCGCTCACGCCCGGGCAGATGGCGGAGGTAGAGCGGATTTTGGGCCGATAGCCCTGGAAAGCAGTGACGACGCGCCGCGTCGTCACCTGGGGAAATGTGACGGTCACCTTCAAGGTGACCGTCACATGGTGTGCTGCTATTTCTTCTTGCTGGTCTTCCCGAACCTGGCCTTCAGGATGTCCTCCAGCGTCGGCTGGCCGATCTCCTGCAGTTCGTAGCGTACGCGCTGCGACGGCTTGGTGATCTTGATGACCCGGGTCAGGTCGATCGGGGTGCCGATGACGACCAGGTCGACATCGGCCTTCTTGATGGTGGCTTCCAGGTCACGCATCTGGGCCGCGCCGTAGCCCATGGCCGGCAGGATCGGCCCGGTCTTGGGGTATTTCTTGTAGGTCTCGGCAATGGATTTGACCGCGAACGGGCGCGGGTCGACGATCTCGGCTGCCCCGAAGCGCTGGGCGGCCACATAGCCAGCCCCATAGCCCATCTCGCCGTGGGTCAGGGTCGGGCCATCCTCGATCACCAGGACGCGCTTGCCCAGGATCTGGGATGGGTCGTCGACAAAGAGCGGGGAGGCCGCTTCGATGACGATCGCCTTGGGGTTCAGACGGCGCAGGTTCTCACGGACCTTGATCACCGCCTGCGGGTCGGCGGTGTCGACCTTGTTGATCACGATCACGTCGGCATTGCGGCTGTTGACCTCGCCGGGGTGGTAGCTGGACTCGTGCCCGGGACGGTGCGGGTCGGCGACGACGATCTTCAAGTCCGAAACGTAGAACGAGAAGTCGTTGTTGCCGCCGTCCCACAGGATGATGTCGACTTCCTGCTCGGCCTGGCGCAGGATCTTCTCGTAGTCCACGCCGGCGTAGACGATCACGCCGTTGTCAATGTGCGGCTCGTATTCCTCGCGCTCCTCGATGGTGCACTCGTGCCGGTCGAGGTCGGCGTAGGTGGCGAAGCGCTGGACTTCCTGGCGGACCAGATCGCCGTAGGGCATCGGGTGGCGGATGGCGGCCACCTTGAAACCCATCTCGCGCAGGATCAGGGAAACCCGGCGGGTGGTCTGGGACTTGCCTGCCCCGGTACGCACCGCGCAGACCGAGACGACCGGCTTGCTCGACTTGACCTGGGTGGTCGTCTCGCCCATCAGGCGGAAGTCGGCGCCGGCGGCCAGGACCATCGAGGCCTTGTGCATGACGTAATCGTAGGGCACGTCCGAGTAGGCGAAGATCACCTGTTCGACCTTGAGGTCCTTGATCAGCCTGATCAGGTCCTCTTCGGCGTGGATCGGGATGCCTTTGGGGTATCGCTTGCCCGCCAGGGCAGCCGGATAAGTGCGGCCCTCGATGTCGGGGATCTGGGTCGCCGTGAAGGCCACGACCTCGTAATCCGGATTGTCGCGGTAGAAGACGTTGAAGTTGTGGAAGTCGCGCCCGGCGGCGCCCATGATAAGGGTACGAATGGGAGACATGCGGTTACTCCTTGAAGAAGATGTATTTCAGCGTGGTTCGTCTCCGGCCGCCCTGACTGCAAAGGCAAAGGAACTCCCGCGCTTTACAGGAGTGCCCCGGTTGATCCACTGCGGCCAACCTCAGGCGACAGGATGGGAAAACGCTGATTTTCGCGACGGCGAATGACCGTCACGTCACATCACTTCTGGGGCTGTGATGCCCAAAAGCGCCAAGGCATTGGCGAGGACTTGCTTCGCGGCCGCCACCAGCCGCAAGCGGGCAGAGCGCACCTGCTCCGATTCGGCCTGCAGCACGGGGCTGGCGTGATAGAAACTGTGGAAGGCGTTGGCCAGATCGTAAGCATAGCTGGCGATCACCAGCGGACGGTACTCCGCCGCGGCCTGCTCGACCAGGGCCGGGAAGCGCGACATCAGGTCGATCAACTGGACCTCGTTCCCGTTCTGCGGGTAGGAGAAATCGGCCTGCTGCGGGACCTGGCCACCGGCCTTTTTCAGGATGCTGGTGGCCCGCACGTGGGCGTTCTGGATGTAGGGTCCGGTATGGCCTTCGAAACTCAAGGCTGCCTCGATGTCGAAGACGGTGTCCTTGTTGTTGTCTACCGAGAGCATGGCGTAGACCAGTGCCCCCAGGCCGATCTGGCGGGCCACCTGGCGGCGTGTCTCCTCCGGCATGTCGGGGGTCCGTTTGCCCATCGCCGCAAGGGAACGGCGTTCGGCCTCCTCGATCACGTCCTTCATAAGAATCACATGCCCCCGGCGGGCGGACACAGCCCCCTCTGGCAGGCTGACGAACCCATACCCCAGGTGAAAGCACTTTTCTGCCTGCGGGAAGCCCATCAGGCGCAGGATGGCGAAGGCCTGTTGCAGGTGCAGGCTCTGGCGCACGTCGACCACGTAGATCGAGCGGTCGACGTGGAATTCCTCGAATTTGACCCTGGCCAGGGCCAGGTCCTTGGTCAGGTAGAGGCTGGTTCCGTCGGCGCGCAGGATCACGTTGGTGCGGTACTTTTCCTTGGTCAGGCCGAGCTTCTCATCGATCTTGACGATCACTGCCCCGCCCTGCGGCCGCTCGTCGTCGGCGATGCCGCGCTGCACCAGTTCTTCGGCGATCCGCTTGGCATCCTTGTCCACGTCGCTTTCGAAGAACCATACATCGATCTTAATGGCGAGCGATCGCAGAATGTCGCGCAGTTCGTCCATGCTCCACTCGCGCGTCTCCAGCCACAATGCGCGCACCTCGGGATCGCCGGCATCCCACTTGCGATACAGCTCGCGCCGCTCGGCCTCGTAGGCCTCGCGTTGGGCCTTCTGCCTGGCGGTCTCGTTCTCCTGTGGTTCGAGCAACCTGACCGCGTCGACGTAGATCTTGGCCAGCCATTGGCCGCGCTCGTGGATGCCCTGTGGTTCCTGGCCGCGGTGGAACTTGTTGTAGGCCCACAGGACCGTGATCACGCTCAGACCGATGTCGCCCGGGTAGGAGGCCCGCACGGTGTCGAACCCGGCGAACTGGGCAATGCGCGCCAGCGCCTCGCCCAGGATCAGGTTGCGGGCGTGGCCGATGTGGACCGAGTGATGGGTGTTGATGTTGGCATACTCGACCATCACCCGTTCGCCCTTCGGCGTCCCGGATCCGAAGCTGGCTCCCGCCTCGAGGACCGTATCCACGACCCGGCGGGTGTATTCGGCCGCATCGAAATACAGGTTCAGGTAACCCTTGACAGCCTCCCTGCGGCGGATGCCGGGGATCTCCCCGATCTGAGAGGCGATCTGTTCGGCGATCTCCTGGGCGCGCTGCGGCACCGCTCCCTTGCCCTTCCCGGCCCGGGCCTCGTCGGCTGCAGCCTGGAAGAACGAGGTCGCTATTCCCCACTCCCCGCTGAAGGGGATCGGTTCCCACCTCAGCGCGGCCAGGGGAATGTCGTTTCGAGTACAGAAAGCGGCGATCTTCGTTTCGATCGATTCTCTTTCGACCAGGAACATGATGATCCTCTCGTGAGGCCTGATTATATCAGCAGGTACCAGAAGCGGGAGCACCCATGTTCAGGCGCTCCCGCGCAAGATTTGTGCAAGCCGCGAACGCTATTCTTTCTTGGCGCTCGTTTTTTTGGCCGCCGGTTTCTTCTCGGCCGGTTTCTTCTCGGCGGCCGGTTTCTTCTCAGCGGCTTTCTTCTCGGCGGCCGGCTTCTTCTCGGCAGCTTTCTTCTCAGCGGCTGGCTTGGCCTTCGAGGCGGCGGCAGCCTTTCTGGCGGCCGGTTTGGCCCTGGATTCTTCGACCTCGGCTGGAGCCTGGGCGACGGGCTCGACCTTGGCCTTGACTTCCTGCGGCTCCATGCGGGCCAGGGCCTTGATCAGGCGGCTCTTGCGCCGGGCAACGTTGTTCTTGTGCAGGACGCCCTGCTGGGCGGCCTTGTCCAGCCGGCTAATGGCGAACTTGACCGCCTCGGCCGATTCCTCGGCCTGACCGACCGATATCGCCGCACGGGCGTCCTTGATCGCCGTGCGGGTGGCTCCCCGCACGACGCGGTTGCGCAGGCGGCGTTTTTCGTTCTGACGATTACGTTTGATTTGCGACTTGATATTAGCCAACTTGCTTCCTCCGAAGATCATTCCTGTACACGGGGGCCAATTTTACAGCATGGCAGGGAATCTGTCCAGTCATTCCTGACACCCAAATACTGGCAAAAGGTGAAAACGCACGCAGGAAAATCCGCCTCCGCGCGCCTGTTGAAGGCAACCCATCGCCGATCAGGCAATCTTCTCGAACTTCTCGCCCGCCATGCCGCACACGGGGCATTTGTCGTTCAAGGGGCCCTCGTGGGTGTAGCCGCACACCGGGCAGACGTAGTAATCCGTCTCGGCGGAGGTCTCGCCTCCGGCCAGGGCCTCGGCGGCTTGGCGATAGAGCTCCTCATGGACCTTCTCGACCTGGATGGCCCACTTGAAGGACCGGGCGGCGCGCTTGTCCTCCTCGGCCTCCGCCTCGGCGATCATCGGCGGATACATCGACAGCACTTCGTAGTTTTCGCCTTCCACGCCTGCCTGCAGGTTCTCCGCCGTGGACAGGATGCCGCCCAGGGCCTTGAGATGATTGTGGGCGTGAATGGTCTCGGCGTGGGCCGCGGCGCGGAACAACTTGGCGATCTGGGGATAGCCATCCTCATCGGCCTTCTTGGCGAAGGCCAGGTACTTGTGGTTGGCCTGTGACTCACCGGCGAAGGCGGTTTTCAGGTTTTCACTGGTCTTGGACATGCTTTGCTCCTTTTGGGGATAATCGGTTCCAGGGATATTAAAACACAGGCGCCCGATTCCTTTGCTTGGACTTGGTCACCATTCCCGGGTGACAATGCTCCTCAATTGCCGCTTCGAGCGGGAAAATTTCCTGCCTCCTCGTCACGCTGATGCTTGCGTTGGCTCCCCGCGACTGCATGTCCGGTGAACGGACCGCCCTGCGATGCGTCGTTCACACCTGCCTGCTTTCGGGGCGCTGGCTGGGCACGGGGTGCCGACCGGCTCCTGGCCGCGCGGGGATCTCTACCTCCCCTCGGGCATGGCCCGCTGAGAAGCCAGCAGTATTTTCAGCGTCCGGGCGAGGCCGCTGTGCCGGGTCCCCGGACCGTAAAAACCGTCCGGAGACGGTATAATCACTTTATGGAGAATCATGTTTGTCGATACTGCTGAGATCGAGGTCAGATCGGGCAAGGGCGGCGACGGAATGGTCCACTTCCGGCGCGAGAAATACGTGCCGCGCGGCGGCCCCGATGGGGGTGA
This sequence comes from Anaerolineales bacterium, assembly GCA_016934715.1. GTDB lineage: Bacteria > Chloroflexota > Anaerolineae > Anaerolineales > Villigracilaceae > JAFGSI01. The sequence goes on from JAFGSI010000038.1 coordinate 19,534, forward strand.
CGGTGGCCGGGGCGGGGATGTGATCCTGGAGGTCAGGCCCTCGCTGACCACCCTGTTCCCCTTCCGCAACCGCGCCCGGTACGTGGCCCAGGAAGGCAAGGGCGGTGGAAGCCAGGACCGCACTGGCCACGGCGGCGAGACGCTGGTCATCTATGTCCCGGCCGGGACGATCGTCTATGATGCCGTCAGCGGCGAGTTGATCGGCGACCTGACTGCTCCGGGTCAGCGGCTGGTGGTCTGCAAGGGCGGGCGCGGCGGGCGCGGCAACACCCGCTTCAAGAACGCCATCCATCAGGCCCCGCGCACTGCCGAACGCGGCGAACCGGGCGAGGAGAAGCGCCTGCGCCTGGAACTGAAGCTGATCGCCGACATCGGCATCGTCGGCGTGCCCAACGCCGGCAAGTCGACCCTGCTCTCGGTCCTGACCAATGCCCGGCCGAAGATCGCGGCCTACCCGTTCACGACCCTCGAGCCCAACCTGGGCGTCGCCGAGGTGGACGACGAGACGACCGTCGTCCTGGCCGACATCCCCGGGCTGATCGAGGGCGCCTCGCAGGGCGTTGGGCTGGGCTTCGAATTCCTGCGTCACGTCCAGCGGACCCGGGTCCTGATCCACCTGCTCGACGGTCTCTCCACCGATCCGCTGGCGGATTACTCGCAGATCAACACCGAGATGGCCCTCTTCGATCCGGCCCTGGCGCAGAAACCGCAGCTCGTGGCAGTCAACAAGGCTGACCAGCCCGAGGTGCAGGAACGCTGGATCGATTTTCAAAAGCAGTTCAAAAAGAAAAATGTCCCGGTGGTGCTGGTTTCGGCCCTGGCCCGGACAGGGGTGCGCGACTTGCTGCTTGCTGCGGCCGGGAAACTGGCCGAGACCCCGACGCTGGAAGAGGTTGCCCCGCCGATGCCGGTCTATCGTCCGGTCGAGGACCCGCGCCTCTTCCAGATCCGGCGTGAATCCGATGGCGGCTGGCGGGTCTCGGGTGTCTCGATCGAACGCGCCGCCGCCATGACCTTCTGGGAGCACGACGGCTCGGTGCGCCGCTTCCAGAAGCTGATGGAGCACCTCGGCGTGGACGCGGCCCTCGAGGATGCCGGGGCCCAGGAGGGCGACACGGTCTACGTCGGCGAGTTCGAACTGGAGTATCAGGAGTAGCCCAAGTCTCTCGCAGGCCTGAAGTCTGCGGGAGGATGCCGATTACAGGTAGGTGAGCGATGGTTTTGAAACCAGTCGACCGCCGAGCTTTCCTGCGCCTGGCAGGGTTGGCCGCCGGTTCGGCGCTCCTGGCGCCTCTCCTGAAGGCCTGCCAGGGCCTCGGCCTGACGCAGTCGCCCGAACCTTCCCCCTCGCCGTCCATCCCGGAACCTGCCCCGGCCGCCCCGCCGGCGGCTGCGCTTGATTCCCCGCTGCCTGTCTCGACGGCCACCCAGGGAACGGACCTGGCCCAGCTGGCCTTTGTCCGCACGCGCGACCGGGCGGCCGGGGTCCGGCAGGCGCTCGACCTGCTCGGCCTCGATCCCGTGCGCGACCGGGACGTCCTGCTCAAGCCCAACTTCAACTCCGCCGACCCGGCCCCCGCCTCGACCCATCCCGAGACGATCCGGGCCCTGGTGGGCTGGCTGCAGGAGATGGGCGCGACGCGGATCACCGTCGCCGACCGCAGCGGGATGGGCCACTCGCGGGACGTCATGCAGCGCCTGGGCCTGTTTGCCATGGCCCAGGAACTGGGCTTCGAGATGTTGTCCTTCGAGGACCTGGCCGACGTCGATTGGGCGCTGGTCCGGCCTGCCGGAAGCCACTGGGCCGCCGGATTCCCTTTCGCCCGTCCGGTCCTGGAAGCCGGGGCGCTCGTCTCGACCTGCTGCCTGAAGCCGCACCGCTATGGCGGGCACTTCACCCTTTCGCTCAAGAACACGGTCGGGATGGTGGCCAGGTCCTACGGCGGCCGCAATTACATGACCGAACTGCACGACTCCCCGGACCAGCGCCTGATGATCGCTGAGGCCAACACCGCCTGCACTCCTGCCCTGGTCGTCCTGGACGGGGTCGAGGCCTTCATCGACCGCGGCCCGGACGTCGGGACGAAGGTCTGGGGCGAGGTCATCCTCGCCGGCTCGGACCGGGTTGCCGTCGACGCGGTCGGGCTGGCGCTGCTGCGCCTGTTGGGGTATCGCGGTGTGGCCGCGCAGGGACCGGTCTTTGGGCAGGAGCAGATCCGCCGGGCGGTCGAACTGGGGCTGGGCGTGACCGGCCCGGAGCAGATCCGCCTGCAGACGGCGGATGAGGCCAGCCGGGCCTATGCCGACCAGGTCCTGCAGGAACTGCTGGCAAGCGGGTGAGATTGGCCTTTCAGCAACCAACCTCTTGGAGGCTTCAGTCTCCAAGAGGTTGGTTTTCGGGCCGCGGTTCCAGCGGAGTGCGTCAGAATCCGAAACCCGATCTTCGTCTGCTCCCTGCTCTGGACCAATCCGCTCGGACATTCATGCCGGGAGCAGAGGATGGGCGCGGGGTTATTTCAGCTTGATGCGCGATTTCCCGGGACGGGGCCTGCGGCGGAACAGCAGCCCGACCAGGGCGGGGAGGAAGATCAAGGTGATCAGCCCGACCAGGATGCCGACGAACAGGAGGCTGGAATTCCCCGCCACTTCGGGCAGGACACCCCCGGGATTGTACTCCGCCTCGGCCGCTCCGGCGCTGTCCGGCTCCCCCAAGGAGGCTGTCAGGACACGCCCGACGCCGTCGCGCAGGCTGGAGGGCGAGGTGTAGGTGATGACGTATTCGCTCTGCAGGGCCCGCCCATAGACCTGGTAGATGGCCTGCAGGGCGGCGCTGTCTGCGGCAAAGGCATAGGCGCCGCCGGTTGCCGCCGCCAGGTCGCGCAGAGAGGCTTCATCGATGCCGTCGTTGGTCCCGCCGGCGGCCGGGTCGCCCAGCCCGATGGTCGAGATGGACAGGCCGCCGGGTCCGACCGAACCGATCACGTCTTCGAGGGTACTGGCGCTGACATTGTCCAGCCCGTCGGTCAGGACGATGATCGCCTTGCGGCCGGAGATGGGCTGCAATGCCTGGATCGCCTGCGTCAGGGCGTCGAACATGGCCGTGTCGTTCTGGGCGACCAGGCTGTCGATCGCCGTGTAGAGCGCCTGGCGGTCGGCGGTTACCGGCTGGACATAGACCACTTCGGTGTTGAAGCTGATCAACCCGGCCTGGTCTCCCGGGCGCATCTGGTCGATGTAGGCCTGGGCGGCCTGCTGGGCGGCTTCCAGCTTACCGCCGTTGTACATGCTGCCTGAGACATCCACGACCAGCAGGGTGGTCAGCGGGCCGATCTCGCCCATCCCGGAAATCTGGTCGGGCTGGACCAATTGGCCCTCTTCATAGAGCAGGATCTGGTCAGGTTCCACGCCCAGTGGTGCGCCGTTGGCGTCCGTCACCGAGAGATAGACGGTCACCTGCGGGAAGTTGGTCGTGTCCACCTGGGTGATGCGGACCTGGGTAGCCCCCTCCTGGGCCAGGGCCGGCTGCAATGGGGCGAAGGCCAGGAGCAGCATGAGGCATGCGGCCAGGCAATTCCTGAAAATTCTGGGGGTCGACATCTCTCACCTCTTCTCGTAATAGACCATCTCGGTATTGCCCATCCGGATGACCTGGCGGTTGGCGAGCTCGGTCCGCTCGATGCGTTTCTTGTTGATGAAGGTGCCCGAGAGGCTCATGTCCTTGATCGTGAAGCGGGCGCCGTCGCCGGTCAGCATGGCATGCTGGGGGGCGATGTCCGGGTCGGGCAGGACGATCTCGGACTTGAGCGGGGAACTGCCGATGGCGATGGCCGGGCCGCCGGCGCGCACGAACTTGTCCAGGATGAACTCGGTGCCCTTGAGCTTGCCGGAGGTCACCTCCAGCCAGGCCCGCGAGAGCAGTGTGACGATCAGCGAGATGAACGCGCCGACCGAGGCGCCGAGCAGGATCAGGCCGACCAGCTTGCCGATCAGCGGGTCGGAAAAAAGGGTCCGGGAGCCTTCGAGCAGGGCGCCGCCCAGGCCGCCGCCGATCAGGCCGCCGAGCATGCCCTTCCAGGCCTGGCTCTTGCCAACCACCCCCTGCGCCAGACCGAGCAGCAGGCCGAACAGGGCCCAGGCCAGTGCGCGGCCAGCCAGGCCTCCTCCCAGGATCTGGAACAGGAACTCGCTCAGCGGCAGGCCGATCGCGCCGGCCGCAGCTCCGAGCAGGCCGCTGAACAGGCCGGATCTCAGGACCTGGATGAGGTTGCGGGTCAGGGCCCCCTCGGTGATGCCGATCAGCAGGCCGATGCACGCCCCGACTACGGCACCGACGAGGGCTTCGCTGACATACAGGTTCGAGCCGAATGACAGGCCGAGGAGATTGCTGGCCTGCCAGCCGATGAGACCGCCGATGGCGCCGAAAATCGCATAGTAATACGTGCGCATTTGTCGTTTCATGGTTTACTCGCTTTCTTCTCCGGAACAGGACAGGTTCTGCCAGCGGACAGTGCTGTGCCCGAGACGGCCGTTCATTTCATAGAAGCCGAAGTAGCGCGCGGGGTCGAGCAGGCCGCCATTCTGGCGGATGAAGAATCCGCCGATGGATGTGTGTGGTTCCACCACCAGGGCGACCTGCCACGCCTCGGGGAAAAAGTTGTGGTGCAGCCAGGTATCGTAGTGGGAAAGGAAGATGCCCATACGGGGATGGGTATGGTACCAGCCTACGATCTGCTTGCCCTTGAAACGCCGTTCGATGATGCTGTGAAAATGAACCAGGCTGTCCTGGGTGAACGTCAGATGGACGCCGCTCTGCCGCGTGTAGCGAGCCGGCAGGACGTTTTCGATGACCAGGAAATGGGATTCGGTCCCGGTGTCCAGACACCACTGACCCACCAGGATGCCGCCAACCTCGTTGTCCAGGTCGCTGGCCGCGTGGACGTAGATGCGGGCGTAGGCCGGCTGGGTCAGGAAGACGGTCGCGGAAGGCTGGATTTCGCCGTTTTCGTAGGGCGAATCCCAGCGCAGGGCGGAGTCCACCGGTGCCGGGGCCGGGCGCGGCAGGGCGTCGTTGGGGGGCGAGAGGCGGATGCGAGGTGTGGTGTCCATGGTGATGGCAGGAGGGGGTACCGCCCCGGGAGGGTCCCGGGGCGGTACGGACGGCATTCCGTTACCCGGCGGTGACGTCTGCCGTCATCATCAACCGATCATTCTCCGGGATCCCGGCCTGCGAGAGGGTTTCGTCCTCCTTCAGCTCGCGGCCCAGGGCCTTGCTGTCCAGGCGATAGGACATCGGGCGGCCGTCGGGCCCGGTGACCGGAAGTTCCAGCGAGGTGGTCAGTTCGGGGAGCAGGTCCTTGACCGGCACATCATCGGGCACTTCGGCAGTCCGGGTGCCTCCGGAGGGGAGTACCAGGGTGACAGGAAGGTCAGACATGGGATTTTTCCTTTCTGAATCGTCGGGCCTGGAGGCCCGTGGACGGGGTTGCTCGAGCGGGGTTACTTCAAACGGATCTTGGGCTTCGCCTTTTCGGTGCTCACCGGTTTGATCTTGACACGCTCCGGCCGGAGCAGTTCCTGCTTGTCAACCGGGAAGACTTCCGGATGTCTCTTGCGATAGTCACGCGACCAGCGGGCGGCTTCAACGTCCCAGGGGAAGGGCGCCTTGGTGGGGTCGTCGTGGAAGTTCTTGTACTGCAGCATCTCGCCCAGCATGATCACCAGGCGATCGAGTGAGCGGCTGGCCGTCCACCAGGCAGCATCGATGCAGACCGAGCCGTTCAGGTGGTTGATATTGGGATGCCAGATGGGGGTCAGCCACCTCATCCCCGGCCAGCGCTGCGGGTATTGGTTATGCAGGTAGATCTCGACCTGGTGGGTGCGGCTGTATTTCGGGTTGCCCTGGCGGTCCACATCGCAGATGCCCCGGCATTTGAAGGTCACGATGTAGCGTTCGGGCGGCAGGTTGGAGCGCGGGGCGTGCGCGGTGAAACTGATCACGTCGCTGCGGGCGGCCAGTTCCCGCATCAGTTCGTAATCAGCCCGCAGACGGCGCATACGCGGGCTCTCTGCCACGGCGATCTTGCCCCCGGCGGTGATGTCGGCCGTCAGCATCAGGCGGTCGTTCTCCGGTACGCCGGCCGTTGCCAGCGTTTCGTCCTCCTTGAGCTCGCGCCCGAGCGCCTTGCTGTCCAGGCGGTAGAACATCGGGCGGCCGTCCGGGCCGACGGTGGGCAGTTGCAGCAAGGAGGCCAGTTCAGCGAGCAGGTCGTGGGTGCTGAGGTCGTCGGGGATTTCGGCGGTGCGGGCCCCCCCGCTGGGCAGGACGATGGTAACGTTCAGGTCAGGCATGGGCTTCTCCTCGCAGGGGAACGCTTATGAGTTCAGGTGCGGCACCTGGCAGGTGCCGGTGATGGCCCAACAGTCGGCGTGATGCAGGGTGTGGCAGATCTTGCATTCGACGATGCCGCGCGGATCGCGCGGATGGACGATCTCCAGGCAATATGGGCAGCGGTGTTCCTCGGTGGAGACGAACTGGACCTCCGGCCGGCGCGCCCGGCGCCGCGGCCCGGATTTGGCCGGTCGAACAACCGGCGACTTCTTTGCCTGGGCGGCCCGCGATGCGGCTGGGCCCGGCGCGTCCTTGGTCCGGCCCCGGGAGGCGGAGCTGCCCGCCGGCTTTGGCTTGCGGCGTGCTGCCGGGCGCCTGGACTCCGCCACGTGCACCCCGCTGGGCGGCCTGGTCAGGTGGGGTTTCCCCGCCCGCGGGAGCCGTGACCGCTGCGGCAGCGGGTCGGCGTGCATGACCGGCTGGGAGGGCGGGGGCGGGACCGACTCGTGGACCCGCGGGACCGGTCTGCGCCAGGCGCGGGCTGCCAGCAGGGTAACCAGCAGGCCGGTGATCAATTGGATCGAACCGGCCGGGTCCAGGGCGTACACGTACTGGGGGCTGAGGCCATATCTCCAGGCGGAGAAAAGGCCGATGAGGAGCAGCCCGCCGAGCAAGGCTAGTGTGGCGGAGAGGAACCGCACCAGCCAGTGGCGTCTCTTCAGCAGGAGGCGGGTCCCCAGCCCGCAGACCAGGCCCAGCAGGGCCGCGGCAAGGAAGATCAGGGCCAGGTAGGGAAAGCCGGGTCTGACCCTGAGCAGGAGCACGATCCCCAGCGCAGCCGCGGCAGCCAGCAGGAAGAGCAGGATGAGCCGGCGCCCCAAGGGCGGTCGTTGAGCGTGGGAAGGGGAGGGGTCGGTCATCGTCGCGGTCCGGGACAGCAGGGCGGATGGGGAGGCTAATCATGCAGTTTTACGCGTCCCTGGGTGGGGCGGTCGACGGGGCCCCGGGAACGCGGGCCGTTCTTCAGGCGGATTCGCCCGCGCACCTTGAGCGGTTCGGTTTGTTCGAAGTGACGGAAGTGGAGCGCCTCCGGCAGGTCGCCGGTCAACTCGTAGAAGCGGTACTCCTGGCCGTTGAGGGCCCGCAGGATGTGCAGGGGCGGCACGCCCACGCTGGTCAGGGTGCGGTGCAGGAAGTCCTCCTCGCCGGTGATGCTATGGGTCATGGTCGCCTCGCGCAACACGCCGCAGGTGGGGCAGTGCCCGGCCTCGAAGCTGACCTCGTTCAGCGGGCGCAGGATCTCCTCCTTGGTGTGGCAGGTCGGGCATTCCAGGGAGGTGATCAGCTCCTGGTCAAGTTCGAGCATCGCCTCCGGCCCCAGGTCGACGCGGGCGATGCGCAGCAGGTCCTCAAGCGTGGTGCGCTCGGCGCGCGCCGGCAGCTCGGTGATCTCGCCGTAGGTCCAGTGGCTCTCGCAGTCTTCGCGCGGCACATAGGCTGTCGTGTGCATCCCATTGACCATCCCATTGAAATGGACCACCTTGCCGGGCTCGACCGGCATGCCGTGGATCAACTTGAGCGCCTCCTGCGACTGCATCCCGCCGATGATCGAGGCGATGGTCGGGGTGGTAGGCACCTTGCCCAGCAGGATGTTCTGACGGGCGAGCAGCGGGCAGGAGTAGCGCAGCGACAGGTCGCGCAGGGCCTGCTCGGTCAGGGTGCACTCGTAGCAGGCGCCCTGGCCGGGGACGAAGACGCGCATCAGGCCGAGCAGTTCCTGGATGGCGCCGTCCACCCAGGGCTTGTTCACCCAGTAGCAGAAGCGGTTGATCGCCAGGCGGGCTTCGCGGTTATCCAGGCAACCGACCACCGCGTCCATGCGGCGCAGGATGCCCAGCCCCAGGCCGGTCGTCACGTCGCCGTGGAAGTACTGGACGTGGATCTGCGGGTTGATCGCCTTTGCACGTGCCGCGGCCACCTCGGCCTTGCTGCGCTTGTTGTCCGCTTCACGGAAGAGCACCGAGCGGCTCAGGTTGGCTGCCTCGATGTTGTCGAAATCCACGATGAACAGGTGCCCGACGCCCATCAGGGTCAGGTTCTTGATCACCTCGTTGCCCAGCGCCCCCGCCCCGACGATCAGCACCTTGGCATCCCGGACCTTGTCGCGCTCCCACCAGGAGATGAAGTCGAAGGTTCCCTGGCGGTCGGTCTGCAGGTTGGGGATGTGAAGCGGCTTGTCGGGGGCGATCGGCACGCGCAGGGGGGCAGTGTGTGGCTCGCTTGCGGCGGAGCGGCCCGCCGGGGGTGCCGCGGCTCCAGCGAGTTCCTTGGCCTGGGCCATGTTCGACTCGTCCACGCTGCGGACGAACCAGCCGACGTTGGGTCGCGCCTCGATCAGCCTGTTCTGTTCCAGCGTCTTGAGCGCCTGGCGCAGGGTGGCCCGGCTGACACCAAGCTGGCTGATCAGTTCGCGCTCGGGCGGGAGCTGGGTACCGGTCTTCAGGCTGCCGTCCAGGATGGAGGCGGCCAGCTTGGCAGAGACGGTATCGGTCAGTGAGTGGTGGGTGACAGGAGGTATTTTGATCATCTGCTTTGGTATGGTGGTCAGACCATATGCAATCATTATAGGGATTTTAAGCACCTGAGTCAAGCGGTTTCCGTAGGAAAAAGGTCCTGGATCCGCCCCGCAGGCCGAAAAAACGACCTCCGGCAGGCCTGCCGGAGGTCGTGCACACTACTGGTCGGTCGGGGTTGACTCAGCGGGTATAGGTAATGTACACGTAGTTCTCGACCAGGTTCCCGTCGAAGTCGATGGCGATGATCCCCACCGCGTACTCGCCATCCGGGACATAGGCGGGATAGAATGAGAAACCGGCATCCCCCCAGGTCCAGACGTCCTGGCTGGGTTCATAATCGTAATACGGCTGGTCGTTATCGTCGAAGGCAACGTACTGGACGTAATCCGTGAAGTGGTCCCCGGGCTGGAGGGCGATCTCGACCGGGGAGCTGATGCCATCGTTGTCCGTGTCGGGGTAGGCATAGGCATACAGGAAATTGCCGTAGGCGTCGAAGTAGAGCATGGCATCAAGCGGTCCACTGCTGTTCACGGCGGTGTACTGCCCGTAAGCTGCATAGACCATCTGTCCCTCGGCGCTCAAGTATTCGGCCGGTTCGAAGAGCGCATAGGCCTCGTGCTCCCCGTCGGTGAGGATGTACAAGGTGGGGTTGAAATCGAATTGCACTTCAATCGGGCTCTCACCGTAATTGGGAAAATTGACACCATCGACCAGGACGTTCTCGCCGGTAATATAGTAGGTAATGTCCCCGATCCAGTACGAATCGGCATCCGGAATGTGGTAGTACAGCGCGATCCATATGTAAGCGGGGTTGCCTTCAATGGTTGTGGAGATCGTCACCAGTTCATCCCCGTGGATATCCGGGTCGGAAATCTCGACCTCGCCAACGCTCAACTCGCTTGCGCCGGGTGCGAAGATCTCGGCTGCGCGCGGGGGAGTGAAGGCCTGCCCTTCCTGCGGGATGAAAGCCAGATTCGTATAGTGGAAGGCCAGGTATTCGTCCCAGGAGGAGTGTTCGAGGAATAAACGCGAGGATTGGGCATAGGAGATCGGTGCGTTGTCATTGACCTCGGTCAAAAAGTACAGTTCCGAGTTTGGGAAATGGAAGGAGATCCCGGTGGAGCCTTCCATGCGGGCCCCGTGTTTCTCGGCGATGACTGCCTGGGAGATCTCGGTCAACAATTGTTCGGCCGCCTGGCTGATATGCGAGTCCCCGGTCTGGTTGGCGATCAGGCGGGCGAAGTTGCCAAGGTCGATGAAGGGGTTGCCATAGCGCTCTCCAAAGACCGACTCGTAGGAGCGCGTATAGGTCCTGGCTTGTGCCACGATGCCCTGATCGGCTGTTGCTATCGCGGCCAGCAACTGGTTCATTGCGTCGATCACGTAAGGAATGCGCGCGCTCTCGACGGCGCTCATCGTGGTGCTGGATTCTTCCTGGGCGATCTCATCTGGCGTGCTGCGCGTTTCGGTGAGCAGCGTATCGTTGATGACATAGGTCGAGACGATCGCCTGCGAGAGCCGCCTTCCATCCATGGATGGATCTTGAACGAGCAGATCCAACCAGGCTGCGTACGACCAGCCATAACCGGGAACGACTTCTTCGGAGGCCACGATGTAATTGGCATATGGATAAAGCGAGCCGAACACCTCGATCTGGGCCATCAGGCAGGCATCGAAGCCGAGCACTTCGTAGGTGTCGATATTCGTGTTGCGCTGGATCATCTCGAAGGCCTCGGCGATCTCAGGGATGGAGAGTTGGGAGTTCGAGGTCCCATCGCTGTAGCCGCCGGTCCAGCCGCCGCCGTGGTCAGACATGATCAGGATGTAGTTTTCGGCGGGGAAATTCGCGATTCCCCAGGTGACGAAGTCCACCAGGGTCTGCGGGTCTCCCATGTCCGTTTCGCCGAGGTAGTCGACGATGGGTGAAGTGATCCTGTCGAGGTCTCTATCCTGCAGGATGTGCAATCTGCGCGTGTCGGTCCAATCGCCATCCCCCGTAAACCCGCCTGCATACCGGTCGAGTTGCACGACGATATTGACCTGCGGGCTGGATCCCACAATTTCCATTTCGTTCACATCGAACCACTGCATCTCTTCCAGCGCCCGGTCGTCGGCGGCCGAGTAGACGATCACGGTCCACGCGACCGTGGCGGAGGGCGTGACCACCTGCGGGGGCAGAGTGAAGGTCGGTGTGTAGGCTACAGGGGTTGGCGGAAAGGGCGTGCTCGTCTGGCTGGTCCACCACCAGTAGCCCCCCAGGACGACCGTGCCGACGACCAGCAGGGCGACCATCCCGCCGGCGGCCAGGAGACAGGCCAGGACGCACCCTGACCGGCGTTTCGGCGGCTGCCCCGGGGTGCCGACCGGCCTCGGGGGGCGCCTCTGGACACGGACCGGCTGAGGGTGTGGTGACTGTCTCCGCAAAGGATGGCTGCAGAAACCGCACGTCTTGGCTGTATCGGGAATGATGTTGTGGCAGTTAGGGCATTGCATCATCCACATCCTTACTCCGCATCGCGGGCAGAAAAGTTGCTTTCGGGGGGAAAATGGTCATACAGCCTCACTATAACATGGTATCGATTGTGGATGCAAGGTGGATTGCTGAGGACTGCGTAAAGATCCGAACCGAAATCGTTGCTCCCCCCCGCTTGGCGGCAACTGCAGTTCCGCGTTTGCTGCAAGAAGCAGCAGGATCAGTGGATTTTGGTCCCATTGGATGTTCTCGCATCAATCTCCGGGCACGGTTCCACCAGGACCTTGATTTGCAGGTCTCCCTCAGCCTTGCCCTCCATCACGGAGCCTGGCTTGTGGTCCGGCGGGCGAAGATCCAGGGTCTGGAAAGAACCCTCCCGCAGGTTGCGGTCTCTGGCTTTGCTCAGGACCGAATCGGCGGGGGTGGGGGTCTACTGCAGGATCTCCATCAGCCGTCGGATCCCCTCCTGCAGGCTGTCGCCCAGGTAGATCCCTGGTACCTGGCCCTGCAGCTCGGGCTGGACGACGAAGGCCCGCCCGGCGTAGGCGACCTGCGGCCGGCTTCCCGCCTGGTGGAGCCACTGCGGCCATTCGGCCAGTTGGCGCCCAGTTTCCGCGCGCATGGCCACCAGCACCACGACCGGCGGGCGTATCTCGGCGACGAAATCCGCCAGGTCGTGGAAGGGCACGTTCTGGCCGAGGTAGGCCACCGGCCAGCCCTGGCGGCGCAGCAGGACGCCCAGCATCAGCAGGCTGCCCTCGTGCCACTCGCCCGGGGCGCAGGCCAGCACGATCGGGTTGCCCGGGCGGGGCATTGGCCCGGTGACCATCCACATCAAGAGGCGGTGGCGCAGGTAGTTGGAAGCCAGGTGTTCGGTGGCGACGGTGATGCGACCTTCTTCCCAGGCGGCACCGATCGCGTTGAGGGCCGGGCCGATCACCTCCAGGGTCAGGTCCTCGGGGGAGTGGAAGGCCAGCATCTCGCCCAGCAACTGGTCCGCGCGGCGCAGGTCGTGGTTGAGCAGGGTGGCGATGATGGGTTGGCGCAGGGACGCCGGAGCGGCATCCGCCCCGGACCGGGATTCCTCCTCCGGGATGGCGGGCAGGAACAATCGTCCGTCGGCCTCGAGCGCACGGGCCGCGCGGATCGCCTGGCGGGTCTGCATGCCACTGTCCACCCGGGCCTTGATCCAACGCAGGCGGGCGATGTCCCCTTCCGAATACAGGCGGTGCCCGCCGGCCGTGCGGGCCGACTGCGGGAAGCCGTAGCGCCGCTCCCAGGCGCGCAGGGTGGGGATGGGCACGCCGGTGATGCGGGTCACCGCGCCGATGTTGTAGAGGGGTTCCTCGAACATGCGTTCACCAGATCGACCGCTTCTTGCATAAATCTCTTAACTAGATGAAACCCAATTTCTCCATGAAACGAAAGGGGGTGGTGTAGATATTTACGCAGCACTCTTTAAACCTTGAGCCGCCGCAAAGGGGCACGGGCCCGACCGCAACACAGAAATAAGACCATTGTGGTCTAAATTATTGTAATGGAAAAATGCTGATTTGTCAAGATAATCTATGCAAATACTGTACAAAACCTTGACAATATGTGCTATTGGAATATAATATCAGGTAATTCGGATAATCTTAGGAGTGATACCCATGGACACCATCGTAATAGGCGCAGGCATTGGCGGAATCGCCACGGCTGCCCGGCTGGCCAAGGCCGGGCACAAGGTGACCGTCTTCGAGAAGGGGACCCGCCCAGGTGGGCGAGCCGATTTCATCCAGAAGGACGGCTACCGCTTCGACACCGGACCGACCCTGTTCCTGATGCCGGAGGTCTTCGCGGAGACCTACGCTGCACTGGGGGAGCGCATGGAGGACCACCTCGAACTGGTGCGCCTCGACCCGACCTACCGGGCCCACTTCCACAACGGCTCGAGCCTCGACCTGACCCCCTCGCTGGCGCGCATGCGCGAGCAGCTGGATGCCATCGAGCCGGGCTCGTTCGGGCGCTTTCTGAAATTCCTGGCCGAGGGCTACCGGCACTACAACCTGTCGCTGGAGAAGTTCGTCGGGCGCAACTTTCACTCCTACCGGGAGTATTTTGCCCTCAAGAACCTGCCGCTGCTCTTCCAGGTCAAGGCCCTGGTCAAACATGCTGCCAACACCGCGACCTACTTCAAGGATCCGCGCCTGCTGGCGGCCTTCTCGTTCCAGAACATGTACCTGGGCCTGAGCCCTTACGACGCCCCGGCGACCTTCTCGCTGCTGCAGTACACCGAACTGGCCGACGGGGTCTGGTTCCCGAAGGGCGGGTTGTACCGGCCGATCGAGAGCCTGGCCCAGATCGCGGCCGGGCTGGGGGTCCGCTTCGAATACGGGACGCCCGTGGCCCGGATCGAGGTCGCCGGAAGCCGCGCCGAGGGCGTCATCCTGGCCGATGGAAAGTTGGTCAGGGCGGAGGCGGTCGTCGCCAACGCCGACCTGCCCTATGTCTACGCCAGCCTGCTGCCTGACGACGGAAGCGCGGCGAAACTTGCCCGCAAGAAGTACACCTCTTCGGCGCTGATGTTCTACTGGGGTGTGCGGGGCGAGAAGTCGCCCGAACTGCTGCACCATAATGTCTTTCTGGCCGATGACGAATACCGGGCCTCGTTCGAGAAGATCTTCGATGAACTGACCCTGCCTGAGAATCCGTCGTTCTACATCAACGCCCCGGCCCGCACGGATCCCTCGTTCGCTCCGCCGGACGGCGACGCCTTGATGGCCCTGGTCCCGGTCGGGCACATTGATGAGCGCAGGCCCCAGGATTGGGCCGCCCTGCGCCAGCGCGCCCGCGCATTTGTCCTCGAACGCCTGGAGCGGATCGGGGTTTGTGACCTTGGCAGCCGCATCGTGTTCGAAGAGACCCTCGGCCCGCCCGAGTATCTGCAGGCCCTCAACCTGGCCAAGGGCTCGGCTTTCGGCCTGAGCCACAACTTCACCCAGGTCGGCTACCTGCGCCCGCACAACCGCCACCCGCGCTACCACAACCTGTACTTCGCCGGGGCGAGCACGCATCCTGGCACGGGACTGCCGATTGTCCTGCTTTCAGCCAGGTTGACGGTCGAACGGCTGTTGAAGGAACAGGCTGCTTGAGGAGTGCCGGGCTGATTTACCGGTAGAGGAGACAAGAGGATGCTGCCCACCACCCTGAACTGGGAATCGCGCCTGCTGGCGCGTGCCCAGGCTGCTCTGGAATATCCTTCACGCCCTGGAATTGCGCCTATGGAACCCACCCTGCTCAAGCGAGCCTACCACACCTGTGACCGGATCACCCGCCAGCACAGCCGGACCTTCTACCTGGCGTCCGGCCTGCTGCCGGTGGACAAGTGCCGGGCGGCGCGCGCTCTGTACGCCTTCTGCCGGGTCAGCGACGATATCGTCGATCGCGCCGGGCAGGCAAATCCCGCCCGATCCCTTGCCGACTGGCGCAGGCGGGCCCTCGGTTCGGACCCTCCCGAAAGGGACCTGGTCGCCGTTGCCTGGGCTGATGCCCGAGCCCGCTACGCCATCCCGGTCCGCTACGCCGAGGAACTGCTCGACACGGTGGCCACCGACCTGAGCTGCAGCCGTTTCACCAGTTTCGATGAGCTGGCGGGCTATTCCTACGGTGTGGCCTCCACGGTCGGGCTGATGGCGATGCACATCATCGGTTTCACCAGCCAGGATGCGATCCCCTACGCCATCCGGATGGGGATCGGCCTGCAGCTGACCAACATCCTGCGCGACGTCGGCGAGGACTGGCACCGCGGCCGGCTCTACCTGCCCACGGACGAACTTCAGCGCTTCGGCCTGACGGAGGCCGACATCGCCGCCGGAAAGGTGACCCCTGCCTGGCGTTCCTTCATGCGCTACCAGATCCGCCGGGTCCGCCGGCTGTACGCCGAGTCCTGGCCGGGGATCGCCCTGCTCAAGGCCGATGGGCGTTTCGCCATCGCCGCCGCGGCCGACCTGTATGAGGCCATCCTGGAGGACATCGAGGGGCATGATTACGACGTCTTCTCCCGGCGGGCCCACCTGACCGGTTGGGGCAAGCTGCGCCGCCTGCCGGGCATCTGGCGCAGGGTCCAGGCGGCGGAGGATGCGACCGTCTGGTTCGACAGATGACCTCTCGTCAGGGACGGTCTGCGTGTCGGCCTGGATCTCCGGGCTGGCGCGCAGTTCTTTCTCCTTCGGCCCGAGCCGCTGACCGAGGAAGGCCGGCGTGAGGTGGGTGAAGGTCGGCGTCCTCTTTTCCCGCCCCGAGCGTTGCCGCAGCATTCCTTTGCTCCGGCAGGGAGCCAGCGTTGGTCTCGGTCTGGGATCGACAGGGACATCAAAACCGGGCTGAACGCCAGGGCGCTTAACTTTCATCTACATGGTTTTTACCGGTCTCTGAAACAACGTTAACACTCAGTCAGTATAATCAGGATACCATTAGCCCAAAAATATTCGTGGTCACTGATTTTGGAGGTAGAAAGATGAAATGGTCCTGGAAACTTGGTCGTTTTGCCGGCATTGATGTCTACATCCACACCACCTTCCTGCTGCTGGTCGGCTTTCTGGGCTTCAGCTACTGGGTCCAGACCCGCACCGTCACGGGGACGCTGGAAGGCCTGGGTTTCCTGCTGGCGTTGTTCGCATCGGTGGTCCTGCACGAGTACGGTCACGCCCTGACCGCCCGCCGCTACGGCATCAAGACCCGTGACATCACCCTGCTGCCGATCGGTGGCGTGGCCCGCCTGGAACGCATGCCCGACAAGCCCTTGCAGGAACTGTGGGTGGCCCTGGCCGGGCCGGCGGTCAACGTGGTCATCGCCCTGGTTTTGCTTCTCTACTTGCTTGTCACCCAAACGTTTGCCCCGCTGACTGGCCTGACCCTGACCGCCGGGCCCTTCATCGAGCGCCTGATGACCGTCAACCTGGTCCTGGTCGGTTTCAACCTGCTGCCGGCCTTCCCGATGGACGGCGGGCGCGTCCTGCGGGCCCTGCTGGCCCTGCGCCTGGAATACACCCGGGCCACCCAGATCGCCGCCAGCATCGGCCAGGGGATGGCCTTCGTATTCGGCTTCGTCGGCCTGTTCATTAACCCTTTCCTGGTCTTCATCGCCTTCTTCGTCTACATCGGCGCCCAGCAGGAAGCCAGTATGGTCCAGATGAAGTCGGCCCTGGCAGGCATCCCGGTCGAACGGGCGATGCTGACCGAGTTCGTGAGCCTCTCGACCGCCGATCCCCTGCGCCGGGCGGTCGAGCACATCCTGGCCGGGACGCAGCAGGATTTTCCGATCCGCAACGGGGATCAGGTGGTCGGAATCCTGACCCGCGCCGACCTGCTCTCGGGTCTCTCCCGCCTGGGCGACCAGACCCCGGTGGTGGAGGTCATGCGCACTGATTTCGACACGGTCCATCCCGGGGACATGCTCGAGCCCGTTTTCGCCCGCCTGCAAGCCTGCGAGTGCCACATCTTTCCGGTGGTTCAGGACGGCCGGCTGGTCGGTCTGCTCTCGTCCGAGAACATCGGTGAGTTCATGATGTTCCAGTCGGCCTTTAAACGCCGCCGGCGCCTGCAGCAGGGTTCTTTTTAACTGGAATGACATGGCGACAACGATCTGGTGGATCCGGCGCGACCTGCGCCTGGGCGACAACCAGGCGCTGGCCGCCGCCAGGGCGGGCGGGGACCGGGTGCTCCCGGTCTTCGTCCTCGACCCGCGCCTGCTGGCTGCCGCCCGGGACGGGAGACGCCGCCTGGGCTTCCTCTTCGCTGGCCTGCGGGCCCTCGACGCCGACCTGCGCAGGTGCGGCAACCGCCTGCTTGTCCGGCGCGGCGACCCGGCCAGGGTCCTGTCCGGGCTGGTTGCGGAGAGCGGGGCGGGGGCGGTCTACGCTGAAGCCGACCATAGCCCCTACGCCCGGCGGCGCGATGCCCGGGTCGCGCAGGCCGTCCCCCTGACCCTGGCCGGGGGCCTGACCGTCCACCCGCTCGAAGCGGTTCGAAAGGCCGACAGCAGTCCCTACACGGTCTTCACGCCTTACAGCCGGGCCTGGAGGGCACTGCCTTTCCCGGGTGTCCCGCTGCCGGCCCCCGAACATCTCCCGGGCCCGGCCGGACTTCCAGGAGAGGGCCTGCCGTCCAGCCCCGGGCATGCCCTGGCCGACCTCTTTCCGGCCGGGGAGGCAGAGGCCCATCGGCGGCTGGAGGCCTTCGTCCGAACGGCCATCGACGATTACCATGACACCCGCAACCGGATGGACCTGGCCGGGACGTCGGTGCTCTCGCCTTACCTGCGCTTCGGGATGATCTCGGCCCTCCAGGCGGTCTGGGCGGCGCGCCAGGCCGGGGGCCAGGGGGCGGAGGCCTGGCTGAACGAGCTGATCTGGCGTGAGTTCTACGTTTCCATCCTTCATCACTTCCCGCACGTACAGCGCGAATCCTTTCATCCCGGGCTGCGGGGCATCGTCTGGCGGGAGGCGCCTGGCGAGTTCGCCGACTGGACTGCAGGCCGCACCGGCTACCCTGTCGTCGACGCGGCCATGCGTCAGCTCCTGGCGACCGGCTGGATGCACAACCGGGCGCGCATGATCGCCGCCTCGTTCCTGGTCAAGGATTTGCTGGTCGACTGGCGCCGGGGGGAGCAGTTCTTCCGGCAGCACCTGCTCGATGGAGACCTGGCGGCCAACCACGGCGGCTGGCAGTGGACCGCCGGCACCGGCACCGACGCGGCCCCCTACTACCGGGTCTTCAACCCGGTCCTGCAGGGAAGGAAATTCGACCCGCAGGGCGATTATGTCCATCGCTGGGTGCCCGAGCTGGCCGGTGTGCCAGGTGAGTTCCTCCACGAGCCCTGGTGCATGTCGGTGGAACAACAGAAGCAGTTTCATTGTATGATAGGGAAGGACTACCCGGCGCCGATCGTTGACCATGCCCTGGCGCGCCGGCGTGCCCTGGAAGCCTATCGAGCCGGCGTTGGCCGGTAGATCAAGGAGGAACGCGTGGGCTGTTTTGGACAGATCAAGCGGCAGGAATCTCTGCCCCTCGAAACCTTTCGCAGGCGCGGTGTGGCGGTCGGGATTGCCGTGGGTGGCAGGAAGGGACAACGGCTCGGCGACTGGGCCTCGTCAGCGACGAGGATCGTCCGCCGCGCTCCGGCCAGCGGGATGTGGATCGACCCATTGCTGGACGAGCCCCATGGCCAGGACAGTCGTCGGATGGCCGCCGGGCCGGCGGGGCGGGGTCGGCAGGACGCGCCTGTGGAGAGGGCAAGGCTTTATAATGGAAATCAACAATTCCACTGACGTGTGGTCCTTCCAGAAGACACTCACTCGCCGCCTGGTCGGCTGGGCGGGGATCAGCACCGCCCTCGGGCTGGCCATGCTGCTCTTCAAGGCGCAGCTCTGGAACGGGATCGCCTTCCAGTTCGTCGGCTGGGCGCTGGTCAATTGGGCGATCGCCCTGCTTGGCGGCTGGTCGACCCGCCGGCGTCGGGCCGGGTTGACCCCCGAGCAGGCCGCCTCCCGCGGTCCGCAGGAGGCCGGTAAGCTGAGGCGCATCCTGTGGGTCAACACCGGGCTGGACGTTGTCTACATGCTTGCCGGGCTGGTGGTGGCGGTCCTTTTAAGTGAAAACCACCCTCTCTGGCTTGGTACCGGGATCGGGATCATCCTGCAGGGTGCCTTTCTGTTCGGCTTCGACTGGATCCATGCCGTGCAGGTCCAAAAATTCATGTGAATGAAGGAGAGAATACGTATGAAGAATACCTTGCGTCAAATCGTCGTTGTTGTGACAATCCTGGCCACGATCACCATCAACATCCTGGCCAACGCCCTGCCGATCAACGGCCTGAACACCGGCGCGATCTCGGACCGGTTCCAGGTCTACTTTGTCCCGGCCGGGTACGTTTTCTCGATCTGGGGCCTGATCTACATTGGCCTGATCGCCTACGCGGTCTACCAGGTCCTGCCGTCCCAGCGCGAGAACCCGCGCCTGCAGGTCACTGGCTGGTGGGTGGTCCTGGGCGGGCTGGCCAACAGCATCTGGATCTTCCTGTGGCACTACGAACAATTCATCGGCACCCTGGGAGCGATGCTGATCCTGCTCACCACCCTGATCCTGGTCTACCTGCAGCTGGGCATCGGCCGGACGAAGGCCTCCGCCGCCGAGACCTGGCTGGCGCGGGTGCCGTTCAGTATCTACCTGGGCTGGATCACGGTCGCCACGGTGGCCAACGTCACTTCGCTGCTGGACTTCCTGCAGTGGGACCAGTTCGGCCTGAGCGACGGGACCTGGATGATCCTCGTCCTGGGCGCGGTGCTGGTGATTGCCGTCCTGATGAACTTCACCCGTCGCGACCTCGCCTACACGGCGGTCATCCTGTGGGCCCTGGCCGGGATCGGGGTCAAGTTTCCCGCCTCGGGCATTGTCACGACTGCCGTCTGGGTGAGCTTCGGGATCGTCCTGCTGACGATGGTGATGGCCCTCCTGCTCAAGAAGAAATAGCTGGGCATGAAGAAACGACGCTTGTTGCGTGGCCTGGGCGTTGCCCTGGGCGTCGTGTTGCTGGTCGTGCTGGTCGTCCCGTTGCTGGTCCCGGTCCCGCCGCTGGAGGGCAGCGTTCCATCGGAACAACTGGCCGACTCTGACAGCCAGTTCGTCGAAATCAACGGGCTGACCGTCCATGTCAAGACGCTGGGGCAGGGCGAGCCGGTCTTCGTCCTGCTGCATGGCTTCGGGGCCAGCCTGTATTCCTGGCATGCCATCATGGAACCGCTCGGCCGGGCCGGGACGGTCATCGCCTACGACCGGGTCGCGTTTGGCCTGACCGAGCGCCCGATGGAATGGGATGGCCAGAACCCCTACAGCCCGCAGGCCAGGATCGACCTGCTGCTTGGCCTGCTCGACCATTTCGATGTCGCCCGGGCCATCCTGGTCGGCAACTCGGCCGGCGGGACGGTTTCGATGCAGTTCACCCTGCAGCATCCTGAGCGGGTCGAGGCCCTGATCCTGGTCGCTCCGGCGGTCTACCAGGACGGAGGGTCCGCATGGGTCGGTCTGCTCGGCCGGACCCCGCAGGGGCAGCGCCTGGGTCCGCTGCTGGTGCGCTCGATCCAGAGCAGGGGCCTGGAGATCCTTGACACGGCCTGGTACGATCCGTCCCGGGTCACCCCGGAGGTCCTGGCCGGCTACACCCGCCCGCTGCAGGCCGAGAACTGGGACCGGGCGCTGTGGTACTACACCATCTACAGCCAGCCCTCCGGGCTGTCCGGACGCTTGGACGAGTTCCACCTGCCGGTGCTGGTCATCAGCGGGGAGGCTGACCGCATCGTCCCGGCCGAGAGCTCGATCCGCCTGGCGGGGGAACTGCCGGAGGCGGTCCTGGTCGTGATCCCCCGGGCCGGGCACGTACCCCACGAGGAACAGCCCGACCTCTTCCTGCAGGCGGTCGAGGCGTTCCTGGCCCCGATTCGTTCCCTGCCCGCAGGCGGTGAGCGCCAGGGACCGTTGGGACCGCGCAAGAACGTATTTCAGTGACTGGAGGTGTTCATGTCCAAAGTTGCCCTCAACACCCCTGCGCCCGATTTCGAATTGGCCGACTACACCGGCAGGCCGGTGCGCCTGTCGGACCTCCTCGGCAGGAACGTGGTGCTGGTCTTCAACCGCACCTTCCTGTGACCGTTCTGCCGTGCGCATATGGCGCAGTTGCGCCGTGACCACGACGAATTTCAGCAGCGCCGGGCCGTGATCCTGGTCGTCGGCCCTGAGAACGCCGATGCCTTCCGAAGCTACTTCAGTGAGAACAGCCTGCCTTTTATCGGACTGCCGGACCCCGAGAAGTCGGTGCTCAAGCTCTACGGGCAGGAGGTCAACCTGTTCAGGCTGGGACGCATGCCGGCCCAGGTGCTGATCGACCGCCAGGGGATCGTCCGCTACGTCCACTACGGGCACTCGATGTCCGACATCCCCGAGAACGCTGAGCTGCTGACCCTGCTGGATGAAATGAACCTGGATTAGCCGCGGAGAGCCAGAGATCTTCCTGCCTGTTTCCGGATGATTCCCCAAGCAGGCCCTGGCCTCAGTCGCCCATGAATATTCTCACCTGGACCCTGCTCGCCTTCCTGTGCGGCTCGCTGCCCTTCTCGCTCTGGGTCGGGAAGCTGGCCCTGCGCACCGACATCCGCCAGTATGGCGATGGCAACCCGGGCATGACCAATGTCGTGCGGGCCGGCGGCAGGGCTTGGGGCCTGGTCGCCATGCTGCTGGATGGCTTCAAGGGTGCCATCCCGGTCGGGCTGGCCTACTGGCTATCCGGCCTGGGCGGCCCGGGGATGGCCCTGATCGCCATCGCCCCGATCCTCGGGCATGCCTTCTCACCCCTGCTCAAGTTCCGCGGCGGCAAGGCTGTGGCGGTCACCTTCGGGGTTTGGACCGGGCTGACCCTCTTCCAGGGGCCGATCCTGCTCGGGATCACCCTCGGGCTGACCGTGGCGGTCAGCCCCTCGCCCGGCTGGCAGCTGTTCCCGGGCATGACTGTTGTGCTCCTCACCCTGCTGCTCGGCGCGGCCCCGGGCTGGATGCTGGCTGTCTGGGGGGTCAATCTGCTCGTCTTCCTGTGGAAGCACCGCCGCGAGCTGCGCAGGCCGCCGCGCCTGCAGCCTGGGCTGCGGCGGCTCTTCCGCCTGCCATGAAAGCATACGATTTCGCCATCCTGGGTGGTGGGGCCGCCGGGCTGAGCCTGGCGCTTGCGTTCGCCCGCAGCCCGCTCAAGGACCGCTCGATCCTGATCGTCGAGAAGGACGCCAAGGACAGCAACGACCGCACCTGGTGCTTCTGGACCGATGAACTCTCCCCCTATGAGGCGATTGCCCGCCACGTCTGGCCCCGCCTGCGCTTCCGCAGCCCTGGCCTCGATCGCACCTGGGACCTGGCGCCGTTCCGCTACGTCCTGCTGCGCGGCCTGGATTTCTACAATTTTGCCCGCGCAGAATTAAGAAAACAGCCGGTCACCTTTGTGCGCGCTGCAGGGGAGGTGGAGGACGGTGAGGAGCATGCCCGGGTCCTGGTGGACGGGGGGGAATTTCGGGCGGCCTGGGCTTTCGACAGCCGCATCCGCCCCTCGGACGTGGTCCCGCGGCCGCCCTACAACTATCTCAAACAGCATTTCCTCGGTTGGGAGGTCGAGACGGCGAATCCGGTCTTCGACCCGCAGGTGGTGACCCTCTTCGACCTGCGCACCCCCCAGCGCGGCGGGATCACCTTCTTTTATGTCCTGCCCTTCAGCCCGCGGCGGGCCCTGGTCGAGTACACCCTCTTTTCGCCCGAACTGCTCCCGGGGGAGGAGTACCAGGCGGCCCTGGGCGGCCATCTGGCCGAGATCGGCGCAGGCGCGTACCGCATCCTGGAGGCCGAGCGCGGCGTCATCCCGATGAGCGACCATCCTCTCCCGCGCCGCCTCGGACGGCGGGTGCTGGCAATCGGGACGCGCGGCGGGCGGGTCAAGCCATCCACCGGCTATGCCTTTGCCCGCATCCAGCGTGACTCTGCCCGCATCGTTGACTCGTTGATCCGCCTGGATCATCCTTTTGGGTTTCCCCCTGACCCCCTCCGTTTCCGACTGCATGATTCCATCCTGCTCGAACTGCTGGGAAGCGAGCCTGACCTGGGCCGGCCGGTCTTCGAGGCCATCTTCGCCAGGAACCCGGTCCAGCGGGTGCTTAAATTCCTGGACAACCGCTCTGCGCCGCTCGAGGACCTGGCGGTCATGAGTTCCTACGCCCCCTGGCCGTTCCTGCGGGCGATCGGGCGGCGTTTCTTTGGAAAGGCCCAGGGATGAACGAAGAATGGCAAACCGTTCCAGGGATCGTCGTCGCCGGTCACCGGGTCGCCTCGGGGCCGTCGCAGGAGTATCCTTATGGTTCCCTGGAGAGGCAAAGGCCGTTCTTTCAGGTCGGGGGCCTGGACCTGGACCGTTTCTTCCTCGGCACGCTGAACATCTCGATCGCCCCCCGGCGCTGGGAGATGGTCCGGCCGCAGTACACCTTTCGCGGCATCGCCTGGACCGACCTGCACCCGCCCGAGGATTTTTCGTTCTCCGCCTGCCGGGTACGCTTTGATGGAAAAGAATATGAAGGCTGGGTCTACTACCCCCACCCGGAGACCAAGATCCGCCATTTCCAGGACCCGGCGATGATCGAGGTCATCGCCGAGAAGATCCCCGGCCTCGGCTACGGAGCGCGGTTGGAATTGGATTTAAACACGGGGGAAATCCGGATCCTTGCGTAGGGGGAGACCTGTATGTCCGCCCCTGGTTGGGTGTGGGTGAAAATCTCGGGATCCTGCGCCTGGCTCTCTTCCACCCCGGAGGGGATTCCCGCTTGAAAATGGGGGCAGAAGGAACCGTCGGGGCGCACAGTAGCACGCCCCGACGGCATTCTCTCAGGAGGAAGGACTGGCGCTCAGCGGCGGTTGCGCAGGAAGGTCGGGATGTCCAGATCCTCGGTGTTGAAGGTCTGAGTCTGGAACTCGCCGTTCAGGGTATGGCTGGTCTGCGCTTCCACGCTGACGGTCTCTTCCTGGCGGATGCTCGGACGGATCTCGGCGGCGATTGGGCGCACCGTCGGCCGGACCTGGGCGACGCGCCGCGGCAGGCCGGAGCGTTCGAACCCGGTGGCGATGACTGTGACCCGGATCATATCGCCCATTTCGGCGTCGATGACCGCCCCGAAGATCATGTTGACGTCGGGGTGGGCGGTCTCGCGGATGATCGCTGCCGCCTGGTTGACCTCGAAGAGGGTCAGGCTGGGACCGCCGGTCACATTGAACAGGACGCCGCGCGCCCCGTCGATGGTGATATCGAGCAGCTGGCTGGAGATGGCCTGCTCAGCGGCCAGGCGGGCGCGATCGTCGCCCTCGGCCCGGCCGACAGCCATCAGCGCGGCCCCGCCTTCGCCCATGATCGTCCTGACGTCGGCGAAATCCAGGTTGATCAAGCCGGGGACGGTGATCAGCTCGGAGATCCCGGCAATGCCCTGGCGCAGGACCTCGTCGGCCACCTTGAAGGCATCCTGCAGGCTGGAGCGTTTGTCGACGATCTGCAGCAGGCGGTCGTTGGGGATGACGATCAGTGTGTCGGCCTGTTCTTTGAGTTTGGACATGCCGTCCTCGCAGGACTGCATCCGGCGGCTGCCTTCGAAGGTGAAGGGCCGGGTGACCACGCCGATGGTCAGGGCCCCGCATTCGCGGGCGATCTGGGCCACGATCGGGGCTGCGCCGGTGCCGGTCCCGCCGCCCAGACCGGCGGTCACGAAGACCATGTCCGACCCCTTGAGCACGGTGTACAGTTCCTCGGCCGACTCTTCGGCCGACTTCTCTCCGATCTCCGGTTTACCTCCGGCGCCCAGACCGCGGGTCAGCTTGTTGCCGATGCGCACCCGGGTGGAAGCCCGGGAAAGCAGCAGCGCCTGGGCATCCGTGTTGACGGCGACGAACTCGACGCCCTGGATGCCCTCTTCGATCATCCGGTTGACGGCGTTGCAACCGCCGCCGCCAACGCCGACGACCTTGATGTGGGCAAAACTTTCGGTCTGCATTTTCTTGGTATCCATCGTGATCCTCCTGAATGTGTCGTGCAGGTTCGATAATGTGTTCGGACGGACCGGCCGGGGCCGTCGCGGTGAGTTGTTCAGGGCAGCAACCTTTTGAGCCAGTTCTTTACGGCCGACAGGTCGAGGCGGCTGTCTTGCTTCGGGCGGCGGTTGCGCGCCCGGTGCCCGGGAGGGGCATCTTCTTCCGCCAGGGCGGATGCGTAATGCAGCAGGCCAATGCTGGTCGAGTAGGCCGGCGATTGCAGCGCGTCGACCAGGCCGACCAGGTTCTCCGGCCGGGCGGTGCGCACCGGCATGCCGAGCACCTGGGCTGCCAGCTGGCGGATGCCTGGCAGGGCGCTCGTGCCGCCGGTCAGGACCATGCCAGCCGGCAGCAGACCATCGTATCCCGAGCGCTTGATCTCCTGCAGGGTCAGGGCGAAGATCTCCTCGACCCGGGCCTCAATGATATGGGCCATGTCGTGGCGGCTGAACTCGATCGGCCCTTCGGCTCCGAACGATTGCACCTTGAAGGTCTCTTCCGCGCCGACGCCCGACCGGAGGGCATAGCCGTGCTTCTTCTTGATCTCCTCAGCCTGCGGGATCGGCAGGCGCAGGCCGTGGGCGATGTCGTTGGTGACGTGGTTGCCGCCCACCGCCAGGACCATCGTGTGCCAGACGTGGCCCTCGACATACAGGGCCAGATCGGTCGTCCCGCCGCCGATATCGCAGACCGCCACGCCTTGCTGGCGCTCGGTCTCTCTCAGGACCACCTCGCCGGAGGCCAGCGGGTTGAGCACGAACTGGATCACTTCCACGCCCGCTTCTCCGACCGACTGGCGCAGGTTCTCGACAGTGGCCTGGGCGGCGGTGATGATGTGGGCCTCGACCTCCAGCCGGTAGCCGTGCATCCCGACCGGCTGCTGGATGCCGTCCTGGCCGTCGACGCTGAAGCCGCGCTCGACGATGTGGATGATCTCGCGGTTGTGCGGGATGGCGACTGCCCGGGCGGCGTCCAGGGCCCGGGCGATGTCGACCTCGTCGATCGTATCGCCCGAGACCGCGGCCACGCCGCGGCTGTTGATCGAGGAGACATGCGCCCCGGCCAGGCTGACCACCGCCCCGGTGATTTCCACGCCCGAGGTCTGCTCGGCCTTGCGCACCGAGCGGGTGATGACCTGGGAGGCAGCCTTCAGGTCGACGATCACGCCCTTGCGGATGCCTTCCGACGGCTCGATGCCCACACCCAGGATGCGGATGCGTTCAGCCTCGACCCGCCCGACCAGGGTGCAGACTTTGGTGGTACCTACGTCGATTCCAACAACAATATCGTCCATGGCTACTTGTAGAAGGGGGCGTCCAGATATTCCATGCTGATCAGCGTGGGTTGGATGCCGCCAGAGGTAAGGGCGTCGACGATGGCCTGATAGGCCACCAGTTTCATCGGGATCTCATCCGTGTTCTGACCGAAATAGACGAACCAGCCGCGCGGGTCCTGCCAGCCCAGGCCGTACTGCGGGTCGTAGAGCATCTGCGTGCCAGCCGGGACGTAGAGAGCCAGGTCGAGCATCACCCGGACCATCTCCGGGGCCAGGTAAGGCCGGGCATGGGCGGGGGTGTCGATCGGCACCGCCACCGTCGGCGGGGTCCCGCCCGCATGGATCGTCACCAGGCCCTCGACCGTGCCGCGCGGCGGGAAGGCCACCCCGGTGGTGTCGATCCAGGTCAGGGCTCCGTCCTGGTACCAGGCGATGACCGGGGTCCGCTCGGCGAGCACCACCACGATCTTGTTGGGGAAGCCGATGTGTACTTCGGCGCTGGCCAGGTCGGGGTAGGAGGCTCGCAGGGCGGCCTCGGCCTGGGCCGGGACTGCTTCGAAGACCGGCCGTCCGGCCAGGCGGATGGCGGCGTTGACCTCGGGCGCCCCCAGGCGCTGGTTGCCGATGATCTCGGCCTCCCCGAGCGTGAAAGAGGCCGAGGTCCACAGCGTGTAGAGCACGAAGGCCAGCAGGGCGGTCAGGGCTGCCGAGACCCAGCGCGGGCTGAACCTGGGCAGGCTGATGCCGGGGGCGCGCACATCGGCCTGGCCGAGCGTGAAGGCGATATCGAAACGCTGGCCCTTTTGCCTGGCCTGGCTTTTCGGTTGGGCCTGGCGCGGCTTGTGGCTCCTGGGCGGCTTCCTGTAGACCGGCTCCAGGTTCTGGTCCATGCGGCGGGAGCGCGGCTCGCCTGGCAGGGAAACGGTCTCCGGCCGGTAGGCGGTCCTGGAACGGGTCTCCGGGCGGCGCCTGGCGCCCTCGGGGCCCTTCTGGTGCGGGTTGCGAACGAAGCGATTGCCCTTGGACTGCGTCTTTGTGCTCATGATGTACTCCGAAAGCGGCGTTCGGTGCGGTCGCGCTCGGCCTTGCGTTCCAGGGCCAGGGTGATCAGGCGTTCGACCAGCTGCGGATAGGCCAGCCCGCTGGCCTCCCACAGCTTGGGGTACATGCTGATGCTGGTGAAGCCCGGGATGGTGTTGACCTCGTTCAGGTAGATCCGGCCGGTTTCCTTCTCGAGGAAGAAATCCACCCGGGCCATCCCGGCGCAGTCGATCGCCTGGAAGGCCTTCACGGCGGTGGCCCGGATCTCGGCGGAGGTCTCCGGGGGCAGGGGCGCCGGGATCAGCAGGCCGGAGGTCCCATCGACGTACTTCGACTCATAGGAGTAGAACTCGCGACTGGGCACGACTTCGCCCGGTACGGAGGCCTGCGGCTCGTCGTTGCCGAGCACGCTGACCTCGATCTCGCGTGCCTCGACGCCGCGCTCGACCAGCACCCGCCGGTCGTAGGCGGCGGCTTCCAGCAGGCCCTCGCCCAGGTCGGCCCGGCTGTTGCACTTGGTGATCCCGACCGACGAGCCCAGATTGGCCGGCTTGATGAACAGCGGGTAGGGGCCGACCGCCTCAGACCGCTTTTGGACGGCCGGCATGTCCCGTTCGATCTCGCTGCGCAAGACGATGGCCGCCTCGACGACCGGGATGCCGTGGGCGCGCATCACGTCCTTGAACACGCCCTTGTCCATCCCGACCGCAGAGCCGGTCACCCCGGCGCCGACGTAAGCCACATCGGCCATCTCGAGCAGGCCCTGCAGGGTGCCGTCCTCGCCAAAGGTTCCGTGCAGCACCGGGAAGACCACGTCGATGGCGGCCAGCAGGCCCGGGGTCCCGTCCTGCAGGCTGTACAGGCCGGGGCGGGACGGGTCTGGCAGGATCGTACAGGGGGTCAGGCGGGTGCTCTCGCCCTGCTCCAGGGCTTCGCGGGCCTCCGCTCCGGTCAGCCAGGCGCCTTCGTGGGTAATGCCGACCTGGTGGACCTCGTAGCGGGCCGGGTCGAGCACGGACAGCAGCGAGCGGGCCGAGGCTAGCGAGACCTCGTGCTCACCCGATCTGCCACCGAAGAGGACGACCACGCGCATTTTCTCCATTACCATTCGCCGATCAATTCGATCTCGAGTTCCAGCTGGACGCCGAACCTCTCCAGGACGGTCGCGCTGGCCAGGTCGATCAGGGCCTTGACGTCGGCGGCCCGGGTCTGACCGTGATTGAGGATGAAATTGGCGTGCACCGGGCTGATCTCGGCGTTGCCGACCCGCCGGCCCTTGAGCCCGGCGGCTTCGATCAGCCGGCCGGCGTAGTCGCCGGGCGGGTTCTTGAACATCGAGCCCATGCTGGCGCCGGGCGGCTGGGTGCTGCGCCGGCGGGAGGTGAACTCGCGCATCTTCTTGCGGATGGCCTGCGGGTCGCCGTGCCCGAGGCGCAGTCTGGCTGTCAGCAGGACCACCGGGGGGAGCTCGCGCTTCAGCAGGCTGCTGCGGTAGGCGTACTCCAGCTTCCCGACCGGCCAGGCCTGGCGGCCCTGCTGGCGGTGGAGCAGGTCGACCGAGACCAGGTTGCCGGCCGTGTCGCCGCCGAAGGCCCCGGCGTTGCCGTAGACGGCTCCCCCGAGCGTTCCCGGGACGGTGGCGGCCCACTCCAACCCGGTCAGCCCCAGGCGGGCGGCCCGCTGGGCGAGGTCGTTGAGGGTGACGCCCGACTCGGCCAGCACGCCGGGCGGCTCGGCCTGTGAGTCGAACTTCACCAGGCGGGCCCGGTTGATGATCGCCGCCCCGCGCAGGCCGCCGTCGCCGACCAGCACGTTGCTGCCGCCGCCCAGCAGGATGAAGGGAATATCCATCTGCCAGAACGTCTCCGCCGCCCGGGCCAGTTCGTCGGCCGAGCGGACGAACACCAGCACGTCGGCGGGACCGCCGATGCGCGCTGAAGTATAGCCTTGGAGCAGGACATTTTCCTGCAGGCGGTCAGCGAAGATGGCGCGGAGTTCGTTCAGGATCGACTCTTGCATCGGGCCTCGGGAAGCCGGTCTACATGTAGCCGCTCTGGTTGTCTTCTTCCTTCAGGAACCCGATCAATTTGGTGACGGCTTCACGCGTCTCACGGCCGGGTCTGCGGATCGGGTGGCGGCTTTTCGGATCGGGGGAGGGGATCTCGCCCAGAACCATCTTGATCGGCGGCAGGGCCATCACTTCAGCCTTGTACACGTGCTTCTTTTCTGCCATCTTTTCCTCACTTTCCTTTCAACTGGTCGAGCACCTGGGTGCTGACCTGGTCAGCATCTCCGGCGGAGAGCACCAGCAGGACGTCGCCGGGATGGAGATGGTCATTCAGATAATTGCTCACCGCCCTCAGGTCGGGGATGAACTGGACCGGCGGGCCCTGGATGGCCTCGGCGGCGCTGCGGGAGGAGAAATCCTGTTTGGCCTCCCGGGCGGCGTAGATCTCGGTGACGATGACCTGGTCGGCGTCGCCAAAGGCGGTCACGAACTCGTCGAACAGGGTCTGGGTGCGCGAGTAGGTGTGCGGCTGCCAGACGACCCACAGGCGGCGGCCCGGATAGCGGGCCCGGGCGGCCGAGAGGGTGGCCTGGATCTCGGTCGGGTGGTGGGCGTAGTCGTCGACCACGGTCACCCCGCCGACCTCGCCCCGGATCTCGAACCGGCGCCCGGTGCCCTGGAACGCCCCCAGTGCCCGGGCGGCTTCTTCGAGCGGCAGGCCGAGCAGGCCGGCGACCGTCAGGGCGGCCAGGGCGTTGCGTACGTTGTGCAGCCCGGGCACCTGCAGGTCGACGACCGCCGACTTGCCGATCACGTTGGCGCTGAAGGTGAAGCCGCCCTGGTCGTTGGATAGCAGCATGGTGGCGTAGGTGTCCAGTTTCTGCGGGCAGTCTTTGGCCTTGGGCCGCAGGCCGTAGGCCAGCAGGTTCTTGCCCAGGTCGTGGGCCTCGGCCAGCAGGGTGCAGGCCCCGGGGTCGTCGGCGCAGGCGATCAGGATGCCGTCCTCGGGCAGCCGGCGGACGAATTCCAGGAAGGCGGCATGGAAGTCGGCCGGGGTGGGGTAGCAGTCGGGGTGGTCGTGCTCGATGTTGGTGACCACTTCGATGACCGGCTTGAGGCCCAGGAACATGTGATCGTACTCGTCGGCCTCGATGACGAAGAAGTCGCCCTCGCCGGCCCGGGCGTTGACGCCCAGGTTGGTCAGCACCCCGCCGATGATAAAGGTCGGGTCGACCTTCAGATCGCTCAGCATCCAGGCGATCATCGCCGTGGTGGTGGTCTTGCCGTGCGTGCCGGCCACGGCGATGCCGGTCCGGCCGGTCATCAGTTCGCCGAGGAACTCGGCCCGCTTGAGGACCGGGATCCCGGCGGAGCGGGCGGCGACCACCTCGGGGTTGTCGTCGGGGATGGCCGATGAGCGCACCACTGCTTCGGCCTGGCCGAGGTTCTCCATGCGGTGTCCGATCGCGATCGTCGCCCCGGCCGCTGCCAGGTCTCGCGTGAAGGGGGACTCCTGGCAGTCTGAGCCGCTCACCACGTATCCCAGTTCGAGCAGGACACGGGCGATGGCCGACAGGCCGGTTCCGCCGATTCCGATCAGGTGGACGCGCTTCATGGATCTCTCGAATCTCCTAGATGAACACCACGATCACGAAGATGAAGGCCAGGACGACGGCAAAGTAAATCGCCGGGACGCCCAGCACGCGAGGCGGCAGGTACTGGACCAACTTGAGGGCTGCGTCGCCCATCGGGGTCCCGGCGATCGGGGCGCTGATCAGTGCAAAGGGGTACTGGGCTTCGTTCATGTAGAACCAGAGGGAGCCAGCAATCAGGTAGCCGTTCAGGGCACCCAGGAAGATGCCCAGCAGGGTGTCCTGCAGTTTCTCGCGCGTCAGCTTGGAGGCGAAGCGCGGGATGTTGGGGGTCTGGTACCCGAAGAAGACCAGCACGATGATGATGATGGTCCGCAGCCAGAAGAGCGCCGGGCTGTTGGCCGGGATGGTGTCGCGTACGAACGAGACGTAGCGTTCGATCAGGTTGGTGAAGGTCAGAGCCAGGATGACGCTGAACGAGACCAGGAGCTCGCGTGCCCAGCCGCGCATGGCGCCGATCACCCCGAACAGGACGACGTACATCCAGAAGACGAAATTCAGGCTTATCACGGGTCTTAGCTCCTCTTTTCGGCCAGGGCCAGGATCTCCTGGCCGATGTCCTGGGCGGCCTCGGGGTGGGCCAGTTGGCGCATGGCGCTGCGCATCGAGTCCAGCCTGGCCGGATCCTGCAGGATCGCCCGGATGGTCGGCAGCAGGGTGCCACCCAGGTCCTGGTCGGCGATGGTCACAGCGGCTTCGCGATGGGTCAGGTAATCGGCGTTGACCTTCTGGTAGCGCCAGGCATACGGGTAGGGCACCAGGACCGCCGGCAGGCCGAAGAGCGGGTACTCGCCCAGGGCCGAAGCCCCGCCGCGTGAGACCGCCAAGTCGGCCGCCGCCAGGACGGCGCCCATCTCCTCGTGCAGGTATGGGAAGACGAAGTACCGTCGCGCCTGGGTCTCGTTGAGGTCCCTGGTCCGCGCTTCCACCTCCGGCCAGTCCAGTTCGCCGGTGATGTGGACGACCTGGGTCAGCTCCAGCAGTTCGGGCAGGACGTCCAGAACGGCGTGGTTGATCGAGCGGGCGCCCTTTGAGCCGCCGGTGACGAGCAGAACGGGGAGCTCCTCGGCCAGGCCGATCGCCTGGCGGCCGTTGGCCCGCGTCCAGCCGGTCAGCTGGCGGCGCACCGGGTAACCGGTCACGGCCAGGCGCTCGGGGCGGCGGAAGTAGCTGGTCGACTCCTCGACCGTCAGGCAGATCCGGCTGGCGAAGCGGGCCAGGGTCTTGAGCGCCAGCCCGGGTTCGATATCGGGCACATACAGCACGCTCGGCACCCGCCTGCCGGCCAGGGCCATCGGTACGGCCACGTAGCCGCCGGTAAAGAGCAGCACATCGGGCTGGAAGTCGTCCAGGACGCGCCGGGCGGCAAACACCCCGCGCAGCAGCCGCCACAGGTTACCCGGCAGCCTGTGCAGGCCGACGCCGTGCAGCCCTGCGGCGGGGATGGCTTTAAACGGCACGCCAGCCCGCTCGACGAGCCGGGCTTCCATGCCGTCTTCGCCCCCCACCCACAGGGTTTCGGCCTTATCGGTCAGAGATTGCAGGACGGCGAGAGCGGGATTGACCCCGCCGCCGGTCCCGCCGGCGCAGATCAACAGACGCACTGGATTTCCTCCGTTCGTCGCTGGCCAGGGCAGGACGCTGCCCCGCCTGGCGGGAAACGCTGAGCAGAATTCCGATGGCTGCCAGCGATGAGATCAAGCTCGAACCGCCGGCGCTGATGAAAGGCAGGGCGTTGCCGGCAAAGGGCAGCAGCCCGACCATGACGGACATGTTGATGGTCGCATCGATGACGATCCAGAAGGTGGCGCCGCCGGCCAACAACGCCCCCAGCATGTCGGGGGCCCGGGCGGCGATCTTCAGGCCGCGCCACAGCAGCAATCCGTAAAGGCAGATCAGCATCAACGCGCCCATCAGGCCCATCTCCTCGACCACCACGGCGAAGATGCTGTCCGTGGGAGGTACGGGCAGACCGGTCAGTTTGGTGCTGGCGCGTCCCAGGCCGACCCCGAACCAGCCGCCGCGAATGATCGCTTCCAGGGAGCGGCGGACCTGGTAGTCCGAACTCAACGGGTCCTTCAACCCGGCCAGGTAGGAGACCAGCCGAACCCGTCCGGTGGTGCTGAACTGGACCACGAGCCAGCCGGCGGCCAGGGCCACGATCATGAACAGGACCATCTGGCGCAGGTCACCACCCGCCAGGAAGAACAGCATCCCGCCCAGAAGGAAGATGGTGATCGTGGCACTCAGGTCGGGCTGGATGTAGATCAGGCCGCCGACCGCGCCCAGGATCACCGCCAGCGGGATCAGGCCCAACTGGGCATCGTGCAGGTGCTCGCGTTTTGCGTACAACCAGACCGACAGGTAGATGATCGTCGCCAGCTTGGCCAACTCCGAAGGCTGGACCGATCCGCCGAAGAACGTGCGCACCGCCCCCAGCCGGACCTCGTTGTTGATCAGCACGCCGATCAGCAGGAGCATGGACACGGCCATCATCGGGATGGCCAGCCGCTGCCAGAGGTGGTAATCGATGCGGGCCAGCGCGACGGCCACCAGCGTGCCGATCACGATCCAGGCCAGCTGCTTGTTGAACATGTAGCCCGGCTCTCCGTAGACCAGCAGCGAGAAATCCGCACTGGCGGAGAAGAGCATCAGCAAGCCGAAGACACCCAGGGCGATGATCACCAGCACCAGGGGGATATCCAGGCCGGCCGGAGCCTCCTGGCGGGAGATGCGGGGCGCCGCCGTGTCGGGGCGGGAGGGGCGGTTTACGAAAGAGTTGATACCCATTTACAGTAAGCCTCTCCACGTTCTTCGAAGTCGGAGAATTGATCAAAGGATGTGCCGCCTGGCGAGAGCAGGACCACATCACCGGGCTGGGCGACGCGGGCCGCGGCCTGGACGGCTTCTTCCAGACCCGGGCAGCGTTCCAGCGACTGCGGGCCGGGACCGGAGGCCTGTTTCAGGGCGGCCTCGATCTTCCCGGCCGCCTCGCCGAACAGGACCACGTGGTCCACCTGCCGGCTGACCAGTTCGGCCAGCTCCCCCCAGGGCAGATCCTTATCGCGCCCGCCGAGCAGCAGGATGATCGGTTCGCTGAACGAGCGGATGGCTGCGCTGGTCCGTTCGGGGGCGGTGGCGATCGAGTCGTTGTACCAGGTCACGCCGTGCAGGCTGCGCACGTATTCCAGACGGTGGGCCACGCCGTTGAAGCCCTCCACCCCGGCCTGGACGGCCCTGGCCGGCAAGCCGGCGGCACAGGCGATGGCGCAGGCCGCCAGGACGTTCAACTGGTTGTGCGCGCCGCGCAACCGGATGATCTCCAGCGGCAACAGGACGCTTTCCTGGTCCTCGGCCTGCAGGAGGATCTGGCCGTCACGGACGAAGGTCCCCTGGCTGCCGGAGGGCAGGGGGGCCAGGCCAAAGGAGAACAACCGCCCGTGCACCTGTTCGCGCAGTCCCCAGGCGACCGGGTCGTCGTGTCCCAGGATGGCCGTGTCGCCTTCTGCCTGGAATTCGATCAGACGGGCCTTGGCGGCGGTGTAGGCCTCCATCGTCCCGTGGCGGTCGAGGTGGTTGGGCGTGATGTTCAGGATGGCGGCCACCTGAGGGGAGCGGGTCATCTGTTCCAGCTGGAAACTGGAGATCTCCAGCACGGCCAGGGCGTTGGTCGGCATTTCGTCCACGTAGTTGAGCAACGGGTCGCCGATGTTCCCGCCCACGTAGGCCTTGCGGCCCCGGGCGGCCTTGGCGATCCGCCCGACCAGGGTGGTGGTGGTTGTCTTGCCGGCCGAGCCAGTGATCCCGATCGTCTGGCAGGGGACGGCCTCCAGGAAGAGCTGGGTGTCGTTGGTCAGCGGGATGCCGCTTTGCTGCGCTGCGACCACCAGCGACAGGGTCAGTGGAATGCCGCCTGAGATGCAGAGCACATCGGTCTCGCCGAGCAGGTCGAGCGGGTGGTCGCCGAGCACCCAGCGGACGGGCAGGCCGGCCAGGGCGGCCTGGGCGGCGACCATCTCCGCGGGCAGGCGGCGGTCGTTGATCGTCACGATCGCTCCGTGCCGCGCCAGCCAGCGCGCCGCCGCCTGTCCCTGGCGGGCGCCTCCGAGAATGGTCACGCGTTTGGCGTCCCAATGCATCATCATGGTCCTAGACCAGTGCCAATCCCACGCCCAGCATGGCGGCCAGCAGGCTGATCAGCCAGAAGCGCTGGACGATCTGCGTCTCCGACCAGCCGAGCAGTTCAAAGTGCAGGTGGATGGGCGCCATCTTGAAGAAACGGCGGCCCTTGGTCAATCGGAAGTAAACGATCTGGATCACATCGCTCAGCGCCTCGCTGACCGGGATGATGGCGATGATCGGGAACAGGGCCCACTGGCCGGTCATCAGGGCGATCACGGCGATGGTGGCGCCGAGCGAGAGCGAGCCGGTGTCGCCCATGAACAACTGGGCCGGGTGGACGTTGAACCACAGGAAACCGAACAGGGCTCCGACCATCGTGAAACAGAACCGGGCGATGAAGATCTGGCCCTGCAACAGGGCGATCCCGCCGTAGGCGGCGAAGATGGTTACCGAGATCAGTCCGGCCAGTCCGTCCAGCCCGTCGGTGAAGTTGACCGCGTTGCAGGCCGCGACGATGATGAAGGCCGCGATCGGCACATACCAGAAGCCCAGCTCGATCTCGGTTTGGATCCCCGGCAGGAACATGTCGGGCACATCGAGCACGTACTTGAGCCCGATCGCCAGCCCGATGGCCAGCCCGATCTGGGCGATGAACTTGGTGCGGATGCGCATCCCCTCGCCCTTGCGCTTGCCGCGAATGCCTTCCCAATCATCCAGGGCACCGAGCAAGGCATAGCCGAGCATGGCAGCCAGCGGGACCAGTACCGAGCGGCCCAGGACCTTCATGCCGATCAGGCTGACGGCGTTGAGCAGCACGGTCAGCATGGTGACCGGGATGATGATCATCACGCCGCCCATCGTCGGGGTGCCCATCTTGGTGAAGTGCTTGCCCGGCTCCTCGACGCGGATGATCTTGCCGATCTTGAAGTGGCGCAGGATGCGCAGCAGCGGCCCCCCCCAAATGACGGTCATCATGAAGGCCAGCCCGGCCAGGCTCAAGGCAAGCGCAGAATCTCTCATGGCGAGGCCTCCAGGGCGGTGACGATGCGGTCCATGCGGATGCCGCGCGAGCCCTTGACCAGCACGGCATCCCGGCTGGTCAGGGACTCCTGCAGGTTGGCCACCGCCTGATCGGTGTCGTCACACTCGTATATCGCAGCCGCTCCGAGGCCGGCCCGCCGGGCGGCGGCGGCGATGATATGGCCGCGCTCCCCGACCGTGACCAGCCGGTCGGCCACCTGGGCGGCCCGTACGCCGACCATCTCGTGGCCTTCCTTCTCGTAAGGGCCCAGTTCGAGCATGTCGCCCAGCACGGCCACCTTGCGGCCGTCCAGGTCGGCCAGCAGGTTGAGGGCCGCCAGCATCGACTCGGGCGAAGCGTTGTAGGTGTCGTCGAGCACCAGCGCTCCGCTGGCGGTGCGGACGGCCACCAGACGCAGCTGGGGATGTCCCTGGCGCAGGCCGCTCAGGATCTCCTGCCAGGTCAAACCCTCGGCCAGGCCGACGGCGGCGGCCCGCAGGGCGGTGTGGACGGAGTGCTGGCCGATCATCGGGACACGCACGTGCAGGGTCTCCGTGCGATAATGCAGGCGGAAGCGGATGCCCTCCAGACCCAGACCATCGACCTGGTCAGCCCACAGGTCGGCTTGGGGATCGAGGCCGTAGTACAGGATGCGCGCCCTGGTCAGTTCGGCCATCGGACGGACCAGCGGATCGTCGTAGTTCAGCACCGCCACGCCCTGCGGGGCAGGGGGTAGGGCCTGGACCAGTTCGGATTTGCCCCGGGCGATCGCTTCCTGCGACCCGGCCCGCTCGGCGTGCACGGTGCCGATATTGGTCACCACGCCGACCGCCGGCAGGGCAATGTCACACAGGAAGGCGATCTCGCCGGGGACGTAGAAGCCCATCTCGAGCACGGCCCGTTCGTAGCCTGAGCCAAGGTGCAGGATGGTCAGCGGCAGGCCGATCTCGTTATTCAGGTTCCCCAGGCTCTTCAGAGTGTGATACCGAATCCCCAGGACTTCGGCGATCAGTTCCTTGGTCGTCGACTTGCCGACCGAGCCGGTGATGCCGATCACCCGCAGATTCAGCTTGCGGCGCCAGAAGCGGGCGACCTGCTGCAGGGCGGTGAGCGTATTTTCGACCCGCAGGCACAGGGGAGGGCGATTCGACGATTCGAGCGAGGCGTGCGTGTCAAGCGAGACGGACGGGGAACGCAGGTCGAGGGTCGGGAAGGATTCGTCCAGTTCGCGCTGGATCAGAGCGAACGAAGCCCCGCGCTGGAAGGCCTCGGCGACGAAGGTGTGCCCGTCCACATGTTCTCCCGGGATGGCGACGAACATTCCGCCGGGGATCACCTGGCGCGAGTCGATCGCCGCCTCGGTGATGACCATGTCGGCCAGCGCGGGACGGGAATTCGTCAGGGCTTCGATCACATCTGCAAGAGTCAGCACGTTGGTCTCATTGTCCATTCGTTGCCAGACGGATCGCGTCGGGCGGGATGTTCATCAGGACGACCAGCCGCTCGACCATCTGACGGAAGACCGGGGCGGCGACTTCGGAAGCCCACGGCGAGGCGGTCGGGCGTTCAAGCCAGATGTAGACCAGGAACTGCGGATCGTCCACGGGCCCCCAACCGACAAAGGAGGCGTTGGTCTGGTGCAGGTCGTAACCGCCGACGGTCGGGATCTGGGCCGTGCCGGTCTTGCCGGCCAGGCTGTACCCCGGCACCAGGGCCAGGGAGGATTCGCTTTGGAGCGAGACGGCCAGCATGGCGGTCAGGGTGCGGGCGGTCTCGGTGGAGATCGGCCGCCCGATGATCTGGGTGGACATGTTGTGCTGCTGGCCGTTCTGGACCATGGCATACAGCACGTGGGGGGAAACCATCCGGCCCTGGTTGGCGATCGCCGAAGCGGCCGCGATCACCTGGATCGGGGTGGCGGCGATGCCCTGCCCGAAGGCGTTGGTGCCCAGGTCGACCTGGTACCAGTCACCGTCGCCGGGCCGCTTCAGCCGGCCGGGGGCCTCGCCGGCCAGGTCGATGCCGGTCAGGTGGCCGAAACCAAAGTTCTCGAAATAGGCGTAGAAGTTGTCATTGCCCATCTCGACGGCCACCCAGGCCAGGCAGACGTTAAGCGAGTGCTGCAGGCAGCCGGTCATGGTCTGGTAGCCCCAGGCGCCGCCGTCCCAATTGTGGATGTCCCAACCGCCGACCCAGATGACCCCCGAATCGAACATGGTCGTCTCGGGGGTGACGGTGCCGCTGTCCAGGGCGCCGGCCATGGTGAAGATCTTCATCACCGAACCGGGCTCGTAGGCCTGGCTGATGGCCCGGTTGTAAGGGGTCTCGCCGGGGAAGATGGTGGCGTAGTCGGAATAGTGATTGGGATCCATGCGCGGGGTGGTGGCCATCGAGAGGATCTCGCCGGTCTGGGGGTCCATGACGATGATCGTCCCGGAGTCGGCCCCATAGGTCTGGATGGAGCTGTCGAGGACATCCTCGGTGGCAGCCTGGATCTCGCGGTCGATGGTCAGGATCAGCGTCGCCCCGGGCGGAATATCTGGCAGTTCCTCGGCCCGGTTGGGGTCGGAGGGAACCCAGACGGTCACCGGGACGCCGGCCAGCAGGTTGTTGTATTTCTCCTCGATCCCGTAGTAGCCGCGGCCTTCACGAGTGACGAAGCCGACCACGTTGGAGACCAGCGAGCCTTCGGGATAGCTGCGCTGCAGATGCGGCTGGAAGACCAGCCCGTCCAGGCTCTGACCGGAGGGGTCGTTCAGGAGCACCTCCTGCAGCTGGATGAGCTGGTCGGCCCGGTCGGGGGTGATGTAGTCGGTCAGGACAATGTAGAAGATGCCTTCCGGAGGATCGGTGATCTGTTCGTAGACTTCGTCGTAGTCCAGGCCCAGGTAGACACTGGTGGCCAGGGCGATGCTGTGCGGGTCATCGATCTCGCTGAGGGTCACGCCGACCTCGTAAACGGTCTGGTTGCCGGCCAGCAGGTTGCCGTTGCGGTCGTAGATCTCGCCGCGCGCCGGGTAGTAGGTCCGCCAGGCGCCGGTGTAGGGACCGACGTCGACCAGGATGGCCTGGGCCTCGGGGCTGGTCTGGATGCGTACCAGCTGGAAGATGATCCCGGTGCCGAAGATGCCCAGCAGGAAGGCGAGTGTCAGGTAACGCCCGGCGAACTGGCCCCTCATCGAGGACCTCCAGTTACGCCGGACGGGGTCGTCAGCCTTTCCACCAGCCAGTCGAAAAGCGACTGGGTGTATTCGGGTGTCAAAGGGCTGTCGAACGTGTGCTCGGTCTCATCGGACATATCGACCGGGCTTTTCGGGACGTAGCCGGGAACCACCACGTAGGTGATGTCTTCCGGCTGGACCGGCCGGAAGCCGAGTGCCAGGGCGCGCGCCTCCATGGCTTCGGTGGAGGTCAGGTCGGCCAGTTGCGTCTCCAGGTCGGCGTTGATGCGCTGGTTGTCGGAAATCTCATCCTTCAGCAACTGGATCGCACGCCCGGCCAGGGCCGCCTGGGCGGTGACGTTCAGGTAGATGCCCGCCACCATGGCCGACAGGACCAGGACAAGCAAAAAGAGGCCGATCCACTGGCGTTGTATCCGCCAGGGGGCCTGTCGCACGTTCTGAACGATATGGGTGACATTGTTCATGTTTGCCGGTCCGTTGAAAGAACTATGATCTGCTGTACGTGACGCTGCACCTCCGTTCGGAGCCAACACCCATTGGCATGGCCTTGCGGCCTAGTTTTTTTGTGCGATTCTGAGCTTCGCGCTGCGGGCGCGGGAGTTCCGTTTGATTTCGTCTTCCGTCGGCGTGATCGGCCGGCGGTTGACCTCCTTGAGGAGCGCTTGATGCTTGCAGGTGCACGCCGGCTGGCGGGGCGGGCACAGGCAGTCGCGGCTTTCGCGGCGGAAAAATTCCTTGACCAGCCGGTCTTCCAGCGAGTGGAAGGCGATGACCGCCAGCCGCCCACCCGGACCAAGCGCCTGCAGCGCCAGCGGTAGGACTTTCTCGATCGCCTCCAGTTCGCCGTTGACGGCGATGCGCAGGGCCTGGAAGGTCCGCGTGGCGGGGTGGTGAGGGCCTCTCCGGCCGAGGGCCCGCTCGATGACGGCCGCCAGGTCGCCGGTCCTGGAGAGCGGCCGGGCCTCGACGATGGCCCGGGCGATGCGCCGGCCGGCCGGGTCCTCGCCGTAACGGTAGATCAGGTCGGCCAGTTCCTGTTCGGGCCACTGGTTGACGATCCCGGCGGCGGTCAGGAGGGCCTGGGGGTCGAAGCGCATGTCCAGCGGGCCGTCCGCCAGGAAGGAGAAGCCGCGCTCCGGGGTGTCGAACTGCATGGACGAGGCTCCCAGATCGAGGAGGATCCCATCGACCGCCTCCCAGCCGAGCAGGGCGAGTTCTTCGTTCAGGCTGGTGTAGGAGGCCCTCTTTAACCGTGCACGCTCCCCGAAGGGAGCGAGTTTCCGGTTTGCCAGGGCAAGCGCCTGCGGGTCGACGTCCAGACCCAGGAGCATGCCGCCCGGTTCGCTGGTGGCCAGGATCCCGGCGGCGTGTCCACCGGCGCCCAGGGTTCCGTCCACGTAGCGCCCTCCGTCTCTGGGGCGTAAAGCGTGTATAATTTCATGGTAAAGTACAGGTTCGTGCATGTCAGCGGGTCGAGAGGTCGAGCGTGGCAAAGCGCTGGGCGTTGACGGCCGGGTCGTGCAGTTCGGTCTCCTGGTCCTTCCAGGGGACCGGGGCCCAGACTTCGAAGTAGTCGCCCTGGCCGACCAGCATGGCCTCGCTCTCCAGCCCGACCAGGCTGCGCAGA
This sequence comes from Anaerolineales bacterium, assembly GCA_016934715.1. Classification (GTDB taxonomy): domain Bacteria; phylum Chloroflexota; class Anaerolineae; order Anaerolineales; family Villigracilaceae; genus JAFGSI01. The sequence continues at coordinate 60,475 of JAFGSI010000038.1, forward strand.
TTCTGCGGGATCAGGATCCTCCCGGCGCTGTCGAGTTCGAGCGGGAAGGCGGTCCCCAGGATCAGGCGCCGCAGGGCACGGGCGGCCGGGTCGGTCAGGTTCATGGCCATCAGGCGCTGATAGACGACTTCGAAGGCAGCCTGGGTCAGCACCATCAGGTTCTGGTCCAAACCCTGGACAACGACGGCGCCCTCGGCGAGCGAATCCCGGAAGCGGGCCGGGACCGTCAGGCGGCCTTTGTCATCGAAGGAGTGCAGATACTGCCCTAGGAACATACGTTCTACCTTTGCCTTTAAATCGGAACGCCGGATGGCTTCCGGCGCCCCACATCGTCCCACTTTCTCCCACGGACGTCTCTATTTTAGCATGAATCCAGTCCAGATTGCAAGTAGTACTTTTGCCTATCCCGACCTACATAAAAGACGCCCCTGGCACTCCCATGACGATCGAAATTCGCCTGCTTGATTCCCCTCAGTGGACCGATTACGAACTGCTCGACAGCGGTGACGGGCAGAAGCTGGAACGCTTCGGCCCCTACCTCTTCATCCGCCCGGAGGTCCAGGCATTGTGGCCCAGGCGGCAGCCGGAGCTCTGGAAGGCGGCCCATGCCGTCTTCTGCCCGACCGGGGAGGAGAGCGGGGGCCATTGGGAGGTTAAAAAAAACGTGCCTGCGCAGTGGGAAGTGAGCTACGGGGGATTGCGGATGGCGGTCATGACAACGCCGGGCCGGCATCTGGGCGTCTTCCCGGAGTGCGCCGCCCAGTGGGACTGGATTGCGGACAAGATCCGAAAAGGAAAAGAGGCCAGCATCCTGAACCTGTTTGGCTACACAGGGCTGGCGACGCTGGCGGCGGCCGCGGCCGGGGCGAAGGTCACCCATGTGGACGCGTCCAGGAAGTCGGTGGCCTGGGCGCGCCAGAACCAGGCCCTGTCCGGGCTGGGCGGAAAGCCGGTGCGCTGGATCGTCGACGATGCGCTCAAGTTCGTCCAGCGCGAGGGCCGGCGGGGCGTCAAGTACGACGGCATCCTGCTTGATCCCCCCAAGTTCGGACGCGGTCCGAAGGGCGAGGTCTGGGAGGTCTACAAGTCACTGCCGGTCCTGCTGGAGGCCTGCCAGGCCATTTTGAGCCCCCGGCCGCTCTTCGTGGTGCTGACGGTTTACGCGGTCAGGGCACCGGCGGTGCACCTGTATTTCTCCATGCAGGAGATGATGAAGAGTTTCGGGGGGACGATCGAATGCGGAGAACTGGTCACGGTCGAGAAGTCCGCCGAGCGAATGCTCAGCCAGGCGACCTATGCGCGCTGGGCGGCTGCGTAACATCAGTTACCAATTCAAGTTAATACTAATCCACCCAAGCGGCGTTTTCTGCCGACGGAACCCCTGTAGGCTTTCCCCAACTCTACCACCGTCCACCAAATCGGGTCAACTCCAGGATGGTGTCTTCAGGGCTGGCAAAGTTAGCGCTTATTTCCACGCCGAGGGAGAAGGTCTGCCGGTTGACATGAGCAAGTTGGGATCGGTAAAAAGGTGTTGGGAGCGGGATGAACACATCTACTTTGAACAGGCTGTTGCGGTGAATGATGTTGAAACTGGACTTGTGCTCGATGGACCCGGCGATCATTTCCTCGTCGATGTAGAACTCGTCTTGGAGCGCTGCTAGGAACGGCTGGATATGCTCTGGGTGCATTTCTGCAATGATGTCAGAATCCTGGGTGGTCCGTACCATGCCGTAGAGTGTGCTGGCCAGCGAACCGCCAATGAGATAGGGAATGTTCAGCCTTTCAAGAACTCCCGTCACAAGAAGGGTGATCGAAATTGGATCATCTGACATAGCCGGCTTCTCCAAAGACCTTTCGCGCCAGGTCCTGCCCCAGCAACAAGTCTGCCAGCTTGCGGTGCAATTCGGTTTCGGTCATCTGTGGGAATCGCGAGCGTAAGCCGGCCAGCGCCAGGATCCGCGCCGAGGCGTTGAGCTGTGCCAGCATCTCCATTTTACGAGTCGGAGATACCTGCCGCAGCAGCTCGATCTGCAGCGCTTCCATCTTGGGATGGGTGTCTGAGAAACGGCGGCCTGGTGCCGAGTTGACAGATCGAGCCTGCCGGGATCGTGTTGAAGTGTCACTCATCCCGATAATCCCCTATCCAAACGACCCAATCCAGTTTACCCTTGACCGCGCTGTACAGGTGCAGATCGCCGGTGACCAGCGTTTCACCGGCCCGCTGCGCCAGGGTCAGGTAGGCTGCATCATAGGCGCTGCGCTTGTACTGGCGTGCCAGGGGCAGCATTTCGCCCCAGTCCAACGGCAGCAATTCTATCTCCAGTCCTGCTACCGTTTGCATGATCTCGTCAGCCTGGGCGCTGGTGATCCGCCCGCGCCGCTCCGCCTGCCAGACCGCGTTGCTGACCTCGTACGCCACCAGCGTCGGAGCCTTCAGCCGTCCCTGGCCGGAGGCGTGGGCGTACAAGATCGCCTGCGCCTGGGCCTGGGCTTCATCGGGAAAGAACGCGCTCAGCAGGACGCTCGCGTCGATGATCATTGCCTGCCTTCCAGTTCGTCGCGTGAGGTTCGGTGGAGCTCAGATGCGCTCACGCCGCTCTCGCGCAGATTCTGTGAAAGCCGCAGGACGCTGTGATACGCCTCGAACTGGCGCAGGCGTTCATATTCTTCGGGAGAAATGAGCACGCCGACCGCCTTGCCTCGCCGGGTGAGCGTGATGGGATTTTTCTGAACTTTCTTGAGCAGGGATGAAAGCCGGTTGTGCGCTTCGGCAATGGGGATGTTGACCATATCGCCTCCAACTGTCTATATGATATAGACATTATACACGACAATTCGTCTATATTAGGCACATACCACTCACATGAACCTGTCCGATCTTACAGCCCCAGGATGTCGGCAGAGATCCTATAGAATGGCTCTCGCTTCTGGTGAACATCCAGGTAGTTGTTGATATGGATCAGCACAACGGGCTTTTCAACCATACTTCTCTTCCAAATATTGCCTGTGATCCTGAACGGTGGCACCCGGCGGCAAGGTGCCACTCAGCCTGCGGACAATCGGGGCCTCCTCCAAAGGCTGCTGGGAGGGGATCCGGCGAAGGTAGGCTTCGATGAGGTTGGTGAGGGTGGTGTTATTCTGTGCGGCGTAGCGCTTGATGTTTTCCAGCAGATCACGCGGCACACGGACAGTCAGTTTGTCTTTTTGCATGGCAGCTCTCCTGCTGGCAGTAATGGCATTTTCTTGTGCGGCTATCTGGCAAGGGGTTCGCATCGCTTTTATCGGGCCAGCAACCACTCCGCGGTGGAGCGAATTTCCACCGGAACGCCATTGATCTCCAGGCTGTTCTCATTCTCATCTGAGAGGATCAGGGTATCTTTTACCTTGAGTGCCTGGCAAGCATCGGAAAGGGCGCGCAGCTCCCGAGCGCGCGTGGCTGGGGTATCCAGGTTCTGTGCAACCTGGACCAGTCGCTGTTGTTCGGGGAGATAAAAGTCCACTTCGTAACCGCCGGGTGTGGTGTAATAGTAGATCTCCTGAGATTGCTGGCGTAGTGCCAAGAAGACCAAGTTCTCCAGCAATTTACCAGTATTGGGGGAGAATCCAAAGCCCACGGCGTTGACCAGGCCGCTATCGATGCAGAAAATCTTCTTGGGAGCGATCTGCTGGCGCTTGATCGAGAAATCATACAGGTTCAGGGTGAACACCAACCAGCTATTCTCCATGTAGTCGATGTAGCTCTTGATCGTGTTCACGCTCCCCAGGTGGAACTGGTCTTTCAGCTTGTTGAAGGATACCAAGCCGGCCGGATTGCTCATCAAGGTGAAGGCCAGCTCCTTGAGGGCAGTGACGGCGTCCAGGCGGTAGCGCGTGGCAATATCCCGGTACAGCACATCGTCGTACAGAGTTCGCAGGATGTTGAGCTCAGGGTACTTGAGCGCATCCGGGATCCCACCCATCTGTAGATATGCACCCAGGGCCGATTTCAAAGAGCCCTTGTCGGCCGTGGTCATGCGCTGCAAGTTTGGCATTGGCTGACCACGGAACACCAAAAACTCGCGGAAAGAGAACGGGAACAACTCGATCGGCACGTAGCGACCGGTCAGGCGGGTTCCCAACTCCCGGCTCAGCAGGGAGGCATTCGAGCCGGTGATGTAGAACTTGAAGCCCATCTCCATGAAGCGGCGGACAAAGTGCTCCCAGCCGGGAACATTCTGGATCTCATCGATGATGAAGATCTTGCGTTCCCCGAAACCTTCCACCAGCAATTGGTACAGATCGTTCGCATCTTCGGCCTGGAAGCCCAGGAAGCGATCATCTTCGAAGTTCAGGTAATAGAAAGCCTCTTTCCCCAGCTTGTGGGCCATCTGGGCCAGCAAGGTGGATTTTCCCACCCGGCGCAGCCCGGAGACGATCACGGCGTGCGGCAGGCCCGCCGCCTGTTCCACATCTGCAAGCCGGTCGCGCGGAATGCCGGTATCGCGCTTCCGGAACGATTCCATCTGTTCCAGAAGCATGGATTTGATCTGGTCGGTTGACCACCGCGATTTCCAAAGGTTTTCATTCATAATGAAATGATACAGCAAATTGCTTTCATTGTCAATGAAAACTTTTAACCCGCCTAGGATTGTTAGGATTTAGGAATTTTTCAAGGAAAATACTACGCATGATTATAATAATCGCGATTTGTATTATTTTTTTCTCCGCTTTTGGATCATAACCTGGCGAGGAATTCTGCCGGGCGTAGAACAAGGATATTTTTCGAAACCAGTGCTCGAATACCATGAGCTCTGCAAATCCAGCCTCAGCTCGATGGCTAGGAGGATCTTTTCCAATTGGAACGCAAAAGGCTCCTTCGAGGTCTAGTCGAAAGAGCCTACTTGCGTGGAAACGCATTCGTGGCCGCGCAGCCGACTTTTACGTTTCAGCCTTCAATCAGGCCTTCCACGGACACCCCGACGGGGTGTATTAGCGGGGAGGGCGGGATTCGAACCCGCGGCTGAGTTTTACCCCAGCACTCACTTAGCAGGCGAGCCCAATCGGCCTCTCTGGCACCTCCCCGGGTGCCCGTTTGTGTTGATGGCCAGCGGAGGGAGTGGGATTCGAACCCACGGTGGCTTGCGCCACGACGGTTTTCAAGACCGTTGCCTTCAACCGCTCGGCCATCCCTCCGAGCGGGAGGATTTTACCATAAATTCTCGCCTCCCTCGCGGCGGGTCCGATGATCATGAACCCACCACCTGGGTTGGGAGGCCTGAGGGGCTGGGCTGTCTGCGTCTGGCGGGCCGGTTACATCTGTTGCTGCAGGCGCGGGTTGAGCACCCGGTCAAGGGCGATACCCAGCAAGGCGAAACCGGTGGCCATGATCAGCAGTAGGGCCACCGGTTCCAGCAGCCAGGCCAGGTGGTATTGCAGGGCGTGGTTGGTCAGGGCATCGTAGATGACCTTGCCCCAGGTCGGGAGGTAGGGGTCACTGACCCGCAGGTAGGCCAGCGTCGCCTCGTAGAAAACGTAACCGGGCACCATGATGACGAGCTGCGGGATCATCACCGGCAGAATGCGCGGCACGAGGTAATGCCAGATGACCCGCCAGTTCTTGGCCCCATAACAGCGGGCGGCTTCGATATAGGGCATCTCCTTGACCTGCAGGAAGATCGCCCGGTAGTTCTTGAGAGTATTGCCGAAGATGCTGAGCAGGATGATCACCCCCAGGATCGCCCAGATCGTCTTTGAGTACATCATGTAGACCAGGATGGCGATCGGCAGGGTCGGCAGGATCATGTTGACTTCGCACAGACGCTGGATCAAGCCGTCGACCCAACCGCCCAGCCAGGCGCCCAGTGCCGCCAGTACCATCGCCAGCAGTGTCGTTGCCAGGGCACCCAGCAGACCGCAGGCCAACGCCACCGGCATGCCCCACAGCAGGGGAAGGCCAATGTCGCGGCGCAGGTGATCGGTCCCGGCCCAGCCCGAGACCTGTCCATAGACGATCAGCTCGGCATCCAGGTCGGCTCCCTCCTCGAAGACGAATCCCTGCAGGCGCAGTTGATAGGTTCCGGGCAGAGCGGTCTGGAAGGCCGTCTGCGGGTCACCGAACAGGCCGGCGATCACCTCCTGGCCTCCGAGCCGGCGCTGCAGGCGTTCGTCGCGCGAGATGTATTGGGTTTCGAGTGCGGCCGCCAGGGTGAACCTGCCGATGTCGATCTCCCGGCCGTCCGGGGTGACCCAGGTCAGGGAGACGAGCGGTAATTTGGCCTCATAGTGATTGTGCAGGTACAGGATGATGTCCTGGGGGAAACTGGCATAGGCATACTCAAAAGAATAGGTCAGGTCGATCTCGGTCATCTCGTCCGTGACAGCGGTGACATTTCGCTCGGCATCCCCGTTGCGGCTGTCGAGCCAGGTCGTGGCGGGCAGGTCCTGCGCGCGGAACCAGTTGGTCCATTCGGGCATGGCCGCGGTGGGGTTCATGTACCACTGGGTGCGGTTTCCCTCGCCAGCCTGGGCCTGCCACATGCGGATGGCCCGATCGGCGGGGATGCTCACCATGGTGAAGATCGACAGGCCAATCATGAACAGGATGATCAGCAGGCCGATGGCCCCGATTGGCTGGCGGACGATATTCCTCAAGGTTTGGCCCGGCCCGGTGAGGGCCTTGCGGACGGCGTGCAGGATTCCATCCGCATCCGGAATCCTGCGCCTGCGCCTCTCCGTGGCTCCGAGGCGGACTTCCTGCCAGCGGCGGATCCGCCGGTCGTGCCTGGCCGCCCTCCTGCTCTTTTCCGGGCGCACCGACGGCGAGCCGTTCTCGATCTGGACGCGCGGGTCAACCAGGGCGTAGACCAGGTCGAGCAGCAGGACGGTGAGCGCCAGCAGGTAGGCGAAGACCGTGACGATGCCCAGGGCCAGGGGTGTGTTAAAGTTGGCGATCGAGGAAACGAACAGGGTCCCGACGCCGGGCCATTCGAACAGCCATTCGAGGGCCAGCGACCCCTGCCACAGGCTGATCATCAAAATGGCGAAGGAAGTGATCACGGCCGGGAGGGTCGGGCGCAGGATGTACTGGCGCTCGAGGGCCCGGGGGGAGAGGCCCTTGGCGCGCCCGAGTTCGACGTAGTCCTCCTCGGAGTAGATCAGGAAGTAGGTCCTCCAGGAGTAGATGCCCTGGAAGAAGACGCTCAGGAAGATCGACAGGATCGGCAGGATCATCAAGCGTGCCAGTTCTGCCAGGTAGTGCAGATCCAGTTTCATGTCCCGCAGGTCGATGGGACGCGGGTAAGGCAGGACGCGCAGGGTTCCGGCGAAGAGCAGGATCAGGATGACCCCGTAGATCCAGCTTGGTGCCGAGGAGATCGGCGAGAGGATGGCCACCAGCCGGTCGAGCAGGCTGTTGGGTTTGCGTGACAGGAAGAGGGCGGCGAACACGCTGGCGAAGAACAGCAGCAGGTTGGAAATCCCGACCAGCGAGAGGGTGTAGGGCAGGTGCTGCAGGACGAGCACCTCGACCCGGCCGCTGTGTAAGGAGAAGAAGTATCCAGTCGCAGTCTTGCCCAGGTCCAGCACCAGGGCGCGTCCCAGCCAGCGCAGGCTGCGTGCCAGGAATGGTTCGTGCAGCCCGGCCGCCTCCTCCATTGCCCATTGGGTTTCCAGGAAGGTCTGATTGCTTTCCTCCGGCGGCAGGTCGCGCAGCCAGCCCGCCTGCATCCTGGCACCGAGCGTCTCGGCGATCTGGGCTCTGAAGATCTTGTCGACGAATCCCCCCAGGTTGACGATCAGGATGGTCAGATACAGGCCGACCGCCACGGTCAGAAGGAGGGCGGCCGTCTTGAGGGCGAAATATCTGGTTACACGGGTGAGGGTCTTGGTCTGCGCACGGCGCGCGAGGGTTGCCTCGTTGGCGGTTTGTACGGGCAGGGGGGTGTTGGTCATCGGGATGGTTCCTGAGCGTGCCAGAATCGCTGGACGGTTGTGGCCGATTGCTGAAAAGAGAGTACACGTGATTCAAGCGGGTCGAACACGCAACCTGGGGGAGGGTCTCGCGGCCGGGGGCAGGATGCAATGCAAAAAACGAAAGCACCGCTGCCCCTCATGCCCGGCGAGGGCGCTTTCCCCTTCCGTTGGTGGGTCTTACCTGGCCAGCAGGTCCGCCAGGACCTTCCCGGACGAATCGGCGACGACCTGGTGCAGCGATCCGCCGTGGGCGTCCATGGTGACCACCACGGGCAGGTCCTTGACCTCGATGACCCAGATCGCCTCCGGGACGCCAAAGTCCAGTTTGTGCACACCCAGGACCCGGGTCACCGATTGGGCGATATAGGTGGCTGCCCCGCCGATGGCGTGGAAGTAGACCCCCGGCACCTCCTGGCAGCCCTGCAGGGTCTTGGGGCCCATGCCACCCTTGCCGATCACGCCCTTGACGTTGAAATGCTTCATCACATCGGCTTGGTAGGGCTCCTCGCGGATCGAGGTTGTCGGGCCGGCGGCAACGAACTTGTATTCCTTGGTCTCCAGCCCGGAGACGACCGGGCCGCAGTGGTAGATGATCCCGCCGTCCAGAATCGGCTTGAGGGCCGCAGAAATGTCCAGGTCGTCGCCCTGGGGGGGGCGGGTCTTCTTGATGAAGGTGTCGATCAGCCACTTGTGGAACGTATCACGGCCGGTGATCATCACACCGCTGAGGGCAACCGGGTCGCCGACCTTCAGGCTGCGGATGATTTCATCACTGATGGGAATTTTTACTGCTCTCATGTTTGCGCTCCGTGGCTACGCATAGCTGACTTGATCCCCCGTCACCGTCAACTTGCGCCGGCGGTAGGCCCAGCACATGTACGAGACGGTGACGAAGTAGGAAGCCGGCAGACGGTGCAGGCCGGTGATCTTGGTGTCCAAAACAGTGGTCTGGCCTCCGAAGCCCATCGGACCGATGCCCAGCTGGTTGGATTCGGCGGTCAGCTGCTCTTCCAGGGCGGCCAGCTTGGGATCCGGGTTGGGCGTGCCGATCTTGTCGAAGAGAACCTCCTTCGACTTGCTGTAGCCGGTGCCGCGGTCGCCGCCGATGGCCACGCCCAGGATGCCTGGGGCGCAGCCCTGGCCCTGGGCCTTGTGGACCGCGTCCAGGACGACCTTGCGGACCCCGGCCAGGTCACGGCCGGCGCCGAGGTGGTTGTCGGGCAGCGAGTACTGAGCGCCGACGTTCTCGCAGCCGCCACCCTTGAGCATTACCTCGACCGTGAGCGTTTCGCCATCGATCTCCTCGAAGTGGATGGTGGGGAAGTCATCGCCACCCAGGTTATTCCCGCTGTTCTTGTCGTAGATGGCGTCCACTGCATTCGGGCGCATGTAGGACAGCTTGGTGGCCTCGGCCAGGGCATTGCGGATCTGCGCGCGCAGTTTCCGTGTGCTCCAGCCTTCGGGGTGTTTGACGTAGAAGATCGGCGTGCCAGTGTCCTGGCAGATCGGTGTCGAGTTCTGCCGCGCGAGTTCGATGTTCTTGAGGATCGTCTCCAGAGCGCCGCGGGCTGCCGAACCGGGCTCTTCCTTCTCGATCGCCGCTCGCAGCCGGGCTTCGACGTCTGGTGGCAGGTCCGAGGCAGCTCGGCGGATGAGTTCGAGGAATTCATTGGTTAAATCGCGCATGGTTTCCTCCTTGCCCGTATCATACCGCAACCCGGACCAAAATGCGAGCATCGAAGCGCCTGAAAGGGATGCTGAAAATCGTGCGGCCGGGGCCTGCTTTCAGCGTCAATGCCATCCTCCCAGCAGGGAGGGCCGTGGAATTTTACCTTGGTGTTCCTGGCGGTCTGCCCGGTTCGTTCGCCGCACAAGGCGCCCTCCGGGCAGAGGCGTACAAGATCGAATCCTCGGGCGTGGGTGATAGACGTAAAGGTCACTTGGGTGTATACTTTTCTTACCAAACCCCACCCCGGAGGTTGTTTTTATGAAACGAGCAGTCAGCATCAGCCTGGGCTCGTCCAAGCGCAACAAGGCTGTCACGGTTAGGTTGTTGGGCGAGGAAGTCAGCATCGAGCGCATCGGCACCGATGGCGATATGGAAGTTGCAGCGCTCAAGTACAAAGAACTGGACGGGCAGGTGGACGCCTTCGGTGTCGGGGGGGCCGACCTTGGCCTGCTGGTCGATACCAGGTGGTACCCGCTCTATTCGATCAATAAGATGGTGCGCTTCATTGAGAAAACGCCCGTGGTCGACGGCACCGGCTTGAAGATCACCCTTGAAAAGCAGGCTGCCCCATACCTGGAAGTTCACCTCAAGGAGTACCTCGATCAGCACGGCCGCAGGGCCTTCGTGATGACCGGCGCCGACCGCTGGGGCCTGACGAGTTCTTTCCTGGATGCTGGCTACGCATGCACCTTCGGCGACCTGATGTTCTCGCTGGGCATCCCGATTCCCCTGCACACCGCACGACAGCTCAAGCTGCTGGCCGCCCTGTTGATGCCCATCGCCGGGCGTCTGCCGTTCGACTGGGTCTACCCGACCGGCGAGAAACAGGAGGAGCGCAAGCCCAAGCATACCAACCTGTTCCAGTGGGCCACCGTGGTCGCCGGCGACTGTCATTACATCAAGCGGTACATGCCTGATGACATGCAGGGCAAGGTGGTGGTGACCAATACGACCACACCCGAGGATGTGGCCCTCTTCAAACAGTGCGGGGTCAAGTACCTCGTCACTGCGACCCCCGTGCTGGAAGGGCGTTCCTTCGGTACGAATATGATGGAGGCTGCCCTGATCGCGGTCTCGGGCAAGGGACGGGTCCTGACCCATGCTGAATATGAAGGGCTGCTGGCAAAACTCGGCTTCGAGCCCACGATGCAGGAATTGAATTGATTTTTCGACCCAACGCGAAGGAGTGATCAAGTATGGATGCAATCGTAACCGCAGGTGGAGTCCCGCTTGTCGATGAGCCCCTGTATGATGATACCCGGGGTGAAGCCAAGGCCCTGCTTGACATCGCAGGCAAGCCGATGGTCCAGTGGATTCTGGACGCCCTCTCCGCGACCAGGACGATCGAGAACGTGATCCTCGTCGGCCTGACGGCCAAGCTGGGTCTCCAGTGCGACAAGCCGATGTATTTCGTCTCGAATCAGGGCAGGATGCTGGACAACTTCCGGGCCGGCGTGAAGAAGTCGCTGGAGGTCAACCCGAAACCGGAGCATGTCCTGTTCGTCTCGGCCGACATCCCGGCCATCACCTCCGAGATGATCGACTGGGTAGTCGAGACGGCCATGGAGACCGACGATGACGTCTACTACAACGTGATCGAGCGCAGCGTGATGGAGAAGCGCTTCCCTGCATGCACGCGCACCTGGACAAAACTCAAGGACATGGAGGTTTGCGGTGGGGACATGAACGTGGCCCGCTCCAGCATGGTCGTCGATGACGATGATCCCCTGTGGCGGAAGATCTCTGATGCCCGCAAGAGCCCACTCAAGCAGGCCAGCTTGATCGGCCTGGGAACCGCTATCAAATTTTTCTTTGGTCAGTTGACTCTCGAGGACGTCGTTGCCCGTGTCGAAGAGAAACTGGGCATCGATGGGCGGGTGATCGTCTGCCCATTCGCCGAGATCGGCATGGATGTCGACAAGCCCATCCACCTCGAGATCCTGCGCAAGGATTTCAAGAAGCGCCTGCGCCGGGCCGCTGGCAAGCAGGTCAAGAAGGGTCAGAAGCCGGCTGGCAAGGCCATCAAGGCCGAAAAACCGGTCGCCAAGACCAGGAAGCCGGCCGCGAAGGGTAAATCCCGAAAGTGAACTGGCAGACCCTGCTCGACCTGGACGCTCGACTTTCCGCACGGATGCGGGTGGCCGAGCGTCCAGGGATTCTCCGCACCGTGGCGGCCTTCCTGGCCCACTCGGGCGATTCGTGGTTTTGGTGGTTGGGGTTGGCCATCCTGTGGTGGTTGGGGGATGACTTCTGGAAACCCTGGGCCCTGATCGTGCTGGTCAGCATCGTCGTCCTGGCAGTGATCGTGCTGGCGGTCAAGTTCACCATCCGCCGGCGCAGGCCGGAGGGCGAATGGGGCAACTTCTACCGCAAGTCCGATCCGCATTCCTTCCCCTCCGGGCACGCCGCCCGGGCGATCTTGATCGCCGTTCTGGCCGTCGGGCTGGGACCGGGCTGGCTGGCGCTGCTGCTGTGCTTCTGGGCGCCGTTGGTTTGCCTGGCGCGGGTGGCGATGGGGGTTCACTACCTTTCCGATATCCTGGCGGGGGCGGTCCTGGGTCTCGTTGCCGGGGTCATCGCCCTGGCAGTGCGTTGATCTGAGAGTAAATCCATACCTTCCCGCGAATTCCAGATCCGCGGGAAGTTTTTTTCAATACCGGCTCCGCTGGAACAAGGTCCTTCTACCCTCCTCCCGGCCGCCATGCCAAATGTCCGCCGTATGCACCGCATCCCTGCAGCTGAAAATGAAGACGCTGGCTGTCAAAGATCGGCCAGAGAGACTCCCGGATTCTTTTTTGCCGCTATCGGACGCTTCCTGCCAGGCAGGCTATGCCCACCACAGGCCCTGGCACTGCTTGTTGGTTGTTCAAGATTCCTCGACGAAAACGCTTGTGAAATTCAGGTATCGGTTATAGAATCGACTTGCTTCCTTGGGTTGGGCGGATGGAAGAGCAGTTGCGGGGGTTTTTGGTGTTGTTTTTCATGCAAATTCTCACCTTTGCAGTGAGGAGTGGCAATGAACAGGCGTGCTTTCTTGAAACTGGCAGCGATCGGCTCCCTGGCGATCCTCACGGCGCGGTTCACGCGCACCTTCTCATCCCTTTCCCCCGGCGCTCCATCGCCCGGGGATTCTGCGGTTCGGCTGGGTAAGAAAGTATTCAAAGGGGTTGACAGCCTCGTCCTGGTCTCGGCGGATGAGGGGCTGACCTGGCGCCGCAGCGCCAATTTCGGGGGAGAAGCCCGGGTAAAGGACCTTTCGGTATCCGGCGGCAGGATGTTTGCCAGAACCGTCATCCCGGGTGGGAGGTTCGATCTGGTTTCTGTAGACGGGGTCGTCTGGCGGACGGTCGGGTAGGGGATGACAGCTTTCTCCTTGCGCCCGCTGCCGGCCGCCGACGGGGCCTTTCCTTACCAGGTCTACGCCAGTACCCGCCTGGAGGAGATGTCCCTGGTGGATTGGCCGCCGGAACAGAAGGAGGCTTTCCTGAGCATGCAGTTCAACCTGCGAGCGCGCCAGTATCAGGCTGCGTATCCCGGGGCATTGACGGAGATGATCCTGTGCGGTGAACTCCCCGCCGGGGCGATGATCACCTTGAAAAAGGCGGATGAGATCCTGCTGGTGGACATGGCCCTGTTGCCGGAGTTCCGCGGCTCCGGGATCGGCACAGCGGTCTTGCGCGACCTGCAAAAGGAAGGCAAGAAGATCACCTTGCATGTCCTGCGGCACAACCCGGCCGACCGCCTGTATTCCCGGCTGGGCTTCAGGATCGTCGCCGAAGACTCGATGTACCTCACCATGGAATGGACCCCCCGATGAGCATCTTTGATGCCTGGAAATTGCCCTGGCCCGTCCTGCAAATCCCCGAATATCGCGAACTGACCCTAGGGAACTGGCGTTTGAAGAAATTCAGCCTGATCCCGCAGCGCGGCTATTTCCAGGACTGGGCTGGCGAAGGGGAAATGTGGGTGCTGCTGGAAGGTGAAAAGTCCTGGATGTCGACCGCCTGGTACGAGGTGGACAGCCAGGCCCCGCACGTGGCTGCTGGCCGCGGGCACGTTGTCGTCATGGGCGCCGGGATGGGGGTGGCCCTCTTCAACCTGCTTGCCAGGCCGGACGTGCAGCGGGTGACGCTGGTGGAACGCGAGCAGCTGGTGCTGGACCTCCTGGACCAGGCGGCGGGGATGAGTGCCTGGCCCGGGCACGAAAAATTGCACGTGGTGCTTGGGGAGGCCCTCGAGTTCTCTCCCGACGAGCCGGTGGATTTCCTGTACGTCGACATCTGGCCGACCATTGGGGAGAAGCAGAACATCGAAGAAATGCGGGCCATCCAGGGGCGGGTGAAGGCTGCCGGCGTCGGCTGGTGGGGCCAGGAGATCCACTTCCTGGAATGGCTGAAGGCATATGAAAAGCCCCTGTCCCCGGACTCCTACCGGGCCTGGGCGGCTGAACTCGGCCTGCCGCTCATCGGGCAGGAGGACCCGGCTTACATTGCCAGTGTGGCGCAGGTGGAGCACAGCCAGTGTTACCAGAACTTCCTGGCCGACCCGCTGCGCTCCGGCAAACGCTCCTGGGGTGAATCGATGCTCGACACCTGGACCCACGCCGCCTTCTCGAAACAGGTCGGCACCACGTACACGCTGGAGCATCCCGAGTGGGGCAAGGTCCCCCTCGACCTGGTCAGCGTGTCGGACCTGCGCGAGACGCCCCGCCAGCGCATGTATTCGCTCCTTTTCCGGGGTTCGCTGGAGATGCCCTTCCCGCAGGGTTCCTTCCTGCTCGAGCACGACGCCATGGGCCGGGCGATCCTCTTCCTGGTCCCGGTGGGGCGCGAAGCGGACGGCTTCCGCTACGAGGCCGTATTCAATCAACTGGTGCATCAGGCATGAGCGCGCTGGTGCTGCGACCGGTTACTGATGCGGACGAGGATTTCCTGTACAGGGTCTATGCCGGGACGCGCGCCGAGGAGATGGCCCGGGTCCCGTGGGACGAGGCCCAAAAACAGGACTTCCTGCGCATGCAATTCGCCGCCCAGCAGGCGCATTACCGCAAGCATTTTCCCGAGGCCAGCCACGACGTGCTCCTGGCGGACGGCCTCCCGGCGGGGCGGATGTACGTCGACCGGCGCGCGGCGGAGATCCGCATCCTGGACATCGCCGTCCTGCCGGAAGCGCGCCGGCAGGGGGTTGGTTCCCACTTTTTGCGGGGGTTGATGAAGGAGGCGCAAGCTGTTCGAAAAACACTCTCGATTTACATCGATGAAACCAGCCCTTCGCTGGACTTGTTCCGCAGGCTGGGGTTTGTGCAGGCGGGCGGGAATGGCATTTCCTGCTTGATGGAATGGCATCCTGCCGCCAAGTGATCCGGTTTTGCAGAGGAGGAGACGATGGCAGAATCGTTCGTGGGCGAGATCCGCATCTTCGGCGGGACGTTTGCCCCGATGGACTGGGCGTTTTGCGATGGCGCGACGCTGTCCATCGCGCAATACGATGTCCTGTTTTCCCTGATCGGCACCACCTACGGCGGCGATGGGGTGAATAATTTCAACCTGCCCGACCTGCGCGGGCGGGTGCCGGTCCACATGGGAACGCGGGACGGGGTCAATTACATCATCGGCCAGGCGGGCGGCCAGGAAACGGTGGCCCTGCAGGCCAACCAGGCAGCCGCGCACACCCATCCGGTGCGGGCGAAGGATGGGTCCGGGGACAAGAGTACCCCGGCCGGCAACGTTTGGGCGACCGTGCCCGGTACGAATTACTATTCCGTCGATCCCCCCGCCCTGGCGATGCGAAATACGGCAGGCGGCGGAGGCAACGGCGCGGCGCATGACAACGTGATGCCGTTCTTTGTCGTCAATTTCATCATCTGCCTGGCCGGGGTTTACCCGACCCGGCTCTGAGGAGGCGCGATCATGGAACCTTTCCTGGGTGAGATCAAGATCGTCAGCTTCAATTTTGCGCCCGCGGGCTGGGCGGCCTGTGATGGGCAGACGATGCAGATCGTCCAGAACCAGGCCTTGTATGCCCTGCTCGGGACCACCTACGGCGGCAACGGGTCGACCACCTTTGGCCTGCCCGACCTGCGCGGCCGGGTTCCTCTGCATTTCAATGCCACGTATCCCCCGGGGAACGCGGGCGGGGAAGCGGGTCATGTGCTTACAGCGGCTGAAATGCCATCCCATACGCACACGGTGTCTGCCAGTGATGCGGCTGCGAATGCGCCCTCGCCAACGGGCAATACCTGGGCGGCGGCGAACAACGGGTATGCCGCCGCGCCGGATGCAACCATGAAACCCGCCGCGCTTGGAACGACGGGCGGCCAGCCGCACGAGAACCGCCAGCCTTATCTTGTCTTGAATTTCGTGATCGCCACGACGGGGATCTTCCCCTCGCGCGACTAGGAGGTTTACATGTCAGATCCATTCATCGGCGAGATCAAGATGGTCGGGTTCACCTTCGCCCCGTCCGGTTGGGCGTTTTGCAATGGCCAGACCATATCCATCCAGCAGAACACGGCCTTGTTTTCCCTGCTGGGAACGATCTATGGCGGTGACGGCAGCACCACTTTTGGCCTGCCCAACCTGCAGGGCCGCGCCCCGATGCACCGCGGCACTGGCCCCGGCCTGACCCCGCGCACCCAGGGCAATTCGGGCGGCGCGGCGACCGTGACCCTGACGGCCAATACCATGGCGCCTCATACCCATACGCCGATGGCCGTCCAGGGCAATAACGCGGCCAGCCCGAAAAGCAATGCCTGGGGATCCATGGTCGGGCGCACGGTTTCATCCTTCTATCAGAGTGGGACTGCCAACGTGACCATGAGTGCGGCCGCCCTGGACCCGGCCGGAAGCGCTTCGCCCGCACCTCACAACAACCTGCAACCCTACCTGGCCGTCAACTTCGTCATCGCCATGACGGGCATCTATCCGGTCCGTGAGTGACGTTAGATCCATGTTTTTACCCACCGCCGGAGAACGCGACAGCCGGTTTTCCGGCGGTGGAAAGATGCAATTACAGAGTGCTGCGTAAATATCTAAACCAACCCCTTTCGTTTCATGGGGAAATTGGGTTTCATCTCGTTAAGAGATTTATGCAAGAAGCAGTATTTCTGGCTTATCCAACCTTCCAGGAGCGTGCCGTATGTCGAGCAAATCCCTTTTTCATCCCGCCCTCATGCGCCGTTTGGAGCAGGTCCTTGCGATCCTGATCCTCCTGGGAGGCGTCCTGGCGCAGACGCCACTGGCGGTGCAGGCCGCGCCCATGCGGGCGGCCATTGGCGTCACGACGACAGCAGACGAATACGGCGCCGGGGCAGGTTGTTCCCTGCGCGAGGCGATCCAGGCGGCCAATACCGACGCAGCCTTTGGCGGCTGCCCGGCGGGGAGTGGCGTCGATACGATCACCCTGCCGGCAGGTACGTACACACTGTTCATCCCGGGGCATAATGAGCAAAATAACACCACCGGCGATCTCGACATCCTGTCCAACCTGACCATCATGGGCAACCCGGCGGACCCCTCCAGCGTCGTCATCCAGGGCGGTCCGGGCTGGGACGACAAGGTCATCGACATCAACCCGAATGTCGACAGGGTGCTCACCGTCACCATCGACGGCGTCACCGTGCAGAACGGTCACAATACCAGCAATTTCGATTTCTATGGTGGCGGCATCCAGGCGTTTGGGCGCAATTGGTACGATGCCATGTTTCCCTTTACACCTGCCGGGACATTGACCCTCCAGAATTGTGTCGTGACCAATAATGCCTACGCCGGCTCTACGGTTGTTGACGAAGCCGCCGGCGGCTTGCTGGCCGAGCAGATCAACCTGACGATTGACAACTGCACTTTCTCGAATAATTCGACCACCTCCGGAGACGGCGGCGGGATCTCCATTATCGGCTTTAACGAAAACGTCTCCATTACCAACTCCAGGTTTACGGGCAACTCCTCTCCCAATAATCCGGGTGGGGCCATCTACATCCGGCGCAGTTCGAGTGCCGGCTATCCCAGTGTGGCGGGGAGCATCGACCTAAACCGTAATCTATTTACGGCGAACAGCAGCAACTATGGCGGGGCGATTTACCTGTGGGTCCAATCGGGCGGCAATCCGGTCACCCTCGCCGTTGAAATTCATTATTCGCGCTTTGCCGGCAATACCGCGACCACCTCCGGAAGCGGGCTCTACTACTCCGGGGATGCCGCTGTCCCGACCGTCGATGCAGAGAACAACTGGTGGAGTTGCAACACTGGTCCGTCCGCAACGCCGTGCAACACCGCAGCTGTCGTCGGCGGGGTGCTCGACTACGATCCCTGGCTCGTCTTCGGCAATGCGGCGGTTCCGGCGACGATCAACGTCGGCGGGGTCACCACTCTGACGGCGGGCTTCCTGCACGACTCGGATAATGGTGCCGTCCCCAGCCCGGAGACCAACCTGACGGCCCTGAACGGGCTGCCCGTCACCTGGGGCAATATGGTCCACGGGGCGCTCTCCAGCCAGCAACTGATGATCGGCTCCGGCGGCGCGGCCACGGCGACTCTGACCAATGACAACACCTGCAATAACAGCAGCGCCGACGCCACGGTCGACGGTGTCATCGCCAGCGGGACGGTCACTGTCCAGTGTGCGGAACTGACGGTCACCAAGACGAACGACGCCGGCGGGTCGACCGCCCTGCCAACCGGCTGGAACTGGACGCTCCACGTTGCCAACGGCGGGCTGGGCTTTGCCGCCTTCGCCAACGGCAGTACCCTCCTGACCGACACTCTGCCCGCAAGCGCAGCAGGGCTGACCTATGGCACCCCGACCATTTCGGGCGCTACTGGCCTGACCGGAACGGTCAATTGCGCCATCGATGGCAGCAGCGACCTGAACTGCACGGCCGGAACCGCGGTCCAGTTGAACGCGGGCGGCTCCTTCGATGTGGTCATCCCCGTGACCCCGTCCGTGGCCGGCCTCTTCGCCAACCCGCGCCCGGCCGGCAGCTGTGCGGTCGATCCAGGCGCGGTGGTCATCGAGACCAACGACGCCAACAACCTGTGCAGCAACACGGTGACGGTCAATACGCCTCCGGCGATTACCAGCGCCGACACGACCACCTTCACCGTAATCGTCGCCGGGACGTTCACGGTCACCACCACGCCAGGATACCCGACAGCGACGACCATCAGCATCCCCCCGGGCAGCCTGCCGGGCGGTGTGACCTTCACCGATAACGGCGACGGCACGGCGACCCTGGCCGGCACCCCGGCCGCTGGCAGCCAGGGAAATTACCCGTTCACCATCACGGCCAGCAACGGTGTCCTGCCGGATGCCACGCAGAGCTTCATCCTGGTCGTCCAGCCGGATTTGCGCATCACCAGCGCGGACAACACGACCTTCACGATCGGCAGTGCCGGTTCCTTCACGGTCACCACGGTCGGTTTGCCGACCCCGAGCCTGGCGGAGAGCGGCGCGCTGCCCTCCGGCGTGACCTTCGTCGACAACGGGAACGGCACCGGCACCTTGAGTGGACCCCCGGATGCCGGCACGCAGGGCAGCTATCCCATCACCTTAACCTCACATAACGGTGTCTCCCCCGACTATGTCCAGAACTTTACTCTGACCGTCGCCCTCGCGCCGACGATCACCAGCGCGAACAGCGTCACGTTCACGGCCGGAACGGCAGGCAGCTTCACCGTGACGACGAGCGGCTTTCCGATCCCGGCCATCAGCCGGGGCGGGGCGGTGTTACCCTCGGGCGTGAATTTCGGCGACAACGGAGACGGCACCGCCACCTTGAGCGGGACCCCGGCGGCGGGGACGGGCAACGTCTACAATCTGACCTTTACGGCCAGCAACGGCACCCTGCCGGATGACACCCAGAACTTCACCCTGACGGTCGAGGAAGCCCCGGCGATCACCAGCCCGAACAACGTCACTTTCGCCGTGGGCACGACCAGCAGCTTCACGGTCATGACCACAGGGTATCCTGTTCCTGCCATTTTCGAAGCCGGCACCTTGCCATCCGGTGTAGCCTTCGTCGATAACGGGAACGGCACCGGCACCTTGAGCGGGACCCCGGCCGCCGGCAGCCAGGGCACCTATCCCATCACGATCACTGCCAACAACGGCGTGTCGCCGGATGCAACCCAGGGCTTCACCCTGACCGTCAACGCTGCACCGGCGATCACCAGCGCGGACAATACGACCTTCACGATCGGCAGCGCCGGTTCCTTCACGGTCACCACGACCGGCGCCCCGACGCCGGCCATCAGCATCCCCCCGGGCTCCCTGCCGGCCGGCGTGACTTTCACCGATAACGGCGACGGTACGGCGGCACTGGCCGGTACCCCTGCGGCCGGGACGAACGGGACCTATCCCTTTGTCATCACGGCCAATAACGGCGTCCTGCCGAACGCGACCCAGAACTTCACCCTGACGGTCAGCCTGGCCGCCACCACCACGACGATCACCTCCGACCTCCCCGATCCTTCCTCGGTCGGCCAGGCGATCTCCGTGACCTTCACGGTGACCTCCGCTGGCCCCGGCACGCCGAGCGGCAATGTGACCGTCTCAGACGGGGTCGATTCCTGCAGCGTGGATGCCGTCGTCGGCACCTGCTCGCTGGCCCTGACCACCGCAGGGGGACGCACCCTGACCGCTGTCTACGCGGGAAATTCCTCTTTCAACGGGAGCACTTCCGCAGGAGAAGCGCACACGGTCAACGCGGCCAATACGACCACGACGATCACCGCCGACGCTCCTGATCCTTCCCAGGTGGGGGAGCCGGTGACGGTCAACTACACCGTGGCCGTGGTCGCGCCAGGTACAGGCACGCCGACCGGGAACGTAACGGTCACCACCGGCGCGGATTCCTGCACGGGCACGGTCGCCGCCGGCTCCTGCACGATCGTTTTTACCTCGGCCGGTGCGAAGACGCTCACCGCCACCTACGCGGGCGATGCCAGCTTTACCGGCAGTACCTCTCCGGCGGTGGGGCATACCGTCAATATGGCCAGTACGATGATCACCATTACCTCGGATGCTCCCGACCCATCCGTCGTCGGGATTCCCCTGCCGGTCAACTACTCCGTCACGGTCGTGGCCCCCGGCTCCGGGACGCCGACCAGCAGCGTGACCGTCACCGACGGCGTGGACAACTGCACGGGGACGGTCGCGGCCGGGGCATGCAACCTGACCCTGACCACCGTCGGCGGGCGCCTCCTCACGGCCACCTACTCCGGCGATGTCAATTATGGCGGCAGCACGTCCATTCCCGTGCCGCACACGGTCGAGGGCCCTCCGGGTGTTACCTTGATCAACAGTGTCGCCGACACCGGCGATGGGCAGATTGCTGAAAACGAGCATACCACTGCCGCGATCACCCAACTGCTGGTGGTCTTCAACAAGGATATGAACGCGGATACACCCGGGGATCTTGATGATGCGCTCAATCCTGCAAATTACAGCCTGGTGCAAGGCGCCTCGACGGTCATTCCCATCAATGGCGTGATCACCTACAACGCGGCCACTCGCACGGCTACCCTGGACGTCAATGGGGGTGTGGCATTGCCGGGTGGCGAGTACACGCTCACGGTCCTGGGCAGGATCGAAGATACTCTGGGCGTGCCGATCGGGACGGACTTCGTCCGCCGCTTCACCATCGATACGGCCAATCCGTACATCGTCGGCAGCGGCCTGGCCGGCCAGCCCGGGGGCATGGTCATCACGAACGGCGGGGCCTACTCGAGCCACTTCACCTCGTTCACCGTCTCGTTCAACGAGGACGTCGCTAACGCCGGCGGTGGGGCGGGGATCGACGACGTGGCCAACCCGCGCAACTATCTGCTCCTGCGCCCCGGCCCGGACGCCGTTTATGACACGACCGACTGCGCGACCTTCGCCGCCAACGGGGACCTGCCGCTCGGCGACGACCTGCGCGTCCCGACCGGGCCGGTGACCTATGCCAACAACGGCGGGGCCGGGCCATTTGTGGTGACGGTGACGGTCAACGGCAATGTCCCGCTGCCTGACGGCGAGTACCGCCTGCTGGTCTGCGGCACCACCTCCATCGTCGACCTGGCGGGCAACCCGCTCAACGGCGGGCTGGACAGCGCCTTCACCTTCCGCCTCTTCACCGCCGCGGCCGCCCCGGCGACCGGCTTTGCCCCTGGGCAGGTCACCCTCCTGCCCGGGCAGCCCGCCTCCCTGGCCTATGCCGACCTGGGTGGGCTGTGGATCGAGATCCCCTCGCTCGGCCTGCGCAGCGCCATCGTCGGCGTCCCGGTCGGCGAGCGGACCTGGGACGTGGCATGGCTCTACAACCAGGTCGGCTGGCTGGAAGGCACGGCCTATCCCACCTGGGAGGGCAACTCGGTCCTGACGGCCCACGCCTACACGGCCGACGGCCTGCCGGGGCCCTTCGTCAGCCTGCGTTCGCTGTTCTACGATGATCGCATCATCGTCCACCTGGGCGGGATGCGCTACACGTACGCCCTGCGGACGAATGCCTTGGTCAGCGCGAGCAATACTTCTTACCTCACACGCCACGAGGAGTACAGTTGGCTGACCCTGGTCACCTGCCAGCAGTACGACGAGCGGACGGGGACCTACCGCTACCGGAGAGTCGTCCGGGCGGTGCTGATCGGTGTGACGCCCGACCGCTAGCCATGCGATTGAATTCTCCCGGCGTCTGTCCTTTTTGCCTGAAGTGCAAGGACGCCGGGAGAATGGTTTCATCGTGAAGTTCCCTGCACCGCAGGGGACTTCGTCTTTTTGTAGAGGTATTTTTCCTTTTTTTGTCCTTTGAACTCTTCGTGGATAATCGAGCACTTCTTTACGATCGCCTTCGTCCTCCTTCTGTAATATGAGGGACAGTGATAGAATGCGAGTGTGAGATGCGCATCTCCGGCTGATCGGTAACGACATGAAAAGGGTATCTTGGAAGTTCATCCTGGCTGGGCTGGTGTTGGTGGCGCTGTTGTTTGGCATTCCCCGGCGGGCAAGCGGCTCACAGTTACCCACCCCGGTTCCCGGGGTGTTGCGCGTTCTTGTCCTGCAGCATGCCAGTTGTCGTTATGGGCCCGGGTATCCCTTTTTGTATAAATATGGCATTGTCGAAGGCAGCAACATGGATGCCATCGGCCGCGACCCGGCCGGGACCTGGCTGCTGATCCGGGCCATTGGTGGGACCAATGCCTGCTGGGCCAGCGCTGCGGTGCTGCAGGTCAATGGCGATATTTACAGCCTGCCTGTGATGGACCCCGACGTAATCCTGGCCTGGTCACCCTACTACGGCGCGCTGACCAATG
This sequence comes from Anaerolineales bacterium, assembly GCA_016934715.1. GTDB lineage: Bacteria > Chloroflexota > Anaerolineae > Anaerolineales > Villigracilaceae > JAFGSI01. The sequence continues at coordinate 83,440 of JAFGSI010000038.1, forward strand.
TCGGCGCGGTGCGTAATGGCAGCCAGGTCACTGTCTCGTGGAGCCCGCTGATCCTGCGGGCGGGCGACGATTCCCTCCAGACTCCCTACCTGATCGAAGCCTGGGTCTGCAGGGGCGGCCAGATCGTCTTTACTGTCGTCGGATCGTATTCCACTGCGGTTGTCATCACAGATGAACCGGGCTGCTCTGAGCCCTCGTATGCGCGTGTCTATGGCGCTGAAAAGCACGGCTATACACCCTGGCGGCAGATCCCCTGGCCGTCTTTCGTCCCGACCTACACCCGCACGCCGTCGCCGACGCGCACCCCAACCCCTACCCGCACGTTGACATCCACGCCCACCCCATCGCAAACCCGCTGGCCAACCCGCACCCCGACCAACACGCGGACCCCGACGGACACCTACACCTCGACCAACACCCGTACGCCGACGTACACGCGTACGCCGACCTATACCCGGACCCCGACCCGCACCCCGACGGATACCCGCACGCCGACCAACACGCGTACCCCGACCAACACGCGCACCCCAACCAACACGCGCACTCCGACCAACACGCGCACCCCGACCAACACGCGCACCCCGACCTATACCCGCACGCC
>JAFGSI010000004.1 GCA_016934715.1 Anaerolineales bacterium
ATGTCGATCTCAAAATCAAAGTCGCCCACGAAAGGAAGCCTTTCGGGGTAAAGATACCAGAAGAAAGGCTGGACAGCCTCGAATTCCCAAATGTAAGCCCCATCCTGGACATGGACGCTGGTGATTGCCCACTCATCCTGGCTGTCAAAGGATGGCCAGCTGTTCCGATTGGTAGAGAAGTCATCGGTGATGTCGATGGAAAAGACCACCTCGGTCGCAGTGGGGCTGGGCGTGGAGGTCGGGGCGATCGTGCGGGTTGGGGTCGCAGTGGCTGTCGGTGTTGGGGTGATGGTCGGCGTATCCAGGAAAGGCAGGGCCGGGATCTGACTGGAGCGCATTCCCAGCCATAAGCCAACCAGGCAGGCGATCAGCAGTCCGACTACGCCCAGCGAGCCGCAGGTGATCAGGACCCTGGCGATGGAACGCTTGCGCTTTTTGGGGGGATCGACGCTCGCCTCGTCTTGGGCGGCTGGCAGACTCAGCGTCCGGCCAAGCTCCTGCGCCGGGATCTGGTCGATGGTTTTCTGGTTCAGGACTTTGCGAGCGGTACGACTTGCGTAATTGAAATCAAGCACCAGCCCGCAGGGCGGGGCGGCATAGCGGGGATCTCTGGATGAGGCCAGGACCAGCATCTTGAGAGATTCGGCCGTGTCCACGGCGACGATGGAGAGCGGTTCCTGGCCGAAATATGCTGGGCGTCCTGCAAGGAAAGCCTCGGCTCTGGCCTTTGTAGAAAATATCAGAAGGTGAGGCCCTTTCCCCCCCGGGGGTATCCCCTGTAAGGGGCGTTCTTCGAAGCAAACGAGCCAGCAGACAGAAGACGAATGCGATTGCTGCTGCAAGGCAGATACATGCTCTTCAACGTGCATACTGGTCCCTCCCGAGGTGGATTTTGAGTCGGTGATCGTATGGGCTGTGGATGTGCGAATCATTATCAGTGCTTCACGAAAAGGTTTGGACATGACAACTCGGTTCTTCGCAGAGGAGATCATGAGCCATGCCCAGGCCCAACCACGAGGTTACTCGAACAAATCAATCTGAGCAACGTGTTGAAAGCCTTTGGAGCTGAAGACCACCCGTATCTCCTCCACGCGCAATCCGGCGGTCCGTTTGCTGTTCGTCGGCCTGGCTTTCGTTCTGTTCCGCCTCCATCACCGTCTGCCAGAACCTGAGTTCTACCCTCCCAAAACCACTGAGCCCTCCCAGATGTTTTTGGCTCTCCTTACGCCACCTTGCATTCGTGCTCGCTCGGGCCAGCGAACGTCTCTGGGGTGTTATCGATGTCCTCCAACTCAAACCGTGTTCTACGTTTTCGTGATCTCCTGATTATACTATGGTTGATTTTCTTGAGACCTGACAAGGGGATTGGGTACAGCAACGACAGACGATCTTGCTCTGTCTGGCATAAATGGGGAGAGTAGAGCGCGTCTGACCCGGTAAGAAAAACCCCTCTGGAGAGGGGTGCAAAAGCGACCATCGTTCGCTATAATAAGAAGCGAACGATGGTCGCTTTATAAGGAGTCAAGATGCCCAAAGGAATCCCGCTCACGGAAGAAGAACTGGCCCGCAGACGGCGGGAGATCTTCGAGGCCGCCGTGCACCTGTTCGTGGACAAGGGCTTCGCCGAGACCTCGCTGCGCGAGATTGCCGAGGCGGCCGGGGTCGGCAAATCGACACTGTACGATTATTTCGCCTCCAAGGACGAGATCCTGCTCTCGTTCTTCGCCGACGAACTGCAGGGGATCGCCGAGCGGTCGGCGGACGTTGCCCGGCAAGAATGGCCGGCGACCGAGAAACTGCGCCAGGTCATGCGCGGCCACATGGAGTACCTGATGGCCAAGAAAAGCCTGTACTGGAAGTTGACCTTCGAGGCCCAGCGCCTGGCCCTGGAGAACCAGCGCCGCATCCAGGCGATGCGGCATGCCTATCAGGATCTCCTGTGCACGATCATTGAGGAGGGCATCCACTCCGGTGAGTTCCGTCCGGTCAATCCGCTGCTTGCCGTGCGCGGCCTGTTGGCGATGATGACGCCAGCGGTGTACACCTCCCGCCCGACCGGAACACCGGAAGAGATGCTGGAAGAGGCCCTGGACATGTTCTTCAAGGGCGTCCAGGCCTGATCCTTTTTCCCAACCAGAACGACCCCCTGTGCGCTTCAAGGAGATCCCCATGAAACCCACGATCCTTCCACTGTCTGACCCGCAGGCTGACCTCGAAACCGTTGGCGGCAAGGGCATGTCCCTGGCCCGCCTGGCCCGGGCCGGACTGCCGGTCCCCGGCGGCTTTCACGTCACGACCGGGGTCTATCGCCGTTTCGTGGCCGAGAACCAGCTCCAGCCGCGCATCCTGAAGGCGCTCAAGGCGGTTAACCCGGCCCGGCCGGCGACGCTCGAGGCCGCCTCCGACGCCATCGGCCAGCTCTTTGCCGGGGCGGCAATCCCGGCTGACCTGGCGGATGCCATCGCTCAGGCTTATGCGGCCCTGCCCGGTGAGAATCCGGCGGTGGCCGTCCGTTCTTCGGCCACTGCCGAGGATCTGCCGGAGGCCTCCTTTGCCGGTCAGCAGGAGACCTACCTGAATGTGCGCGGCCTGGAAGCTGTCCTCAAGGCGACTTGCAGGTGCTGGGCTTCCCTGTGGACCGGGCGTGCCATCGCCTACCGCCTGCGCCAGGGCATCGACCCGCAGGACGTAGCCCTGGCGGTCGTCGTCCAGCTGCTCGTCCCGGCCGATGCGGCAGGGATCCTCTTTACCGCCAACCCGCTGAACGGGCGGCGGGGCGAGGCGGTCATAAACGCCGCCTGGGGGCTGGGGGAGGCGGTCGTCGGTGGGGCAGTGACCCCCGATACGATCACGGTCGACAGGGCCACGGGAGGCGTGGTCCGGCGCGAGATCTCCACCAAGCAGGTCATGACCGTCCGCACGGAAGACGGCACCTGCGAGCGGCCGGTCCCCGCCTCCCTGCAGGCCAAACCGGCCCTCAGCGACAAACAGGCCGTCGAACTGGCCCGCTGCGGGACCCGGATCGAGGACCTCTACGGCAGGCCCATGGATATCGAGTGGGTCTTGCTCGACGGGCGGTTCTCCATCGTCCAGGCCCGGCCGATCACGGCCCTGCCCGAGGCGCCGATCGAATGGATCCGACCGGATCCCAAGGGCATTTTCCTGCGGGGCAGCATCGTTGACCTGATGCCGGCCCCGCTCAGTCCGCTGTTCCTGACCCTGGGCTTCTCCGAGCTGCGGAATCAGATGAAACCGCTGGGAGAACGTTTGATCGGCTCGGGTCCGGACCTGGGGCCGTATTACTTTTCCAGCATCAATGCCTACGCCTACATGAGCTCCAATTTCCCGGTGCGCGGCTGGTTGTGGGTCCTGTTCCACATGCTCCCGGCCTACCCGCGCCTGATACGCAGCCTGGTGCCGCTGTGGCGCGACGAGCTGCATCCCGAGTACCAGGCCTTTGTCGCCGGGCTGCAGGACAAACTGCCGGGCGAGATGTCCGGGCATGACCTGTGGCAGACCTCGCAGGAGATCGTCGTTGCAGCCATGTATTATGCCTGCGCCCTGATGTTTGCCACCATGGGCGCCTCGGCCGGTTCGGAAATGCTCCTGACACGGGTCTACGAAAAAATGGCCAGGCAGGAAGGCGATCCCCCGGCCAGCGCTCTGCTGATGGGCTGGGACAATATCCCGATCAGGGCGGAGAAATCGCTCTATGACCTGGCGCGGTGGTGCCGGGAGCGCGGCCGGCTGGCGGCCCACCTGCTGCAGACCGATTCCGGGACCCTGGCTGCCCAGTTGAGCGATGGCCAGACGCCTGCCGAGGTTGCCGAAGAAGACTGGAAAGAATTGCAGGTCCGCTTTGCCCGTCACCTGGACCAGTTCGGGCACGTCGTCTTCCAGCTGGATTTTGCCGAACAACTGCCGCGCGACTGCCCCGAACCGATGCTTGAGAACATCAAGATGTACCTGCGCGGCGAGGGGGTTAACCCGCACGAACGCCAGCAGGCCAGCCAGGCCCGGCGGATCGAGACCGGCGAGGCCGTCCTGGGACGCCTGACGGGTTTCCGGCGCTGGGCGTTCAGAATCGCCCTCCACTGGGGGCAATCGCTGGCCGCGGTGCGCGAGGACGCCCTGGCCGAGATCGGCCTGGGGTATCCTGCCTTGCGGGCGATGCTGCATGAGCTGGGCCGGCGCTTCGTCGAAGCCGGCGCCATCGAAGAGGCGCAGGATATTTTCTGGCTCGAGAAGGAAGAGATCGAGGCCCTGGTGTCCGGAGGGGAGGGCCCGAGCGTTGTTTGCGTAGTCGAACGCAAGGCTACCTACGAAAGGCTCAAGGCCGAGCTGCCTCCGCCGATGATCCCGATGAAGGAGCGCATCATGGGCATCAAGTCGGAGATCTTTGTCGCCCATTCTGCCGATGCGCAGAAAAGCAGCACCCTCCAGGGCGTGGCCGCCAGCCCCGGGGTCGTGACCGCTCCGGCGCGCGTCCTGCTTGGATCGCAGGACTTCGACCAGATGCGCCCCGGCGAGGTGCTGGTGGCCGGGACGACCACGCCGGCCTGGACGCCGCTCTTCGCCATGGCCTCGGCGGTGGTGACCGACATTGGCGGCCCACTCTCGCACGGCTCGATCGTCGCCCGCGAGTACGGCATCCCGGCGGTGATGGGGACCGGCGTGGCGACCCGCCGGATCCACTCCGGGCAGGTCATCACCATCGACGGGAACCAGGGAATCGTGACCCTCGTAGATGCTGAAGAGCAGGCTGCCGGAACGGCGTCCCCGCCCACCGAGTGGGTGCGGCCCGATCCGCAGGCAATCTATGCGCGTGGCAGCCTGGCCGAGCACACACCCAGCCCGGTTTCGCCGCTCTTCGCCACCCTGGGGTTGGAGATCGCCAACCGGGAGACCGATCGCCTCTGGACGGAAGTCCTTGGCTCGGACAAATCCCGGCTGATCCGCGACGGCTTCTACAAGGCCATCAACGGCTACGTCTACGGCGGCTTCCACCTGACCGCCCGCGAGGCCTGGTTGATGACGAAGACGATGCTCAAGCAGACCGGCGGTATGATGCGTGCCAGTGTCGAACGCTGGCAGGCCGGGCGCGCCCGGTTCGCTGCCGTGGTGGAAGAATGGGAAGCGAAGGAGATCGAGGCGTTCTCCCCATCCGAACTGCTGGAAGGGGTCCGAACGGTCTTCGCGGCGGCCATCCACTATTACACCGTCATCCAGTCCACGCTGCCGGCGGCCTCGACCAGTGAGCTTCTCTTCGGCCGCTTCTACCGGAGCCTGGTGAAGCGCAAGGACGATCCCGAGATGACCGTCTTCCTGTTCGGATACGAGAATCTGCCTGTGCGGGCCGAGCAGTCTTTGTTCGACATCGCCGCCTGGGCCGGAGAACAAACAGCCCTGGCCGACTACATCTCACGGACCCCGACCGAGGCCCTGGCGGCCGCCCTGCAGGTCTCCCACGCACCCCGGGGGGTCCCGGCTGCGGGGTGGAAGGAATGGCAAACCCGCATCGCGCAGCACTTCAAGGATTATGGCCGCACGTTCTATGAGTATGACTTTGCCTGCCCGACCCCGGTCGAGGCCCCTGGCCCGGCGCTGGAGGCGATCAAGGCCTTTCTGGCCGGCCAGGCCGGCAATCCCCATGCGCGCCTGCAGGCGGCCGCTGAGCGGCGTGAGCAGGCCAGCGCGGCGGTCCTCGGGCGGCTTGGCTGGCCTCGCAGGGGCTGGTTCGAGAGACTGCTCCACTGGACCCGGGCGGCCGGCGGCATCCGCGAGGACAGCATCTTCGACATGGGCATGGCCCATCCGCTCATCCGGCGCATGTTGGCCGAACTGGGCCGCCGCTTCACGGCGGGCGGCGCGATCGAGAGCTCCGACGACATCTACTGGCTTGAAGGCCGGGAGGTCGAAGAGCTGGTCGCCCTGCTCGGCGCGGGCAGCAACCTGCCGGTCGTTGCCCAGCAGGTTCCAGCTCGCAAAGCCCAGTGGCGGGCGGCTCTCAAGATCAGCCCGCCGGTCATGCTCCCCGAACGCTCGGGCTGGAGGAACCTGATCGGCGGCGGCGAGGCCCGCGAGAAGGACGGCAAGGTCGTCCTGAAGGGCCTTGGCACCGGTGGAGGACAGGTGACGGCCCCGGCCTGCGTCCTGTTCAGCCCGGAGGACTTCGGCAAGATGAAGCCCGGCGACGTGCTGGTGGCCACGACCACCACCCCGGCCTGGACTCCGCTCTTCGCTCTGGCCTCGGCCGTGGTCACCGACATCGGCGGGCCGCTCAGCCACAGCAGCATCGTCGCTCGCGAGTACGGCATCCCGGCGGTCATGGCCGCCCGGGGTGCCACCCGCCAGATCCGGGACGGACAGACGATCACCGTGGACGGCAAGGTCGGAACGGTAACCCTCGAGTGAGGTTGCCGATCGCGCAACCGGGAGCGAAACCGGCGCAATGCATACCAACCATCGCCGCCAGGTGTGGATCCTGGTCCTGGTGCTCTTCGTGATCATGCTCGGCTACGGGATCGTCATCCCGATCATGCCGTTCTACATCGACCGGCTGGGCGCCGGCGGGACCGAACTGGGTCTGCTGGTGGCTTCGTACGCGGTCATGCGGATGGTCTGCGGGCCGGTCTGGGGCGGGCTGTCCGACCGGGTCGGGCGTAAGCCGGTCCTGCTGATCGGCATCCTGGGGTATGCCGTGACGATGGTCTGGTTTGGCCTGGCGACGAGGTTGTGGATGCTGTTCGCCGCCCGGATCCTCTCAGGGGTCCTGTCCTCGGCCACCGCCCCGACGACGATGGCCTATATCGGCGACAGCACGCCTGGGAAGGAGCGCAGCGGGGGGATGGGCCTGCTCGGGGCGGCCGGTGGGGTCGGGACGATCGTCGGCCCGGCCCTGGGCGGCCTGCTGGGCGGCGAGTCGCTGGCGACCCCGTTCTTGATCGCCGCCGGGCTGTCGCTGCTCTCGCTGCTGCTGGCAGCCCTCTTCCTGCCCGAATCGTTGCCCCCCGAGGCGCGGGATGTGAGTCGCACGAGGGACAGGATCGTCGACCTGGGCCTGTGGGGTAGGGCGATCCTCGGACCGCTGGGGGCGCTCTTCCTGCTGACCTTCCTGAGCACCTGCGGGTTGATGGTCTTTGCAAATGTCTTCGGGCTGTATGCCCTGGAGCGGTTCGGATACGGCACCGGGCAGGTCGGGATCATTTTGATGGTCCTGGGGCTGGCCTCGGCCCTCGCCCAGGGCCTGCTGGCGGGTCCATTGACCAGGCGCTTCGGGGAGCGGACGATCATCCGGGCCGGGCTGCTGGGGACGGCGGCAGGCCTTGTGCTGATGCTGCTGGCGGCGGACTTCGCCGCCAGCCTGCTGACCACGGCCTTCTTCGGCCTGGCGACCGCCATCCAGGTTCCGGCCCTGATCTCCTGGACCTCGCGGCGGGCGAGCATGCCGCAGGGGATCGCCATGGGCCTGAGCAACGCCTTCGTCAGCCTGGGGCGGATCATTGGCCCGTTGATCGGCGGGGTGACCTTCGACCTGGACATCCGCCTGCCCTACCTCAGCGCGGCGGGGGTGATGTTCCTGGGGTTCGTGGCCAGCCTGGTCTGGCTCCCAAAGGATGGCGAGCCGCCTCCATCCCCGGCATGACAGGCGGCAGCGATCAGAACGGGACGGGCAGGCGCTCGTCCCGTTTCGTGTGCAGATGCCTGCCTGGGTCAATCGTGGGCCAGCCGGCGGGCCATGTAGAGCAGTTCGACCAGTTCAGTGACCCGGGTATCGCGCGGCAGCAGTTCGCTGACCCGCACTGCCTGCGCGAGCACGGCGTCGAGAGAACTGTCGCGCGCCCAGTAGGAGTCGCGCAGCACCTCGGCGTATTCGGCCACGATCACGCTCCACTGGAAGCAGGGATCGGCTTCTTCGAAGATCAGGTCCATGTCCTCGGTGTAGAAGTCCTGGACGATCTCGATCACCTCGCCTGTGGCGGGGTCCTCCCAGCGCAGGTAGATGGTGGCGATGCGGCCGTAGGCACCCGGAGTGAGTTTGACTTCATACAGGGCGGTGACACTGTGCCCGGCACCGATCTCGCCGCCGTCGACCGTGTCGTCGCGGAAGTCGTCGTCGGCCACGTCGCGGTTCTCGAAGCCGACCAGCCGGTAGCGGTCGACCACCGCGGGGTTGAAGTTGACCTGGATCTTGGCGTCCATGGCGATGACCTGCAGGGTGCTGGTCAGGTTCTCGACGAACAGGCGCTCGGCCTCGTCGAGGTCGTCGACGTAGGCGTAGAAACCGTCGCCCTGGTCGGCGAGCTGCTCCATCAGGACGTCGTTGTAGTTGTCCATTCCAAAGCCGACCGTGGTCAGGGTGATGCCGCGTTCGGCGTAGCTCTCGATCTCGGCCCAGATGCCGCCGGCGCTGGTCGTGCCGACGTTGGCGACCCCGTCTGAGCACAGGATGACCCGGTTGATGCCCTCCGGGTTGAAGGCCTCCCAGGCCATCTGGTACCCCAGGCGCAGCCCGTCCTCGGCGTTGGTCGAGCCGTTGGGGTGCAGGCTGTTGATGGCCTGCATGATGCGGCCGTACTCATCACCCCGGGTGGGGTGGAGCACGATGCGGGCCTGGCTGCCGTACTCGATGATGGCGACCCGGTCACGAGCTCCGAGCTGCTCGACGAGCAACGCGAGGGCATCCTTGACCAGTTCGAGGCGGTTGTCCATGTTCATCGAGCCGGAGGTGTCGATCACGAAGGTCAGCGAGACATCCTGGCGGGCGTAGGCGGGCACGGCGTAGCCCTGGACTCCGACCCGCAGCATGGTGTAGCGCTCGGTCTCGCCGAAGGGGGAGGGGGCTCCGTCAACGTGGATGGCGAAGGCCTGGCCCGCGGGTGGGGAGGCGTAGCCCTGATCGAAGTAGTTGACGTATTCCTCGACCCGGACCGAATCGGTCGGCGGCAGGTAGCCCTGTTCGACGTAGGAGCGCATGATCGTGTACGCGCCGGTGTCGACGTCGATGGCAAAGGTCGACAGGTTGTCATCCTCGGTGTCGATGAAGGGGTTGACCCCGTAGTTGTCGAAGAAGGTGTAGTCGAAGCCCTGGTCATTGGGCGGGTTCGGCCCGGCGGCCTGGGCGGTCTGCTCCTCTGCCGCGCCGCCCTGCCCGCCTGCCGGCGCACTGGTGGCCTGTGGGGCATTCTGGTCGAAGGGCTCCACCAGGGCCGGGGGCTCGGTGATGACCTCGTATTCGGGCTGGGAGTCTTGATACGGCTGCACTGCGGGTGCTTCGGTTCCTGCTGCGCCGCCGCAGGCGGCGGTGGAAACCAGCACGAGCAGGATGAACGTGGTGAGCGTAAGGCGTCTGGTGGACATGCTTCTCCTCCTGAGAGAATGGGTCGGGTTGAGTCGGGATCGAGCGCTGGTCACAGGGCGGGTTTCCTCATCGGCCCTCCGCGCTGCTGGGTTGGTCCTTGGACGCCCGGGGAACCGCGAAAGTTCCCGGCCCGGGATTTCCCGGGTCTCCTACCGGCGCTGCGAGAACACCGGACTCTTGCCCGAATATATTGACAAGCGATATATCGTGTGGTAATATATTGACAACTGATATATCGCTAAACGATATATCGACTAACGAGAGAGGAGAAGAAGATGGCTGGATCCGATGTGAGGAAATACCTGCCCCTGACCGAATCGACCTACTACATCCTGGTTGCCTTGAGCGAGCCGATGCATGGGTACGGGGTAATGCAGAAGGTCGAGAAGCTCAGCGAAGGCACGGTGACCATTGGCCCGGGGACGCTGTACGGGGCTTTCGGGACTTTGGAGAAGGCGGGCCTGATCCGCATGGTGAAGGAGGAGGAACGCCGCAAGAGCTACCTCCTGACCGCCAGGGGCAGGGCCGTCCTGAAGGAACAGATCACCCGCCTGGCAATCATGAATCGCAACGGGCAGGGATTGCTCGGAATATTAGACTAGGAAGAGAGGTTGACATGCAAGAGGAATTGATCCGCAAACACAGATGGTTCTGGGCCTGGGCCGATGACAGGGAGGAGGCCTGGCTGCGCGAAATGGCGCAGCAGGGACTGCACCTGGGCAAGGCGGCCCCCCTGGGGGAATATTTCTTCGTCCGGGGCGAGCCGCGCGACGACGTTTACCGCCTGGACTACGTCCCGATGAGCAAGAAGGACGAGCATTACTACCAGTTGTTCAAGGACGCCGGCTGGGAGCACGTGGGCGAAATGATGGGCTGGCAGTACTGGCGCAAGCTGGCCACGGACAGCCAGGCCGACGAGATCTTTACCGACAACGATTCCAAGATCCAGAAATACCAGCGCCTGCTGGCCATCCTGACCATCTTCCTGCCGGTCCTGATCATCAACGTCACCAACATGGGTGTGTTCTCCCTGCGCGAGAAATATCCCTGGATCATCGGCCTGCAGGTTTTCTCGATCTTCCTGCTGGTGTTCTACAGTGTCGTTCTCCTGCGGATCCTGTTCCGCATCCGGATGCTGCGCCGGCGCTGAGAAGGCCGGTGGCGGGAAAAAGAGGATCTCATGGGTGCAACGTTCTTGCAAAAATCCAAGTGGTTCTGGCACTGGCAGTACGGACGCAAGGAGATCCAGGAGGGCGAGTCGGCCGAGATCTTCTCCGATAGCGAGTCAAAGGTCCAGTAGGACCGGCGCCGGATGGGCTTCGTGGGAATCCATTTCCTGCCGCTGGCGCAGCTACAGGATGCCGGATGTCCTGGAACGCCATTCTCGCCGGGTGATCATTGCCATTGAAATGGTGATTCTGGTGATCTTCGACGTGTATCTCTACATTACTTATCCGCCGGTGGCTGCGCATTCGTCAGCCACGCCATTTGTGAGGAGAGGAGAAACCTTAGGAAACTGCTCAAGGAAGCCTGGGGGATCGTGCGAACCAATCGCACAGCTTACATTGTCATCAATGCCGTCTATTACGGCCTGGTGGTGATCTTTATGATCGTGGTGGCCTTCAACCGGCCGCTGCAGGATCAGCTGCTCGCCGCGCTGGGGGAGTCATTTTCTGGTGGGCTCCTGGCCGAGGTCGGGTCGGCCTATGTGAACGTTGAGGTCCTCAAGGCTATCGCCCTGACCTTTGTCGTCAACCTGGTGCTGGCCTCGTTCCTGCAGATCACGGTGCCCTCGGCGATCATCCCGTTTCTCGGGATGCTGGTCGGCGCCGGGCCCTCCTGTGGCCGAAGACGGCCGGGGTGGAGAAGCACGGCCAGGGCTACCTGGCCGGCCTGAAGCTGACCGGCAGGCTCTACCTGCTGGTGATCCTGGTCCTGGCTGTGGCGGCGATCTATGAGGTCCTCGAAGTGGCCCTGATGGTTGCCCTGTCCGGGTGAGGCCGGGCCTGACAAGAAAACACCGGGGCGGGAATGCTCCTGCCCCGGTGTTTGTTATCCTGTGCTGACCGACAGCCAGCCTGGAAGTTGGCCGAGCAGGGTCTGCATGACCTCCCGGGTGCGGCTGTGGAACAGGGCGAGATCCCCGTAGGCCTCGCCGCCCTGCGGGTCGACCAGGTCGGTGACCCCGCGCAGGATCAGGCAGGCGACTGCGTTCTGCTGTGCCACCCAGGCGATCGCGCCCGATTCCCAGTCCGCTGCCGCGGCACCATACTTTTCGACCAGCACGGGGATGTCTTCCGGCAGGATGTCGCGGTCGGCAGAGATGAGCAGGCCGCGCAGGACGGGGTATGGGAGCGGTTCCGGCAGCCAGCCCAGTTCCATTTTCGTGGCGTAGTGGGCAATCGCCTGGTTGGCATCCCCCATCTGCTCGAGGATGTCGTACACGATCGTCCTGTCGACCAGGATGATCGTTCCGGTTTCGATACGCCCGGCGAATCCGCCGCAGGTCCCCAGGTTGACCAGCAGGTCGGGCCGGTAGCGGTCGAGCACGTGCTGGGCGGTGGCGGCAGCCGAGATCTTGCCCCAGCCGCCATGGAAGAAGCGTGTCTTGGGGTCGAGCGGCCAGAAGAAGGTCTCGCCCAGTGGAGTGGCCTCGACCTCGGCCGGGGAGAGCAACTCCTTGACCGCCTGCCATTCAGCCATGGCGGAGATGATGATCACCGTTTTCATGGTTCTGTTCCTCCATCCTTTTTCCGGCCGATTTCGAGGTGGAAGGCCGGTGATCGGTAGCCCTTCGGGCGCCGTTCGGGCGGGACGGTGGTCTCGTTGCCATCCCGCAGGGCGGCATAGTGGGGGGACATGATCTCGATCCCGGCGGCGGTAAAGCTGTCCTGGATGTTCTGGTGCAGGTCGGAATAGATGACCGCCATCTGGTTGGGCTGGTCGGTGTAGGCATTGATCTCATAGTGAACGTAGAAATCGTCGAGGGCGGTTTGGAAGACGAAAGGAGCCGGATCTTCCAGGATCTCCGCTGTGGCTCGGGCGGCGGCGATCAGGGCGGTGTGGACCTCGCGCCAGGGGACGTCGTAGCCGATCGTGACGGCAGTGTTCAGGATCAGGCCGTACCGGGCAGCCGAGGAACTGTAGTTGATGATGTGGCTGCCCAGGACGATGCTGTTGGGGACGGTTACGTCGACGTTCTTGATCGTGCGCAGGCGGGTGACCAGCAGAGTGCGCTCGATCACATCGCCGATCGTGTCGGCGATCTGGACCCGGTCGCCGACCTTGAAGGCGCGTGTGTAGGTCAGGACCACACCCGAGACGATGTTAGCCACCACCGACGAGGAGCCCAGCGAGAACAGGAAGCCGAGAAAGATCGAGATACCCTGGAAGATGGGGGAAGAGGAACCCGGGATGAAGGGGAAGGCGGCCACCAGCGCCAGCGCGATGACCAGGATGCGCACCAGCTGGTAGGTCGGCTCAGCCCACTCCGGGTAAAAGCCGCGCAGGTTGAGCGTGCCCTTACCGATCTCGATGAAAAGGAAGTGGATGCCCTTGAGCAGGTAACGGGTGATGACGATGATCAGGATCAGGTTGAGGATGTTGGGCAGGTAGTCGATGAAGGCGGTCCAGCCGTCGCCCAGGGCGAGCAGGATGGCCTCGAAAATGCCGGCGACGAAACCGCGCGTGGCCGGGAAGATGCTGAAGACCAGGGACAGGTAGATGAAGACCAGGAGCGCGCTGACCAGCAGGCGCAGATAGCGGGATGTGACGATGAACAGGTCCGTCATCTGCCTGGCCGTCAGCAGGACCACGCGCTGGATCTTGAGCGGTCGCAGGCGCTGCCCGCCCCAATGCTCGATCCTGGCATACAAAGCGATGAACCAGTGTCCGACCAGGCGCACCAGACGGAAGAGCAGGAAGGTTGCCAGCAGGACCAGCAGGATCTCGAACAGGATGACCATGAAGGGCAGCCTGGCCAGATCCGCAAAGAACTGCTGCACGAACCTCCAGGTCTCCTGGATCCAGGCGATCCTGGCCAGGATCGCCCCGCTGATCAGCAGCCCGCCCAGCAGGAAGATCCAGAAGACGGCCCTGGCGACGCGCTGGTTGAGCTGATCTTTGTCTGCGATGTTCATCCAGGCCGTGAACCTGTCGACGAGGGCCTGGCGCTGGAGCAGGCGCGGCATGAAGTGGCGCAGCAGACGCCCCCCGACGACGGCCAGGATCAAGGTCAGGATCGCAAACAGGATATTCTGGATATCTCCGGGGACGAACAGTGATTGGAAGAAGTCGCGCATGGCAAACTCCAGGGAGCTATTCCTGCTGATCGGGGATCGGGGCGGGGGGCAGGTCAAGGGCCCGACTGCCCTCGAGGTAGTTGAGCAGGAACTGCAGGGCGGTCTCGGCGGCAGCGGCCTTGTTGGCCTCCCGGTTGCCCTGGAAGTGGAACAGGCGGGCCCAGTCGCCGTCGGTGGCCGAGAGACCGATCCAGGTGGTGCCGACCGGCTTGTCGGGCAGGCCGCCCCCGGGTCCGGCGATGCCGCTGACGGCGATCGCCAGCCCGGCCCCCAGGACGGTGCGCACGCCGCGCGCCATCTCGATCACCGTTGCCCGGCTGACCGCTCCGTGGGTCCGCAGCGTGTCCCACGAGACGTGCAGCAGGGCCACCTTGGCCTCGTAGGCGTAGGCCGTCACCCCCCCGACGAAGTAGTCCGACGATCCGGGGACGTTGGTGATGCGGTGGGCGACCAGCCCTCCGGTGCAGGATTCGGCCGTGGCCAGTTTCAGGCCGCGGCGGCGCAGCAGTTCGCCGAGCAGGATTTCAGGAGTCGCGTCCATCAGGCCGTTTATATCACATCCAATGCAAAAACTCCCGCCAGGTCTGCGGGAGGTTCGGGCAGGCAGGAGTGGACTACAGGTTCAGGTTCTCGAGCAGGGGGGCGGCAAACAGCATGTTGAAGATCAACATACCGATCAGCAGGAGCATGGCCAGAACGCCCAGGATCAGGCCGATGATGGCCATGGTCTTGCCCGATGACTTCAGGCTCAGGGCGCCCAGGACGATGCTGACGATGCTGCCCGGCCAGGCGAGCAGGGTGATCAACGGGATCGGGGCCATGCACAGGCTGATGATCCCGACCACCAGCGCGGCGATGGCCAGACCCTTCTTGTCGCTGCCTTGGGGCACGATCTCAGGGGTGGGGGGCGGGACTTGCAAAGGTTCGTTCATGACTCCTCCATGGGTCGATGAGTGGAAAAGACTGTAAAGATGGGCCTGTTATACCATAGGCGCGCCGGGAAGCGCAATGGGACCTGGACGCGAAACCACGTTCCGACCGGTCCTGCGTGCCACCAGGACCCCCAGTACCAATGGTCATAAATTGCGACCCTTTTGAGACGAAAACCTGGCTATAATTATTGTGATTTCATGTACATACAACCCTGCAGGTCATGTGCATGCCGTTATCCTTTTGTATTTGTCTGATCTTAATTTTCGAGAAAGGAGAGCAATGAACACCAGACGTATCTTTCTTCCCCTGATTGTCATTCTTGTCGTTTTGTTCCAACTGGCTACGCCCGGAATGGCGCTCGCCGATGACGATGCTCCGCCCGAGCCGACCTCCACCGAAGTGGTCGAAGAGACCGGCGACGAGCTGCCCCCGGTCGAACCGGGCGACGACCTGCCCCCGGCCGAACCGGGCGACGAGCTCCCCCCGGCCGAACCGGCGGCGGAGACTCCCACCGTACCCGAGATCCTCGATGCAGCCCCGCCCGGGACCGCGATCGTGGTCGTCGATGACCAGGGCCAGGTCGAACCCCTGGCAACCCTGGACGCGGCCGAGATCCTTGCCAACAGCGACCCGGTCTGGTGCCCGCCCGGATTTTTCCCCGGGGATGTGGAGTGCCTCGTTGGCCTGGACGTCACCGACCTGATCGTCCAGTTGAATGCTGCCGCGGCCCTCGATCCGGCCTTCGGCGGTGACGGGACGATCTACTTCCAGGATGGCATTTACGCTGGGACCGAGCCGGTCATCAGCTTCGACGCCGCCTCCCTGGACTATCTGGATGCCCTGGCCCTGCAGGGCGGCTGGAACCTGACGCCCGGTTCCGAAGGCGACCTGGGCGGTACGACCACCTTCACCGTCCCGGTGATCATCGACTGGGCTGACTCTGTCACCCTCAACGACATCCTCGTCGATCTGACCGGCTACACCGGCGCCCCGGCTCCCGCCCTGACGGTGGCCACCAGCGGCGGCGACATCGTCCTCGACAACACCGATGCCGTCAACAACCCCGATGGTCCGGGGGCTGTGCTCGACACCGCCTACATCGTCGACAACGACCCCGACCCGCTGGTCTACGACCCGCTTCTGACCGGTGCCGGCAGTGTCACCGTCACCAATGGTGACTTCGGCGGCGCCAATGGCAATGACGGGGTTGGCCTGCTGATCTGGGCCAACGGGGCAGTGACCATCAGTGAGGTGCTCGCCAGCGGCAATGCCGACACCGGCCTGTACGTCGACAACTGCCTGGACTTCTGGGGCACCGGCTGCGCAGGCACGGGTGACGTCGATGTCAGCCTGAGCACCTTCGACGCCAATGACGGTTTCGGCATGTACCTCGGGTCCGGCGGCAGCATCTTCGTCGACCAGGTCAATGCCAATGCCAACGGCTGGGATGGTGCCGATCTGCTCAACGACGAAGGCAGCGGCATTGTCGCGGTGACCGACTCTACCTTCAGCGACAACGACGACTACGGCCTGGTTATCCTCTCGGCCGGCGAAGTCACCCTGGACCAGGTCGTCGCCGACCTCAACAGGATCGGTGCCCTGGTGGACACCCTGGCCGGCACCGCTGGCGTCACGATCGATGATTCTCGGTTCAACCAGAATGTCTGGTATGGCCTGTGGGTCGAATCGCACGGCGATATCGCCCTGACGGATGTCGCGGCCGATTGGAACGGCGAAAAGGGAGCCTACCTGATCACCGATGGCACCAGCGTCGTCGACGTCCTCACCAGCCAATTCAATCATAACGGCAGCTACGGGATCTATGCCCACAGCACCGACGGCGATATCACCCTCGAGACGGTGACCGCCTCCTTCAACGGCGTCAAGGGCGCCTACCTGCAAGCCGCCTGCGTCTGCGTCGGCAACATCTTCGTGCTCAACAGCAGCTTCGAGGCGAACGGCTCCTACGGCCTGTACGCCATCACCCAGCAGGGGAACATCACTGTCGAGAATGTGGTCGTGGATGGCAATGACGTGACCACCATTGGCGCCTTCCTGAAATCCCATGACGGCGGGGTCATCACGGTCACCGACAGCACCTTCGTCGAGAATACCGTCTTTGGGCTGCAGATCGTCGGCACCAATGATGTGCTTGTCGAGAACGTCATTGCCAGCGACAACGGCTCCGATGGCGCCATGCTGATGAGCGGCTGGACCTTTGCCTGCTTCGGCCCGCTGGGCATCGACGTGACCGTCACCGGCGGGACCTATGCCAACAACGGCGGCTACGGCTTCCAGGTGGCCCCCGGTCCGCTCGGGACGTTGACCCTGGCCGGCACGATCAATTTCCTGGCCAACACCGACGGCGACTACTTCGTCGACCTGACCGATCCGTGCATCCCCGAACCACCCAAGCCGCCGCAGCCTCCCGCTCCGCCCTCGAACGTGGTCCAGGTGCCGGATACGGGCGGCACGCCGGTGGAAGTGGACTGCGACAATTACGGCGCCACCGTCCTGGTCCTGCCCAATGGCGACGAAGTCCGCTATGCCTGCCCGGGCAGCGGCCTGTTCCTGATCCACCACGTCTCGGAGGAGGACCTGCCCGCGCCGCTGGCCACCGGCCCGCGCTTCGTGGCGGCGGTCACCCTCAGCGTGGAACAGGACGGACAGGCGATCATCACCGAAGAGCAGGGCGGCTACTTCCTGATCACCTTCCGGATCCCGGAAGGCATGGCAGACGAGCGCTTCTCGATCCTGTTCTGGGATGAAACTGCCAACGACGGTGAAGGCGACTGGGTGGAACTGCCGCGCGACCAGTTCGACGGCCAGCCCATCCCGCTGCACCCCGATACGCCCGAGGATGAGATGCTCATCCTGCGCGGCGTGCGCGAGGAGGGCGGCTTCGTCACGGTGAAGGTCACCTTCACCGGCACCTTCGTCCTGGTCGCCCGCTGATCCGGAGGGGATCGAACGTGTTACAATTTCAAGGGACGGCATCCGCCGTCCCTTGAATTTCAGACTCGCTCCACGCAGGTGCTGCTTTCCCCACCTGGGGTTGAGTGCCTGGCCTGGGAGTTCCAGGGGCAGGCCAGGATCACTTTCATGCAAAGGATTGCATTATGAACAGACGAACACTGATCTTCGTTGCCTTGTCGCTGGCCGCCCTGCTGCTGGGCGCCTGCGGAGGGGATGTCACTGCCACGCCGGTCCCGCGGGTGGTCGAAGAGACCGAGCCGGTCGCCGGGACCCCGACGGCTTTTCCCACTCCCGACCCGTGTGCGGCCGGCAACCTGGCCGCCACGGTCGAGCCGGTCAATCACCTGATGCGCGAGTTCGACGATGCCGCCACCCTGGCCTCCCAGACGCCGCGCGAACAGCTGGTGCAGGTCATCCCCTCGCTGCAGGAGGTCCGCCGCCGGGCCGAAGACCTGGATGTGCCGTCCTGCCTGGCGACCCTCAAGGCCCTGGAGGTCACCTACATGAACTCGGTGATCAATACCCTGATCGGCTTCCTGGGCGGGGCGGATTCGGAAGCCGTGGTACAGGGCGTGGCATTGGCACGCCTGCAGCGCGAGGACTACAACCGTGAATTGTCCCGCCTGCTGGGCATGACCTACGCCCCGGCGGCCCAGCCGACGGCTGCCGCCACGGTCGACCCGGCCTCCGGGACCACGCCGCCTGCCCAGACGACCGGAGCCCTCGTCACCAACAATGCCGCCGCGCCGGTCAACCTGCGCACCGCTCCCGACCTGTTCTCCGAGACGCCCGGCATGCTGGCATCGGGCGAGTCGCTCCCGGCGGTCGGCATCACTGCCGACGGGCTGTGGGTTGCGGTCGTTTCGCCCTATGACCCGACCCAGCTGCTGTGGATCTATGCCGAGCTGGTCACGATCAGCGACCCGGCCCTGCCGGTCATCACGCCATAGGAGCATTTTTCCACCCGATCCACCTCCGGGCAGTGCCAGCGCACTGCCCGGATTTTTCATGGAAAAAGCCGAACTGGATGGAATGTCTTTGAATCGGGCCGGCGCGCGTTGGATCCCGGACCTTGGACGCTGAAACGACCCTTTTTCCCCATTCTTCACGACAATCCTCTTTGTAAGAATCGCACAATCCATTCATGGACAGCCGCCGGGCACGGGGGCTGGAATTCGGGAGGATACATGTCGTTCCAAAAACACGCCTGGTTGCCTCTTTGCATCGCTCTTGTCGTCGTAAGTCAACTGCTGTTGCCGGCCGGCGTCCGGGCCCAGGAGGGCGACCCGCCTCCCCAGGTGACCCCGACCGAGATCCCACCGGAGCCGGAGGGCGGGACCGGGGAGTCTGAAGAGCCCCCGGTAACTGGTGCGGAGCAATCCTTGAGCGTGCCGGAGGCCCTCGACCTGCTCCCGCAGGGGACCGGGATCGTAGTCCTCAACGCGGAAGGGCAGACCGAGCCGCTGGCGACCCAGGAGGCGGCCAGCCTCGTTGCCAGTGGGGTGGCCTGGTGGTGCCCGGCGGGCGTCGCCCCTGGAGGGGCGGGCTGCACTCCCCCCGAGGACTCGCTGACCGACCTGGTCGGCCTGCTCGGGGGCGGGGCCTATTCCGGCGACGGCACGATCTACATCGCCGATGCCTACACCGGTCTGGGCGACGGCCCGGTCATTACCCTGGACAACAGCGCCCTGTTCGCCCTGGATGCCCTGACCGTCCAGGGTGGTTGGAATGTGGGTGCCGGGGTTGTGAGCGGGGTCACGGTCTTCGACGGACAGTCGCTGGAGATCGTCTGGAACGATGACCTGACCCTCAACGACCTGCTCTTCTACGAACCTTCTGCTGTTGGCGTGTTGGTGGAAGCCCCCCTCGGCGGGACCGTGGCTGTCAACGACGTGACCGTCGTGGGCGGCGAATTGACCGCTACAGGGGTGACAGTGATCAACTTCAGCGGCGACATCCTGGTCGACGACCTGACCGTCTCCGGCAGCGAGGTGGGGGCAATCCTGTTCGGGGGGCTGGAAAGTGACCTCCAGGTAAGCAACAGCCAGTTCAACGGCAACGGGGACGGCCTGATCGTGATGCAGCTCCCCTTCGCGGATCTTCCTGCCGGCGGGGCGGAGGAGGTGGCCTTCCCGGCGGCCGGGACGATCACCCTTTCGAATGTGGTCGCTTCCAATAATGCCTTTGGCGGCGCCATCCTCTACGCGACTGGCGATGTGACAGTCACCGACAGCAGCTTCTCGAACAACGGCTGGACGGGGGGCGACCTTGCCGACGGCCTCGACATTGCGATGTTCCTTCCCGGGAACGTCCAGCTGGTCTATGTGGATGCGTCCAACAATCGTGGGAGTGGGGTCGGGGTGATGGCGTTTGGCGGGGGAATCCCGGTTGGGGTGGGGGCCGCCGCCGGCGGCCTGGTCCCGCCCGTCGATGGAACCACCGTCACGGTCGTTTGCGGCACCTTCAATGACAACGGTGACGTCGGCTTCTACCTGGTGGAAGGCGATGCCGATACCACCACGGTGAACTTCATCGATGTCGAGACAAATGGGAACGCCTACGGACCGTACGACGTGGGTTCGGCGACCCTGGTGGCGATGGTTCTCGACTCCTGCGACGAGGCCCTTCCCGGGCAAGACCTCCCCGTGCAGGCTCTGCCGCTCCACTGGGTGGAGGTCCTCGGGGGCGAACCGGTCGGGCTGGACTGCGTCCACTACAGCGGCACGGCCTTGCGCCTGCCGGTCGGTGACCGGGTGATCTTCTACTGCCCGGCCAGCGGCACGGCCAGCCTGGCTCCCAGGCCGTTCGACGACCTGCCCGGCGTCCTCGCTCCCGGCCTGACCTATCTTTCGGGTCTGTCTGCCGGCCTGGACAATGGCGGCCCGGTCACGATCCTGCCCGGGGGCCAGGTCAATGTCGCCTTCCAGGTGCCCGAGGGTGCCAGCCCGGCCGATCTGGCGATCCTGTACTGGGATGGCAGCGCCTGGGTCGACCTGGAGGCGGAAGCTGTCCGCCTGGAACCTGGCCGGCTGGTGCTCGGTGCTCCTCGTGCGACCGCCCGCGGCACCTTCGCGGTCACTGTCAACTTCACCGGCACGTTCGTGCTGGTCCAGAAATAGGCCGGCTTACAGTTGCATGACGGGGGGAACGGTTCTCAGCCGTTCTCCCCAATTTGGGTTAAAATCCTGGTGATGGAAATTTCCGAGCACCTGCGGGGCATCCTCAACACCCTCCCGACCAGGACCGGCTGCTACCTGATGAAGAACGCCGACCGGAAGGTGATCTATGTCGGCAAGGCGGTCAACCTGCGCAGCCGGGTGCGTTCGTATTTTCACACCGATGCCAGCCAGGAGAACAAGACCCGCCGCCTGGCGGGCGAGATCGCCGACATCGAGTGGATCGTGGTCGGTTCGGAACTCGAGGCATTGATCCTCGAGATGAACCTGATCAAGAAGCACCGCCCCAAGTACAACGTCCGCATGAAGGACGACAAGCGCTACCCGTACATCAAGATCCACTGGCAGGAGGCCTTTCCGCGCGTCACCGTGACCCGCCTGATGCAGGACGACGGGGCGCGCTATTTCGGCCCGTACACCTCCGCCTGGGCGGTCCACCAGACCCTGGATGTGCTGCGGCGGGTCTTTCCCTATCTGACCTGTGACCGCGCGATCACCGGCCAGGACAAGCGCGCCTGCCTCTATTATGACATCCGCCTCTGCCTGGGCCCGTGCATCGGTGCCGTCGACCAGGATCAGTACCGCCAGATGATCGCCGACCTGCAGTCCTTCCTCGACGGCCACGCCGAGCCGATCCTGGCCCGGGTCCAGAAGGAAATGGAGCAGGCTGCCGAGGAGTTGAACTTCGAGCGCGCCGGCGCCCTGCGTGACAAGATCCGGGCCCTGGAGACCATCGTCGAGCGCCAGAAGGTCGTCTTCCCGGCCGATTACAAGGACTCCGATGTCCTGGCCCTGGCACGCGCCGACAACGAAGCCTGCGTGCAGGTCTTCTTCATCCGTGGTGGGAAGTTGATCGGCCGCGAGGTTTTTATCCTGGAGGGCACCGAGGACACGGCCGATGCCGAGGTGATGGCCGGTTTCATCAAGCAGTTCTACACCGAGGCGGCCACGATCCCCGAGCAGGTGATGCTGCCCCAGGACATCGAGGAGGCCCGCATCATCCAGGAATGGATGCGCTCGCGCCGCGGTGGTGAGAAGGTCGAGATCTTCGTCCCGCAGAACGGCCAGTCGCAGGAACTGCTCAGCATGGCGTCCGAGAACGCCAGCGAAACCCTGGCGGCCCTGCGCACCCGCTGGCAGGCTGACACCCACCGCCAGGAACAGGCCCTGGCCGAATTGCAGGAGTCGCTCGGCCTGGCCGGGCCCCCGAACCGGATCGAGTGCTACGACATCTCCAACACCCAGGGGACGGCTTCGGTCGGCTCGATGGTCGTCTTCAGCCAGGGTGTGCCGGACAAGAAACTGTATCGCCGCTTCAACATCGAATCAGTCCGCGGGCCCGACGATTTCGCCTCCATGGAGGAGGTCCTGACCCGTCGGTTCAAGCGCTGGCAGGCCGGGCAGCAGGCCGCCGCCCAGCCGGGCAGCAGGATCGACGAATCCTTTGCCCAGCTGCCCGACCTGCTGATCGTCGACGGCGGCAAGGGCCAGCTGGGGCGGGCTGTGGCCGTGCTCGAACGGGCCGGCCTGAGCGGGAAGGTCCCGGTCATCGGGCTGGCCAAGCAGGAGGAGGAGATCTTCTTTCCGGGCCGCTCCCATCCGCTGCGGCTGGTGCGTCACTCGCAGGGACTGTATCTGGTCCAGCGGGTCCGCGACGAAGCCCATCGTTTTGCGATCACCGCCCACCGGACCCGGCGCTCGAAGCAGGGCCTGGCCTCGGTCCTCGATACGATCCCCGGGGTTGGGCCGGTCAAACGAAAGAGCCTCTTGAAACATTTCGGTTCTGTGGATAAGATTAAGGAAGCAACGCTCGAAGAACTGACTGCCGTCCCCGGAATCAATGCCGCCCTGGCAGAAAGCATCAAGGCGCACCTGGAATGAAGAAACAGGTCTGGATCGTAGACGACGACGAGGAGATGATCCGTGCCGTGCAGTTGATGCTCAAGCTGCTCAACTGCAAGGTTCGCCATTTCCTGGGCGCGCGCCCGGCGGCCCAGGCCATCCTGGACGGGGAGGCCCCCGACCTGTTGATCCTGGACATCAACATGCCCGAGGTGAGCGGCCTGGATATGTTAGAATTCCTGCGTCGCCGCAAAGAGACCCTCGGCCTGCCGATCGTGATGCTCTCGACCGAGGCCGCGGATCTCCAGGTCGACCAGGCGCTGGCAATGGGCGCAGACGCCTATGCCACCAAGCCGGTCAGTATCGAAGAACTTGAGGCCGCCATGCAAAAGGCCCTGGGGGCGCATGGCCGGCGCTAAAAAGAGGTAGAAATGAGCTCGCGTAAAGACAAGAAACCCAGAATTGACCGCCAGGCACGTCAGACACGGATTTACCGGGGCTTTATCATTTTCCTCACGGTAATCATGGTCCTTTCCATGCTCCTGACGGCCGTGATGCGCTAAACAGGTCGGATTGCTGATATAATCGTCGGGCGCGGCGGTTCGAGGCCGCGCTTATTGTCGCATTAATGATCGGCTCAGTCCGAAGATTCCAACCGCCGGAAGGACCAGGACCGCGCCCCCAATCTCCGGCGACGGGAGTCGCCGGGAGGGTAGGAATCAGATGCTTGAAAAACTTGCCGCGATCGAAAAACATTACGACGAACTCAACCAGCAGCTCCTGGAGGTCGGCGGGGACTACGAACGCGCCGCCGAACTGAACAAGGAGCGGATCGACCTGGAGGAGCTCGTCCAGAAAGCCCGGACGTACCGCCGCAGCCTGGAGCGCCTGGCGGACGCGCGCAGCGTCCTGGACGGGGAGCAGGACGAGGAGATGCGCCTGCTGGCCCACTCCGAGATCTCCGACCTCGAGCCGGCCATCGCTGACCTGGAGGGTGAACTCAAACGGATGCTGGTTCCCAAGGACCCGCGCGACGAGAAGAACGTCTTCGTCGAGATCCGGGCCGGGACCGGCGGGGAGGAGGCGGCCCTGTTCGCCGCCGACCTGTTCCGCATGTACACCCGCTATGCCGAGCGCCAGAACTGGAAGGTCGAGGTCGTTGATGAGAACGCCATCGGCATCGGCGGGTACAAGGAGATCGTCTTCCAGGTCCGCGGCCAGGGCGCCTATTCGAAGCTCAAGTATGAGTCGGGCGTCCACCGCGTCCAGCGCGTCCCGGCCACCGAGGCCTCCGGGCGCATCCACACCTCGACCGCCACGGTGGCGGTCATGGCCGAGGTCGCCGAGGTCGAGATCCACGTCCCCGAATCGGACATTTCCATCGAGGTCTTCAAGTCCTCGGGCGCCGGCGGGCAGAACGTCCAGAAGAATGCCACCGCCGTGCGCATCTACCACAAGCCGACCGGGCTGGTGGTGGCCTGCCAGGACGAGCGTTCGCAGTTGCAGAACAAGCAGCGCGCCATGTCGGTCCTGCGGGCCCGCCTGTACGAGATGGAAGAGGAGAAGCGCCGCTCGGCCGAAGAGGCCGACCGCCGCTCCCAGGTCGGGACCGGGGAACGGTCCGAGAAGATCCGCACCTACAACTATCCCCAGAACCGGGTCACCGATCACCGCATCAACAACTCGATCTACAACCTGCCGGCGGTGATGGAGGGCAGCATCGACGAGTTCATCGAGGAGCTTTCCTCCCGCGACGAGGCCGAGCGCCTGGCGGTCTCCGGTTTCGGGGACCGGGAATGACCCCGCGGGCGGACCGCGGGTCTGCCCGTCTTCTTTCGGGAGGCTGTGTGACAACCCCATCCGAACAGTTCCGCCAGATCGTCGCCGACGAGTGGGAAACCCGCATGCAGGAGGATCCGCTCTTTGCCACGTCCACCGGCGACCACCGTTTCAATGACCGCCTGCCGGGGGTGACCGAGGCCGACTTCGAGCGCCGCTTGCAGGGGCTGCGCGGCTTGCAACGCCGCCTGGAGGCCCTCGACCACCGCGCCCTGCCGCTTGAAGACCGGCTCGACTTCGACATCTTCACCCGCCTGCTTGAGAATGACCTGGGCCAGCTCAGGTTCCGCGCCTACCGTATGCCGATCTCGAAAGCCGGCGGCTTCCACACCTACTTTCCTGACCTGGGCCTGCAGGTGCCGCTGGAGACTGCTGGCGACTACCAGAATTACATCGCCCGCCTGAACGCCTTCCTGCGCTACACCGAAGAGTACATCGACGTCATGCGGACCGGGCTGCGGGAGGGCCAGGTCCCGCCACGCGTGACCCTGGAGGGGGTGCGCGACTCGCTGCATGCCCAGCTGGTCGAGGACCCGATCGCCAGCCAGTTCTACCAGCCCTTCGTCAGGCTGCCCGCCGTTCTGTCCGCGGCCGAGGCGGCCCGCCTGCGGGCGGCCGGGAAGGACGCCATTCGGGTCTCGATCCTGCCGGCCTACGTGACCCTGCTGCGCTTCGTCGACGGCGAATACCTGCCGCAGGCGCGCGAGTCGCTGGCCGCGGCCGATCTGCCCGACGGCCAGGCCTACTACCGCCACTGCATCCGCAGCTACACTTCGCTCGAGATGAGCCCGCAGGAGATCCACCAGACCGGCCTGGACGAGGTGGCCCGCATCCGCTCCGAGATGGAAGCCGCCCTCCGGGAGTCCGGCTTCGACGGCGACCGGGCAGCCTTTGTTGCATTCCTGCGCAGCGACCCGCGCTTCTACGTCGACGATCCCGAGGCGCTGCTGGCCAGCACGGCCCTGATCCTCAAACGCATGGACGGCGAACTGCCGCGCCTGTTCAAGACCCTGCCGCGCCTGCCCTACGGTATTCGCCCGATCCCTGACTTCGCTGCCCCGGGCAGCACGACAGCCTACTACATGCCCGGCACCGGCGACGGGACCCGGGCCGGCACCTACTACGTCAACACCTACGACCTGAAGGCGCGCCCGCTCTACGAGCAGGAGGCCCTCTCGCTGCACGAGGCTGTTCCCGGGCATCACCTGCAGATCGCCCTGCAGCAGGAGCTTGACCTGCCGAACTTCCGCCGCTTCGGCGGTTTCACCTCCTTTGTCGAAGGCTGGGCTCTGTACGCCGAGCGCCTGGGCCTGGAGGTAGGCTTCTACCAGGATCCCTACCGGAATTTCGGGCGCCTGTCCTACGAGATGTGGCGCGCCTGCCGCCTGGTCGTCGACACCGGCCTGCACGCCCTGGGTTGGACCCGCCAGCAGGCGGTCGCCTTCATGGTTGAGAACACCTCCCTGACGTCGCGCAACATCGCCAACGAGGTCGATCGCTACATCGCCTGGCCCGGCCAGGCCCTGGCCTACAAGATCGGCGAGATCACCATCCGCCGCCTGCGGGCTGAAGCCGAAAAGGAGCTGGGCGCCAGGTTTGACCTGCGCACCTTCCACGACGTTCTGCTGACCGGCGGAGCCCTGCCGCTCGACGTGCTCGAAGCCCGCGTGAAGGTGTGGGTGGATGGGCAAAGCGCGTAGGTCAGGTTCGCAGTTTGACCCGGATGGAATTCGGAAACTCGAAAGAAACGAAGCCGCTTGACAAGGTCAAGCGGCTTCGTCATTTCACCGGACTGGCTTTCCGAGAAGAGCAAGTGCCTGATTTCACAATATTCGATAAATCGGGTCAAAATTGTATTGACAGCGTTTGGCAGCAATCGTACAATAGCCCATCCCGGGGCATATGCCCCAGCCTCTGTGACCGGTTCTGCCAAAGGAGTACGTCATGGACCCGAAAGACAAGCAAGAGTATGAGGGCGAGGTCTTCTTTCCCTCGCCGGAGATCGTCGCCGCGGCCCACGTCCAGGACCGCGAGGCCCTCTACCGCCGCTCGATCGAGGATCCCCAGAGTTACTGGGCCGAGCGGGCCGAAGAACTGGAGTGGTTCCAAAAATGGGACCAGGTCCTGGACGAAAGCAATCCGCCCTTCTTCCAATGGTTCGTCGGGGGAAAGACCAACATTGTCCACAATGCCGTTGACCGCCACCTGAAAACCTACCGCAAGAACAAGCTGGCCCTGATCTGGGAGGGGGAGCCGGGGGACGTGCGTACCTACTCCTACTTCGCCCTCAACCGGGAGGTGTGCAGGTTCGCCAACGTCCTGCGCTCGATGGGCGTGCACAAGGGCGATATCGTTACCATTTACATGCCGCGCATCCCCGAGCAGGTGATCGCCATGCTGGCCTGCGCCAAGATCGGGGCGGTCCATTCGGTGGTCTACGGCGGTTTCAGCGTCGAGTCGCTGGCCGAACGCATCGAGGATGCCCAGAGCCGGATCCTGATCACCGCCGACGGCGGCTGGCTGCGCGGCAAGGTGGTCGATCTGAAAGGCATCGCCGACGAAGCCATCGCCCGCCAGGCGACGATCGAGCATGTCATCGTGGTCAAGCGCACCGGTCAGGAGATCTACATGGAGTCCGGCCGGGACTACTGGTACCACGACCTGATGGCCCTGCCGGTGTCGAACCACTCCTGCCGGACGGAAGAGATGGATGCCGAGGACCCGCTGTTCATCCTGTACACCTCGGGCACCACTGGCCGGCCGAAGGGCATCCTGCACACCCACGGCGGGTACATGGTGTACGTCCACACCACCCTGAAAGATGTCTTCGATCTCAAGGACGAGGACCGCTATTGGTGTGCCGCCGATCCGGGTTGGATCACCGGACACAGTTACATTGTCTATGCCCCGCTGTTGAACGGTTCGACCCTGTTCCTTTACGAAGGTGCGCCCACCCATCCCTATCCCAACCGCTGGTGGCAGATCGTCGAGAAATACGGCATCACCATCCTGTACACCGCCCCAACCGCCATCCGCGGCCTGATGCGCTTCGGCGATGCCTGGGCCAGACGCCACGATCTTTCCAGCCTGCGTCTGCTGGGCTCGGTCGGCGAGCCGATCAACCCTGAAGCCTGGAAGTGGTACCACAATGTCATCGGCGGCGGACGCTGCCCGATCATGGACACCTGGTGGCAGACCGAGACCGGTGGCTTCATGATCTCCCCGACGCCCGACACCCCGCTCAAACCGGGTTCGGCCACCCGCCCACTCTTCGGCATCGACGCCGACGTGGTCGATGAGGCCGGCAAACCGGTCCAACCGGGCGAGGAGGGCTTCCTGGTGATCCGCAGGCCCTGGCCGGGGATGCTGCGCACGATCCACAAGGACCCCGAGCGCTACAAGGAGCAGTACTGGGGCCGCTACGGGAACATGTACCTGGCCGGCGACTCGGCCCGCAAGGACAGGGACGGCTATATCTGGGTCATCGGCCGCATCGATGACGTGATCAAGGTCAGCGGCTACCGTCTGGGGACGGCCGAGGTGGAGAGCGCCCTGGTCAGCCACGCGGCGGTGGCCGAGGCGGCGGTCATCGGCCTGCCGCACGAGCTCAAGGGCAATGCCATCTTCGCCTATGTGCTGCTGCGGGCGGGGATCGAGAAGAGCGACACACTGTCCGAGGACCTGCGCAATCACGTCGCCCACGAGATGGGCCCGATCGCAAAACCCGAGACGATCACCTTCGTAGACAGCCTGCCCAAGACCCGCAGCGGCAAGATCATGCGCCGGGTGCTCAAGGCGCGCGCCCTCGGCCTGCCCGAAGGCGACATCAGCACCATGGAAGAGTAGCCCGACAGGCTCCCGGAGTTGAATCCACGGAAGGAATTCTGCGGTTTTTCTTCCCCCGCCAGCGTGGGACTGGATTTTGAACGCCCTTTGGGTCTGTCGGGGTGTATACTTGGCCCGGAGAAATATCGGTCTTATGACACTTGCCCCCGTATCTTGGGTCCTGTTGCGCATCCTGGCGATCGTGCTGGTCGTGGCTGTTGCCGGGGGCGTTCGCCTGCGGGCGCTGGACGAGTTGCCGGTCGACTACGACGAGGACGGCTCCCCGCGCGCCGGGCAGGGAGCCGTCCTGATGCGATCGGGCGACTGGGCCGGGTGCATGCAGACCAACGACCGCCCCGACCATCCGCCGCTGAACAGGATCGCCTTCGGCGTCGCCCTGCTGCCCCAGCCGGAGGTGGCGGTCGTCCTGCTCCTGCAGCAGGTCCTGCTCGAACGGCTGACCTTGGGGACGTTGCGCGAATGAATCTTGCCGAACTGCTTCCCGTTCTCTCCGATCGCCTGGCCCTGGTCAGCGATTCGGCCGAACTCGACGCCCAGGTCCTGGCTGCCCAGATCCTGGGCCGGGGGCGCGCCTGGGTCCTGGCGCATCCTGAAGCGGTTCCAGGCCCCGAACAGCTGGCCGCCCTGGAGGCTGCCGTCCAGCGCCTGGAGGGCGGCAGCCCGCTGCCCTATGTTCTGGGGGAGTGGGAGTTCTATGGCCTGGTCCTGGAGATCACCCCTGACGTGCTCATTCCCCGCCCGGAGACCGAACTGCTGGTCGAACGGGCCCTTGACTGGCTGAGGGGGTGCCGCCGGCGGCGCGGCCTGACCGTCGCTGACGTCGGCACCGGATCGGGCTGCATCGCGATCGCCCTGGCGGCCAACCTGGCCGGCCTGCGGGTCACCGCCACCGATATCTCCGAACCTGCCCTGGTGGTCGCCCGTCGGAATGCCAAACGCCACGGGGTGGCCAGGCGGGTGGAGTTCATCCACTGCGACCTGCTGCCCTGCCTGGAAGAGAGCCGGGCACAGCGTTCCTACGACCTGATCGCCGCCAACCTGCCCTACATCCCCACCGGGACCCTGCAGCGGCTGCTGGTCTACGGTCACGAGCCGACCCTGGCCCTCGACGGTGGGGAGGATGGGTTGGCAATCGTCCGCCGCCTGCTGCGGGAGGCGCCTGCCTACCTTGCCCCGGGTGGGCTGCTGCTGCTTGAGATCGAGGCCTCCCAGGGCCCCCCGGCGATGGCACTGGCTTATGACATCTTCGAGCGGGCGGAGATCCACCTGTACCAGGACCTGGCCGGCCACGACCGGCTGCTCGAGATCCGATCCTGACGGGTGGGGGGAGTCGTTCCTGGGCGCGAAGATGAGGATATTTGTCATATTGAATCGCCCTTTTTTTAATGCTACAATGTGACCGGTAACGTTACCGGTCACATATGGGTAACCGGTCCATCTCCAGGGAAGGATTTCCCATGCCAGCTGGAATCACGATCCGCGAGGTCGCTGCCCGGGCAGGCGTCTCCCACCAGACGGTCTCGCGCGTCATCAACGGGAATGAACGAGTCAGCCCGGAAACCCGCCGGAAGGTCGAAGCCGCCATAGCGGAACTGGGCTACCAACCCAATGCCATGGCACGTGACATGGCCCTTGGGCGCCCGCATACCTTCGCCTGCCTTTCCCCCAATCTCACCGACTACACCTTCGCCAGCATTATCGAAGGCGCCACGGTTCAGGCTCATCAGAAAGGTTTCTATGTGATGTCTGCCTCGGCGCCGGACGACGACACCTTCACGATGCTCATTGAGCAACTGGTCTCCAGCCGAAGGACCGAAGGGCTGATCGTCATTAATCCCTATGCCGATGGCCGCCATACCCATGTTCCCCAGAATGTCCCCACGGTCCTGGTCGGCGCCCGCCCGCGGGCAGGGGGGATCAACTCGGTCGCCCTGGACGACGAGGGCGCCGGGCGCATTGCCACCCGCCACCTGATCGACCTCGGCCACCGCCGGATCGCCATGCTCACTGGTCCGCTGGTCGAAGACTGCTCCC
This sequence comes from Anaerolineales bacterium, assembly GCA_016934715.1. Classification (GTDB taxonomy): domain Bacteria; phylum Chloroflexota; class Anaerolineae; order Anaerolineales; family Villigracilaceae; genus JAFGSI01. Next base: position 30,309 of record JAFGSI010000004.1, read on the forward strand.
AGGACCGCCAGGATGGATATGAGGCCTGTCTGCGCGCAGCCGGCCTCGAGCCGGACCCGGCGCTGATCAGCGAGGGGGATTGGACCGCGACCTCAGGATTTAACGCAGTCCGCCGCTGGCTGGAGCTCGGGGTCCCGTTCACAGCGCTGTTTGCCCAGAATGATCGCATGGCCATCGGCGCCATCCGCGCTCTGCACGAGGCCGGCCTGCGGGTTCCCGACGATATCTCCGTGGTCGGCTTTGACGATATGCCGCTGGCCTCCTATTTCTACCCTTCTCTGACCACCGTACGCCAGGACATGCTGGCGATCGGTGCCGAGGCAGCCCGCCTCTTGATCGATGCCGTGGAGAACCCCGGGGCTGCCTGCCAGCATTTGCGAATGACGGTTGAGCTTGTCGTTCGAGAATCGACATCGACCTGCAAGTCGTGATCCATTGTCGGGGTTGCAATCCTGTTCTTCCAATTGCCAACATGTAAACGAAAAAAGGAGGTGGTGACCTGCCTGACCTTTTTGGCTGTGTTCTTTGGCAACCTCAATAGTGAAATGACCCAACCTCAAGAAGGAGAAACCTTTATGAATCGCAAACCGATTTTGACGGTCCTTGGTCTGGTGATTGTCCTCAGCATGGCGCTTGCCGCCTGCGGGACGCCTGCCACCGAGCCGGCGACGGAAGCGCCCAGTGAGGAGCCGATCACCTTACGCTGGCGCACCCGCCCCGACAACCAGGCCGAGATCGATGTCTACCAGGCCGTCAGCGATGCAATCCAGGCTCAGCTGCCCGCCGGGATCACGCTGGTCTACGAACCAGGTGGCGCAGAGACGTCGAGCTACCAGGATGTGTTGAAGACCGAAATCGCCGCCGGCACAGCCCCCGATGTTTTCTGGATTCCGGGCACCGATGTGGCCGACTTTGCCTCGCGCGGCCTGATTTTGAACCTGAATGACCTGGCCAGCCAGACGCCTGACTTCAACATGGACGATTTCTATGCGGCCCCGATGGCCCATATGACCCACAACATCGAGACAGGCGCGGAAGGTGCCGGCAGCGGTGCCCTGTGGGGCGTTCCCCGCGATGTGTCCACCTTCGTGCTGTACCTGAACCTGGATCTGATCATTGAGGCCGGTGCCCCCGACCCGCGCGAGCTGGCTGCTGCCGGCGAGTGGGACTGGGAAGCTTTCTATGACGTCGCCACCAGGGTGCGCGCCCTTGGGCCGGATATCTACGGCTATGGCGCCAATGCGTGGTGGGGCCCCTACGGGGTCTGGATGAACGCTGCCGGCGGCGGTTTCTACAACACCGACCGCACCGCCTGTGGCCTGGATTCCGCCGCCTCGCTCGAGGGCCTGGCCTTCCAGCGCAGTCTGTACGTTGGCGATAATCCCGTCGCCGTTCCGTATGGCGAAGATAGCGAACCGCCCTTCATGGCTGGCCGCGTTGCCATGTTCCAGAACGGCCGCTGGGCCACACCCGGTGTGCGCGCCAATGCCAACTTCAACTGGGACGTAGTCGCATTGCCGACGGGCCCCTCCGGCCACATGGGCGACTGGCTGTTCTGGGGCGCCTATGTCGTCAACGCCAACACGGCCCATCCCGAGGAGGCCTGGCAGCTGGTCCAGAGGCTGACCACCGCCGAGACGCAGGCCATGATTTCCGAGCTGGGTACCAACATCCCCAGTCGCGTCAGCCAGGAAGCGATCGATGCCTTTCTGACCTTCACTCCCCCGGACAACAACCAGGCCTTCATCGATAGCCTGATGGACGATCCGGTGGCCGAGGGACCGCTGTGGGCCGGCAGCTGGCCCGAGTTCGTGGCGGTCATGGACCCGGCCATCCAGGCGCTGATGACCGGCCAGACGACGCTGGAAGAGTTCCAGATCAGCATCTGCGCAGAAGCCAACCGCACCTTCAATCCTTAATTCTGTTCCGCCATCGGACGGGCGCAATCGAGGCGCCCGTCCGACCCTTCTTCGCCCCCAATCCCAGGAGGAGAAGGTCATCCTGCGACGAGCGCTTGAAGAAGAGGGCATGCAATTTTCTCCCATCGATTAAAGAGTGAAAATGATACGGTTTCTACCACCCCCATCCGCTCAACCCTGGAACCCTCATGACGGGAGGTGTTCTCCAAGAGCTGCTGCCTCTGGCGGCGGTGGTTCGCTTTCCTTAAGGAGGCGCCTATGAAAGCATCGATTCAGCTCGAGGCCGCGGATCGCCGTACGGTGATCCTGTTGCGCGCGGCAGTCATCTGGCATATCGTCCTGGCCATCGCCGGCCTGGCGGGCGGGCTGCTGGTCTGGTTGCGGGCCGGAGACATGCTTCTCTGGCTTCGCCTGCCGCTTGGCGCGCTCCTGGTGCTGACCGCTGCCGCCAGCAGCCTGACCGCGCTTTTCGTCCAACGCGGCCGGCACAGCGGCCGGGTGCTTTCTCTGGCGGTCAATTACCTCGGATTCCTGTTCTGCTTCCTGGGAGGCATGCATGTCCTGGGGATGTTCACCGGGATCGATTCGCTGGCTTCCACGTTCGGGCGCGGCATCCCCTATCTCGGCGGAGTCCTGGCCGGGTATTTGATCAGCGCCCTGGGGGACCGCTACGAGAACCATCCCGAGCGCAGGCAGATGCTCAAGCGTGTCGGCAAGGTTGTCATGCTCGCCTTCATGGCGACCTTCCTCCTGGCGATCGGGACCCTTTCGGGGTTGCTGGCCGTGGTCCGGCGTTTTACCAGCTTCCTGCCCTGCCTGCTGGTTGGGGGGGGCCTCCTGTTCGGGTTGATGATCTGGGCCCTGTGGCGTAGGGACAGCGCCGTAGCCCTGGGAGCCAGTACGGCTCACGAACAGATGCTGAACGGTTTCCTGTTCCTGTCACCCAACCTGCTTGGTTTCCTGCTTTTCTTTGCGGGCCCCCTGCTGCTCTCCCTGTACTTCAGCTTCACCAACTATGATGCCACCACTCACGTCAGCGACTGGGTCGGTCTGCAGAATTACGCCAGGTTGTTCAACCTGACGATCGCCCCGCTCACGACGCCTGACCAGCCAGTCACCGAGGCGCTGGATATGACCGTCTACGACGAATTGATGCGGTTCAACTTCTTCGAGCGCAGTTTCATCCTCGGGGCGCAGGACAAGCTTTTCTGGATCGCCCTGCGCAATACGATCGTCTTCTGCCTCCTGGCGGTGCCGCTCAGCGTGATCCCGGCGCTCTTCCTGGCGAACCTGCTCAACAGCAAGCTGCCGGGGATGAAATTCTTCCGGGCGATCTATTTTCTGCCCAGTGTGGCGGCTGTTGTCGGTGTCGCCTTGATCTGGCAGTGGCTCTACAATGCCGCCGTCGGTTACATCAATTATTCGATCACCAGTGCGGTCACGACGATCAACACCCTGTTCGGCAGCGCCATTCTCGATCCGCAGATCCGCTGGCTGTCCGACACGCGCATCGCGCTCCTGGCGGTGGTCATCATGTCGGCCTGGCAGTGGATCGGGTTCGACACCGTCCTGTTCATGGCCGGGATGCAGGCCATTCCCAGGGAACTTTACGAGGCCGCCACCGTGGACGGGGCCGGGAGGTGGGCCCAGTTCCGCAGGATCACCATCCCCCTGCTTGGCCCGACGACCTTCTTTGTGGTCACCACGGCAGTCATCAATGCGCTGCAGTTGTTCGAGCAGGTCTACGTGCTGATCAACACCGAGCCGCCCGGGGGGCCTGCCAACTCGACCCTCTCGTTGGTGCTTTACCTGTATGTCCGCGGTTTCCAGCGTTTTCAGCAGGGATATGCCTCGGCGGTCGCCTGGGTCCTGTTCATCGTTATCTTCGGCGTGACCCTGCTGCAGTACCGGCGCCAGCGCAGCGGCGCGTATGCATGAGGGGATGAGGAGAGAGCCATGAAATCACCCCACCGCTTCTTCGCCCTCCTAAGCAAACTGGTCACATACGTGGTCTTGATCGGTTTCGCTACCATCATGCTGTTCCCATTCATCTTTATGTTCAGCACGTCCTTCAAAACCCAGAGGGATACCTTCCGTTACCCACCGCGCCTGCTGCCGCGCGAGCAGCTCACGGCCACCGTCCCGGGCTACCCGGAGCCCTTGCCGCTGTACTACGTCACGGTCGAGGGGCAGCTGCAGGAGTATGCGCTGGTTGAGAGCAATATCCGCATGGGCGTGTATACCGACCCCGATCATCCGGACGTCACCTACACCTTGCCACTGGACGAGATCCAGCCTACGGGCGGGGTCGAGAATCAGCGCATCGTCCTTTACAACAACACCCAGGAGCTGCTCTGGGACGTGCCCGTCGACGGGCACGTCGTCCCGATGGTGCTGATCAACCAGACAGCCTTTGGGCGCTTCGCTGACCCGGCCAGCCCCTGCGACTCGGTGCTGCAGAACGTCCGCCTGAGCGAGCCGGTCGAGAAGTTGACCATCCACCCGGGGAACTATGCCGAGGTAACCGAACTGCAGGGTCTGGATCGCAGCCTGACGAACACCGTCCTGGTGACCATTCTGGTGATGGTCGGCCAGTTGGCGACCTCCATCGTCGGCGGTTACGCCCTGGCCCGTCTGCAGTTCCCAGGGCGCGAACAGCTGTTCATCATTTACCTCGGGACGATCATGATCCCCTTCGTGGTGCTGGTCACGCCGCTCTATCAATTCATGGTCCTCATCGGCTGGGTCGACAAACTGGTCTCGTTGATCCTGCCCTGGATCTTCACCGCCTACGGGACCTTCCTGATGCGCCAGTTCTTCATCACGATCCCGAAGGAGATCGAGGAAGCTGCCCTGCTCGACGGCGCCTCCCACCTGCAGATCCTGACGAAGATCTTCATCCCCGCCAGCGTCCCGGCCCTGGCCACGCTGGCCACGTTCACCTTCCTGTATGCCTGGAACAGCTTCTTCTGGCCGCTGGTGGTCATCAACACCGGCAACCGCGCCAACCATGTCCTGACCCTCTCCCTGTCGATCCTGCGCGGCCGGGCGGCGGACAACGTCAACCTGGTCATGGCGGGGGCGGCCATCGCCATCCTGCCGCCGATGATCGTCTACATCCTGGCGCAGCGTTTCTTTGTCGAAAGCGCCACCAGCTCGGGCCTGAAGGGTTAGTCCCGGCCACCGGGCTGCCCAGATCCGGAATGGCATGCCTGTCTGATGGCACCTGAAATCGTCCCTGGACTGGCCCGCTGGTCGCCAGTGCCGTTATAATCCGTTGGTGACCGGAACCTCGGATGCTTTTGTGCTGCCAACAGCCTCGCGGAGCGCTTGTATGAAAAAAGAGAATGGAAGATATGTCGTTTATGGAAATGCGTTAAAATTATCGCAATCCCGGGCTGCGGACAGGTGGCAGAGCATGCTGGCCCGCAGATATCACTTCGACCCGGATGAAGCCTACTCGCTCCGGCTGAGGGACAACCCGTACCTTGGCTCCATCTTCGGGTTGAAGGACGTCGTGCGCAGCGAGGACGGGGAGCCCTTCGCCCGCGAAAACGCGGTCGTGGTCAGCACCATCCGCATGGGCTTCGGCCACTACCGCATCGCCATGGCCGGGGCTTCCTGCGCCCGCGCCATGGGCTTTACCCCCTGCTGGCTGGATTTGCTGGCCATTCCTGGGATCACGACCGATCTGATCGAACGCTTTAACAAGAACTACAGTTTCTTCTCCCGGATCTCCCAGCGCAGCAAGGTCTTCAATAAATATGTCTGGGAGTGCCTGACTACGGGGGAATCGACCCTGCCGGTCCTGAATGGATTGCTCAATTCCTGGATCGTGACCTACCCCTGGCGGTTTCTGAAGACCAACGTCAAGGACTACAAGAGCAGCGAGCTGTTCCGCAATCTGTACGCTGCGCTTCCGTCGGATGTGCCGATGCTGACCTCGCATATGTGGAACTGCATGGGGGCGGTAGCAGGTGGGATGACCAACGTGGTCGACATGGTTTTCGACAACTGGCCGATGGCCTTCCAGCTGACCGAAGGGGCCAAGCACGGCATTCAATCCCCGTCGGGGTACTACGGCTTCCGGAGCATGCGCGGCTTCGATGACAGGAACAGGATCTTGAATCCCGTCCCGCCGGAGGCGGTCTGCTACACCGGCCACCACGTGGACCACGAACTCGTTGAGAACATTGAAGCGGACTGTGCCGACCGTCTCAGGCGGATGCGCGGCTGTGAGCCGCGGCGCTTCCTGCTCACCATGGGCGGTGCCGGGGCGCAGCGCGAGCTGTTCAGGGCCGTTATCGAGTGCTGCCTGCCTCTCATCCGGCAGGACAAGTTGGCCCTCTTCGTCAACCTGGGTGACCACAAGGGGAACTGGGAATGGCTGCAGGCCGAATTGCCCGGCTCCATGGGACTGCTTCACCCGCACTTCACCTGGGAGGACACGAAGGCCTTCGCCGATCAGATCCGCAGCCAGCCGGCCAGCGGCCTGCATGTCTTCCTGCACGACAACACTTTCCACGCGGTCTATTCGACCAATTACCTGATGCGCGTCGTGGATGTGATGATCACGAAGCCCGGCGAACTGGCTTTCTACCCGATCCCGAAGATCTTCAACGAACGGGTTGGCGGCCACGAGCAGTGGGGCGCCATTCGCGGCGCTGAACTGGGCGACGGCACGGTCGAGGCCCGCTCCATCCCCCAGACCCTGCAGGCCATCGACCTGCTCACCAACGCCAGCGATCTCCTGGACCTGTTCTGCGACTGTATCGTCAAGAACAAGAGCATCGGCATTTATGACGGTGCCTATAAATGCGTCGCGTTGGCCACCGGAAAGAAATTCCTGCGCCGCCAGAAGATAGGAGGACCGCTTGAACCTGGATGCTCCCCATCGGCGTTTCAATCCCCTGACCCGTGACTGGGTCCTGGTTTCCCCTCACCGCGCCCGGCGTCCCTGGCTGGGACAGGTCGAAAAGCTCGCCCGGGAGGTTCTGCCGGCCTATGACCCGGCCTGCTACCTGTGCCCGGGCAACGAACGCGCCGGCGGGGTCCGCAACCCGGCTTACGCCAGCACCTTCGTCTTTGACAACGACTTCGCCGCCCTGCTGCCTGACCCGGGGCCGGAAGTTGAAGGATCCCACCCGCTGTTGACCATCGAGCCGGAGGTCGGCGCCTGCCGGGTGGTGTGCTTCTCGCCCCGCCACGACCTGGGCCTGCCGCAGCTCCCGCTGGCGGCGGTCGAGGCAGTCATCACCACCTGGACCGGGCAGACCGTTGAACTGGGGAGCCGCGCGAACATCCGCTACGTGCAGATCTTCGAGAACAAGGGCGCCATGATGGGCTGCTCCAACCCGCACCCGCACAGCCAGGTGTGGGCCACCGGGCAGATCCCCAACGAAGCGGCCCGCGAACTCGCCGCCCAGGCGGCTTACCTGGATGAGCACGGCTCCTGCCTGCTGTGCGACTATGGGTCTGCTGAGCGCCAGGACGGAAGCCGGATCGTCTGCGCCAACCAGCACTTCACCGCCCTGGTCCCGTTCTGGGCGGTCTGGCCGTTCGAGGTCCTGCTGCTGCCGCACCGTCACGCCGCTTCCCTGCCGGACCTTGATCCGGCCGAGCGCACCGCCCTGGCCGACATCATCCGCCGCCTGACGGCCCGTTATGACAACCTGTTCGAGATCCCCTTCCCTTATTCGATGGGCTTCCACCAGGCCCCGACCGACGGCAGGGGCTGTCCCGGGCAGCACCTGCACGCCCATTTCTACCCGCCGCTGCTGCGCTCGGCCACGGTGCGCAAGTTCATGGTCGGTTATGAGATGCTGGCCATGCCCCAGCGGGATATTACCCCCGAGACAGCCGCGGAACGCCTGCGCGGCCTGTCTGAGGTCCATTTCCTGGGCGGAGACGGCCAATGAAGACGATCCTGCTCCCGGCCGACGCGCCCCAGGCCCTGGCCTTCGCCCGGGAGGTTCTGCGTGGCGGCGGGCTGGTGGCCTTCCCGACCGATACCGTCTACGGGGTCGGGGCGCTGGCCTTCGACGGCCCGGCGGTCGAGAGCATCTACGCTGTCAAGGGCCGCCCGGTCGAGAGGGCCATCCCGGTCCTGCTGGGCGGTGTGGATGATCTGGGGCGCGTCACGGTGGAAGTCCCGCCGCTGGCGCTGACCCTGGCAGCCCGCTACTGGCCGGGGCCCTTGACCCTGGTCGTGCCGAAAAGTCCCGACCTGCCGGAGGTCATCTCGGCCGCGCCGACGGTCGGAGTGCGCGTCCCGGATCACCCCTTCGCCCGGGCGCTGCTGACCGCCGCCGGCCCGCTGGCGGTCACTTCGGCGAACCTCTCCGGGGGAGCCAGCCCTTGCACGGCGGAAGAGGTGCGTGCCCAGCTCGCAGGCAGGATCGCCCTGATCCTCGACGGCGGCCGGACCCCCGGCGGGGTCCCCTCGACGGTGGTCGACTGCCTGGGCCCCGAGCCGAAGGTCCTGCGGGCAGGGCCGATCTCGCAGAAGGAGTTAATGGATATTTTAGGTCTGAATTTCTCATCTGCTTTTTAGTTGTTGCTCATCTTCTTCTAAACTGCCTGTGTATAATGAAGGTGCATTCTCCTCATAAATCAAATCCCGCCTGGATCAGGGCCGATCCAGGCGGGATTTGGATTTTAACAAAGCCTTCGCTGGTCGTTTATGACAGCGGCCAGGTCGGCAGGACGTCGATCTCCAGGCCGTCGGTGTGGCCCAGGGCGAAGCGGTAGTAGCCGGCTGCGGCGATCATCGCGGCGTTGTCGGTGCACAGCGAGATGTGCGGGATGGTGACCGGGAACTCAGCCTGTCCTTGGAAGGCCTCCCGCAGTGGGCGGTTGGCCGAGACCCCGCCGCCGACGATGATCTGTTTCACCTTGCACTCGCGGGCGGCTTTCATTGTCTTTTCGAAGAGCACCTCGACCACCGCCGCCTGGAAGGCGGCCGCCATGTCGGCCGTGGGCAGTTCGCGATCTTCGTATTTTTTGGTCTCGTTCAGCACGGCGGTCTTCAACCCACTGAAGGAAAAGTCGCAGCTTCCTTCGAGCCAGGCGCGCGGGAACTTGAAGGCCAGTGGATCGCCCTCCTCGGCGGCCTGCTGGACCGACGGCCCGCCCGGGTAGGGCAGCCCGAGCAGGCGGGCGACCTTGTCAAAGGCCTCCCCGGCAGCGTCGTCGCGGGTCGCCCCGAGGCGTTTGTAGGTCAGGTGGTCCTCCATCAGGTTGAGTTCGGTGTGCCCGCCGGAAACCAGCAGCGCCATCAGGGGGAACTGCGGCTCGGGCGGCGGGATCTGCTCGGCGGAGTGGACCCAGGCTGAGTAGATGTGTCCCTCCAGGTGATTGACGCCCACCAGCGGCAGCCCCGTCCCGAGCGCCAGGCCCTTGGCCATGTTCAACCCGACGACCAGCGCCCCGGCCAGGCCGGGGCCGCGGGTTGCTGCGATGGCGTCCAGGTCGGCCAGCACCATGTGGGCCCTGGCCAGGGTCTGCTCGATGACCGGGACGATTGCCAGCACGTGCTGGCGCGAGGCCACCTCGGGGAAGACGCCGCCGTAGCGGGCGTGGACCTCCATCTGTGAGGCGACGGTCGAGGCCAGCAGGAGGCGGCCGTTCTCGAGCACCGCCGCGGCAGTCTCGTCGCAGGAGGTCTCGATGGCCAGGATGCGGGCCGGTTTGAGATCAGTCATCCGGTATCCGAGGAGGTTCGAGCGTACGGGCGTTTTTCAGTCCTCCTGGAGGAGGCTCGCGACATCGGGCGCTTGTTTGGTTGCATGGGAATGATTATAGCGGAATCCGGCTCCCTTGGGGGAGGATCGGTTGGATCAGCTCTGCGTGGACCTGCGGGAATACGAGCGGTGTTTCCGGGCGCTTGACCAGGCTGCGCTGACAGCCTTTGCGCCTGGTCGAAGAAGACCCCTTGGATGAGGAGGTGCTCCTGTACACCCAGGTGGACCAGTGCAAATGCCGCTCGAGGAATGATAGAACGGATCGGGGAGCAGGCACCCTGGGCCTGCGCCCCGATCTTCGTTACCCTTCCTTCTTCCACTTCTTCATTTTCAGGACGAAGTCATAGGGATACTCGGCCAGGATCTCGGGTCTACCGTCCGGGCGGACCCAGACCGAGTCCTCGATGCGCACGCCCATATTCTTCTCCGGGTAGTACAACCCCGGCTCGACCGTCATGACCACCCCGGGCCTGAGCAGGTTGTCGTCGGTGGCGCTCAGCCCGCTCCACGGCCGCTCGTGGACGTTCAGTCCCAGCCCGTGGCCCAGCGAATGGACGTAGCCCTCGGTCGGGGCCGGGGTGTTGAGCGGGCTCTTGTGGCCGTCCTGCTCGAATGCCTCGCAGGCCAGGCGCTGGTAGTCCTTGAAGGGGGCGTTCAGGTCGAGGTTCTCCATGACCTTCTCGTGGACCGCCTGGACCTGGTCGTAGAGCTTCTGCGCCTCGGGGGTCGCATAGCCAAGGCTCCAGGTGCGGGTGAAGTCGTAGAAGTAGCCGCCGCCGGCCTCGCAGGGATAGATGTCGAAGACGATCGTCTGGCCCAGGCGCAGCAGGTCGCTGGCGGTGCCTGACGAGTGCGGCACGCCGGCATCCCGCCCGATGGCGAAGATCGTCCCCTCGGGGTTCTCGGCGCCCAGTTCGGCCAGCCACTGGTTGATCCTGCCCTTAACCTCTCCGATCGTCAGCGGCGAGCCGTCTTCCTTGAGCAGGACCTCGTCGGCACGCACCTCGCAGCTGGTCAGGTACTCGGCCACCCGCCCGACGACCGTGGTCGTGATCCGGCCCATGGCGCGGATGCGGGCCACTTCGGCCTCATCCTTGGTCTCCATGGCGTACATGAACAGCGAGTTGTCGCGGGTCTCCCCGACGAGCGCAAGGTCCGGCATCAGGCGGCGCAGATGGTCGAAGGCCGCCAGGGTCGAGCCGATCTCGGTGAAGCCGTAGACCCCAACCTGTCCGGCGGTCAGGCCGTAGGCGCTGAACATGCGCTGGTAGCGCAGGGCAGAGGCCAGGGCCGCGTCGTTCTCTGCTTCCTTGAGCAGCTCCTGGTAGGGGTGGGTGCTGTAGGAGATACAGCGCAGGCCCGACTTGGCGGCCTCGTCGCGTTCCATGTCCTGGTGGTACAGGACGGCCTCCTCGCCGCGCTTCTTGATCAGGGTCGCGCTGGAGACGTGCCCGCCGCCGGTCAGGTAGGTCATCGGTGGGTTGTGGCTGGCGTTGCCGATCACCAGGATGGCGTCAAGATTCTTGGAAGCCATCAGGGCATCGAGGTCGGATTTCATGGCAACTCCTGTGGAACAGCGAATTCAAAGGGAGGATTCTTGATGGGATCTATTCCTTAATTGTACCATCCTGGGGCGGTTGGATTCGTTCTGCAGCAGGCAACAAGGGTGGGGCAGGATGATTTCCGCCCCAAGAGGTCTTTCCGGTCGTCCCATCCCTCAACCCGTCTGGGAAATGATCTGCAGGACCTGCAGGCGGGTGAGTTTCTGCTGTCCACCCTCGATGGCGTTCAGGGTGGCGTTGGCCAGCAGCAGCGGGATCTCCACCAGGCTCTTGTAGGCCCGGACGGGCATGCCGGTCGCCGCAGCGCTGACGCCGGAGAGAGTCCTCCTGGCGCAGGACAGCATTTCAGCGGTCGTCCATTCGTCGGGGTAATAATCCACCCCGCGGGCCAGATCCTCCTCCCGGTTGCGGATGATGTTGACCATCTGCAGGCCGCGCCCGAACTGGACGGCGCTTGTCCGGTCGAGCTGGGTGTTGTCAAACCAGGCCCACAGATCGCACAGCAGCAACCCGACAGCCCCCGCCACGCTGAACGTGTATCCGTCGAGATCGGCTTCCGTCTGGACCTGCCAGTTGCGGCGTGCCCAGTAGGCCATCCGGTCGGCCATTGCGGCGGTCGCCTCGATGATCCGCAGGGCGATATCCGCCGGGGCATTGGCGATCCATTCCCCCAACCGCCGGCTGACCTCCGGCAGGTCATGCCGGTAGGGGGAAAGCACGGGCCGGATCAGCACGGGGATCTCCGTCTGGCTGCGCGCCCCGATGCTGGCCTGCAGGGTCAGGCTGAGGTCTTCCAGCAGGGAGGCTTTGACGCGGTTGTCCAGGCCGGGATGGTCTTCGATCTCGTCGATCGCCCGCATGCACAGGTAAGCGCAGGCCACGGCCGCCTGCAGGCGGGCCGGCAGGCGGCTGATCGGAATGGCAAAAGTGCGGCTGGTTTCTTTCAGGATGCGAGGAAGGTCGAGTGTGGGAGTCATGGCAACCGGTAATCCATCAGGGGAGGAGTATCTTCAAATAAGAACAACACGGCCATTTACCATCCGGTGCGCTCGCGCAGGGCTTTTCGCAGGCCGGCCAGCAACGTCTTTTCCTGCTCTGGCAGGACGGTGCGCGGATCGAGCAGCACCCGGTCGTTTTCGGTGCGGGCAATGACCGGCGTATCCAGCTTGCGCAGGGCGGCCAGGAACTTGTCGGGGCTCCTGACTTCCAGCGCCAGGGTGAACGTGGGCAGGGTCTCGCCTGGCAGGCTGCCTCCGCCGACGGTCGACTCGCCGGGCACGACCTCCCCCTGGCCGAGTTCCTTCACCCAGGTGCCTGCGCGCCTCTTCAGTTCCTCCGGTTTCGCCGCGATCATGCGCCAGATCGGGACCTCGCCTTCGGCCTCGGCCTTGAGGTAGTGCAGCAGGGTGGCGCTCAGCCCGGCCAGGCGGATCTTGTCGGCCCGCACGGCGCGCGCCAGGGGGTGTTTCTTGACCCTCGCCAGCAGGTCGGCCCGGCCGACGATGATCCCTGCCTGGGGTCCGCCGAGCAGCTTGTCGCCCGAGAAGGTCACCACGTCAGCCCCGGCGGAGAGCGACTCCTGGACCGTCCACTCATGGGCCATGCCGTAGCGGGCGGTGTCGAGCAGGGTCCCCGAGCCCAGGTCGTCGACGAACGGGACCCCGGCCTGGTGGGCCGCTGCGGTGACCGCCTCTATTCCGGGTTCCTCGGTGAAACCGATGATCTGGAAGTTCGAGCGGTGGGCGCGCATTACCAGCCCGGCCGTCTCTGCCAGGGCCTCTTCATAGTCCCGCAGGCGGACCTTGTTGGTGGTCCCGACCTCGACCAGTTTTGCTCCTGACTGCTTCATCACGTCGGGAATACGGAACCCGCCGCCGATCTCCACCAGCTGTGAGCGGGCGATGACCACTCTTTTGCGGGCTGCCAGCGCCGAGAGCACCAGCAGCACCGCCGCGGCGTTGTTGTTGACCACCACGGCCGCCTCGGCTCCGGTCAGGCGCTGCAGGATCGTTTCGGCATGGATCAGCCGCGAGCCGCGCTTGCCGCTCACCAGGTCGAACTCCAAATTGGAGTAGCCACGCGAGGCCGCCTCCATGGCGGCGATCGTCGCCGGTGAGAGCGGGGCCCGGCCCAGGTTGGTGTGCAGGATGACCCCGCTGGCATTGATCACGCCCACCAGCGTCGGGTGGGTCCAGGTGGCCAGCAGATCGGCGGCCAGGTCGAGCAAGCCGTCGCGGCCGGGCAGGGGGATGCCGCCAGAGGCTGCGGCCCGCGCCCGGTCCAGAGCGGTGCGCACGGCGTCGACGGTCAACGGGCGGCCGAAGGCGGCGACCAGGTCGGCGGCGCGCGAGGTCTGGAGCAGTTGTTCGACGGAGGGCAGGGAGCGGAGATCGGTCATGGGAACGGGTCGGAGGAACAACCGACGGGTAAATTATATCCGATGGCGGGGGTCTCGGCAGGTGAAGTCAGATATAATTCAGGCATGGATTCTTCCCTGCAGCCTTTCTTCCGTCCACAGGGGGTGGTCATGATCGGGGCCTCGACCAACCCCGTCAAGCCCGGCTACATCGCCGCCCGCAACCTGGCCCAGAGCGGTTACCCGGGCGCGATCCACTTCGTCAGCCAGAAACCGGGGGAACTGTTCGGACGCCCGGTCTATACCTGCCTGGCCGAGGTCCCCGACCCGGTCGACCTGGCGGTGATCCTCGTCCCGGCTGTGGCAGTCCTGCCGGCCGTGGAAGAGTGCGGCCAGCGCGGCATCCGGGCGGCGATCGTCCTGTCGGCCGGTTTCCGGGAGGTCGGCGCGGAGGGCGCGGCCCTGGAGTCTGAATTGATGCAGATCGCTCGTTCGCACGGCATCCGCATTGTCGGCCCGAACTGCGTTGGCTTCTGCGACACCCACCTGCCGCTGGACACCAGTTTCCTGCCCCCGCCGCCGCCGAAGGCTGGCGGGGTGGGGGTCATCTCCCAGTCGGGAGCCATGCTGGCAGTGATCAACGACTGGGCCCGCACGGAGGGGGTCGGCTTCTCGCACCTGCTCAGCCTGGGCAACAAGGCCGACGTGGACGAGGCCGAGGCCCTGGAGGCGGTCGCCGCCGACGAGCACACCCGCCTGGTGGCGCTGTACATCGAGGCCCTGGAGGATGGAGGGCGCTTCCTCGAAGCGGCCCGGGCGGTGGCCCGCCACAAGCCGCTCCTGGCACTCAAAGTCGGGCGCAGCAACGCCGGCCAGCGCGCCGCCGCCTCGCACACCGGGGCCCTGGCGGGATCCGATTCCGCCTACCAGGCGGCCTTCGAGCGGACCGGAGTCCTGCGGGCCGACACCAGCCAGGAACTGTTCGACTGGATCACTGCCTTCGACAACTGCCCGCTCCCGGCCGGGCCGCGGGTGGCCATCCTGACCAATGCCGGCGGGCCGGGGGTCGTCGCGGCGGACGCCGTCGAGGCCCGCGGACTGCAGTTGGCCGGCCTGTCCGAGTCGACCCGGGCTGGACTGGCGTTCCTGCCCCCGGCGGCCAGCCTGGGCAACCCGATCGACATGCTCAGCAGCGCCTCGCCGCAGGATTATGCCCGCGCCCTGGGCCTGCTGCTCGATGACCCGGGCGTTGAATCAATCGTTGTCCTGCTGCCTGCCCCGCCGATGTTCCCTGCCGAGGACGTGGCCGATGCCCTGCTGCCCGTCATCCAGGCGGCTCGCAAGCCGGTGGTGGTCAACGTGCTCGGCGGGCAGATGGTGACCCTGGCGGCGGAACGCTGCCGGGAGGCCGGGGTGGCGGTCTATCCCTTCGCCGAACAGGCGGTCTCGGCCCTGTCCGCCCTGACCCGCAGGGCGGAGTGGCTGGCGGCACCCGGGCTGGTCGTCCCGGACCTTGCCGACGTGGATCGCCAGGCAGCCCGCCGGGCCCTGCAGGGCGCCGGGACGGGCGCCTGGTTGGACCCCGAGGCGGCCGAGCGGCTGGTCGCGGCCTACGGGATCCCGACCGCGCCCGTCCGGCTGGCGCGCAGCTCCGCCGAGACGGCTTCCCTGGCCGAAGAACTGGGCTTCCCGCTGGTCGTCAAGCTGGCTTCGCCCGACATCGCCCACAAGTCTGATGTCGGCGGGGTGCTGCTGGGGATTGACTCGCCCGAGGCGGCCGCAGCCGCCTTCCGCGAGGTGACCAGGCGCGGTGCGGCGGGCCGGCCCGGGGCGCAGATCGACGGCGTCCACCTGCAGCGCATGGTCCCGACGGGACAGGAGGTCATCATCGGGGCGAGCCGCGACCCGGTCTTCGGCCCGCTGATGATGTTCGGCTCGGGTGGCGTCGAGGTGGAGGGCCTCAAAGACGTGGCCTTCGCGCTCGCCCCGCTGGACGAAAACGAGGCCTCTGGAATGCTGGCCCGCACCTGGGCAGGCAGGAAACTGGCCGGTTTTCGTTCGATCCCGCCGGCCGATGCCGCCGCAGTCCGGGAGGCGCTGGTGCGCCTGGCACGGCTGGTCGGCGATCACCCCGAGGTGCAGGAGATCGAGATCAACCCGCTGCGGGTCCTGGCTCCCGGGGCGGGCGCCGTGGCGGTCGACGTGCGGGTGAAGTGCTAACGGCCTGCGATCCGGCAACAAAAAACGGAGTGCAGGGCTTGCTTGCACTCCGTTCGCTTTCGGCGTATTCTGCGGGCTATTCTCCCGGGGACCGGGCCGCGGGATCGATGCCCTTTTTTTCGTTCTCCCCGGCGGTCTCCTGGGTGGGTTCTGGCACGGGTAGGGATGGGCGCCAGCGCGAGCGCTCGCGCATGCGGATGATGTACTCGATGGCGATCAGGCCCAGGCCCCAGCCCAGGGCTACCCAGATGGTCAGGACGGTGGTCTTCTCGAGCCAGGCCAGGACGGCGCCATAGACCCCGAACCACAGCGCCTGGCGCACGATGACGAAGGCCTCGGCGGGCGGGTCGCTGGGGAAGCGCAGATTCAGGAACCAGGTGGCCGGCAGGGCGGTGCCGGTCAGGGCCATGGTCCAGAACACGAAGAAGGCCCACTGGGCCGGTGGGATCGGCCGGGAGCCGAAGATCATAACAGCCACGCCGCCCCAGCCGAGGAGGAACAGGATCAGCGCCGCGCCGGCGTAGGGTTGGAAGGTACGGGTCGGATTTTCGTTCATAAGGATGCCCAAATTATATCCCAGATGAGTATAATAAGGGTGAACGCGGCGGCCTTTCCATGCTCCCCGCCGTCAAGGAGGGCAGATGAGCATTGCCATTTACGATAAGACGAGATTGATCGGAGGGGTGGTCATTGAGTCCGATACGATTGGCTGGCTCTACCGGGGCACGGAGCGGATCGGCCGGATCGAGGTCGATTGGGGGGATGAGCAGGATCTGGATCACGAGGCGGAAGTACTCGTCGCCGGCGTGCCGTGTGCCCGGGTGACGCTCGAACGCTACGGGCGCGGCATGGGCAAGATCCAGCGCGGGATCGCTTCGGTCGGCGAGGTCGTCCCGCGGGAGCGCGGGGTCTGCGTCCTGTACCAGGACAACCAGCCGGTCGGCAAGGTCGAGGTTCGGACCGAGGGGGTCAGCGGCAAGCACCTGATCCTGTTCGGAGGGGCAGGCGCGGCGGCCCTGCTGGGGGTGTGTGAATAGTTGGTCGGGAAGAGAGTCTTTCGAGGAGGAAAATGCAGCCTCCGATCGATGGAGCTGGTGCGGCATCCGTTGGGAGTATGCTCCTGAAGCCCGAGGTACTTTTCGATCGGCGGGTCACATTCTTGTGCTTTCGCGGGCGAGTTCGGCCTGGTATTTTCCGGCGAACAGGGCCGGCTGGCCGCCGGTGTGCCAGAACAGGACGGTCTCGTCCTTGTGGAAGAATCCCTTGCGGATCAGGTCGATCAATCCTGCTGCCGCCCGGCCGGTGTAGACCGGGTCGAGCAGCAGGCCCTCGGTCCGGGCGAAGAGGCCCACGGCCTGCTTTTCTCCTTCGGTCAGGACCCCGTAACCGGCGGCGCAGTAGCCGGCCTCCACCAGGACCTCGTCCGGGGCGAAGTCGAGGCGTCCTCCCAGCCGGCTGGAGGCTTCCGAGGCCAGGCGGGCTACCCGTTCCTGCAGGACGGCCTGTGGTTCGTCGACACTGATCCCGAGCACTTTGCCGGGGTAGCCGAAACGGCGGGCCCCCAGAACCAGCCCGGCCTGCGTTCCGCCGGACGAGGAGGCGAAGACGATCCAGTCTGGCGAACCCAGCGAGGGCTGTTGCAGCAACTCCTCCATGGCAAAGGCGTAGCCCAGTGCCCCGGTCGGATTCGACCCGCCGTAGGGCACCAGGTAGGGCTTCCTTCCCTGTTCTTTCGCGGTCTGGCTGACCTGCTCGAGGGTTGCCTCCCGCCGGGTCTTTTCGGTCCAGACGAACTCAGCCCCCAGAAGGTTGTCCAGGAGCAGGTTGGCGGACGGCTCAGCGGGCGGTTCGCCGACCAGGACCAGGGTGCAGGCAAAGCCGAAACGGGCGGCCGCGGCGGCTGTCTGGCGGCAGTGGTTGGACTGCAGCGCCCCGGCCGTGATGAGCAGGTCCGCTCCCTGGGCCTGGGCCTCGGCGACCAGGAACTCGAGCTTGCGAGTCTTGTTGCCGCCGAAGGCCAACCCGGTCTGGTCGTCGCGCTTGACCAGCAGGCGCGGTCCGCCGAGGGCTTCGGTCAGGCGCGGCAGGGATTCGATCGGTGTGGGCAGGTGGGCAAAATTGAGACGGGGAATGTTCATGAATTCTCCTGCAGGAATCACGCGGGAAAGAGGATGCGAAGTGGGAAAAGGAAGGCTGGATCTGGGCCCGAGGAATTGGACACGATTCGACGGATCTGTCCTTCGGCAGTCTGAACGTCCTGCCCGATCTCTGCAGCGATATCCCCTGGTGGTCAGCCCATGCTCTGCCTCGTGCGCCGCTGGCCGCGCGAACGCATCACGTCCAGCAGGCGCGGGATGATCTGGGTGTAGACCCGGTACAGCGCCGGGCTGGGGGTATAGTCCCAGGCCCCCAGGGTGCGGACCACCTCCCCGCCCAGGCCCACCTTGAAACGGAAGACACCCCACATGCTGTCGCTCTCGTCGAAGGCGTCCGGTGCACCCCAGAGGTCGTAGACTGCACAGCCGCTGGCCTTTGCCCGCCGCATGGCCTGCCACTGCAGCAGGTGGTTGGGCATCCTCTCGCGGTGGGCCTGGCGCGACATTCCATACAGGTAATAGGCCCGCCCGGCGAAGTAGAACAGGAACACGGCTGCCACCGGCTGGCCCTCGACCTCGGCGATCAGCGGCTCGGCCGAGGGCTGCCCGCCTGCTTCTGGCGGTCTCATGAAGGTCTGCCAGACGGTCTGGTAGTAGCCTTCTTCGCGGATGACAAACCCGTCCCGGACGGAGGTCTCGGCGTACATTTTATACAGGAGGGGAAGATCGGCCTTGGTCCCGATCCGCACCGTGACGCCCTTCTTCTCCGCCAGGCGCACGTTGTAGCGGGTCTTCTGCTTCATGCGGTCCAGCATCTCGTCTTCGCTGGGAGACAGGTCGATCAGGACGGAGTTGCGGAACTGGATCTGGTCCTGCGAGAACTGCCAGCCGCCGCGCGCCAGTTCGGACCGGACGACCGGCCCCGTCTCCGCTTCGATCGATTCCGCGTTCCCCGGGATCCCTGTTCCGAGCAGCACCTCGGGATCGGTCTTGACAAAGATGGCGCCCGTCCGCCTGGCCAGGGCCTGCAGGTCGGCCAGGACCCGGCCGCGCAGGGCCGCCTCGGTCCAGTCCAGCAGGGGTCCCTTAGAGGAATACAGAATGCACATCTTGCGGGCGAATCCGCCGGCTGGCAGGACCCGTTTGAGCACCATCGCCGCCGCGGCGGGGGGCTTGCGACCGCCATCCGGCGATTCCCAAACGAACGGCATTGGCTGCCAGCCGTACTTTGCCTTGACCTGGGCCCACTCCCAGGTCTGGAGCAGGTGCGGGTGGGGAAGTTGCCCGATCAGGGCGTTCCACTCGGCCGGATGGCCCTGGAAGGCTTTCATCCGCCCTCCCGTCCGGCCATGCGCCACAGGTAGAGCCGGTAGAGCAGGGGGTTGTAGACCCGCTCCAGGGCCGGGACGGCCCGCTTGAGCTCGCCGCCGAAGCCGCGCTTGAAGCGGTAGACTCCCCACAGCCCATCCCGGCGCGACTCGAACTGGGCTTCCAGGGTTGCCTCGTCGGCATCCGGGACGCCGTACAGGTCATATTCCTCGGCGCCGTGAAGGCGCGCCCAGCGCATCGCCTCCCACTGCAGCAGGTAAGCCGGCATGCGGTTGCGCTCGGCGTCGGTCGAAGCCCCGTACAGGTACCAGGCCCGGGTCCCGCGGGCGAAGGCCATCAACGCCGCCAGCGGCTGGCCTTCGTATTCGGCCACCAGCAGTTCGGCCATCCCGGCGGTGTGGAACAGGTCGTAGGCCTTGCGGTAGTAGGCTGCGGCATGGACCCCAAAGATGTCGCGTTCCCCGGTGACCAGCATCATTTTATGAAAGCCGTCCAGATCGTCCCACGGGCGGACCGTCACCCCCCTCTTTGCCGCCAGGCGAATATTGTAGCGGCACTTCTGCTTCATGCGCCCCAGAATGTCCTCTTCGCTGTCGCGCAGGTTGACGACGACCGTGCGCCTGGGTTGAATGGAATACCGGCTCTCGACCAGCAACGGGTTCCTGATCACGGGACCCTGGTCACTGGCCTCCCAGGCGTCCGGTTCGACCTTCAGGAAGACGGCTTTCCAGGCCCGGCACAGCGCCTCGACCTCCTCCCAAAACTGCTGACCGGCGTCCGGCGCCGGGCGCCCGGCGACCGGCCCCCTCGGGAGGTATGCCACTTTGAACCCGAGTGGGAGTTGCCGGAACAGCATCTGGGCTCCGATCTCGCCTGCCACGATCCGCACGGCCTGCCAGCCAAAGGCAGACTTCAACTCGCCCCACTCGGCACTTTGCAGCAGGTGGGCAGCAGGATGCTGGTTGAGGAAGGCGTTCCAATCCTGAAGGGAGACTTCGGGCATGTCACACGACCGCGGTCAGGTCGGGCGGCGGCGCCGAGCGGACGGAGGCGCCGGGAATGGTCGCATCCAGCCGGCCCAGGATGGCCTCGATCTCGCCGTCGCGCGCCAGGCGCAGGAGCTCGTCCACGGTCCCGGACAGGCTGGCCGGGATGTGGGCCTCCTCCTCCTCGACCCGGAAGATCTCCGGGTGGGTCGTCTTCTGGTAGTCGATGCCTGCCTCCCACAGGTCTTCGCTGAGCTTCTCGCCTGGGCGGATCCCGGTGAAGGTGATCTCGATGTCCCGGCCTGGTTCGAAGCCCGACAGGCGGATCAGGTCCTCGGCCAGCCCCAGGATGCTGACCTGCTGCCCCATGTTGAGCAGGAAGATCTCGCCGCCCCGGCCCATCGCGGCCGCCTGCAGCACCAGGTGGACCGCCTCCGGGATCGTCATGAAGTAGCGCTTCATCTCCGGGTGGGTGACCGTCAGCGGGCCCCCGCGGGCGATCTGGCGCTTGAAGCGCGGGACGACGCTGCCGCGGCTGCCCAGCACGTTGCCGAAGCGGACCGTCGAGTAGGCCCGCCCGCTATGGTGGGCGGCGTCCAGGACGATCATCTCGGCCAGGCGCTTGGTAGCGCCCATGACGTTGGCCGGGCGGATGGCCTTGTCGGTCGAGATCATCACCAGCCGCTGGACATCAGCCGTGATGGCGGCGTCGACCACATTGCGGGTCCCAAGCACATTGTTGGTGATGGCATCTTCGACGTTGCACTCCATCAGCGGGACGTGTTTATGGGCTGCCGCGTGGAAGACGACCTCTGGCTGGCTGGCGGAGAAAACCGCCTGCAGGCGCGGCAGGTCGCGCACGTCGGCGATGACCGGGTGGATCGCCAGGGCCGGATAATCGTCGCGCAGTTCAAGCAGGGTCTCGAAGATGCTGTTCTCGCCATGGCCCAGCAGGACCAGGCTGGCCGGGGTCCAGCGGGCGATCTGGCGGCAGATTTCGCTTCCGATCGAGCCTCCCGCCCCGGTGACCAGGATGCGCTTGCCGCTCAAGGTCTCCCCGATCAATTCGGTCTGGATCTGGGCCGGTTCGCGTCGCAGCAGGTCGGTGATCTCGACCTCCCGCAGCCGCGAGACATTGACCTGCCCGCCGATCAATTCGTACAACCCGGGCATGGTTCTGAAGGGAACGCCTTTCAGGCGGCAGATCTCGGTCACCATGCGCACCACCCGCCCGCTGGCACTGGGAATGGCGATGATCACCTCGTCGACCCGCCGGTTGGCGAGGATGCGTCCCAGGTCATCCAGCTGGCCGATCACCGGCACGCCGTGGATCTGGTGTTTCTGCTTGGTTTCATCGTCATCGAGGAAGCCGATCGGCTGCAGGTTGAGCTGGGTGTTCTTCTGCATCTCGCGCACCACCAGCGCCCCGGCGTCCCCGGCCCCGATGACCAGCACCCGGCGGATCCCGGCCGACCGACCTTTCTCGGCCGCGGCCCGGCTCTCGGCCAGCAGGCGGAAGGTGAAGCGGATGCCGCCGGTGCCGATCAGCGACAGCAGCCAGTCGATCGCCAGCACCGAGCGCGGCAGCCCGGGCCCGTAGACCTGCAGCAAAAAAAGGCCGATCATGACGAAGGCCACGATCGCCGAGGCGGTCGTCACCGCCGTGGCAATGAGTTTGAGTTCGTTGATGCTGGCGTAGATCCACAACCGGCGGTAGAGGCCGAAGAAAAAGTAGACCAGCGGCTTGATCACCAATCCAACGCCGACCAGCCACAGGGCGCCCTGCAGGTAGTAGCGGAAGAAATCCGGGCCCATCTCAAGGCGCAGGGCGTAACTGGCCAATGCCGAGAGGATGATCAGGGCAATGTCGAACAGCAGCACGAAGCGGTTGCGAAGCTGCGGGCGCGGCTTTGTGTTGGCCTTTATCCCAGCATCCATGTGCTTGTCTCCTTCAGCCCCTTGGCCAGGCTGACTTCGGCCCGGAATCCCAGCTGGTCGGCCGCCTTGGCCGGGTCGCCCACCGAACGGTAGATGTCGCCGCTGCGCGCCGGGGCGAAGCGGACCTGCGGGTTGCGCCCGGTGACCCCGCTCAGTTCTTCCAGCAGGTCGAGGATGCTGGTCTCCTGCCCGGTGCAGATGTTGAATGCCTCCCCGTCAGCGGTCGCGGATCCGGCTGCCAGCAGGTTGGCCCGTACCACGTCGCCGACGAAAATGAAGTCGCGGGTCTGGTGCCCGTCCCCGTAGAGGGTGATCGGCTCTCCCTTCACCAGGTGTTCCACGAAGATTGGGATGGCGGCGGCGTAGGGCGAGTCGGGGGCCTGGCGCGGGCCGTAGACATTGAAATAGCGCAGCGAAACGACCGGCAGGCCGAAGGTCCGGGTGTAGAAGCGGGCATAGGATTCGCCCACCACTTTCGAGAGCGCATAGGGGGAAAGCGGCTGCAGGGGCTGGTCCTCGCCGATCGGCAGGTTGGAGCAGTCGCCGTAGACAGCGGTGCTGGACGAGACCACCACCTTGCGCACCCCTGCCGCCCGGGCCGCCTCGAACAGGCCCACCGTTCCGGCCACATTGACATCGAAGCAGGTCTGCGGGTCGGTCATCGAGGCCGGGACCGAGACGAAGGCTGCCAGGTGAAAGGCCAGTTCCGCCTCCCGTACGGCTGCCCGGACCAGGTCGCCGTCGCGCAGGTCACCTTCGAGGATCTCGATCCGGTCTTCGAATCCGGACAGGTATGCGCGCCTGCCGCTGCTGAAGTCGTCCAGCACGCGCACACGGTCGCCGCGCTCGAGCAGCGCCGCGACGATGTGTGAGCCGATGAATCCGGCCCCGCCGGTGACCAGGACCAGTGCCATCCTAGCGCCCTCGGAAGCCGAACACCTGGCCGACGGTCCGCAGGATGATCGACAGGTCCATCATCAGGTTGCGATGTTTGATGTAATAGAGGTCGTATTCCAGCTTGATCGCCATTTCCTGGACCGTGGCGGTATAGCCGTAATTGACCTGGGCCCAGCCGGAGACCCCCGGTTTGACCAGCAGGCGGGCGCGGTAGAAGGGGATCTGCTTTTGGAATTCAGCGATCCATTCCGGGCGTTCGGAACGCGGGCCGATGAGACTCATCTCGCCGCGCAGCACGTTGAAGAATTGCGGGAACTCGTCGAGGTGGGTGCGGCGCAGGAAGGTGCCCACCCGGGTGATGCGAGCGTCCTTCTTCTCGGTCAGGCGGACCTTGCCGTCCTTTTCGGCGTCCTGGTGCATGGTGCGGAACTTGTAGACGTAGAAGGGTTTGCCGCCCTTGCCTGAGCGGATCTGCTTGTAGGTGATCGGAAAGCCGGTGTCGATCAGGATCAGCAGCGAGATGAGCGGGAAGAGCAGGATGCAGAGCAGCACCCCGACCAGTCCGCCGAGGAGGTCGAGCATGCGCTTGCTGATCTCGTAGAACCCGCTGACGCGGGCCTGGTCGACGAACGAGCGCAGCAGCCATTCCGACTCCAGGTGGTGGACGGGTACGCGCCGCGTTAATTCCTCGTAGGCGGTCGGCATGGGCACGACTTCCAGGCCGTGTTCCTGGGCGTCAAGGATGGTCTGGAAGGTCATGCCGCGCATCTCGCCGGTGATTGCCACCACCAGGTCCGAGACAGATTCCTTCTCGACGATGGCCAGCAACTGGTCACTGCCGGCCAGGACCGGGTAGCCGTTGATCTGGCTTCCGACCTTGGAGGCGCTGTCATCCAGAAAGCCCACCAGGTAGAAGGGCGGCGGCCAGATCTCGCGGTAGGCGCGCACCAGCGTCTGGCCGGCCTTGCCGGCCCCGATGATCAGCACCCGCCGCATGAACGCCGGCCCGGCGAAGATCCCGATGTAGACCAGGCGCCACATCAGGGTCAGGAGCGAGGCCAGGACCAGGAAAGCTCCCACACCGATGCGGGCGACCGATCCTTCGTACAGGAAGTAGATGAGAGTGTAGAAAAGCAGGCCGGTCAGGGCGGCGACGCTGATGCCGCGCACGGTAATCCGCCAGTTGTTGGCCCGGTGGAGATCATAGAGCTGGACGAGCAGGATCAACCAGGCAAACGGCAGGAAATAATACCAGGCCTCCACGCGCCGCTGGAGGAAATCGAACGAGAGGTCGAGCCATTGGTCACGCAGGCTCCAGATGTACAGTGCTCCGGCCAGGGCCACGTAGGCCACCAGAAGATCGCCAATCCCCAGGATGGTGCGCTGCTCGCGCGGACGGAGGCGCCAGCCGGCCGTCCTCGGTTTTTCGGAAGGTCCCATCGATTACTGCCTCTTTGCGCCCTCGGTAGTGAAGAGCCCCTTAATCATACCCCATAAAAAGCCCGCTCCCCAGGCGATGTGCATGTCGGCGACTGCCAGCGGCAGGCCGACTGCCAGGAAGGGTCTTTTGTGCTGTCCGGCCGCCTGCAGGCCGGCGGCGGTCAGGGCCAGCGTGTAAAGCAGGATCCCGCCGGCCAGCAGGTATCCGAAGATCGGCCAGGCGATCGTCAGCAGGGTTCCGCCGAGGATCCCGGCAACGAACAGCGGCGGCAGGGCCTGGCGCCAGCGCAGGGTCCCGGGGTAGCGTCGGATCATGCGCCACTTCCAGAATCCGTAGCGGAAGTACTGGCTGGCAAGGGCCCGCAGAGTCCCCCGGGCGATGTAGACCGAGCGGATGTCCGGGTTGAGCCAGATGCGCCCGCCCGACATGCGCACCCGCACGTTGAACTCGTAATCCTCGTTGGTCAGCAGGTTTTCGTCGAAGAAGCCGATCAAGGCCAACAGCTCGCGTTTGAAGGCTCCGAAGGGGACCGTGTCTACGTAGGCAGGTTTGGTGGCGTGGCGGTAGAGGGCATCCCCCACGCCCAGCGGATGGGCTGCGGCGACGGCGATCGAGCGCGCCAGCCAGGTCGCGCAGGCCGGGCGGATCTCCCAGATCCCGCCGACGTTCTCGCCCAGGCCGGCCTCCAGGTCCGCCACGCAGCGTTCGACGTAGTCGGGGTAGGGCATCGAGTGCCCATCCAGGCGGACGAGGATCTCGCCACGCGCCTCCTTGATGGCCTGGTTCAGGGCGGCCGGGATGATGCGCTTGGGATTGTCCACCACGGTGATTTCCAGGTCAGCATGGGCGTCGGCGAAGGCGGCGATCTCCGCCCGTGTGCCGTCGGTCGACATACCGTCGGCGATGATGACCTCCATTTCGGCGCGCGCATAGGTCTGCTCGTAGATGGCGGTGAGCAGAGGACGGATCGTGGCTTGCTCGTTGTAGCAGGGAACGATGATCGAAACAGTCGGATGCATTCGAGGTTGTGTTTTTTGGGGTTTGATCTCTGGTGAGGAGGCTGTTGGCTGCTTGTGGCGCGGCCTCGCCAGCGGCAGGCGGACCGAGAATGTGCGGCCTTCGTTCTGGGCGCTGCGGACGCTAATTGTACCACCATGTGCCTGGAGAATCTCGCTCGCGATCGCCTACCCCAACCCGGCCTCCCGCCGGCGGCAGGCCTCGAAGCGGTCCGGTTCGGGCAGCAGCATGACGAGGATCACCAGGGCCGGGTGCAGGTCGGCATTTGCGGGCCGTCACGATCGGGAAGTTGTCGCTCCAGGTGCATGCAGGCCAGCGCGACGATCGGCTTCATCGTCGATGACCAGGATCGGTTCTCCAGGCGTCAATCAGCCCGGCAGGGCTACAGCCTCGATTTCCACGCTGGCCCCTTTCGGCAGCCCGGCCACGGCGACCGCTGAGCGGGCGGGCGGATCCTGGGTGAAGAACTCACTGTAGGCGGCATTCATCCTGGCAAAGTCGGCCATATCCTTGAGGAAGACGGTCGTCTTGACGACCTGTTCGAGACCCGAACCGGCGGCTTTCAGGACGTGCTGGAGATTGGTCAGCACCTGGCGGGTCTCCGCCTCGATCCCGCCGGGGACGAACTCACCCGTGGCCGGGTCCAGGCCGATTTGTCCGGAGGTGTAGACCAGCCCTTCGATCCGCACGGCGACCGAGTAGGGGCCGAGGGCTTTGGGAGCCTTGTCACTGGAGATAATGGTCTTGGTCATTTTTCCCTTTCTGGAACAGGATCTGGCGTGCACCTATTCTACTGCAAAAGCGGGAGACGTGGAGGCGAGGCCGGGCCTGTGTTCCAGCAGGGGGATGGTCGGGGACACTTGGGACGCCTGGGCCTGGAGCGCGCCTTGAGCGCAACTTGACAATCTCAAGTTGACCGGGTAAAATCACACCCGCTCGAAGGACGAGTGCTCCTTCAGGCCGAGATAGCTCAGTTGGTAGAGCACGCGACTGAAAATTGCGGTGTCGCCAGTTCGATCCTGGCTCTCGGCACTCTCGGCGCAAAGCCGACTTGCGGGCGTAGTTAAGTGGTATAACGTCTCCTTGCCAAGGAGAAGGCCACGGGTTCGAATCCCGTCGCCCGCTCTGCCGATTGAGGATTGCAGATTGATGACCGGGGTGTGTCAATC
This sequence comes from Anaerolineales bacterium, assembly GCA_016934715.1. GTDB lineage: Bacteria > Chloroflexota > Anaerolineae > Anaerolineales > Villigracilaceae > JAFGSI01. The sequence continues at coordinate 56,981 of JAFGSI010000004.1, forward strand.
GGCAATCCTTAATTGTCACGAAATGGCGTCGTGGCCAAGTGGTAAGGCAAGGGTCTGCAAAACCCTGATCACGGGTTCGAATCCCGTCGACGCCTCTTAGTGAACGGGCCCATGCGGGCCCGTTTTTCTGCCCTGGTTCCCCCGGATGGGGGATCCCTTGATCTAGGACCTGAAACATGGTCATTCCCGCTCGTTTTGCCCTATAATGTAAGTATGCGTTCGAAGGGCTCCGAACAGCGCAAGCCCAATCCGCGGCCGGGACCCGCCCTGCAGCCGGACCTGGTCAACCAGATCATGCAGGTCAGCCCGGTTGCAATGGCGGTTGTGGATGCCGAGGGCAGGATCGTTTCCGCCAACCAGCTGGCGGAAAAGGTGCTGGGCCTGAAGAAGAGCGAGATCACCAGCTGCCATTATGACGCGCCTGCCTGGCGGATCACGGATTACGACGGGAACCCGTTCCCTGAAGAGGATTTGCCGTTCAACCAGGTCAGGCGAACTGGCCAGCTGGTCCAGAGGGTGCACCACACGATCGAACATCCGGACGGCAGGCGAGTGTATCTCTCCATCAACGCCGCCCCGCTGTTCGATGCGGACGGCCAGCTGAACGGGATGGTGGCCAGCCTGGCGGATGTGACCGAGCGCCGGGAGGCGGAACAGGAACTGCAGCGTGCCCAGCAGCGCCTGCGGGCGATCGTCGACGCGGCGCCTTTCGGCGCCCACGAGTATGAACTCCACGCGGATGGCCGGCTGGTCTTTATCGGGGCCAATCGTTCGGCTGACCGCATCCTGGGGGTTGCGCACAAGCAGTTCATCGGCAAGACGATCGAGGAAGCCTTTCCGGCCCTGGCGGAGACTCATGTTCCGGAGGCCTATCGCCGGGTTGCATCCACGGGGGAGCCATTCCACGACGAGCAGGTCGGATACCAGGACGAGAAGATCGGCGGTGCCTTTGACGTCACCGCCGCCCAGACCGGCACGAACCGGATGGCGGCCTTCTTCCAGGATGTCACCGAACGCCGGAAGGGCGAAGCAGCCTTGCGCGATTCGCAACAGATGCTGCGCCTCATTCTCGATACGATCCCGGTTCGGGTCTTCTGGAAGGATCGGGACCTGAACTTCCTGGGCGCCAACCGGCCGTTTGCCCTGGATGCCGGATTGGAGTCTCCAGAGGACCTGATCGGGAAGAACGATTACCAGATGATCTGGGCCGAGCAGGCGGACCTTTATCGGGCCGATGATCGCCAGGTCATCGAGAGTGGTGAGGCCAAGGTCAATTATGAAGAACCCCAGGCCTCGCCCTCTGGCGACATCATCTGGTTGCGGACCAGCAAGGCCCCGTTGCGCGATTCCTCCGGCGAGATCCGGGGGGTACTGGGGACCTACGAGGATATCACCGAGAGCATGCATGTCGCCGAGCAGCTCCAGCGGCAGATCAAGGAGTTGCGCATCCTGCAGGCTGTCGCCCTGGCCAGTGCCCAGGCGACCGATGAAGATGCCCTGATCGAAGATGTGACCCAGATCATCGCCGACACCCTGGACCTCGAGGATTTCGGCGTGATGCTGCTTGACGCCGAGGGCAAGAGCCTGCAACCGCATCGTTCTTACCGGAATGCGGCGATTGCAGGAACGTCCTGGCACATCCCCATGCCCGAGGGGATCAGCGGCCGGGTGGTCGTGAGCGGTAAGCCTGTCCGGGTCGCGGATGTGGGCGAGGATCGGGATTATGTCACGATCCTGCCGGGGAGCCGGTCTGAATTATGCGTCCCGATCAAGCTCAAGGATCGGGTGATCGGAGTGATCAACACCGAAAATCCGGCCCCGGACTTTTATAATCCGGAGGACGAGCGTTTGTTGACGACCATTGCCGGACAACTGGGGATCGGCATAGAGAAGATCCGCCTTCTCGAAGCGGAGCGCCTCCGCAGGCAGGAGGCGGAGACCCTGCGCCAGGCGATCGCTGTCGTTTCATCCTCCCTCGACCTGCAGAAAGTCCTGGGTGCCATCCTGGATTCGCTTCGACAGGTCGTGCCGTATGACAGGGCCAGCGTGTTCCTGCAGGAAGGCGAGCACCTGTGCATCCGGATCGCACGCGGATTTGAGGAGTTGCATGGGCTGCCAGAGCAGACCTTTCCTGTCGGAGAGAAAATCTTCCAACGCATCTGTAGAACGAAGCAGGTCCTGGTGATCGGAGATGTCCAGAAGGATCGCCGGTTCAAGAAGTGGGAAACGATCGAGAGTACCCACGGCTGGATGGGGGTGCCCCTGATCGTGCGGGACGAGGTGATCGGGTACATCACCCTGGACAACCAAAAGGCCAATGCCTACTCGGCCGATGACGCCGCCCAGGCCCAGATCTTTGCCTACCAGGCGGCCGTGGCGCTCGAAAATGCCCGCCTGTACGAGCAAGCCCTGCGGGCGACAGACCGGCGGGTGATCCTGCACCAGGCCAGCCAGGAGATCGCGCTGGCCAGCCAGGACCCCGAGCTGGTCTATGCCGCGGTCCATCGGGCGACCGCCCGGCTGATGCCGGCCGAGGCCTTCGCAATCGCATTCTTGGACGAATCGGCGAACGAGATCGAGGCGGTCTACCTGGTCGACAAGGCCGGACGCTGGCCGGCCCGCCGGCTTGCCCCTGATGAGGGCCTCTCCGGCCGGGTGATCTCCACTGGCCAGTCGATCAAGATCGACGACCGGGCCCAGCAGAGTGAGCCCCTGGGGGTCCGTTTTGGCGAAGAGGAAGATGTCCGCTCGATCATGGCTGTCCCTCTGCGCCGGGGGGGGGAGACCATCGGGATGATCTCGGCCCAGAGTTATGCGCCCAACGTATATGATCTGGAGGACCAGGCCCTGCTCGAGATGCTGGCCAACCACGCTGCAGTGGCGATGGAGAATGCCCGCCTGTATGCCGAGACCCTGCGGAGCCTGCGGGATCTTGAAGCGATCAACCGGATCTCGAATGCCTTGCGCGCTTCCGAGGATCTTGAACAAATGTTGCCAGGGTTTCTTGATGAGACCCTCGCGCTGTTGGGGAGCGGTTCCGGGACGATCGAATTGTACGACCCGGAAACCAGGGAGTTGCGTCAGGAAGTCTCGCGCGGCTGGTTCTCCCAGATCAACGGCGCGCCGTTAAAAGAGGGGGAGGGAATAGCCGGTACGGTCTTCCAGACCGGGGCGCCGATCGTATCCAGGGAATACATCACCGATTCTCACATACGCGAGGAGGTTGTGGACCAGGTCCCGCCCGGCTGGGGCGGCGTGTGCGTGCCGATCCGCGCGACGCAAGCCATCCTGGGAGTGCTGTTCGTCTCGGTGCATCTTCCTCGCCAGATCTCGGAGGAGGAGGTCACCCTGCTGAACACCCTGGCCGATATCGCCGGGAACGCGATCCGGCGGGCCATGCTCTACGAACAGACGGAGCGCCAGTTGCAGCGCATGGCCGCCCTGCGGGCGATCGATATGGCAATCAGCTCCATCCTGGATGTGCGTGTCACACTGGGCATCCTGCTCGATCACATCATCGCCCAGTTGAAGGTCGATGCGGTCGACGTTCTGCTGCTCAACCCACGCTCCCAGATGCTCGTGTATGCGGCCGGAAGCGGCTTCTACACCGATGCGATCCAGGACTCGCTGCTGCATCGCAATGATGGCCTGCCGGGCCAGGTGCTCCAGCAGCGCAGCCTGGTCCATGTGCCGGACCTGGCTGCCAGCGACAGGTTCACCCGCTGCCAGTTGCTGGCCGAGGAAGGCCTGGCCAGTTACGTCGGGGCGCCGTTGATCGCCAAGGGGCAGATCAAGGGCGTGATCGAGATCTTCCACCGCAGTCCGCTTCGCATGGACGCCGACTGGAAGAATTTCTTTGAGACCCTGGCCGGGCAGGCGGCAATCGCCATTGATAATGCCAGTCTGTTCGAGGAACTCCAGCGTACCAACCTCGACCTTTCCCTGGCCTACGACGCCACCATTGAAGGCTGGTCGAGGGCCCTCGACCTGCGTGACCAGGAGACCGAAGGCCACACCCAGCGGGTGGTCGCGATGACCCTCGAACTGGCCCGCCGGATGGGTGTTGCAGACGAGGAGATGATCCACATCCGGCGGGGGGCCTTGCTGCACGATATCGGCAAGATGGCCATCCCCGACCGGATCCTGCACAAGGCCGGGCCACTGGATGAGATGGAGTGGGAGCTGATGCGCCAGCATCCCCGGATCGCCTACGAGATGCTCTCCCCGATCAGCTACCTGCGCCTGGCGGTCAACATCCCCTATTGCCATCACGAGCGCTGGGCCGGCTCCGGCTACCCGCGCGGGTTGAAGGGGGAGGAAATCCCACTCGCGGCCCGCATCTTCGCCGTCGTGGACGTCTGGGATGCGATCACCTCCGACCGTCCCTACCGCAAGGCTTGGGAGCGCTCGGCTGCGATCACTTACATCAAACAGCACACCGGGACGCATTTCGATCCCCAGGTGGTCGAGGAATTCCTGCGCATTCTGCGCTAGTTGGGGGTGCAGACGACCCTCCACGAGTGGAGAGCCGATGGGTTCAGGTGTTGCGGTCGACGATGTAGTCTGCCAGGGCCTGCAGGGCCTGGTGTTCGATCCCCGGCGGCATCCCCGCCAGGATCTCCAGCGCCCGTCCAATGGACTGCCGGGCCTCGGCCAGTGCCTGCTGGATGGCCTCGCTGTCACGGATCGACTGCACCAGGCTTTCCATGTGCCCTGGCTCGGAGAGATATCCCCCCTTCAATAAAACTTCCACGTCTTCATCCTCCGGGTGGTTTTCGATGTAATACAGGGTTGGCAGGGTGATCAAGCCCTGCCGCAGGTCGCTCCCGACCGGCTTGCCCACATCGGCCTGCTGGCCGGTGAAATCGAGCAGGTCGTCGACCATCTGGAAGGCCATCCCCAGTTCGTAGCCGAAGCGCCGCATGGCTTCCACGACCGCCGCCTCCACCGGGCTGATCATCGCTGCCGCGCGGGTCGTCATTTCCATCAGCGAGGCGGTCTTGGCATAGATGCGCTGGTAATAGTTCTCCCGGCTGGCAAGGCCGCGCGCTGCGAACAGCTGGGTCAGTTCGCCGTTGACGATCGTCGCCAGGGTGTCGGCGAAGGATTTCATCAGCGGCAGGTGGTCGGTCTCGGCGGCCAGCTTGGCGGCCCGGGCAAAGAGAAAATCGCCGGTCAGAACGGTGGCCGGCGGTGACCACTGGGCATTGATCGTCGGGATGCCGCGCCGCAGCAGGGCCCCGTCGATCAGGTCATCGTGGACCAGGGTGGCGGTATGGAGCAGTTCCACCGCTGCAGCCAGGGTGATCAGTTTGGGGTGCGGCGCGGCCAGCATCCGACCGGTCAGCAGGCCCAGGGTCGGGCGGATGCGTTTGCCGCCCGAGGCGAGCAGGTGGTCCAGCGCAGCGCACAGGTCCGGATGGGCATCGCGGGCCTGGCAGTGAAGCAGCGCTTCGACCTCCTGGAGTTCTTCCTGAACGGGGGTGAAAAACCTTGTCGTGATCAAACGATCTCTTCCCAGTGGAAAAGTCTGGCGGCGTTGTCTGACGTGATCGCTGCGACCTCCTCCACACTGCGCCTGTGGATTTCGGCAATTGTATCAGCAATCCTGCTGACGAATGCTGGTTCGTTGCGCCGGCCGCGCTGCGGAACCGGGGTCAGGTAGGGCGCATCGGTCTCGATCAGCAGGCATTCGAGCGGCAGCCCGGCGACCAGGTCGCGCCTGGTCTGGGCGTTCTTGTAGGTGATCGGCCCGGTGACGCCGATGAAGAAATGGAGGCCGATCGCTCGCCGGGCGGTTTCGGGCGAGCCCGAGAAGGAGTGCAGCACCCCCGGCCTTTTTCGCAGCGGGCTCTTCTCCCGCTCGAGCCGGTTCGCCCATTCCTCCAGGAGGTGCAGGGCATCCTGGGAACAGGGGCCATCGCTGTGATCGCCCTGCTCGCGCAGGTGGATGACAACCGGCAGGTCCAGTTCGGCGGCCAGGTCAAGCTGCCGTTGCAGGACCTCCTGCTGGAGCGCATGCGGGGCAACATCCCAGTAATAGTCCAGCCCGATCTCCCCGATGGCGACGACTTTGGGTTGGTGGGCAACTTCTTTCAACTGCGCAAGGCTTCCCCCCTGCCAGGTTTCTACTTCATTGGGATGGACCCCGGCCGCGGTGTACAGCCGCGGCTGGCTCCTGGCCAGTTCGACCGCCAACCGGCTGGAGGCAGCCGTCAATCCCGGGATCAGGATACGGGACACACCGGCCCGGGCGGCACGTTCCAGCACCTCGGGCCGGTCGGCATCGAATTTGTGTAAATCCAGGTGGCAGTGGGTGTCGGTCAGTCTCATCGGTTCCGGTGGGTACGAGTCGGGCGACCCTGGATCACTTGAGACCCGCCACCTTCAGCCCGTCCTGCAGGATCGCCTGGACCCGGTCAGGATGGGTCGTCTCGCAGTAGACCCGTATGATCGGTTCGGTGCCCGAAAAGCGGATCAGCATCCAGCCGCCGTCCTCCAGCTTGAACTGGAAGCCGTCCACGGTGACCAGTTCGATGACCTTCAGGCCGCCGATGGTCTCCGGCCGGGCATCCAGGATCAGCTGCTCGCGATCCTTGCGGTTCCCGTCGAAGGGCCGATCGACGCGGTCGTAGTAGTGCACCCCGCCGACTTTTTCGAAGAGGATCTCGAGCAGTTCGGTCGGTTTCTTGCCGGTGCGCACCATGAAGTCGAGCAGGTACAGCCCGGCCAGGATGCCGTCCCGCTCAGGGACATTGCCGCGGAAAGCGTAGCCGCCCGATTCCTCGCCGCCGATCAGGGCGTCGGTCTCGGTCATCCTGGGGGCCACGTACTTGAAGCCCACCCCGGTCTCGTAGACCGGGACATCGTAGAGCCGTCCGAGTTTGTTCAGCATGGTTGTGGTTGAGAGGGTCTTGACGATCGCCCCGCGCAGGCCGCGCACCTCGAGCAGGTAATAGGCCAGCAGGCCGTAGACCCGCAGCTGGTTGACGAACGCACCGTTCTCGTCGCCCACGCCGACCCGGTCGGCGTCGCCGTCGAGGATCAGCAGCACATCGGCGTGATTGTCCACGGTGGCCTTCAGACCGACGTCAATGTTGGGCGGGATCGGTTCGGGGCGCTTCATGTCCGGAAAGGCCGGGTTGCGTTGGTTGTGGATCTCGATCACCCGGGTTTTGCCGCCGGCCAGCAGGCGCGGGAAGTAGCCTGCCCCGTTGCCCCACATGCAGTCGACCAGCACGGTCAGGCCGGCCTGCCTGATCGGCCCCAGGTCGATCAGTTTTTCGATGTGGGCGATATAATTCTCGGCGGCGTCGAATTTGACGATCCGGCCCTGTTGCTCGGCCTCGGTGAAGGGCATGCGTTTGACCGAATCGACCGAGTCCGGGATGGCGGCTTCGATCTGAATCAACCCATCGGGGTCGATCGCCCCGCCGGTCTCGTTGCGAACCTTGAAGCCGTTGTCGGCCGGCGGGTTGTGCGAGGCGGTGATGTTGATCCCGCCGCGGGCTTGCTTTTCGACGATGGCGAAGGCGATCACCGGGGTCGGCGTAGCCGCGTCCGTCAGGTGGACCTTGAAGCCGTTCCCGGCCAGGACCTCGGCGGCTGCAGCAGCGAAATCCTCCGAGCCGAAGCGCTTGTCGTAGCCGACCACCAGCCACTGGCCCTGGTTGCCCTGGGTGAGCATATACCTCGCGAAGCCTTGGGCGCAGCGCCGCACGTTGTCAAAGGTGTAGTCCTCGGCGATCTTGCCTCGCCATCCGTCGGTGCCGAATTTTATTTTATGGCTCATCATCATCTCTCCCGTCGCAGTTGTCTGACGGGAGAAATTATAACAGACAGATGTCTTCGTCGGGCTGCCGGGAGGCAAGGCGGCGGCGAGGCTGCCATCACTGCCCACAGGCAATCCGCTCCTCAAGCCCGGGGCACACCCGGTCCGGCGCTCTTCGGGATCGTTTTCAATGCGATCAGGATCCGGCGCGCATCCACAGCCTGGTATCTTAATTTCGATTTTTCCGATAAAATCATGGAAGAGATCAAACAGACAATCAAGCATCAGATTCAGAGGTCCATGATGGCAGCCCGAAAAAATGTACACAATCCCATTGATCTTCCCCGACGTCCTGAAGAATGGGTTGTCGCTGTTCGGCAGATGCGTTACTGGATCGAAAATGACGAGGGCAATATCGTTCGTCCGTTTTTGTGCCTGGGCATCAACCTGACCAGCGGCATGATCCTGTTCAGCGATATCGGGGAAGCACTCCCTGCCCCGGAGAAGGTCGGTGATCTGCTCGATAAGGCCATGCAAAAGCCTGCGCGCATGACCCGTCAAAAACCCGGCCGACCAGAAGTGGTTCATTTTGAACAACCTGAATTCAACCGTGCTTTGACCGAAAAGCTCTCGGCTGTGGCCGTGGGGAGCGACCACCAGGCCGGGCATCCCATGGTCGATGAGGTGATCATGGAGCTGGAAGATACATTGCGCGGTGAGGAGCCATTGCCTGGCCTGCTTTCGATTGCCGGTGTCGAGCTGCAGTTGCTCGAGGATCTGTTTTCTGCCGCGGCATCCTTTTTCCGTGCCCAGCCCTGGATTTGTCTGGCGGACAGCCAACCTCTGGCGGTAGAATTCGTCGCGAGCGGTCGCACGATTTATATCCAATTGATGGGCAATGCTGGCGTGGATTATGGATTTGTGGTTTATCCTGCTTGGGAAGATCTGGTCCATGTCTACCAGGCGGTGGACCATCCCACGGAGAGAATTCCGAACGTTGGTTGGATCTCCTTCTCGTATGCAGAGGCCCATTACCTGCCATTTTCCGACCTGGATGCCATTGAACAATACGACTGGGAGGTGGCGGGCAAGGGGGCATATCCCCTGCCCGTGGTCTATTATCCTGATCGTGTCGAACGTCCTGATGTTGAGATGCTTGGTACGTTTATTGAAGTGATGCGTGCGGTCATGGTTTTCCTGGAGCTCCACCTCCAGGAGGACGGAAGAGGAGGGTATCTGCCGGCAGAGGCGCAGGTCAGGGTGACCAGCCTCCATGGGGAGCGCGATTTGATGGTCCGTTTCCCCGCCGGCGAACTGCCGCTGGATCGGCAACCTCTGGGACCGGCCCTCTGCCTGGATGACCCGGACGAAGAGGATGAAGATCTTCCTGTTGTCGATCGCCGGGCGCTGGAGGGCGACATGGCTGCCATGCTTGGGGGGGGTGTCATGGGCTTCAAGGATCCGGATGTCCGGAAGGCGCAAGAGTTGATGTACCAGACATGGAATGAATACAACCCGGCCCGACGGATCGTGATGGCTCACCAGGCGCTTTCCATCTCGCCGGATTGTGCCGATGCGTATGTCCTGCTTGCGGAGGAAGAAGCCGATACCCTCCTGCGCGCCGCTGAGTTGTATCGCCAGGGCATGCAGGCTGGCGAACGCGCGCTGGGAAAAAAGATGTTCAAAGAAGCGCGTGGCCATTTCTGGGGCATTCTTGAAACACGCCCTTACATGCGCGCCCGTGCCGGCCTGGCCAATTGTCTTTGGGGGATGGGAAAGACAGAGGAAGCCAAAGAACATTATTCCGACATGCTGCGCCTCAACCCCAACGACAATCAGGGGATCCGTTATACGCTGCTCAGCCTTCTTCTGGAGACGCGCTCCCAGGCTGAAGTGGATGCGCTCCTCGATGAATATGATGGCGACTACTCTCCCGACTGGCTGTATACCCGGGCGTTGATCCTGTTTCGCCAGGAGGGAGGGGCGATCCGCGCCGGGCAGGCCTTAGACGCTGCCATCGAGCAGAATCGTTATGTGCTCTCTTACCTGGTTGGCGAAAAGCCGATACCGGTTCACCTCCCGGAGACGATCGAGGTGGGTGGGGAGACGGAAGCGATCGCTTATGCCAGTGGCCATTTGAATCACTGGCGGCGTACTCGTGGGGCCGTGGAATGGCTGCGCGAACGATTCGACCACCAAAAGGAAGGGGGGCCGGTGAGGCCCCGGCCCCAGAAGAGACGCCCGCGCCATCCAAAAAAGAAGTGAGCTTGGCGATCTTCGCCGCTGGATCCACCGGAGGGCTCCGGCCTGTCATGGCTTCATTGTCGCTCGGGCCGAGGCGCGCTTCTTGACAGCTGATCTCCAGGCGCAGGGCTGGTAGGGGATCTCCCCGCCGCAGGTTTTTCGCAGACCTTCGGCCAGGACCTCCAAATCGGTCGGTGTGCAGATCGGCCAGGAACAGGTCCCGGCCGCGGCTGGCGCATTCGACGGCGAAGGCCTTTCCCGGCCCGCCGGTTGCACCGGTGATGCGAACGCGTGTCTGCATGGCTTCTCCCGAGTACTTGAAGTTCCCGGGAAAGGGAGCGTGAAACCGCGCGTTTGTCAAACGGTTGTTTGAAACAATTGTAAAAAACAATTGACGGGATCGAACAGGTAGACTATCCTTCCCCCCCATGCACAAAACGAACAAGCACAGGACATTCGTGGTCACCGGGGCGACCTCCGGGATCGGCCTGGCCGTCGCTGAAGGACTCGCCCGTCAGGGCGCCTTTTTGATCGGCGTCGGACGTGACGCCGGGCGGTGTGCCGAGGTCGAGCAGAGGTTGGGAGTCGCCCACCCCGGGGCGCGGGTCCGCTACCTGGTCGCCGACCTGGCGCTCCAGTCGCAGGTCCGGGCTTTGGCCTCTGCCGTGCGGGACGAGCTGGCTGCCTGCGGGGTCGAGTCCCTCGACGGGCTGGTCAACAATGCCGCGACATTCACCTTCTATCAGACCCTGACCCCCGAAGGTTTCGAGATGCAGTGGGCGGTCAACCACCTGGCCCCCTTCCTGCTGACCCACGAACTCCTGGGGCTGCTGCAGGCCGCTCCAGCCGCCCGGGTGGTGACGGTCAGCTCGGGGTCGCACTACCACACCCGCCTGCGCTGGGGCGACATCCAGCTGCGCCGCTGGTACAACCCGCTGCTGGCTTACAAGCAGACCAAGTTGTGCAACGTCCTGTTCACGGCCGAGCTGCGCCGGCGGTTGGGGCGGGGCGGAACTGTGCGGGCCTTCGCGGCTGACCCCGGCCTGGTGCGGACGGAGATCGGCTTGAAGGGCAATCCGGGTCTGGCAGGCTGGATCTGGACCCGGCGGGCGGCTGCCGGGATCAGCGCCGGGGAGTCGGCTCGCGGGATCGTCTATCTGGCCAGCGAGCCGTCCATCCAGGAGGCCCCCGAACTCTACTGGAAGCACAGCCATCCCAAGGCTCCCAGCCCTTATGCCCTGGACCCTGCCGTTGCCCACCGCCTGTGGGAACTCTCGGCCCGGATGTGCGGGGTGGAGCCGCGATGAGCAAGCCTTCTCCCCGCCAGCGGATCCTGCCGGCTGTGGTGGTCTGCATTGCGAAGTACGGCATCGACAAGCTGACCACCCGCAAGATCGCCGAACAGGCCGGGACGAACGCCGCCTCGATCAACTACTATTTCCGCTCCAAGGACGAACTGCTGGCCGAAGCCCTGGCAAGGGCCATCCACCCAATGCTGGAAGAGGTCCTGGCGGCCATTGATGATCAGGAGCGGCCCTTCCAGGCCGTGCGGGAGGAGGTCTTCTTCTACCTGATCGACGGTGCGACGCGCTCCCCCGGGGGTCTCCACCGCCCACCTGTATGCTGCCGTGGTCGAGAAGCGCTATGACTCGCCCAGCGGACAGGCAATGCTGCGGGTCTTCGAGCGGCTGGTCGAGCGGGCGGTCCGGGAGGTGCCCGGCAAAGACCGCCGCGCGATCCACTTCCAATTGGCCCAGATCCTTTCGGCGATCATGTTCGCCATGCCGGCCCCCGGCTTCTTTCCGGTTCCGGAAGGAACCCGCTCGCCTGGCCCGGACCACTGCCGGACAATGGCCAAACAGTATGCCAGGAATTTCTTCGCTGCTCTGCAAATGAAGTTATCTTCCTGCCTGTCCCCGTCCCAATCTGACCCTGACTCCCCCATTGACCAGTTCCAGCGAGGTGTCCCATTCCATCCCCATCTGCCCGAACAGGTGCGGTTGGCTGCACAGGACCGCGACCTGCCAACCGGGGCACTCCCGGCGCAGCACAGCACCGAAGCGGGCGTACAGGTCGCGCAGGTCCCGGCCGACGCTGACCCGCAGCCCATACGGGGGGTTGGTCACAACCCATCCGGGTCCGGGCGGGGCCTGCAGGTCCGAGATGGCCTGGCAGGCGAACTGGATGTGCTCCGCCACCCCGGCGCGCTCGGCATTGGCGCGTGCCATCTCGATGGCACCGGCGTCGCGATCCGCGGCGATGATGGATGGCTGCCGCTGGTGAACCGCGGGCGAGGGCCCGACCAGGGATTTCCAGGTGGCCTCTTCAAACCCGGGCCAATCCATGAATGCAAAGTGCCGGTTCTTTCCGGGAGCAATGCCGAATGCCAGCAGGGCAGCCTCGATCGGGATGGTCCCGGATCCGCAGAAGGGGTCGATCAGCGGGGAGGTCCGATCCCAGCCAGAGGCCAGCAGCATCCCGGCCGCCAGAGTCTCGCGCAGCGGGGCTTTGGCCACGGCCTGGCGGTAACCGCGCCGGTGGAGCAGTTCGCCTGACGAGTCGACGCTGATCGTGCATGCATCGTCTACCAGCCGGACCAGGATCAACTGCGGCGGGTTGGCGGCCTCCTCGGCTCCTGGTTTGTGCAGTGGCAGGGGTTGGTCCAGCCGGGCGGCAATGGCCCTGGCCACCGTCCGGGCGACGGCGTCGGAGTGGTAAAGCTTCGACCTGTGGCAGGTGACGCGCAGTGCGACCGGCTGTCCGGCAAGCAGGAAGCGTTCCCAGGGCAGGCGGGCGGCTTTTTGTTCGAGTTCGGGGAAACTGCGGCTCAGGAAGGCCATTCCCAGGCGGGCCAGGACGCGACCGGCGGTGCGCAGGTGCAGGTTGGCGCGATACAGGGCGGTGAGGTCGCCGTCGAACCCCACACCGCCAGGCTCGACAGTGCCGGAGTCTCCCGCGATCCCGCGGGGAGCGCCAGGGTTTTCTGGGCGGTTTTCATCGGGGGAAAGCAGACCCAACCCCTGCAGCTCCATGGTGGTGTATGGTTCCAGCCCTGGCGCGCAGGCGGCGAAATAGCGGTTCAAGGTCTGCCTTTCCCGGATGGGGAAATACGGGGCGGCCTGTCGGTCACGATCGTCTTCTGGCGTTCCTTGCGGCGGGGATCCTTCTCGACGAACAGCGCCTCTCCGCTGAAGGGGTCGGTCTCGGTATAGTACATCAAGGTGGCGTAGGTCGAGGGGGTCGGGGTGAAGACCTGGACCTGCTCGGGGTGGATCTTCAACTTCTGGCTGGCGAATTGTTTCACCCGCTGCATGTCGTACTCGCTGCAGCCAGGGTGGGCGGCGATCAGGTAGTAGGTCAGAAACTGCTGGCGCCCGACCTGCTGGCTCAGCTGGTCGAAGCGGCGCTTGAACTCGAGCAGCGAGCCCGTCCCGGGCTTGCCCATCACGGCCAGGACGGGTTCCTCGGTGTGCTCCGGGGCGACCTTCATCTGCCCGGAGACATGGTGGGCCACCACCTGGCGCAGGTAATCGTCGCCGTGGGCCCGGTCGCACAGGATCATGTCGTAACGGATGCCCGAGGCGACGAAGACCTTCTTGACCCCCGGGATGCGCCGCACCTGGCGCAGCAGGTCGATCTGCGGCTGGTGGTCGATCTTCAGCAACGGGCAAATGGCGGGATACAGGCAGCGTTTGTGGCTGCAGGCGCCCCTGGACAGTTTGACCTCGCATTCGAAACCGTACATGTTGGCGGTCGGGCCGCCCAGGTCGTGGATGTACCCCTTGAACCCGGGGTGGCGGGTCAGCGCCTCGGCCTCGGCGAGGATCGACTCCGGGCTGCGCCAGCGCACCGTGCGGCCTTCGTGGACGGCGATGGCACAGAAGTTGCACTCGCCGTAGCAGCCGCGGTGGGTCGGGATCGAAAAGCCGATCGTATCCAGGGCCCGCACCGGGCCCTGGGCCTCATAATAAGGATGCTGGGCGCGCTCGAAGTCGAGGGCGTAAACGGCGTCCAGTTCGGCCTGGGTCTCGGTCGCCGCGGGCGGGTTCTGCACCAGCCAGCGGTCGCCATGTTTCTGGCACAGTCCCTGGCCGCGGAGCGGGTCGTTGTTCTGATAGAAGGTATGGAACATTTCGATGAAGGCCTGTTTGTCTCTGGCGACCGTCTCGTAGGACGGCAGTTCCAGGTAGCCGGTGCGCTTCTCTTTGGCGATATAGCACAGGCCGCGCAGGTCGTGCGGGTCGCGGCCGTCGCGCAGGCAGGCAGCCAGTTCGAGGACCGCCTGCTCGGCCATGCCGTACAGGAGGTAGTCGGCCTTGGCATCGAACAGGACCGAGCGGCGCAGGGCGTCGTCCCAATAGTCGTAGTGGGCCACGCGCCGCAGGCTGGCCTCGATCCCGCCCAGGAGGATGGGCGGTGGGTTGTTAGGCACCCCGGGATCCAGCGCGCTTGCTTGTGAGATCTGGGGGGACTCTGTGTGCCCGGGGGGGCATCGCTTCGCCTGCCTGGTGTAGCGCCGGATCAGGTTGGTGTAGACGATCGTCGCCCGGTCGGGGCGCCGGTTGTTGACCCCGCCGGGGGTGTAGTCGTCGCTGCGGCGCTTCTTCTTCAAGGCGGTGTAGTTGGCGACCATCGAATCAACGCTGCCGGCGGTCACACCCCAGAACAGGCGCGGCCGGCCCAGCCGGCCAATGTCGTCCGTGCCGGACACGTCGGGCTGCGCGATGATCCCTACCCGGTAGCCTGCCCGGGCCAGCAGCTTGCCGATCACCGCCGCGCCGATGTACGGGCTGTCGATGTAGGAATCGCCGCTCACCAGGATGACATCCAGTGCATCCCAGCCCATGCGTTTCACTTCCTCGAGAGTCGTCGGCAGGAACATCAGGTCGATTATAATCGGATTATTATGGATAAGATTTACCTTGATTACGCTGCCACCACCCCGGTCGATGGCCGGGTGCTCCTGGCCATGCAGCCCTATTTCAACGAGCGCTTCGGCAATCCAGCCTCGGTGCACCGCTACGGCCAGCAGGCCGAGGCCGCCGTGAACGCCGCCCGCGAGACCCTGGCTGCCCTGTTGGGCTGCCAGCCGTCTGAGATCGTCTTTACTTCCTGCGGCAGCGAGTCCGACAACCTGGCCCTGCGCGGCACTGCCCTGGCGATGCGCCAGCGGAACGGGGCGAACTGGATTCTGACCTCCCGGACCGAGCATCATGCCGTCAGCCGGACGGCCGAGGACCTGGAGCGGCACTACGGCTTCCAGGTGGCCTGGCTGGAGGCTGACCAACACGGCCTGGTCCGCCCGGAGACGGTCGCCGGGGCGATTGGTGCGAAGACTGCCCTGGTCTCGATCATGTACGCCAACAACGAGATCGGCACGATCAACCCGATCCAGGAGATCGCCGGGATCTGCCGCGGGCAGAGCGTACCCTTCCACACCGACGCGGTCCAGGCGGCGGCCTACCTGCCGATCGCGGTCGCAGACCTGGGGGTCGACTTGATGTCGCTCGGGGCGCACAAGTTCTACGGCCCCAAGGGCGTCGGGGCGCTCTACGTCCGGTCTGGGACGCCGATCCTTGCGCACCTGACCGGCGGTGGGCAGGAGGACGGCCTGCGGGCCGGGACCACCAACGTGCCCTATGTCGTCGCCCTGGCGGAGGCCCTGCGGCTGACGGTCGAAGAGCGCCAGGAACGCAGCGCCCACGTCCGGCCGCTGCGCGATCACATGATCGGGAGGCTGCTCGAGGAGATCCCCGAGACGCGCCTGACCGGCCATCCCGAGCAGCGCCTGCCCAACCATGCCTCCTTTGTCTTCAAGGGCGTCGACGGCAACCTGCTCCTGACCCTGCTCGACGCGGCTGGTTTCGCCTGTTCGTCCGGTTCGGCCTGCAAGACCGGTGATCCCGAGCCGAGCGAGGTCATGGCGGCCCTGGGCCTCCCGCGGGAATGGGGCCTTGGTTCGCTGCGGGTCACGCTGGGGAGCGGTACAACCCCGGAACACGTCGAGGCCTTCCTGGGGGTTCTGCCGGGGCTGGTGGAGAAGGCGAGGAGATTGAACAGGTGAAGCCATGAAGGTGGTTGTTGCCATGTCGGGAGGGGTCGACTCATCCGTCGCCGCTGCCCTGCTCAAGAAGCAGGGCCACGAGGTGACCGGGGTGATGCTGCGCCTGTGGTCCGAGCCGGGCAGGGAGGCCTCCAACCGCTGCTGTACGCCCGACTCGGTCGCCCTGGCGCGCCGCGTGGCGGCCAGACTCGACATCCCCTTCTACGTGGTCGATGCCAGGGAGATCTTTCGCCGCACCGTCGTACAGGCCTTCCTCGACGGATACGCTGCTGCCCGGACCCCCAACCCGTGCCTGACCTGCAACCGGCTCATCCGCTGGGGCTTCCTGCTCGAGCACGCCCTGGCGCTCGGGGCGGAGAAAATAGCGACCGGGCACTATGCGCGGCTGGTCGAGGCTGGCAGCAAAATGAAGTTGCTGCGGGCCGTCGATCAAACGAAAGACCAGTCGTATGTGCTGCACATCCTGACCCAGGAGCAGCTCTCCCGCTCGCTCTTCCCGATCGGCGAATACCCCAAGGCGCAGATCCGCCAGTTCGCTGAAACCTTCGACCTGCCGGTGGCCAGGCGCCCCGACAGCCAGGACCTGTGCTTCCTGGCCGGGGAGGATTATCGCCATTTTTTACAGCGCAATGCGCCCCAGATCAGCCAGCCGGGAAAAATCGTCAGCCGGGAGGGCGAGGTCCTGGGGTGGCACCAGGGACTGGCTGGCTACACCATCGGCCAACGCAAGGGCCTGGGACTCTCCACGCCCGAGCCGCGTTACGTCCTGGCCAAGGAGGCCTCCAGCAACACCCTGGTCGTCGGCCTGGAAGCGGAACTCGGCGCTTCCGAGTTGACCGCGGTGGACATCCACTGGATCTCCGGTCTGGCACCGGCGGCTGCGATCCGGGCCCAGGTCAAGACCCGCTACACGGCCGGGCAGGCCCCGGCCGAGGTCGTGCCGCTGGAACAGGGGATCCGGGCCCGGGTCCGGTTCGAGGCACCGCAGCGCGACCTGACTCCCGGGCAGGCGGCCGTCTTCTATGACGGTGACCTGGTTCTTGGCGGCGGTCTGATCGCCCGCTAGCTGGGCATCGCCTGTCTGGAACAGCATTGGATCGTTCTCTTCACTACAGGAAGCTCACCTTTTTGGAGATCGTATGACCCTGCCAGCCTTGCTCTTCGGAATCCTGCTCTCCAGCGCCTATGGCACCGCCTTCCATTTTTGGAAAGGCGGCAGCCTGCGTCGACTGTTCATTTACGTGATCCTGGCCTGGGTGGGATTCTGGCTCGGGCACCTGATCGCCGAGATGGCCGGCTGGCATTTTGCCGCCGTCGGCCCGCTGAATGCCGGCCTGGCTACACTGGGCAGCGTGATCCTGTTGTTCGTCGGTGAATGGCTCGGCCGGGTGGAAATCACCAGGAATTGACACCTGTGGGTGATAAAAAAATCCCTCCCGTTGGGGGAGGGATTTCGTATTCGCATCCAGGGTTATCCAACGGTGACGTTGGCTGCCTGAGGGCCTTTGGGTCCTTCTGCGATCTCGAACTCGACCTGCTGGCCTTCGTTGAGGGTCTTGAAGCCCTCACTCTGAATTGCGCTGTAGTGAACGAAGACGTCCGGGCCGCCTTCACGCTCGATGAAACCATAGCCCTTCGACGCATTGAACCATTTGACGGTTCCAACTACACGTTCTGCCATTTTAATACTTCTCCTTACTTGAACGAAAAGAATAGGATGACGGTGATCGGTGTTCCATGCGGTCGAGGAAATGCGGCGATGTGTTCTAATAGAAAGCCCGGCCCAGTGGATCGCTTTCAGGCCGGTTCTCTACCAGTTCCAGCACGAACACTTACCACCAACACCCTTGAGTGTATCACGGGGATAAAAAATCCGTCAAGGACTTAAGGAAACTTTCTTCAACCGTAAACAAGCCTCCCGCAACGATCTCCACCGGTTGTTCGGAGGGCTCCCGGCTGTCCAGTTTTCCCCACCGGCGGGGATTCGGGCCTGGTGGAGCAGGTGCGCCCATGGGGAGCCCGAAGAGCGACAACTCTTTTCATGATAAGATTGGTTCATTCGCGAAAGGACCATCCCATGCAGCCTCGAATCGAATCTTTTCTGTCCGCCCGCCTGCACCTTTCCCCGCAGATTGCTGGCGACCGGATCTATTTCGTCAGCAATCTCTCCGGGCATCTGAGCCTGTACGCCATGTACTACGGCGGATCGATGCCTGAACCGCTTCTGCCCGCCCACATCGCCATGCAGAATCCCGATCTGGTCGGCGGCTACTCCTTCTACGTCTTTCCGCTGCTGGACAGGATCCTGGTCATGCTCGATCGCGACGGCGACGAGAACTACCAGCCGATGCTGCTCCCGATCGAGGGCGGGTTCCCCGAGCCGGCCTTCGACAACTTCTTCGAATCCCATCGTGTCCACCTGACCGATTGCGACATCGAGAAGAACATCGTCTACTTCAATGCCGAGCGGCGCGACAGGGGCCTCAACGAGGCCTACCGCGCAGATCTGCGGTCAGGCACACTGGAGAAGCTGGACGAGTCCGAATGGGGAGCCTGGCCGGGTGGAGCCAGCCCGGACCACAAGCGCCTGCTCCTGGCGGACGGCTACTCGCTGGGCGATTCGGTCCTCACCCTGCTGGCGGAGGGGCACAAGACCGTCCTGTTCGGTAAGCCTCTTGACCAACGTGCCGAAGGGGAGGTCGTCCCGCCCAATGGATTGGGAGCGGCCGAATTCACCCCCTCCGGGACCGGAGTCCTGGTGACGAGCGCGGTCTTCGAAGACACCTACAGCCTGGGGCACCTCGACCTGGCTGCCCCGGGTGAACTTCAACCGGTGAAGCTGGAAGGGGTCGTGCACACCGGGTCCGGTGAGATGACCGGCCTGCGCCACCTGAAGGGCACCCACTATGCCCTCAGTTTCAACATCGACAGCTGCTCCTGGCTCTACGAGGCCTACTATAATGAAGACAAGCGCCTGATGTCCATCAAGCACGTCATTGCCGGTGACGGCGACCTCACCGACGGCGTGCTCGGGCACTGGCACTACGACAGGGCGGGCGACCGCTTTGTATTCTCCTTCTCCACCGCCACCAGCCCGACCCAGCTCTACACGGTCGAGGACAAGGACCGCATGACCATTGTCATGCATACGGAGGAGAAGATCCTCGGCCTGCCGGAGGAAGCGCTCTCCCCGGGTGAGGACGCCTCGTTCACTTCCTTCGACGGGACCCGGATCTCGGCCCGTCTGTACCTGCCGGCGGAGGTGCTCGATTTTTCCGGCCCGCGCCCACTGGTCTACTACATCCACGGTGGGCCGCAGTCCCAGGAGCGCCCCGACTTTGCCTGGTTCTCGATGCCGCTGATCCAGTTCCTGACCCTGCGCGGTTTCGCCGTCTTCGTGCCCAATGTGCGCGGTTCGACCGGTTACGGGTTGAACTACACCAAGCAGGTCGACCGCGATTGGGGTGGCCAGGATCGCCTCGACCATGTCCACGCCATGACCCGGGTTCTGCCGAAGGACAGACGCCTGGACCTCGAACGGGCTGCCGTGGTCGGACGTTCGTACGGCGGCTACATGACCCTGACCCTGGCCGGCCGCCATCCGGACCTGTGGACGGCCGCCTGTGACATGTTCGGCCCTTACGATCTGGTCACCTTCAGCGAGCGCATCCCCGAGACCTGGAAGCCGTACTTCAAGCTGGTCCTCGGCGACCCTGCCACCGCCGAAGGCCGGGCCTTCCTGGTCGAGCGTTCGCCCAAGACCTATCTCGACGCCCTGGCCTGCCCGATGCTGGTCATCCAGGGCCGCAACGACCCGCGCGTCGTTGCCAAAGAGTCGGAGGAACTGGTGGCCGATCTGAAGAAGCAGGGTAAGGATATCGAACTGCTGGTCTTCGAGGACGAGGGTCATGACGTGCTCAAGCACGCCAACCGCGTCGCATGCTACAATGCCATCACCGATTTCTTTGCCAGAACTCTCAAACCGTAAGAGCCGGCCTCGCCCCCACGCGAGGATGCACGGGCCCGCTCCTGCAACTGGATGAACCATGCCCTGGAATCTGACCTCCACCCACGCCCGCGCCGGTGACCTGGCCCAACTGGTCGGCCTGCGCCACAAGCACTTCATCATCACCCTGGTCTGCGGGGGCGACCTGCACACCCATCGCGGCATCCTGAAACATGATGACCTGATCGGCCTGCCGTGGGGCAGCCAGGTCTTCAGCCACCAGGGCAGCCCATTCTTCCTGCTCCAGCCCTCGCTGGCGGATGTGCTGACCAACCTGCCGCGCAACACCCAGATCATGTACCCCAAGGACATTGGTTTCATCCTGTCGACGATGTCGGTCGGGCCCGGACAGCGGGTTCTGGAGGCCGGGACCGGCTCGGGGTCGATGACGGTCGCGCTGGCCTTTGCCGTCGG
The DNA here is from genome assembly GCA_016934715.1 of Anaerolineales bacterium. GTDB lineage: Bacteria > Chloroflexota > Anaerolineae > Anaerolineales > Villigracilaceae > JAFGSI01. Next base: position 77,480 of record JAFGSI010000004.1, read on the forward strand.
CCCCGAAGGCCGGGTCATCTCCTATGAGCGGCGTCCTGAATTCCAGACCCTGGCGCACAAGAACCTGAGCCGCCTGGGGCTGGAGGGACGGGTCGACTTCAAGCTGGGCGACGCCGCCGACGGCTTCACCGAAACAGACGTCGACGCCTTCTTCCTTGACGTGGCCAATCCGTGGGATTATGTCACCCAGGTGCGGGCGGCACTCAAGCCGGGCGGCTTCTTCGCCAACCTGGTGCCGACCTTCAACCAGGTCGAGACCCTGCTGCACGCCCTGCGGCGGGAGAACTTCGCCTTCGTGGAGGTCTGCGAGTTGCTGCTGCGCTACTACAAGCCCGAACCGTCGCGCCTGCGGCCCACCGACCGCATGGTGGCCCATACCGGGTTCCTGACCTTCGCCCGCCGCATCGAGCCGAGCAACGACGAACGCGCCCGCGACCTGCTCAAGGAGGCCGGCATGATCGGCCTGGACGACCGGGCTGCGGAGTCCGGTCCGGAAGGGGAAGCCTGACAGGGCACGGCCAGGATTTCACCAAAGAGCAGCCCATGAAACGATTCCTCCCGCGCATCTTCGTTCCCCTGATCGCCCAGACCACCGGGGAGTGCGGGAACCGGGCCAGGCGCAAGGATCTCTGGATGCCCCTCGGGGCGCCAGCTTTAACCACCTCGCCGGGTTTTTCGGCCTGGTCAAGAGTCGGATCGATCCGGCCGGTTCGTACACCCGCCGCAAGACCTTCCCGGCAGCGCTCCACGCATGCATGGAATTGACCGGGTTCCGACCCCGGTCATCAAAGGAGGCTCTATGTTTCGAAGACGTCCCCCTGGCCGCCCCCTGCGTCCCGGGATGGCGCCCCAGGCTCATCCGCTGCTGCGGCGGGCCAACGACCTGATGGCCGCTGGGAATTATGCCGAAGCGGCCCAGGCCTTTGAACAGCTGGCCAACGGGGCCCTGTCGCGCGGCATTCCACGTGCCCCGCAGTTGTTCCTGCAGGCCGGGCGCTGCCGGGTCCTGGCCGGGCAGGCTCCGGTCGGGATGGCCCATCTCGAGCAGGGTCTGCGCCTGTTCGCCGGCCAGGGTCGTTTGCCCGAGTTGCACCGCGCCGGGGCCCGGGTGGTCGCTGAATTGAACCAGCGCGGCCTGGCGGAGGAGGCGGCCCGCATCGAAGCCCTGCTCAAGGGGGTCCTGCCGGCCGAATTCATCCCTACCGGCCCTGGCCCGGCGAAGAAGGCGGTCCTGCCGACCAGCTGCCCTGGCTGTGGGGGTCCGATCCGTTCCGACGAGGTCGAGTGGATCGACACAACCACCGCCGAATGCCCATTCTGCGGTTCGGCTGTGCGGGTGGAATGATCTTCCACGAAACAGGCAAGACGCGCATCGTGGCGATCGTCTCTCGGCCGTGGGCCTTTGTAGGGTTTGATGATTCCCCTGACAGAAACTGACATTGCTGAGCGATTGGGCCGTGCCTACCAGCCCGGTGTGATCGCCTCCACCGACGGTTATGCGGGGGGGCTCGACCCCGACCGTTTGACCTGCGCGGCTGTGCTGTTGCCGCTGACCTGCCAGGCGGGGGAATGGTACCTGGTTTTCACCCGCCGCACGGATACCGTTGAGCATCACAAGGGCCAGGTCTCCTTCCCGGGTGGGGCCTGCGACAGGGATGAGTTCCTGCCGGAGGCGACTTCCCTGCGGGAGGCCGAGGAGGAGATCGGCCTGCGGCCGGAGGATGTGACCCTGCTCGGACGCCTGAACAGCCTGGTCACGATCACCGGCTTCCGGGTCACGCCGGTGGTGGGGGTCATCCCCTGGCCGTACCAATTCACTCCCGAGCCGGCCGAAGTGGCGCGTGTCTTTCGCATCCCGCTGTCCTGGCTGGCTGATCCCGCGAACTGGGACGAACGGCCGTTCACGCCCGACGGGATGGTCCGCCCACTGCCGGTGATCCGTTACCATCGCTACGCCGGCGAGGTCTTGTGGGGGGCCAGTGCCCGCATTACCCACGATTTCCTGACGGCCCTGGCCCTGAAGTAAGCGCAGGCCGTCGAAAACGAACCCTCCCCAGAGATATTCTCCGGGGAGGGCTTCAACTTCGTCAGCAGGTCGGATTTGGGCGGTCTTACCCGTCGCCTTCGCCCGCCTCGTCTTCCTTCTTGCCCTTCTCGATCACGTCGGGCTCGGCACCTTCCTCGACCAACTCTTCTGCGACCTTCTCGACCTCTTCTTCGACGGCTTCTTCCTTGGCCAGCGTGGCCAGGACAAGCATCTCGTCAGCGGAGGAGATCATCTCAACCCTGTCCGGCAGGACAAGGTCGCGCACGTAGATGCCATCGCCGATGTTTGCCAGGCTGGAAATGTCGACCGTGAAGCGTTCGGGCAGGTCCTGCGGGAAGCTTTCCACTTCCAGTTCGGTCAGGCCGGTGACCAGGACGGCATTCAGTTCCTTGACCGCCGGGGCAGTCCCGTGGAGTTGGACGCCGACGTTGGTGCGGATCTTCTCGGTCATTGAGACGGCCTGGAAGTCGAGGTGGATCATGATGCCCTTGATGGCGTCACGCTGCCTCTCGCGGATCAGGGTGGGGTACTCGGTCCCATCGACTTCGACGGTCACCAGGCTGGAGGCGGTGGTGTAGCGCAGAGCCATTTCGGTGTCGTGGGAGTTGAGCGAGATCGCCAGCGGCTCCAGTTTGTACCCGTAAAGGACTGCCGGCAGTTCGCCCGCCCGGCGCAGGGCCTTGACCTGTTTACCGACCACGCTGCGGCGGGTGGCTTTCAAAACAACTTTCTCCATCTTTACCTTCCTCGAGCGCCTCTCACCTTTCTTGATAAAGGGTTACCTTCGCTCTGTGAATGAGTTCCTCCGGCCGATTTGCCGGAAGCGGGCCGAATTGTAGCCCGCTTGGGGGGTTAAGTCAAGATGAAATTTCCCCCCGGGATCGGGGAACAAGTTGTTGGAGAAAACCCGGCTCGTACTATTGAAGACGTCAACGCAGAATTAATCCGTCTGGGAACCACACGGCGGCATCTTCGAACAGGATCCTTTGAGGGCCCTGCGTAAATAGCCGCACCGAAATCGTTGCTGCGACTGGTTGCGCGGCACCTTCGGCTCCGCGATTTCTGCAGGAACCAGGAAGTTATGCAGATCAGGATTGCTGCTCTCCGTCGGGGGCAGCTGGTTCGCGTCCAGCTGCCATCCAACCTCAGGCTCACCTTACCGGACACCCTCCGCATGCGCACGCTGCCACTGGGCGTCGTGGGGTCCCACAGCTTGTTGTATAATGCAGGCGTGATCCCCGCCCTGGAGGAAATCATGAGCAAACGCCCGATCCGTGTTCTCGTTGCCAAGCCGGGCCTGGACGGCCACGACCGGGGCGCCAAGGTTGTGGCCCGGGCCCTGCGCGACGCCGGCATGGAGGTCATCTATACCGGCCTGCGCCAGACCCCCGAGATGATTGCTGAGGCGGCCCTGCAGGAGGACGTCGACATGGTTGGCCTGTCGGTCCTCTCTGGCGCCCACATGACCCTTGTGCCGCGGATCCTCGAACTGCTCCGCGCGAATGGTCAGGGGGGTGTCCGGGTCTTCGTCGGGGGGATCGTCCCGGATGAGGACGTACCGCGCCTGAAGGAACTCGGCGTGACCGGGGTCTACGGCCCCGGGGCCTCGACCGAGACGATCGTCGCCGACATCCGCCTGGCCCTCGCGCCCGGGACATAGGGCGGCCCATGTCTTTGGTCGAATCGATCCTGTCCGGTGACCGTCTGGCCCTGGCGCGCCTGCTGACCCGGGTCGAGAACGATGACCCGGGTGGTCGCCGCGCTCTGGATGAACTCTTCCCCCATACCGGCAGGGCCCACCTGGTCGGCGTCACCGGCGCCCCCGGGACCGGCAAATCGTCGCTCGTCAACCAGCTGGCCCTGCACTACCGGGCGCGGCCGGAGGCCGGGAGGGTAGCGATCGTCGCCGTTGACCCCTCCAGCCCGTTCACCGGTGGGGCCCTGCTCGGCGACCGGGTGCGGATGCGCGACCTGGCTGGCGACCCGGGCATCTTCATCCGATCGATGGCCTCGCGCGGCTCGCTGGGCGGGCTGGCCGGAGCCACTGCCGCCGTGGTCCAGGTCTTCGACGCAGCCGGCTTTGACCTGGTCCTGATCGAGACCGTCGGGGCGGGGCAGGCCGAGGTGGAGATCGCCCGCCTGGCGCACACCACGCTGGTGGTCGAGGCTCCAGGCCTGGGCGACGACATCCAGGCCATCAAGGCCGGCATCCTCGAGGTCGCCGACATCCTGGTGGTCAACAAGGCTGACCTGCCCGGGGCGGAAAGCGCCGAACGGGCTCTCAAGGGGATGCTCGAACTGGCCCACCCGGTTGCCAGGGTCTTCCGCCACCACGGCCAGGAGATGGCCATCGCTGAGGCACCTCCGTCCGAGGCGCCGCTGTGGATCCCGCCGGTCCAGCGGACGGTGGCCACGGACGGCAGCGGGGTGGCCGAACTGCTGCAGGTGGTGGCTGCCCACGCCCGGCACCTGCGCCAGAGTGGAGAATGGGGCCGTCGCGAGCGGGCCCGCCTGGAGGTCGAACTCGAGGCCCTGCTCACCGCCGCGCTGGTCGGGCAATTCCGGGCCGGGCTCACGGAGGGGCAGTTGGCCGCGATCGTCGAGCGCCTGGTCGCGCGGAGCCTCTCTCCGTGGGAGGCGGTCCGCCAGCTGCTGGACGGCAGGCCCTGACACGCTGCGCATGACCTGGGCGAGCTTTCCTGCTCTGAAGGCAAGAGGGCTTTTGGGTCATCCAGACAAGCGCTCCTTATTCTCCCGGCCGCAGCAGATCCCCATGCTCTTTCAACGATTGATAAAAGCTGAGCGGGCCCTGGATGGTTTCCAGGACCTCGGCGGACACCTGTTCCCTGTCGATGAGACCCGTTACGATCGCATAGGCAAGCAGGATTGCATCGTCACCGCCATCGTAACGCTTGAAGAGTTCTCTCGAAGGCCCCATTTCATACAGGTGGATGCGGTGACTTAATTCGCCGCTGCTGATCTCTCCATTGCGCCATTCCGCAAAGCTTTCGTCGCGCTTTGTCAACTCACGGTGCCATTCGCGCGCGTAGGCATCCCTCACGTGTGCACGCAGCGAGCGTTGGACGGCCTTGGAATACTTGTCCATGCTGTTCCCTCGAAAAAAAGAACTGTGCTCTCCGCGACAGCCGAGTCAAGTTAAGGCTGAATTCGCCAATGATGACTTTTCCTACGATCGAGCCATTTGCGCACACAAATTCTCGACCTGGACCCCGCTTTGCCCTGCCATGCGGTCAGCAGGGACAACCGGTTTCATCAATCAGCTTCTCTGGAGCCAACCGGTGAGAGGCCTGACCCACAGCGCTCCGAAGTACTGCTGTCCGCCCGCCTCGATCTTAAGGGACCAACCCCAGAAAGATCAGAACCAGGGCAACTGTGTCGTAGACACCATGCGCGATCACGGGAAGCCAGATGTTGCGCCGTCCCGCCAGGTACAGACCTGCCATCCCACAGCCGAAAAGAAAGGTTTCGAAAATGCCCGGGATGCCTTGATAGGCATGTCCGAGGCCAAACAGGGCAGAGCTGCCAATCAGCCCCATGATCCAACCGGCCTGACGGACCTTGAACAGGTCCGCGACCCGGTTGAGCAAGTACCCGCGATAGACCAGCTCTTCCCCAAACGCGCCGATCGTCCATGAGGTGGTCAGCCAGAGGATCAACTGCGGGACACTCTCGTGCAGCGCTGCAAACTGGCCCAGGTCCAACGGCCGGTGGGTTAACCGGGACAGTCCGGGGACGATCAGCCCGATCGAAACGGCCTGGCAGACCAGTCCCACGACCGCCCCGGCGCCGATCGCGCCCAGCCAGCTGGTCGGCCGGTTCAGCCCAAGCTGTCGCCAGCCGTTCCGGCGCAGCCAGAGTGAGAGCCAGCCGATGAAAAACAAGTAGGCGAGTGCTGCTGAGGTCCAGCCGATGGCCTGAAATATCTGAAGGGTCACGACCAGGATCAATTCGATCGTGATGACCAGCCGATTCTTCAGAAGCGCTTCAGCACGGTCGCGCCCATGGCGATGTGCGCTTTTTATTTTCGCCTCGTTCCTCCACATCCTCGGTTCTTGAAAGAGTGCTTGCGGTCCAGCCGCGGAGCGAAGCCGTGACACCGGATGAGGGGAGTATCGCCCCTTTCTGCGGCTACACATGGAATAGCGTTGCTGCAGCGCATGGCGGTCGGTCGGGAGCCCACCGGCTGTTGAAGGCCGGGGCAATGCTGGCGAGAACCTGTCTATAACCTTCGCAGGGCACGCAGGAGAACGAGCAGGATGACCGCGCCGATGAAGGCGGTGAGAATGTCGCCGAGAAACCCTCCTCCAAGGCTGATGTTGAGGAGCCCGAAGAGCCATCCGCCAATGATCGCTCCGAGGATCCCGACAACGATCGCGCCTACGAGGCCTACTTTGATGCCTTTGATCACTGCATCGGCGAGAAGACCTGCGATGCCACCCACAATGATCCAGAGCACCAGTTGATCGAGAGTCATTTTAACCTCCTTGTGTTGAACAGCGTACGCCGGACCTGGCCTGGGTGTGCCAGGCTGCCCAAGGATTGTATTATGGAAATCGTTGCACTACGGCATCTGGGAGGAGAACTGCCTCTTTCCACACCTTTCGCGTTCTGATGAGAACTGTTCTTCCAGAATAAAGGTCCGCCAAAGACAGCAGGACGAATATTCTGCCCGGGGGCCTCCGAGCATGCCGATCTGCTGGCCAGATCACCTGCCCAGGATCTGGCGGGCGATGACCAGGTGCTGGATCTCGTTGGTCCCCTCGCCGATGGCGCACAGGCGCTGATCGCGATACATGCGCTCGACGGCATAATCCTGCAGGTAGCCGTAGCCGCCGTGGATCTGGATCGCCTTGTAACACACCCGCTCGGAGACTTCGGTGGCGAACAGCTTGGCCATCGCCGCTTCCTTGATGAAGCGCTGGCCGCGGCTCCTGAGATCGGCCGCCCGCGCGATCATCAGCCGGGCGGCGTCGATGTCGGTGGCCATCTCGGCCAGCATCCACTGGATGGCCTGGAAATCCGCGATCGGCTGATCGAACTGGACCCGCTCCTGGGAGTAGGCCAGGGCCCGCTCATAGGCCCCCCGGGCCAGCCCGAGGGCCATGGCGGCGATCGCCACCCGCCCGGCGTCCAGCGTCACCAGGAACTGCTTGAAGCCCTGGTTCTCCTGGCCCAGCAAATTGGCGGCCGGAATGCGGCAGTCTTCAAAGAACAGTTCTGTCGTGGCGGTGCCCTTGAGGCCCATCTTCTTCTCCTCGTGCCCGACCCGGAAGCCCGGAGTGCCCTTCTCGAGGATGAAGGCCGAAATGCCGCGGGTCCCTTTCTGCGGGTCGGTCTTGGCGGTGACCACCAGCACGTCGGCGACCGTACCGTTGGTGATAAAGATCTTCTCGCCGTTGAGGACCCACTCGTCGCCGTCGCGCAGCGCCCGGGTGCGGGTTGCCCCGGCGTCCGAGCCGGCCTGGGGTTCGGTCAGGCCGAAGGCGCCGATCTTCTCGCCGCGCGCCAGCGGGATCAGGTACTTCTGTTTCTGGGCCTCGCTGCCGAACAGAGCGATCGGCTCGCAGCACAGCGAGCTGTGCGCGTCGAGGATCAGGGCGACAGACCCCGAGACCCGGGCGATCTCCTCCAGGACGATGATCAGGCTGTTGTAGTCGGACCCGGCTCCTCCGTACTGCTCGGAGAAGGGAATCCCCAGCAGCCCGAGCGCGGCCATCTTCTGGAAGATGTCGTGCGGGAAGGCGTCCATGGCGTCGATCTCGGCCGCTCGCGGGGCGATCTCGTTCTCGGCGAATTCGTGCACCGTCTGGCGGATCAGGGCTTGTTCTTCGGTCATTGGAAATGTCATTTTCATGCTCCTGGTTTCCACGCGAGCCGATGTGCAGGACGGCCGTCATCACCGAGCACATCCGGGGCATCGTGTGGGCTTCGTGTTTTTGGGGGGGCATCCACTCCCGGGACTGTCCTCCGCTCGCGTCTTATTTGCCGATCACCATTCCCTGCGGGTCGATCTGGCGCAGGATGCGCAGCTGCTCGTCGCTCGGCTCGGGGCTGACGGTCAGCGCGTCGGCGACCGGGATCTCGAACTGGCTGGCCTCCTGGACCTGCTCGACGGTCACACCGGGGTGCAGGCTGAGCAGCTTCATGCGCCTGGTCTGCTCGTCAAAGCCGTACATGCCCAATTGGGTGATCACCCGGTAGGGCCCGCTGCCGGATGGCAGTCCGGCGCGCTCACGGGCCCCAGGCCCGGACAGGTAGCCGGGGGTGGTGAGGAAGTCAAGCTGGTCGACGAAGGTCCGGGTGGACTGCTTGCGCATCAGGTAGATCGTTCGCCAGACCAGCGAGCCGACATCACAGCCGCCGCCGCTGCCGGGCAGGCGCGATCTGGGATGGTGCCAGTCGCCGATGACGGTCGTGTTGACATTGCCGTAGCGGTCCATCGCCGCCCCGCCCAGGAAGCCGTAGTCGACGTAGCCGGCCTGGGAGGCCGACATGACATCGTGCATGCTTGAGGCGGCCGAGGCCCGCCAGTAGGTGCGCGAGTCGCCGACCGAGATCGGCAGGGCCGGGACCTGGGGGCCGATCCCGCCGGCCTCGAAGATGATCAGCAGCCCCGGGGCATGGGTGCGCTGGGCCAGCATCGCGGCCACGATCGGGAAGCCCGTGCCGACGAAGGCCGAACTGCCGTCCTCCAGCAGGCTGGCGGCCACGCAGGCCAGCAGTTCGGTCAGCCTGTAGCGCGGGGATTCGTTCATGCGGTGCCTCCTTCTGCCTTGGGCCGCAGATCCATCAGGCGCTCGAGTTGTTTTCGGCGCTCCTGCCCGCCGATCTTCTCCAGGTAGGCCTCGAAGTCGGGCACGCCGAAGACATACTCGTCGAGATAGGCCCGGGTGCCGGCGTCGGTCTTCGAGACTTCCATCCAGTGGGCGATGTGCTCCTCGTCGAAGTAGTACTGGGTCGGCATCTCGGTCGGGTGGGCCCCGAAGGGCACCTCGATCACCGCGTCGGGCAGGTAGAAGGGGATCGCCGTGCGCCAGGGCTGGCGCTCGATCTCCTCGTGGTCGACGAGCTTCTCGGTCGTGATGATCAGCCGGCGGCTGGCTCGGGCCAGTTCAAAGTCCTCGACCAGGATGCCATCGATCTGGGCGTTGCCGTACTTGTCGCAGCGGTGGACGTGGAAGAGGGTCACATCGGGATAGCAGGCCGGGAGCAGGCAGAGCGGTTTGCCGCTCCAGGGGTCGTCGATCACCCTGGCCGAGGAATGCGTGAGGGTCTCGGTGCCCAGCATCGTTCGGACGGGCATGAACGGCACGCCCATGGCGGCGGCCAGGAAGCGCCACTGGTAGCCGGCATTGCTGATCTCGCCGGTCACCTGCACCCGGCCCGACTCGACCGCCCGCCGCCCGCAGGCTGACAGGCCGCGCAGCTCGTGGCCGAAGGCGTAAGCCACTTCCACCCGGCTGACGCAGCCGCCGCCGATCAGCAGGTCGATGTCGTGGACGGCAGTCTTGCCGATCATGGTCAGGTCGCGCACCTGCTGGCGGATGATCTCGTAGATCAGGGCCATCGGGATGCGGATGTGCCCGAATCCGCCGATGGCCAGGAGGCTGCCCGGCTTCACGTACTCTCGGACGGCGGCGCTCACGGTTGTACGTTTGTCGATCATCTGGCGCGGCTTGTTTTCGCGCACCCACTGGCGGTTCTCATCGGGGTCGTGCCAGCCAATGAGTTCGCCGAGGAATTCGACGGGATCGCTCATCACTTTCTCCTTTGGCCTGGAAGTGCGCGAAGCGGGCACCCGGTTTCGGGAAATTCGCGCCTCTTCACTGCTGGCCCGACTTACTTCTCCAGCAAATTGAAGTAGATGTCGGTTGGCTTGAGCTTGGCGTTGCGCAGGAAGCGGCCCTTGACCGGTCTGCCGATCCAGTCGATGCTGGCCGCCTGCGGGTCGACGCCAATCAGGCGCCCCAGGAACAGGGTGTCGCAGGCCTCGAATTCGACCTGGATCAGGACGAAGGGGCATTCCGGCAGGAAGGCCTCCGAGCCGAAGTGGCAGACGGTGAAGGCGTGGATCTTGCCCTCGGGCGTGATCTCGACCCAGGCGGTCTCGTTCCCGGAATACATGTCGTGGCCGCGCGGGGTGGCGTAGGTATAGCCGCTTTGCGGTTCGCGGCAGGCGATGAAGCGCCCGTTGGTCAGGGCGGCGAAGAAGGGCGAGTCCTGGCCGTACGAGTAGTTGTACTCGATCGCGTACGGCTGTTTGATCACCAGCGGGGCCATCTGCTTGAGGCTCGAAAGGTCCTCTCCCGCCGGGAACGGCAGGTTGAAAACGACCGTCCCCTCCAGGTTGTCGTCTATTCTCTTCGGGAATTTTTCGTCAGTCATGGCAGGCCTCCTAGGCTTCCTTTTCCAGGATGCTGACCGTCACGTATGTGCCGGTGCCAGCGTGTGAGTGGATCGCGCCCCGTCTGGCATTCGGGACCTGCAGGGCCGGGTCGCCGAAGTGCTTCTCGATCGAGCCTTCCAGCTGCCAGAAGGCGAAAACGCCCTGCATCAGGCCGGTCGCACCGACCGGGTGCCCGCAGGCGATCAGCCCGCCGGAGGGGTTGATCGGGCAGGCCGGTTTCTCGGGCAGCTTCAGGCCATAGTCCAGGCCGGGCATGAAGGTTTTCCCGCTGGCCGCGAAGGCGCCGCCCTCGCCGTAGCGGCACAGGCCCATGTCCTCGTAGGTCTGGATCTCGGACGAGGTGTAGGCATCGTGCAATTCGACGAAGTCGATCTCGTGCAGCGGGTCGTGGATGCCGGCGTTCTTGTAGGCCTCCCGCGAGGCCATCCGCCCGGCGCGGAAGGAATGCACGCCCGGATAGCGGAAGCCCTTCGCCCACAGGTTCGTGTAATAGGCCCGGGCGTCAGCATCCATTTCGTTGGGCAGGGCGTTGTATTTGTAGAAGTCTTCGAGGGACTGGTGCGGGCGGTCGGCCATGCGCATGGCGTCGGTGCCGCGCCCGATCCCGCCGACCTTCACCCGCGCCAGGCTGCGGCCGGCCGCCTTCTCGAGCTTGGCCAGACCGTCCTCCGAGCAGAGGATCACCGCCGCAGCGCCGTCGCTCATCACACAGATGTCGAGGCGGGTCAGCGGCCAGGCGACCATCGGCGCGGCGCGCACGTCTGCGATCGTCAGACGCTGGCGTTTCTGGGCATAGGGGTTGTGGTAGGCGTTGATGTGGTTCTTGACCGAGACGTGGGCCAACTGCTCGACGGTGGTGCCGAACTCGGCCATGTGCCGGGTGACCATCATGGCATAGTAGCCGGAGTAGAACCCGCCGACCGGGTAGTCGAAGGAGACGTCCGAGGCCAGGGCGATGAACTCGTTGCCCTTCCAGGTCTCGACGTGGCTCATCTGCTCGAAGCCGTAGGCCAGACAGACATCCATGTAGCCTGAAGCGATCGCCTTCCAGGCCTCCTGGAAGCAGATCCCGCCGGTGGCCCCACCGCCCTCGACCCGGTGGGACGGCTTGGGGCACATCCCCAGGTAATCCTGGGCCATGATCCCGGCCATCAGCTGGCGGGTGAAGTGGTCCGAGAAATACGAGGCCACTGTGCCGTCCACCAGTTCGAAGAACCGGGGATGCTCGACTCCCAGGTCGGCGAGGGCATAATCATAGGCCTCCTTCACCAGGCCGACGAAGGTCTTGTCGGGGCGGGCCTTGGTGAACTTGGAGACCCCTCCCGAAACAACATAGACTGGTCGCATAGAATTCTCTCCTTGGGAATTTGTGAACCGCTCTTTACGAGGAACTTTTCAGAATGTCTCTGGCGATGATCATGCGCTGGATCTCGCTGGTCCCCTCGTAGATCGAGGTGACCCGGACGTCGCGGGCGTAGCGCTCGAGCGGGAACTCGCGCGAGTAGCCGTACCCGCCCATCATCTGCAGGGCCGCATAGCAGGCCCGGTTGGCGGCCTCGGTGGCGTACAGCTTGGCCATCGAGGCCTCCCGGGTGAAGGTCCTGCCCTGCTCCTGGCGGAAGGCGGCGTTCATCAACAGCAGCCGGGCGGCCTCCAGCTCGGTGTAGGCGTCGGCGATCATCCACTGGACGGCCTGGAACTCGCTGATCCGGCGTCCGAACTGGACCCGTTCCCGGGCGTAGCGGGTGGCATAGTCCATGGCGGCCAGGCCGACGCCCAGGGCCAGGGAGCCGATCCCGATCCGGCCGGCAGCCAGCTCACCGACGGCGATCCGATACCCGTCGTGGAGCTTGCCCATCAGGGCCCCGCGGGGGATCCGGCAGTCCTCGAAACGTACTTCGTGGGTGGCGGCGGCGTGCTGGCCCATCTTCTGCTCGGCGCGGCCGATCACCAGGCCGGGGGTCCCGGCCTCGACCAGGAAGCAGCTGATGCCCCTGCCCTTGGCTGCCTGCGGGTCGGTCACCGCCCAGACGGCGAAGATGCCGGCGTAGGGGGCGCTGGTGACGAACATCTTCGCCCCGTTCAGGACCCAGGACTCACCCTCCGCCTCCGCCCGGGTGGTCATGCTGGCCGCGTCAGACCCCGCCCCGGCCTCGGTCAGGGCGAAGCCCCCGGCGGCGTATTCCCCCGAACAGATGCGCGGGATGTAGGCCTGGCGCTGCTCGGGGGAGCCGATCGCCTGGATCACCTCGGCGACCATGTTGCTGACCGACACGGTGACCGCCGTGGCAGCGCAGGCCCGGGCGATCTCGGTGATCGCCACGCTGAAGGCCACCGCCCCGATCTGGGCACCACCGTATTCCAGGCGCACGTTCAAACCCATGAAGCCCAGATCGGCCATTTTCTTCAGGTTGGCCAGGAAGGCTCCCCGGTCGTCCTCCCGGTCCATACGGGCGGCGACCGGCTCGAGTTCCGCCTGGGCAAATTCCCGGGCGGTCTCCTGGATGATCTTCTGTTCTGCGCTCAGTTCCAGGTTCATGGCCGTACTCCGTGAGACTCTCGCCGGACGGGCTGCGGCGTTCCTACCTGGCGATGCGGGCGGTCAGGGCGGGGACGAACTGCAGCACGTCGGCCACCACCAGCACGTCGGCGACCTCCCCGATCGGGGCATCGCGGTCCTTGTTGATCGCCACCACGAAGTCCGATTTCTTCATCCCCGCCAGGTGGTGGATCGCCCCGGAGATGCCGCAGGCGACGTACAGCCGGGGGGCCACGACCTGCCCGGTCGTGCCGACCTGGTGGCTGTGCTCGACCCAGCCGGCATCGACCACCGGGCGGGTGGCACCCAGTTCGCCGCCCAGGGCCCGGGCCAGGGCCTCGATCAGCGCGACGTTGTCCTGCTTGCCGACGCCGCGCCCGACGCTGACGATCACCTCGGCCCTGGCCAGGTCGACGGCCTTCTTTCCGACGGCTTCGTAGCCGGCGAAATGCGTCCGCCCGGCCGGGACGGGGAGCGCCAGCCGTTCGAGGCGGGGTGTGCCCTGCGGGCTGCCCTTGGGGTTGAAGGCCCCGGCCTGGATCGTCAGCACGGCCGGCGACGATGTGGGCTTCACGGTCCGGCGCAGCTTGGCGTTGAAACAGGGCAGTTCGAAGCCGCCCGCGACCACGTCGACGACCTCCGAGAGCTGGGCAACTCTCAGGGCGGCCGCCAGGCGCGGCGCCAGATCCCAGCCGTAGGACGAGTGGGCCAGGACGATGTAGTCGGGTTTTTCCCTGGCGACCACCTCGAGGATCAGTTGCTTGTGCAGGTCGGGATCGTACTCACCGGCCTCGGCCAGATAGACCCGGCCGTCGAAATCAGGTGCCAGGGCTTCGCCGGCGGACAGGAAGGCGACCGGTTCGGCAGCCAGGCGTTCGGCGAAGGCCAGCAGTTCATAGGTCGACTCGAGCAGTTTCCCCTGACGGGTTTCGCAGATCAACAGTGTTTTCATTTCAGCCTCCTACCCCTGGCGCAGCACGGTGGTCTTTTCTTTCAGGACGGCCAGCAGCCTATCGGCCAGATCGTCGATCTCGCCTTCCAGCACCAGGCCGCCTTCTTTCCTGGCAGGCGGGTACATCTTCTCGGTGGCGGTCAGGGCCTGCTCCAAAAGCAGGTCGGCGGCCGGGACGACCAGCAGTTCCTTCTGGCGGGCTTTCATGATATTGGGCAGGGTCGGGTAGCGCGGTGTGTTCAGGCCAAGCTGGCAGGTGACCACGGCCGGCAGGTCGAACTGGACGGCTGCCTTCAGGCCGCCCTCCAGCTCGCGCGACACGCTGACCGACGTGCCCTTCAATGCGAAGTCGATCACCGTGGTGACGCAGACCATCCCGAGCAGTTCGGCCAGCAGGACTCCCACCTGGGCCGAGCCGCGGTCCTGGGACTGCAGGCCGGTGAAGACCAGATCGTACGCCTGGCCTCTGGCATAGGCGGCGATCAGGCCGGCGATCTGCCAGGGTTCCTTCTGGGCGCTGGCCTCGTCCTGGATGTGGACGGCCCGGTCGCAGCCCATTGCCAGGGCCTTCTTCAGCGCCTCGGTTACCCGCCCCGGGCCGAGCGAGAGCACAGTCACATCCACGTCGGTGCCCAGCTGCTCCTTGGTCTGGACCGCCTGCTCGACGGCGAATTCATCGTATTCGTTCATGCGGAAGGCCAGGTCCTGTTCCTCGATCCAGGTCCCGTCGCGGTTGACCTTGAACCTGGATTCCATGTCAGGCACCTGCTTGATACACACAAGGATTTTCATGACGTGCCTCCTTTTGAGGGTTGTGGTCGGAGCGCCTGGCGGCTAGATCCAGGTCGGTTCCACGTAGGTTCCGAAGACCTCTTTCATCACCCCGATGATCTCGCCCAGGGTGGCGTACGCCCGCACGCAGTCGAGCAGGTGCGGCATGGTGTTCTCGCCTCCCTGGCAGGCCAGCCGCAGCCGGTCAAGGGCTTGCCCGAGACGCCCGCTGTCGCGCGTCTCCCGCAGGTCCCGCAGGCGCTGCACCTGGCGCGCGTAGCCGGCCGGGTCCATTGCCAGGATCGGGATCGCGGGCGGCTGATCGTCGATGAAGTCGTTGACCCCGACGATCGAGCGGGTGTGCGCGTCGATCTCGCGCTGGTAGGTGTAGGCGGCGTCGGAGATCTCCTGCTGGAAGAAGCCCTTGTCGATCGCCGGCAGGACCCCCCCCAGGTCCTGGATGCGGCGGAAGTAGTGGCGCGCTTCGGCCTCCATGCGGTTGGTCTGGGCCTCGACGAAGTATGCCCCGCCCAGGGGGTCGAGGGTGTTGGCGACCCCCGACTCGGCGGCCAGGATCTGCTGGGTGCGCAGGGCCACGGTCACGGCCTGCTCGGAGGGCAGGGCCAGGGCCTCGTCCATCGAGTTGGTGTGCAGCGACTGGGTCCCGCCCAGGATCGCCGCCAGGGCCTGCACAGCCACCCGCACGATGTTGTTCAGCGGCTGCTGGGCGGTCAGGCTGACCCCGGCGGTCTGGGTGTGGAAGCGCAGGAGCCAGGAGCGCGGGTCCCTGGCCTGGAAGGTCTCGCGCATCTCGCGAGCCCAGATGCGCCGGGCGGCGCGGTACTTGGCGATCTCCTCGAAGAAGTCGTTGTGGGCATTGAAGAAGAACGACAGCCGCGGGGCGAACTCGTCGACCGGCATGCCGCGCGCCATGCCCCAGCGGACGTACTCCATGCCATCGCTGAGGGTGAAGGCCAGTTCCTGGGCGGCGGTCGAGCCGGCCTCGCGGATGTGGTAGCCGGAGATCGAGATCGTGTTCCACTGCGGCACGACCTGCGAACCGTACTCCATCGTATCGACCACCAGCCGCATCGACGGCTCGGGCGGGAAGATGTACTCCTTCTGGGCGATGTACTCCTTGAGGATGTCGTTCTGGATCGTGCCGCGCAGCTGGTCGGGACGCACACCCTGCTTCTCCGCCACGGCCAGGTACATGGCCCACAGGATGGCGGCCGGCGAGTTGATCGTCATCGAAGTGGAGATCCTGTCGAGCGGGATGCCGTCGAAGAGGAGCTCCATATCCTTGAGCGAGCTGATCGCCACCCCACACTTGCCGAACTCGCCCAGGGCTTCGGGGGCATCGCTGTCGTAGCCCATCAGGGTCGGCAGGTCAAAGGCCACTGACAGGCCGGTCCCCCCCTGGGTCAGCAGGTACTTGTAGCGGGCGTTGGACTCCTCGGCCGAGCCGAAACCGGCGAACATGCGCATGGTCCAGACCCTGCCGCGATAGCCGGTGGCATGGACCCCGCGCGTGTAGGGGTACTCGCCGGGCAGGCCGAGATCGTGCAGGTAGTCGAAATCCGGCAGGTCAAGGGGGGTGTACAGCCGTTCGATCCCGGCCGAGGAGGTGGTGATGAATCGGGATTGTCGTTCGGGGGCCCGGGACAGGGCCCCGGGGAGGGTCGTTTTCTCCCACCCTGCGAGCGACTCACGCAGGGCGGCCAGGCGCTTGGCATCGTACATGTGGGTCTCCTGATCGCAATACGGATAAAATGCTCTCTCAGCGCGGAAGGTCGGGCTGCCCGTCGTTCAGGCGGCAGGCGTTGGAGAGCAGGCTGAACGATCTCACTCCGGCTGGATCCTTTCCACCAGGATCTCTGCCAGGTCACGGACCTGGAGCCGGCCTTCGTGGCCCCCGGTCTTGATCCCGTCCTCGAACATGGTCAGGCAGAAGGGGCAGTTGGAGACCAGCAGCGGGGCGCCTGTTTCCACGGCCATGGCGACCCGGGTCACGTTGATCCGCCGGCCGCGGGTCTCCTCGGCCAGGACCCGGCCCCCGCCGCCCCCGCAGCAGAAGGTCTCGTTGCCCGACTTCTGCATCTCCTGCAGCTGCCCGCCGGCGGCCTTCAGGACCGCCCGCGGCTCCTGCAGGATATCGGCGTAGCGGGCCAGGGTGCACGAGTCATGGTAAGTGCATGCGAAGGCCTGCGGCGCGACCTTCAGGCGGCCCTCCCGGAGCAGGCGTTCGAGAAAGACGGTGTAGTGTTCGACCGGAAGGTCCAGCCCCAGGTCGCGGTAGTCGACGCCAAGGGTGTTGAAGCAGTGCGGGCAGGTGGTGACGATGCGCTGGACCCCGGCCGCCCGGATGCGCGCAATGTTCTCGACAGCCTTCCCCTGGTACAGGTACTCGTTGCCGAGCTTGCGCAGCGGCTCGCCGCAGCATTTCTCGTCTTTGCCGAGGAAGCCGATCCGGACCCCGGCCGAGGCGCACAGGCGGACGAAGCTGTGGGCAACCTGCTGGTTGCGCCTGTCGAAGGAGGCGTAGCACCCGGCAAAGTAGAGCACCTCGGCCGTCCCGCCCTCGTCCAGCCGCTCGATCGGCAGGCCCTCGGCCCAGTCGCCGCGCCTGGCGTAGGCCAGCCCAAAGGGGTTGCTGTTGACCTCCAGGTTGTTGACCGCTGTCATGACCTCCTCGCCCGGGAAGGCGCCCTGCATCAGGACCAGGCTGCGGCGCATCTCGAGGATCTTGTTGACGTGCTCGATCTCGGCCGGGCAGATCTCCTGGCAGGCCCGGCAGGTGGTGCAGTCCCACAGGGCCTCGGTCGTGACGGTCTCGATCAGGTTGGCAGGAGCGCGGGCGAAGGCTATCTCGCCGACCTGCTGGACGATGCGCATGGGCGAGAGCGGTTTGTCGGTCTGCCAGGCCGGGCAGCGGTCCTGGCAGCGCTTGCAGGCCATGCAGGCATCGGCGTCGAAGATGTCCTTCCAGGCCAGGTCGCTGACCGCCTCGGCTCCGTAGCGCTCGATCTTCTCGTCCTCCAGGTTGAGGGTGGCGATGGCGCCCCTGGGGCGCAGGTCGGCGAAGAGCGAGTTGGCCGGGGTGGTGAACAGGTGACGCAGCTTGATGAAGGGGATCAGCCCGATCACGCCCATTGCCAGGAAGAAATGGACCCACCACAGGATCTGGTGCAGGCTTCCCAGGGCGGCCGCCTCCATCCCGAGCATCGGCTGGGCGGCCAGCAGGCCGACCGGCGAGAACCAGGCCAGGGCGGGGTCGGTCTGGATTTCGGTGGCGGCCATGCGGGCGCCCTCGATGAAGAAGCCGGTCACCAGGATCGCCGCCAGGGAGAGATGGGCGAGGTAGTCGTCGACGATGATCTTGAGGCCCCTGGGCCGGTAGAGGAAACGCCGCACGGCCAGGCCGAGCAGCATCCCGATGGCGATCAGGCCGGCCAGGTCAAGGGCCAGCGAGAAGATCTTGTAGAATGTGCCCCGCAGGAAGACCAGGTCGAAGAGCGGCTCGGTGAAGTCGACCTGCAGCATGACCAGCAGGGTGCCGAGGAAGAGGGTCAGGAAGCCCCAGAAGAAGAAGGCGTGGGTGATGCCCGGGGCCGGGACGCGCAGGACCCGCAGCTGGCCGAACAGGTTGCGCGTGCCTCGCCAGATCCGTTCGAACAGCCGGTCGCGGCGCGCAAGCGCCGTTCCCTGGCGGTAGACCCGCAGCCGGCGATAGAAGCCGTAGGCGCAGACCGCTACAGCCAGGAAGGCGAACAGGTACATGGGCAGCGCCGCCCCATGCCCGACGTTCCAGTAGATCTCTCGGGTTGCATCCATGGCAGACTCCTGTTCAACTGGTCAGCATCTTGGCGATGACCACCCGCTGGATCTCGTTGGTGCCCTCGTAGATCTCGGTGATCCGGGCGTCACGGTACATGCGTTCGACCTCGTAGTCGTTGATGTAGCCGTTGCCGCCGTGGATCTGGATGGCCTGGTGGGTGACGAAGGTGGCGGTCTCACTGGCGTGCAGCTTGCACATGGCCGATTCCATGGCGTAGGGTTTCTTGCTCTCCTTGAGCCAGGCAGCCCGGTAGGTCAGCAGGCGGCTGCTCTCGATGGCGGTGTACATGTCGGCCAGCTTGAACTGGATGGCCTGCATTTCGCTGATCGGCTGGCCGAACTGCCTGCGCTCGCGGGCATAGCTCAGGCTGCGCTCGAGGGCCCCTTCGGCGATCCCCAGGGCCTGGGCGGCCACACCGATCCGGCCGCCGTTCAAGGTCTCCATGGCGATCTTGAAGCCCTGGCCTTCGCTGCCGAGCAGGTTCCCGGCCGGAACGCGCACGTTGTCCAGGGAGAAGGCGGTCGTATAGGTGCCGCGGATGCCGAGCTTGTTCTCATTGCGCTGGACGACCACGCCCTCGGAGGCCAGGTCGACGATGAAGGCCGAGATGCCCTTGTGGCGCAGACCCCTGTCGTGGCTGGCCATGACGATCCCGGTCCCCAGGTAGCCGCCGTTGGTGATCATGATCTTGCTGCCGTTGAGCACGAAAGCGTCCCCTTCCTGGCGGTAGGTGGTGGCTATCCCCGCGACGTCGCTGCCGGCGTCCGGCTCGGTCAGCAGCAGGCAGCCGATCTTCTCGCCGCGGGTCAGGGGCGGCAGGTGCTGCTGTTTCTGTTCCTGGCTGCCGAACTGGAGGATCGGGTCGCAGCACAGCGAGGTGTGGGCCGAGATCAGGATGCCGGTCGACCCGCAGGCCTTGGAGACCTCCTCGACCGCGAGCACGTAGGACAGGATGTCCAGACCCGCGCCGCCATAGGTCTCGGGCAGGTAACTGCCCAGCAGGCCCATGGCGCCGATCTTGGCGACCAGTTCGTCGGGGATGGCATGGTTCTCATCGATCTGCCTGGCGATCGGTTTGATCTCATTGGTGACGAAATCGCGTACGCTGTCCTGCAACACCCTGTGATCCTGGCTCAGTTCGAATTCCATGGTGCTCTCTCTCCTTGGGGATGATCCGGGTTGGGAAAGCGGCCGCTCACTTGTCCTTGAACCCGGCTGCTCGTTTTTCGATGAAGGCCTGCATGCCTTCCCTCTGGTCCTCGGTGGCGAAGAGCAGGCCGAACAGGGCGGCCTCGTAGCGGAAGCCGTCCTCCTTGGACATGTTCAGGCCGGTGACGATGGCGGCCTTGGCGCGCCCCACCGCCAGGCTCCCGTTGCGGGCGATCCTGCCGGCGATCTCCCTGACGGCCGGCATCAGTTCGTCGGGCGGAAAGACCGCATTGACGATGCCCCATTCACGGGCCTGCTCGGCGCTGACCTGCTTGCCGCTGTAGACCAGCTCCCTGGCCCGGTTGGGGCCGATCAGGCGGGCCAGGTTCTGGGTTCCGCCGAAGCCGGGCATGATCCCCAGGGTGACCTCCGGCAGGCCGAGGCGGGCCTTCTCGGAGGCATAGATGAAGTCGCAGGCCAGGGCCAGTTCCAGCCCACCCCCCAGGGCATAGCCGTTGACCGCCGCGAGGACCGGTTTGCTCATCTTCTCGACGAACAGGATCATCTGCTGGCCGCGGCGGGCGAAGGCCTGCCCGGCGGGCGGGTCCATGCTGACCATTTCTTTGATGTCCCCGCCGGCCACGAAGGCCTTTTCCCCGGCCCCGGTGAGGATCACCACTTTGACCTGCGGGTCGATCTCCAGGGCCTGCAGGGCCGCTTCGATCGCTTCGACGACCTTCGTGTTCAGGGCGTTGAGGCTCTCGGGGCGGTTGATCGTCAGGACGCCGATGCCCTCGGCGACTTCGGTGAGGACGAGTTTCGCATCCATGGCTGTCTCCTAATAGGGATAGAATCCCCGGCCGGACTTCCGGCCCAGATAGCCGGCGTCGACCATCCGGACCAGCAGCGGGCAGGGACGGAACTTGGGATCGCCGAAGCCCTCGTGCAGCACGTTGAGGATCGCCAGGACGGTATCGAGGCCGATCAGGTCGGCCAGGGCCAGCGGGCCCAGCGGGTGGTTGGTGCCAAGCTTCATTCCTTTGTCGATGTCTTCGGCGCTGGCGATGCCCTCGTGCAGGGCGAAGATCGCCTCATTGATCATCGGCATCAGGATGCGGTTGACGATGAAACCGGGATAATCCTGGGCGACGGCCATTTCCTTTTCGAGGCTGGTGATCAGGCCGGCAACGGTCTGGAAGGTCTCGTCGCTGGTGGCCAGGCCGCGGATCACTTCGACCAGTTGCATGACCGGCACCGGGTTCATGAAGTGCATCCCGATGACCCTGTCCGGCCGTCCGGTCACGGCGGCCAGGCGGGTGATCGAGATCGACGAGGTGTTGGAGGCCAGGATGGCCTCCGGCTTGACGATCCCGTCGAGCAGGCGGAAGAGATCGAATTTCAGGCTTTCCTTTTCACTGGCGGCCTCGACCACCAGGTCGCAATCGGAGAACTCCCCGGGGGCCGCGAGGACCCTGATCCGTTCCAGGATCGCCGGGATGCTGCCGGCTTCGAGGATCCCCTTCTCGGCCTGACGGCCGAGGTTCTTTTCGATGGTCTGGCGCGCTTTTTCCACCTGGGCCGGGACAACGTCGTACAACCGCACCGGGTAGCCATGCTGGGCGAACACGTGGGCGATGCCGTTGCCCATCTGGCCGGCGCCCAAAACGCCGATGACTTTGGACATCTGCTCCTCCTTGGTCATGGGAACTGTCCCTGAGTGCAGCGTGCGGATTTCCAGGTATGGAAATCCGCACGATGGGTTGCGGGTCAGGCCCTCTCGAATATCGCTGCGACCGCCTCGCCGCCGCCGATGCATAAGGCGACCAGGCCGTAGCGCGCTTGCTTCCTGTACAACTCCCGGATCAAGGTCGCGGCCAGGCGGGCGCCGCTGGCCCCGATCGGATGCCCGATGGCCACCGCCCCGCCGTTGACGTTGACCCGCGCCGGGTCGAGTTCCAGTTCCTTCAGCCCGATCAGGACGACGGCGGCGAATGCCTCGTTGATCTCGAACAGGTCGATTTCGGCCAGGCGCAGGCCGGCTTTCTGGCAGACCGCCCGGATCGCCCCCACCGGCGCGTCGGGGAACTGATCGGGCGGCAGGCTGTGGGTGGCATAGGCCACCAGCCGGGCGCGCGGCTGCAGGTGGTGCTCCTTCAGGGCGGCCTCGCCGGCCAGCAGGGTCATCCCGGCGCCATCGTTGATCGTCGAGGCGTTGCCGGCCGTGATGGTCCCGGTCTCGCGGAAGACCGGGCGCAGTTTCTTTAATTTCTCGAAGTCGACCTTGAAGGGTTCCTCATCATCCACCACAAGGATCTCCTCCCCCTTGCGACCGCGCTTGACCACCGGGACGATCTCATCCTTGAAGATGCCTTCCTGGACGGCCTTCTGGGCCAGCTGGTAGGAGCGGATGGCATACTCATCCTGGGCCTCACGGCTGAGGCCGTGGTGCTCGGCCCGCAGGTCGGCCAGTTCACCCATGTGCCTGCCGCTGTAGGGGTCCTGCAGGCCGTCGTAGACCATCATGTCGATCAGTTCCCCATGGCCCATCCGGTAGCCGTAGCGAGCCTTGGGCAGGATGAACGGCGCCAGCGACATGTTCTCCATCCCGCCGGCCAGGACGATCCTGGAATCGCCCAGGACGATCGAGCCGCCTGCCAGCAGGATCGCTTTCAGGCCGCTGCCGCACACTTTGTTGATGGTCATGGCATGGGTATGATCCGCCAGGCCTGCGTGGCGCATGGCCTGCCTGGCGGGGGCCTGCCCCACTCCCCCGGTCAGGACCTGGCCGATGATCACTTCGTCGACTGCCTGCGGGTCGAGCCCGGCCTGCGCGACCAGCGCCCGGATGACGGTTTCCCCCAGATGCGGCGCGGGTACGTCTGCCAGAGAGCCGCCAAAGGAACCAAACGGCGTTCTCAACGATCCTACGACATAGACCTCGTTCATTTCACTGCCTCCGTCCGGTTGGCGTTCCGTGGGGGGTGTGGTGAAGTGCCGGGCTTGCTTCGGAAGAGAAACCCCGCTGCGATGTCAGCTAGGATGGTGTTGGATTGGGTCAGGACACCTCTTCTTGCACCGCCTATTTTAGCATACTCTCGGATTTGGCAGTTGCGTTTCATGATCCGCGGGCCGGCGTTCGAGGACCGCCCGGGCGTTGATGGGGATCATGCCCGTCGGGCTTTCCCGGTGACCTCGAATGCGACGCTGACCGGTTCCGCCGCCCCCAGGGCGACCCCGCGTTTCCCCGGCGAGCAGCCGCCGACGGTCAGGCGGAAGGTGCCCGGCTCGAGGCGGGTCCGGCCCTCATCGTCGATCAGGGACATCATCCCGGGCGTGAGGATCATCTCGACGGTCCGGAGCTCACCTGGCTCGAGGGCGATCCGCTGAAAGCCGATCAACTTGTGCTGCGGCACGACCGCCGAGGCCTGCAGGTCCGCAAGGTAGAACTGGACGACCTCCTCCCCGGCGCGCTCCCCGGTGTTGCTTACGGTCAGGCGGAAGGCCTGGGAGCTCCCGGCCTGGATCTCCTGCCCGGCAGGTTCCAGGTCCCGGTAGGCGAAGGTCGTGTAGCTCAGCCCGAAGCCGAAGGGATAGAGGGGCTCCCCGGTCATGTAGCGGTAGGTCCGCCCGGTCATGCTGTAGTCCTCGAAGGGCGGCAGCTGGTCGAGCGACTGCGGGAAGGTGAGCGGCAGCCTGCCCGAGGGGACCCGGTCGCCGAACAGGACCTCGGCCAGGGCGTTGCCGCCCTCCTGGCCCGGGTAGCCGACCCACAGGATCGCCTGGGCCAACCCGGCGACCTCGCCCAGCGCCAGCGGCGAGCCGCTGAAGAGCACCAGCACGATCCGGGCGCCGCCGGCTGCCAGGGCTTTGAGATACTCGACCTGGACCTGCGGCAGGGTGATGTCCTCCCGGTCGCCGCTGAGGGGCGTGAGCAGGGAGTCGCCCTCCTCGCTCTCCAGCAGCGGCGAGAGGCCCATGCAGGCGATCGTCACGTCGGCGGCTGCCCCGTCGCCCAGGGACCAGTCGACCGGGTTCAGGTTGGGGTGGATCAGCTGGCAGCCCATCCGGTAGGACAGGCGGGTGTCCTCAGGCGTCCGTCCGGTCAGGCCCTCCAGGGCGGTGACCATGTTCTCGTTGAAGCCGCAGTAGTTGGCCAGCAGGACGTCGAGGCTGGCGGCGTTCGGCCCGGTGATGTAGAGCAGGTCTGCCTCGGGCCGGATCGGCAGGAGCCCGTCGTTCTTGAGCAGGACGAAGGAACGGGCGGCAGCCTCCCGGGCCAGCTGGCGGTGCTCGGGCGAGCCGATCACCTCGGGCGGGATGCTCGCATACGGGACCCGCTCGGGCGGGTCGAACATCCCCAGGCGCAGGCGGGTCCGCAGCAGGCGGGTGAGTGACCGGTCGAGGTCGGCCTCGCCGATCAGGCCCAGGTCGAGGGCGTTCTGCAGGATCTCCTGCGTGTAGGTGCAGCCGCAGTTCAGGTCGCAGCCGTGGGTCAGGGCTGCCGCGGCGGCCTGCTCGGGCGAGTCGACCAGTTTGTGCTCGGCGTGGATGTCGCGGATCGCCCAGCAGTCCGAGACGACATGGCCGTCGAAGTTCCACGCGCCGCGCAGGATCTCGACCAGCAGGGTCTGGCTGGCGCAGGCCGCCTCACCGTTGACCCGGTTGTAGGCCCCCATGACCGCCTCGACCCTGGCCTCGCAGACCAGCTTCTGGAAGGCTGGCAGGTAGGTGTCATACAGGTCGCGCCTGGAGACGATCGCGTTGAAGCGGTGGCGTTCCCGCTCCGGCCCGGAATGGACGGCGAAGTGCTTGGCGCAGGCGGCCACCTTGAGATAGCGCGGGTCGTCCCCCTGCATGCCGCGTACGAAGGCCGCGCCCAGCTCGCCGGTCAGGAACGGGTCCTCGCCCCAGGTCTCCTGGCCGCGGCCCCAGCGCGGGTCGCGGAAGATGTTGATGTTCGGCGACCAGTAGGTCAGGCCCTGCATGAGGCCGGTCTGGCCCTTGCGGCGCAGGGTTTCGTGGTAGCGGGCGCGGGCCTCGTCGGCGATGGCCGCTCCAACCCGGTGGATGAGACCTGGATCCCAGGTGGCGGCCATGCCGATCGCCTGCGGGAAGACGGTTGCCCGCCCACCGGCCAGGCCGTGCAGGCCCTCGCTCCAGTAGTTGTAAGCCGGGATATCCAGGCGCGGCACGCCCCGGGCGGGGTGGATCATCAGGCCGATCTTCTCGTCGAGCGTCAGCCGGTCGAGCAGGTCGGCGATCCGGGCATCGGGCGGCAGGTCGGGGTTGCGGAAGGCGGCGGGGGCAGGGGAGGTCTTTTGCATGGGAGCTCCTCAAGGATCGGGGAGGAAAACGGACCGGAACCGGGGGGATCGTTTCGGTCAGATATTATCACGAATCTACCAGAGTTAAAGGAAGACCGTGAAGATGGTGATGTTCATGACCAGGTTGAAGGCTGCGTGGGCGGCGACGGCCGGCCAGAGCGACCCGCTGCGCTGGCGCAGCAGGCTGAAGACCCAGCTCAGCCAGGCCATCAGCAGGAACCACAATATCCCGGAGAGGGCGGAAAAGCGGACCCCGCCCGCCTCGAGCAGCAGGCCGTGGTGGAAAAGATGGATCCCGGCGAAGGCCAGGGCGCTGACCAGGACACCTGCCCGCTGGCCCCACTTCTCCTCCACCGAGACGTGGACCAGGCCGCGGAAGAAGAACTCCTCCCCGAGCGGGCTGAAGAGGATCGCCGGCAGGGTGTAGATCAGGAATAAGGCATAGGCAGGCAGTTCCAGCATTGTTGCGTCGATGCGCCAGGAAGCCAGCACGCTGACGTACCAGTTGTCCGGCCCCTTGCCGAAGAGCAACAGGCCCAGCCCGAAGACGACCAGGGCGGCGGCCCAGCCGGCAAGCAGGCCCCACAGCAGCCAGAGCGGGCGCTTGGGCTTGCGGATCCCGGCGGCCTGCCGGCCTTCCTGGGTGAAGAAGATGAACGGCAGGAACCACATCAGCAGAAAGGTGACCATCACCAGCAGGGCCGCGCCCTCCGGCCCCCACAGGCCGTAGACCCGCAGCCCGCCCAGGGCCAGGAACAGGACCAGGGTCAGGACCCAGGCCCGGCGGAAGATCCGCTCCCAGACGGGGGTCAGCAGTTGGATTTTTTTCGCAGGTTTCTTTCTCATATGCCCCTCCAAGAATGATCTGGATTTGACCGCCCGACCGTCGGCGGTGTCATGCTGCGGCAGCAGCCTTTACATAGGCGAGGATCACTGCCATTGTAACCAGGATGATGGTTAGCGTATACACGATCAATACGGATGAGACCGGGGTTTTCCCGGCGCGTTTGTTCCTCCTCGCGCTCCAGATGATCAAGGCGATTGCCAGGCCCACCGGCAACAGGCAGGCGGGCAGGCCGCAAAAATCCAGCGAGATCTCTTTGAAGATGTTGTAGGTCAGGCCGGTCTGCATGTACGCCAGCGGAGGACAGAGCAGCAGGAGCCCGATGCCGCCGACCAGGCCAGCTCTGGCGGCTTTGGCTTCCTTTCTCTCCGGGCTTTCCGTCTGTGACGGGTCTTCATCCTGTTCATCCATCGTGTACATGTTCGTTCTCCCGCGAATTATCCGACTTCGACCGCCCGGTTGTCGGCGAATTCGGCCAGGAAGTGCTCCGGGATGCGGATCGGCCGGCCGGTCTCGATGTCGACCCAGACGAATTGCGAGCGCCCCTGGACGAGCAGCTCTCCATCCCCCGCCCGGCGCAGGCGGTAATGGCGCAGGGCGCTGCTCAGGCGCTCGTCCGAAAACCAGGTGGCGATCTCGAGTTCATCCCCCAGGACGGCTGGCTGGCGATACTCGATCCGGTGTCCCCGGGCGACGATGCCGAAGCCGGCCGCGCGCATGCGTTCCATTGTCCAGCCGTGGGCGTCGCAGACGTGCGTGCTGGCGTCCTCCATGTACGCCAGGTAGGCGGCGTTGTTGACGTGCCACAGCATGTCGACGTCGCGCCATGCGACCTGCCGGCGGAGGCTGAAGACCTGCGGCGGCGGGGCGGGTGGCGTCGGGAAGCGCTCGCGCCGGGGCGCCTCGGCGGGCAGGCCCTCGGGGAAGAAGGCCAGGCGCAGTTCATCCGGGATCGTCGCCGGGCGCAGGGTCCTGGCGTTCAGGTAGACCCAGTCGGTCGTGGCCCGGGCAGCCACCTGGCCGGATCTGAGATGGCGGAAGACGTACGCCCTCCGGGAGCGGCACTGGCGCAGGTCCAGCACGTGGGTCTCGATCTCGACCTCGTCCTGGTAGGACAGTGGGAGCAGGTATGCGATCTCGGTCTCGCGCACCAGCCACAGGTGGCCGATGGCGTCGTAGCGGGAGAAGTCGTAGCCAACCGCCGCCGAGGCCTCGAAGGCGGCCTCCTGCATCCAGCGCAGGTAGTTGGTGTTGTTGAGATGCCCATAGGCGTCGCATTCGTAGTAGCGAACCTGGAAGGTCTTCTGATGGATGCTGGGCATGCCGGCCTCCCTGTTGCAGTGGTGATCCATGGATCGGGCGTTGCGCTTTTCAGACTTTCCGGCACAGCAGCAGCCCTTTGCCGAGCGGGAGGACCAGGGCGTCCACCCGCCCGTCGTGCAGGGCTCGTTCGAGCATCGGCTGGAGGGCTTCGGCATGGCTGATGGCGTTGTCGGCCACCAGCAGCCCGCCGGGTACCAGGGCAGGGATGACCAGCGCGTAGCACTCGGCGTAGAATTCCTTCTCGGCGTCCAGGAAGCACAAGGCGATCTCTTTGATCTCCGGCAGATGCTGGCGGGCGTCCGCCTGGACAAGCGTCACGGCTGCCTCGACCCCTGCCAGGTGGAAGGTCTCGCCTGCCAGGGCCGCCTTTTCCTCCAGGATCTCGAAGGTGGTGATCGGGCGCCCGGCCCGGGTCAGCCAGAGGGTTGAGTAGCCGGCACTGGTGCCGATCTCGACGATCCGTCCGGCAGGGGCTGTGGCGGCCAGCAGGGCCAGGAAGCGGCCGGTCTCAGGCGGGATCTGGCGCAGGCGCTGCAGGTGGGGGGTTCCATCGCGGCGGTCGTGGGCGTCGATCGCCTCCAGGCGGCGCATCTGGGTCTGGATCGCGGGCGGGATATCGTGGAACATCGACTGCCTCCTTATCGTTCCGGGACCTGCCCGTTTTTGGTCTTGCCGGCTGGGTGGCATTTGCCGTCCAGCAGGTTCTGGAAGGGCAGGAAGCGCGGATCCGGCAGCGTCTGCCAGTCAAACCAGCCGACCGCGCTCATTTCGTAGGCGGCCTGGATGACCGGTTCTCCGGACACATACTGCGCCTCCATCCAGATCGTGATGTAGTGCTTCCCGAGTCCGGTGAAGACATCGTTGGTGATCGCCCGGAAGCGCACCTCGCCAATCTCCAGCCCGGTTTCTTCCCTCGCCTCCCGGACGGCGCATTCTTCGGGCGATTCCCCGAAATCCAGGTGCCCGCCGGGAGTGGACCAGCTTCCCGCCCCATGGACGTTCCTGCGCCGGAGCAGGAGCACCTGCCCGTCTTTCTCGATGAGGACCCCGACACCCACGCGTGGTTCTTCTGGCATGCTGGTTCTCTTTCCCGGAGCTGACCGAATTCCTGCCGGTGCAACTCTGAATTCTTTGGATCCCCTTCTTTGCGATGAAGCCATTTCGCGATGCTTCTGGTGAGGTGGAAGGCATGCCGCCCGGGGATTTCCCTGCCGGATGCTGGCTGCATTCTTTACGGGTGAAGGTCTTGGATGGCAGGATCAGGATCGCATCGGCTTCCCGGTTTCTTCGAGCCGGCCTGGCATCTCGGGCCAAGCCTCAGCCACAGCGTACACCTGTGTGCCAAAGGCTGGCTTGTTCTGCCACGCCATCCTGCCGAGCGGAGCGCCGCCAGGCCTTTCGCAGGACCGGCGGGCCGGATGGTCCGCCAGGGCCCACTGGAACACGGATCTGCATCCCTGGCTTTTTGCTCTTCCCAGCCGCTCCCGCCTCCAGGATCGGATTCTCTTCAGGCTCGCGTTGGCGGGGAGGGCAGGTGGCGACCATGAATATTATGGCACAAAATGGGCCCTGTGGCAGCGGAGATTCTACTTCCTTGCCTGGCGCCGCGAACCCCTTCCGGGTCAGGAATGAAGCGTTATAATGCCCCCATGCGCCGCTACCTGTACTTCACCGTCTTCGTCTCCGGCATGACCACCCTGGCCGGGGAGTTTGCCGCCTCGCGTCTGCTGGGCAACGTCTTCGGGACCTCCAACCTGGTCTGGGCGGCCATCATCGGCCTGATCCTGGTCTACCTGACGGTTGGCTACTTCCTCGGCGGGCGCTGGGCCGACAGATCGCCCCACGCCCGGACCCTGTTCGCCATCCTGGCCTGGGGGGCCTTCAGCCTGGGGGTGGTACCCTACGTCGCCGGGCCGGTGCTGCGGGCCGCAGCCAGCGCCTTCGACACGCTGCGGGTCGGGGTCCTGGCCGGGGCCTTCGCCGCCGTGCTGGTCCTGTTCACCATCCCGATCACCCTGCTGGGGATGATCTCGCCCTTCGCCATCCGTCTTTCGATGGAGGACCCTGGCAAGGCCGGCAACGTGGCCGGGACGATCTACGGCATCTCGACCATCGGCTCGTTCATCGGCACCTTCCTGCCGACCCTGATCCTGATCCCGACCATCGGCACCACCCGCACCTTCCTGGTCTTCAGCCTGCTGCTGCTGTGCGTGGCCATTGCCGGGCTGCGGATGAGCGTCGGCGTTCGGAAGGCCCTGCCCTACCTGTGGATGGTCCTGGCCCTGGCCCTGCTGGCCGTCTTCGGCGGGCGGGGGAGCATCAAGGCCACCAGCGGCCAGATCTACGAGACCGAGTCGGCCTACAACTACATCCAGGTGCTCGAGTACAACGGGACCCGCTACCTGCGCCTGAACGAGGGCCAGGGGATCCACTCCCAGTACCATCCCGAGATGCTCAACTACGGCGGGCCCTGGCAGCAGTTCCTGGTCGGCCCGTTCTTCTACGCCGGCCGCACACCCGAGCAGGTGGAGCGCATCGCCGTGGTCGGCCTGGCCGCCGGGACGACCGCCCGCCAGGCGGAGGCCGTCTTTCCCAACGTGGTCATCGATGGCTGGGAAATCGACCCGGCCATCGTGGCCGTCGGGCGCGCGTACTTTGCCATGAACCTGGCCAATCTGAACGTCTATGTCCAGGACGGGCGCTGGGGCCTCGAGCAGAGCCCGGCGGTCTACGACCTGATCATCGTCGATGCCTACCGCCCCCCCTACATCCCGCCTCACCTGACCACCCGGGAGTTCTTCCAGATCGCCGCCGACCGCCTGCAGCCGGACGGCGTCCTGGCGATCAATATCGGCCGGGCCCCTGGCGACCGGCGCCTGATCGACGGCCTGGCCACCACCATCGGGACGATCTTCCCATCGATCTACGTGATGGACATCCCCGGGACCTTCAACTCGATCCTGTACGCCACCCTGCAGCCGACCGACGCCGGGGATCTGCAGAAGAACCTGTTCGCCCTGCTCGCCCGCGGCGATGTTGACCCGCTGCTGCTCGAGTCGCTGTGGGTCAGCTGGGAGAACCTGCAGCCCGCCCCGCAGCAGACGGTCGTCTTCACCGACGACCTGTCCCCGATCGAGTGGCTGACCAACAACCTGATCCTCAACTTCCTGCTCGAAGGCGGCGCCGATACGCTGCAGTAGCAGGGTGCAGGTGCTGCAGCCGCCCAGACCTGCCCCATGGACCGATCATGAAAATCCTCCAACCCATCCTCGCCTGGCTCGTGACCCTGCTGCTGCCCGTCTCGCTGGTCTTCCTGGCAGTGCGCCTGCTGCTCACCCCGACCTTCCTGTACATCGAATACAGCCTGCCGGGCTTTCCCCCCGACGAGTACGGCTTCACCACCGAAGACCGCCTGCAGATTGCCCCGCTGGCCCTGGAATACCTGCTCAACGACTCCGGCATCACTTTCCTGGGAGACCTGGAATTCCCGGACGGGGGCGAGCTGTTCAACCAGCGCGAGCTGAGTCACATGCTCGACGTCAAGAACGTGGTCAAGCCGGTGCTGCTGGTCGGGCACCTGGTCTGGGGGGTGGTGGCCGGCCTGGGTCTGTGGGCCTTCTTTGGCGGCTGGTGGCCCGGGTACGTGGGCGCCGTCCGGCGCGGCGGCTGGCTGACGGTCGGGTTGGTGGCGGTCCTCGCCCTCGCCGCGGCGGTCAGTTTCTGGCAGTTCTTCACCTTCTTCCACAGCCTGTTCTTCGAAGGCGATTCCTGGCTCTTCCTGTATTCGGATACGCTCATCCGGCTCTTCCCGCTGCGCTTCTGGCGGGACGCCTTCCTCGCCGTCGGCCTGACCAGCCTGGGCAGCGGCCTGGCGTTGGGGCTCTGGCTGCGGCCCCCGAAGGAGGAATGAGATCGCCTGCTCCACCTTCCCGCTGAAGCACGGCTCGATCCTGCTTGCCGGTCACAATCGGGATGATCAGGTGGAAGTCCCCGGACTGGTGCTGGCCAACAAGGCTGGCATCCGATCTTCGTGCAAACCATTGTCCGCGGCATCCGGACCTGCCGGGCCCGGCGACAGGAGGCCAAATCTGAAACAGGGTGTTATGACTCTATATCGCCGGGCGTTTGACGAACCCTCGCGGCGGTGTATAATACCCTTTCTAGGAGTGCATCATGTCTGACTTCCTATCGTTGCAAGACCGGGTGGCGGTCGTCACCGGAGGTGCCCAGGGCATCGGCCGGGCGATCGCCGAAAGGCTGGCCCGCCAGGGCGCGACCGTCGTCGTCGCCGATCTGCAGATCGAGAAGGCCGAGGCGGCCGCGGCCGAGATCGCGGCTGCCACCGGCCAGACGGTGACCGCCGCGGCGGTCAACGTGGCCGAGGCCGAGAGCGCCAGGGCCATGCTCGACGGCCTGGTCGAGAAGTACGGCCGGCTGGACATCCTGGTCAACAACGCCGGCATCACCCGGGACAACCTGATCATGCGTCTCAAGGAAGACGATTGGGACCTGGTCCTGGACATCAACCTGAAGGGCGCCTTCAACTGTTCCCAGGCGGCCGTGCGCACGATGATGCGCCAGCGCTACGGGCGGATCGTCAATGTATCCTCGGTTTCAGGTGTCGTCGGCCAGGCCGGGCAGACCAATTACTCGTCTTCCAAGGCCGGCCTGATCGGCTTCAGCAAGGCCCTGGCCAAGGAGGTCGGTTCGCGCGGCATCACGGTCAACGCCGTGGCCCCGGGATTCATCGAGACCAGGCTGACCCACGAGCTGCCCCAGGAGCTCAAGGATTTCTCCATCAAGCTGACCCCGCTGGGCCGCTTCGGCCAGCCGGAAGATATCGCCAATGCGGTGGCCTTCCTGGTCTCGGAAGAGGCTTCTTTCGTCACCGGCGTCGTCCTGCAGGTCGACGGCGGGATGGCGATGTAGTCGTTCGGGAGCACCCTTGTACTGGCTCTTGATCCTCGAGGTTATCCTGTTCGTGGTCGGGGCGTGGGCCTTCGTCACCGCCAGGGTGCCGGGGCGGCTGCTCGGCCTGGCGGAGTACCGGATCGAAGGCCCGGCCATCCGGGGCATGGGGCTGCTCCTGCTCCTGCCCCTGGTCGCCGACTTCCTGCTCGGCCGGCTGGTGCCCCTGCTGGACGAGTCCGGGGTGCTGGCCGTCATGATCGGCCAGGCCCTGTTGGCCGGGATCGTGATCTCGATCGCCGTCACGATCATCCGCCGCAACCGGCGGCGGGCGAAGGCCCCGCAGGATGCTTTCGAGAAACGGATCCTTGAAGAGGTTGAAAGGTCGAAGGAGGTAGAATGACGAACACCTATCGTTCCCCCGGCAAGACCACCCTGACCCCTGACGTGCTGCTGACGATCGCCCGCATGGCGGCCCTCGGCGTGGAAGGCGTCCAGGAGATGGCCCCCGCCAGGGGCGGCGGCCGGCACATGATCGGGCGTGCCCAGGACGGGGTCCGGATCGCCGTCGAGGATAACCAGGTCTCGGTCGAGTTGTTCCTGGTGCTGAAGCATGACCACAACATTCGCGATGTCAGCCGGGACGTTCAGCGCCAGGTGGCGCGGGCCATCGCCGAAATGACCGGCATGGAGATTGGCCATGTCAACATTCACATTCAGGATATCGACTATCCCGAAGAGGCGTGAACCAGTTCTATGAAAGCCCGGACCAGGGCGCGCGGCATCGCCCTGCAAGCACTTTACGAAATTGACCTGGTCGACCACCCTCCGGTGGACGTTTTCACGCAGCGCCTGGAGGCGGAAGATCTGGGTGACGAACTGGCTGAGTTTGCCCGCCAGCTCCTGTTTGGGATCCTGCCGTTGCGGGAACAACTCGACCAGGTGATCGCCCGTTACGCCCCCGAATGGCCCCTCGACCAGATTGCCGCCATCGACCGCAACATCCTGCGCATGGCGGTCTGGGAGTTCGCAGTCCAGGGGGGGACGCCGGTCAAGGTGGCGATCAATGAGGCGGTCGAGCTGGCCAAGCAGTTCGGCTCCGACAGCGCGGCGCGCTTCGTCAACGGCGTGCTGGGCAGCCTGGCCCTGCACCAGAACGAGGTCGCCCAGCAGGTCCGCAAGAACCAGGCAAGCTGACCGGCATGGAAATCTTTGGCATTGGCATCACCGAGATCCTCTTCATCCTGCTCCTGGCGCTGATCTTGCTTGGACCGCAGGATCTGCAGAAGTATGGCAGGTCCCTGGGGGAAGGGCTGCGCAAGCTGGTCAAGTCGGACACCTGGCGAACGATCACCCAGACCTCGCGTAAATTGAAAGACATCCCCACCGAGTTGATGCGCGAGGCCGGGGTGGACGAGATGCGCCGGGAAATCGAACAGACCATCGCGCCGCCGGGGATCCGCCAAGCCAGATTCGCGGCCGGGGCGCGACCGCCCGGGCCGGCCAGCGGCCCGTGGAGCGAATCCTGGGAGGTCGATCCTGACGAGCAGCCCGCCCAGGCGCCTCCGGACGGCAAGCCATCCACTTCCCGCCAGGAACCCTCCGGGTAGACCTTCATGCGACCATTTTTCGGCGGCCTCTGGCGGGTCATCACCTTCCCGCTGCGCGCCCTGTGGGCGCTGATCCGCCTGCCGTTTACGGCCGGCAGGCGCCTGTACGACTTCATGACCGCCGAGCCCGAAGACCGCCCGTTGGGTGAGGCCTTTGCCTCGGCCGTCCAGCAGCCCTCCGGCCTGTGGGAGCACATCGATGTCCTGCGCAAACACCTCTGGCGCATCCTGATCGCCATCCTGATCGGGGTGGTCCTGTGCGGCACGTTCACCGCCCAGATCCTCGACTACCTGTCCGCGCCGATCGGCGGGATCCAGAACCTGCAGGCCATTGACCCGACCGAGACGGTCGGCGTGTTCATGAAGGTCGCCCTGTGGGGCGGGTTCTCGCTGTCGGTCCCCTACATCGCCTTCGAACTGTGGCTCTTTGCCGCCCCGGGGCTCAGCGCCCGGGCCCGGCGCGGCGGCCTGGCGGCCATCCCGCTGACGAGCGTCTTCTTCCTGGGCGGGATGTACTTCTCCTACCGCTTCCTGCTGCCGACCGCCCTGCCGTTCCTGCTTCATTTCCTGGAGATCCCGACCATCCCGCGGGTCTCCTCCTATATCAGTTTTGTGACCAACCTGCTCTTCTGGCTGGGGGTCGCCTTCGAGTTCCCGCTCCTGATCTACGTGCTGACCTACATGGGCCTGGTCAAACCGCGCATGCTGCTCAAGCAGTGGCGCGTGGCGATCGTGATCATCGCGGTGCTGGCGGCGGTCATCACACCCACCGTCGACCCGGTCAACATGGCGCTGGTCATGGCGCCGATGTTCGTGCTCTACCTGGTCAGCATCGCCCTGAGTTCGGTGGCCATGGTCGGCCGGCGCCGGCGGGCCGGGTCCGGCGAAGGTTGAGCCGGCAGTGCTGGAGGCGCGATCTCTGCGGGGCGGGTTCTTGATCCGCGGCGTGCGATTCTCGAGGGGCCTGCTGCCGGGAGGCGCGACAGCCCCCCGCGTTCTTTTGGAAAAGCGCTGCAAACCCCGAACCAAGCGACCCTCCGGGCCCGTCCGCGGCGCCTTTTTCGCATGGTTCTTGGTAAAATAGAACCTGAAGCCATCCCACCCCGAGACCCTCAACTGGAGGGGTTATGAGAAACCGCCTGTTTACCAAGATCGCCGCCAGCCTGAGCCTGCTGCTCGTCTTCCTGAGCAGCTGCACATTCTCTCTGATCGACATCCCGGGTCTCTCGCCGGCCACGCCGACCTCGCCCTTCCCAATCCCGCCGACCGGCACCCCCCAGCCGATGGCTGAGATCACCTTCGACGTGACCCTGCCCCTGCCGCTCCTGCCGGGCGAGACCCTGGTCCTGAGCGTGCTGGACGAGGTCACCGGCCTGGGGCTCAACCCGGCCAACTACCCGATGTCCGGCCGCGACGCCGTTCACTACACCGTGACGGTGCCCTTTGCCCCGGGCAGCGTGGTCAAGTACCGCTACATGCGCACCGGCGGCCTGCCGGTCAGCGAGGACGATTCGGCCGACAGCGCCGTGCGCTACCGCCTGTATCATGTCACCGGGCCGGGGGCGGTCCAGGACGTGGTTTCGGGCTGGAGCGACAGCCCCTTCGCCGGTCCGACCGGGCGCATCTCGGGCCAGGTGGTTGATGCGGGCAGCGGCTCAGCGGTCCCCAATATCCTGGTGACCGCCGGCGGCCAGAGGACCCTGACCGATTCGACCGGCGCCTTCCTGCTGGAAGGCCTGCCGCCCGGCACCCACAACCTGGTGGCCTATGCCCTCGACGGCACCTACCTGACCTTCCAGCAGGGAGCCCGGGTGGAGGCCGGGCGGCGCACGCCGGTCAACGTCGCGCTGACCCACGCCACAATGGTCAACGTCATCTTCACCGTCGTCGTTCCGGCCAACACCATCACGGGCGTACCCGTGCGGCTGGCCGGCAACCTCTACGCGCTGGGCAACACCTTCGGCGACCTGGACGGTGGGATGAGCAGTGTGGCCAGCCGCATGCCGACCCTGACCCCGCTGGGCGACGGCCGTTACACCACCACCCTCAGCCTGCCGGCCGGGGCCGACATCCGTTACAAGTACACCCTCGGTGACGGTTTCTGGAACGCCGAGCACCGCGCCGACGGCGACTTCGTCGTCCGCCAGCTGATCGTCCCCCAGGGCCAGCCGACGCTGCTGGTCGAGGATCTCGTCGAGACCTGGCAGGCCGGCAACTCGGCCCCGATCCTGTTCGAGGTCAGCGTCCCGGCCGAAACGCCGGTCGGCGACATCATCTCGATCCAGTTCAACCCTTACGGTTGGACCGAACCGGTCCCGATGTGGCCGATGGGCAACAACCGCTGGGCCTACCAGCTGTACAGCCCGCTCAACATGCTCGGGAGCTTCGAATACCGCTACTGCCGCAACGACCAGTGCGGGGTGGCTGACGATGTCGAGACCTCCGCCGGGCGGCGCGGCCGGTTGATCGCCACCTCGCTGACCGCCCAGGACCTGCAGGATACGGTCCGCGCCTGGACCTGGGTCCAGGCGCCTGCTGCGGGGCAGGTGGTTGGCGTCCCGGTGACGCCGCGCGCCCCCGGCTTCTGGGTCGGGATCGAATTCCTCGCGGACTATGACCCGACCTGGCAGGCCTGGATGACCCCGGCCCTGCAGAACGTGCGCGGCCTGAACGCCAACATGGTCGTGCTGGCTCCCTCGTGGACCGTCAGCCGGACGGCGCCCTTCACCTTTGCCCCGCTGCCCGGGAACGACCCGCTGTGGGCCGACACGCGCGAAACGGTCTCGCGCGCCCGGGCCCTCAACCTCAACGTGGCGCTCTTCCCGCAGCCCAACCTGCCGGCGGAGGCCGCCAACTGGTGGGCCACGGCCCCCCGCGATCCCGTCTGGTGGGAGACCTGGTTCGAGCGCTACCAGGCCTTTGTCCTGTATCACGCCGACCTGGCGACCGGCGCCGACGCCCAGGTCCTGATCCTGGGTGGTGATTGGCTGGCCCCGGCCCTGCCGGGTGGCCTGGTGGGCGGGGCCGCCTCAGGGGTCCCGGCCGACGCGGCGACGCGCTGGAGCAACCTCCTGATTGCCCTGCGCAGCCGCTTCGGGGGGCAGGTCTACTGGGCGGTGTCGTACCCCGGCGGGCTGGGGAGCGCCCCGGCCTTCCTGTCCGGCCTGGACGGAGTCTACGTGCTGTGGAACGCCCCCCTGGGGGCCAGCGCCGATGTGGTCAGCATGCAGGCCGAGGCCGGGCGCCTGATGGATGGCGACCTGCTGCCTTTCGCCGTGGCGCTGCAGAAGCCGCTGATCATCGCCGTGGCGGTTCCCTCGGCCAGCGGGGCGACCCAGGCCGGCCTGCCGGAGGCGGTGCTCTTCACCCCCGGCAGCACAGGCGCGGCGGTCGACCTGCAGGTCCAGCTGGATATGTACCAGGCCCTGCTGGGAGCGGTCAACGAGCGTCCCTGGCTGGGAGGCTTCGTCAGCCGCGGTTACTACCCGCCGGCGGTCCTGCAGGACGCCTCGGCCTCGATCCACGGCAAGCTGGCCGCCGACGTGCTGTGGTACTGGTACCCGCGCCTGCAGGGGCTGACGCCTTAAAAATAGACCTTGACCGCTGGAGGAATTCGGCACCGATTTCGCTGCTGGCCAGTGACCTTCTCAGGTCACTGGCTTTTTGAATCGTTTTCATCGAGATCTGTGGGGGCTGGTGGTCTGGTGTCCTGAACCGTCAACGGTCCCGGCTTCTTGACCGGCAGTCAAACCTTTTCAGGCACGCTCGAAAGAGACGCGGCTTTTCCGAAGCGAAGGACGGCCGCTGGAATTTCCTGGGGCCGTCCTGGTCGGTCGATCCTTGCAGAGTTCTTGCGCTCCCTTAGCGCCTGCCGTAACAGGTTTCGAAGGATCCTGCCGGATCCCAGTAATCCCACGTACCTTCGAAAGCGATCGTTTCCCGCAGCAGAAGAACGCCATCGATCCAGACGGTGACCGTCCATTCCCCGGAGCGCAGCCCCATCGGCTCGGTCAGGGAGATCTCCTCGGTCCCCGAGGACGGATGGGGCCAGGTGCATTCGTAGCGCACCCATTCCATCCCGGCATAGGTCCAGACGCGCACGTAGCTGGCGCCGGCGGGAATATTCTGATAATTCCACCGAACATGGACCGCGGTGGTCCGTTCCGGGAAGGACGATCGGGCGTTGCTCCCAGTGCAGGGCACCAGGCAGGCCTCGAAACCGTGCATGCGGGCGATGCGCTCGCTGGTCGGCGAGGGCGCAATCCGGGTCAGTTCAGCCTGGAGGGTCTGGGCAGCCTGGGTATAGACCGATCCGGAATCCGGCTGCGGTGTATTCGCCGGGTGGATCTCGGTCGGGCGGACAGTGGGCGCGGATCCGGTCTCCGGTGAGGCCAGGGATCTCAGGCCGAAGACCATCCCGATGCAGAGCAGGATCCCCACGACCACCGCCCCGCCGGCGAGCATGAACGCTCCGCCGGGAAGCGATTGCTTCGATTGGGGTCCAGCAGAAGGCCCCTCTCCAGAGGGCGAAACCGGTCCCTGGCGGGTCTGGGCCTGCGGGCGCGTCGCCCGGGTTTCATCCTGGAGTACAGTGGCCAGGGTCTCGGGTGCCTGCCCCGCGAGTGACCCGGGAAGGTCCTTCTGCGGGACCTCGACCAGGAGGGTTTGCAGGGCCCCGGCGAAGGTACCCATGTCGGCATAGCGGTCCTCGATGTTCTTGGTCAACGCCTTGAGCAGGACCTTTTCAACCCTTTCGGGAAGGTCAGGAACATAGCGCCTGGGAGACGGGAGGGGCTCGGTGGCCTGTTTGAGCAGGATCGCCGCTGGCGTATCGGCCATGTAGGGCTTGCGGCCGGTGACCAGTTCGTAGAAGACCACCCCCAGCGAGTAGATATCCGACTGGGGGACCGCCTGCCCGGTCCACTGCTCGGGCGCCATGTACTCGGGCGTCCCCACCCCGACCCCGGTGCCGGTCACGGCGGTTGTTTCTTCGACCTGCAGGATCTTGGCGATCCCGAAGTCGCTCAACAGCGGCTCCCCGCCTTCGGTCACCAGGATGTTGGAGGGCTTGACGTCCCGATGGACGATCCCCTGGGCATGGGCGTATCTCAGGGCGTGGGCTATGGGCAGGAGCAGCCGGGCGGCCTCCCCCCAGGCAAGCGGCTTGGGGATCCTCTTCAGGGTGCCCCCGGGCAGATAATCCATCACCAGGAACGGCGTGCCGTCCTGCTCCCCAAAATCATGAACATGGAGTATGTTGGGATGGGTCAGCCGGGCCAGGACCCTGGCCTCGACCGTGAAGCGCTTCAGGATCTGTCCCAGCACAGCCGGGCCGAACAGGTCGGTGCGGATCACCTTGACAGCTACATCCCGCTCCAGGCGCGTGTCGTAGGCCCTGTAGACGGTGGCCATTCCCCCCTCGCCCAGCTGCTCAAGGATGTGGTAGCGTCCCAGGGAGTGGCCGATCCGGTCGGGCATGCTTTTTGGGTTCCCTTTCTCTCCTGGCGCTGGCCGGGCTCAGGGCCCCGGCTTGTTCACGAATCCTTACCAGCCTGCTTCTCCCTGCGCGCCTTGAGCCACTCGATCCCGATCGGAACGACCGAGATCAGGATGATGGCCACGATGACCAGTTCGAAGTGTTTCTGGACGAATTCCAGGTTGCCGAAGAAGTGGCCCAGGAACAGGAAGATGGTCACCCAGGTGAAGCCGCCGATGACATTCCACGAGAGGAAGTAGCCGTAGGACATCTTGCCGACCCCGGCCACGAAGGGAGCGAAGGTGCGGATGATCGGCACGAAGCGGGCCAGGAAGATGGTCTTGCCGCCGTGCTTCTCGAAGAAGGCATGCGTGCGGTCCATGTACTCCTTCTTGACCCACTTGACCTCGCCGGTGTAAGCCCGGGCCCCGACGGCATGCCCGATCCAGTAGTTGACCGTGTCGCCGGCGATGGCGGCCACCAGCACCAGGCCCCACAGCAGGAAGATGTTGAGCGGCGGGGCGTCGCCGGCGGTGAAGGTCCCGGCGGCGAAGAGCAGCGAGTCGCCGGGCAGGAAGGGGGTCACCACGAAGCCGGTCTCCATGAAGATGACGAAGAACAGCAGCCCGTAGGTCCAGCCGCCGTACTGTGCGATGATGTCACTCAGGTAGACGTCGATGTGCAGGAAGATGTCGATCAGTTTGAGCAGGAATTCCATGAACGTCCTCTTGTCGGGAGAAGAGCACGCTCCGCCCTGGCGGGCGGGGCGCTCTTGCGAGATTTCAAACCCGGCGATTATAACGCAGTTTGGGATTCTGGCCCGGGTTCGCCCGCCAGGCGGGCCGGCTGGCGCAGGCGCCAGTTGGCCAGCGGCAGGATGGTCAGGCTGAGCAGGAACAGCAGCCCCAGCATTCCCAGCCCGAACAGCACCGCCAGCAGGCTGAGGCCGAGATGGGTCATGGTCGCATCCAGTGTCACCGTCAGCGCCCCGTAGACCGCCGTCAGGGCCGAGCCGTTCCACAGCCCGTGCAGGCCCAGGCTGGCTGCCAGGGCCAGGGCCAGCCGTCCGTAGCGCTTCTCCAGGCGGGCCGAGGCGTAGCCCCAGCCCATGATCGCGCTGGCGGTGATATGCATCAGCGAACTGGCCCCCCGCACGGCCAGGCCGACCCCCAGCATCCCGGCCGTTCCGCTGGCGTACGACAGCCCTTCGAGCAGGCCGAAGCCGGCCCCGCACAGCGCTCCCAGGGCAAAGCCTTCGGCCGGGGAGCGCAGCCGCCGCCCAAGGAACAATACGACCAGCGGCTTGGCCAGTTCCTCGATCAACGGGCCGATCCCGGCCAGGAAGGTCAGCGCTGCCAGGAAGACCAGCGGGTCGGCCAGGTAGGGGGCCAGGATCTCCAGCAGGGCCTCGGTGCTCTGGGCGGTCTCGATCTGGGCCTGGACCCGGCGGAAGGCGTCCATCAGTTCGGGCCGGACCAGCAGGGCGAACCCGCCGGCGAGGGCGATGGCCCCGTATTCGCCGGCCAGGGCCAGCAGCGGCCCGCCGACCATCCCGAAGCCGAGGGCCGACCAGGCCCGCCGCCAGGAGCCGGCCGGCAGACCGCCGATCCCGATCCAGGCCAGCCCGGCCACCGGCAGGGCGGCGCCAAGCAGGAAGAATGGGATCCCGATCACCCAGCCGAGATCGAACAGCAGGTCCAGACCTCCGGCGATGGTCAGGATCCCGATCCAGGCGATCCCCACCACGGCCACCTGCCAGAGGCGGATCACCGGGATGGCTGCCGGGTGGACCTCCAGCCCGCGCTGGCGGCGCAGGCTGTAGACCAGCACCGGCGCCAGCAGGCCGGCACAGAAGGCCATGCTGACGGCCTCCAGGATCACGGCCGCGAAGGCGGTCGAGGTCAGCTGCCCGGCGGTGAGGTAGGAGAATCCGTTGAAGATGAACAGGTAGGCCGCCCGCCCGAGCAGGCCGAGCATGCCCAGCAGGCTGAGGACCAGCAGCAGGGTCGTCCGGCGCCGGTCACGGGAGTCGGGCGCCGGGGCGTTTCCGGGGGGAAGCTGTTCTCCCGCGGAGGTCTCGGCGAAGGGGATGTCCATCAATATCTCTCTATCGTTCTTCGATGGTCACGCTCAGGATGGCGTCCTCGGGCGGCTGGTAGGGGCCCCCGGGCTGCGGGTCGCGAGCGTTCATCCCGGCCAGCAGGTCCAGGCCGGCCAGCACCTCTCCGAAGATCGGGTACAGGCTGTCCAGCTGGGGGGCCGGGGCGAGGGTGATGAAGAACTGGCTGCCTCCCGTTCCGGGTCCGGCGTTGACCATTGCCACCTGGCCGGGGCGGTCAAAGCGCAGCAGCGGGCTGATCTCGTCGGGGATGAAGTAGCCGGGATTGCCCATCCCTGACCCCGACGGGTCGCCGGTCTGGACCAGCAGGCCGGGCAGAACCCGGTGGAAGGGCACGTCATTATACCAGCCGCTGCGGGCCAGGAAAACGAAGTTGGCAACCGTGGTGGGGACCTTGTCGACAAACAACTGGATGACCACCTCGCCGCGCGTGGTCTGCAGCCGCGCCAGGTACTGGCGCAGCGGGTCGACGCTCATCGGCGGGCAGGCGCTGAGGCGGCGCGGCTGCAGCAGGCTCAACCCGACCATCGCCTCCAGGCTGGCGTAGTCGATCAGCCCGGTGTAGGGGGCGGTGCTGTTGATGAACAGCAGCGGCAGCGACGGCGACTGGACCCCGGCGGCGAACTGGACCGCCGCCTCGACCCTGGCAGCGACCGTCTCGCCGGCCAGGTCGGATTCGAAGCGGGCCGGGTCCAGGCCCAACCCGGCGGCCGCCTCCACCAGCCAGCGGTGAAAGGCCTCCGGCTCCAGCCCGGTCCATTCGTTCTGGCGGGCGTAGAGCAGGTCGTGCATCTCCCAGAAATGGTCCTGCAGGTCGGCGGCTTCGGCCGCCCCGACGGCCAGGGCCGACTTGTCGAAGGCTGCCGGGACGGGGAAGTGGCGGTAGACCAGGCGGACCTGCTCGGGGTGGGTACTGCGGAGGACCTGCAGTTCGATGGCCAGCACGGCGCAGCCCAGGCACTGGTAATCACCGAAGGCCAGGATGGTGACGGGGGCCTCCGCCGGGCCGTCGGCGTGGTCGTCAGGGTTGATCGTGGCCGCCAGGGGGACCGGGTCGGTCACCGGCGGGTTGATCACCGTGCAGGGCAGGCTGGTGTGCAGGGCGTCGCGGGGGGTCGCCAGGGGGGCCTCCGTTTGCGGGGTCGGCGTGGCGGTCCCGCAGGCGGCCAGCAGCAGCAGCAGCAGGGGGGCGTTTTTGCGCATCCGGGTCACCGGGCCAGGACCGCCTGCAGATCGTCGAAGGAATCCATGGCGGCGATGGTCTTGAGGAAATCGGTCAGCGAATCCGACTGCTCGCGCAGGACCCGCACCGCCGGTCCGACCGGGTCCTCGCCGGCCGCCCCGCCCGGGTAGGAGGCGTAGGCGCCGTGGAAGGCGAAGTAGGCCTGGTTGAGCCTGCGGATCGGGTAGCCGTGCTCCCAGAAGACCAGGCGGCGGGCCTCCATGTAGGCCTCGGCCTCGGCGATCCGGCCCTCGGCCAGCAGGCTGTCGACGCGCACGCGGGTCAGGTACATCTGGGCCCGGAAGTCGAACGGCGGGCGGGGGGCACCCTCCGGCCAGCGCGGGCTGGAGGGCAGGCTGGTCTGGGCCAGCGAGTCGTAGGCAGCCAGCAGCTCGGGGTAGTAGCGCCCCAGGAGCAGCCGGGCGATCTCGCTCCCGGCGATCGAGGCGGTCGTCTCGTTCATGGTGCGCAGTTCGGGGGTCGTATTGTAGTTGGCGCCCAGCGGGCGCAGGGTCAGCCAGTTGTGGATCCACTCGTGGGCGATGACCTCGGCCAGCCAGCTGAGCGAGGTGGTGCGCATGATCATCGTCGGGTAGGAACCCAGCCCACCGATCGGCACGACCAGCGACGAGACGTCGAGGGCTGAGTCGATCTGGGCCTCAATGGACGCCTGGCGGTCGACGGTCAGGTCGGGGTCAAGCGAGACGGCCAGCTCCTGCTGGATGCGCTCGCGCGGCGAAACGACCAGGTGGTAGGGCAGCGGGCTGATGTGGAACAGGACCGGTGGGATCGGCTGGCCGCCGAGGGTCAGTTCCAGGTCGGCCAGCAGCGTGCTGACCTGCTGTTCGAGGATCGCCTCGGCCAGCGGGGCCAGCTGGGCCTGGCGGGCGTAGAGCCCGTCCAGGTCGGACCGCAGGTCGCGGGAGGCGCTCTCGGGGTCGGCTACGGCTGGATCGGAGTAGACCAGGCCGAGGCTGTACTCGTTTGCCAGGATCTGGTCGATCAACTGCAGGTAGTCGACCACGATCCGGTGGCGGGAGTCCTCGGCGAAGTAGAAGGGCGTGCCGAGAGCGGCCTGGCCCAGTTTGCCGGCGAAGGCTTCCATCGTCCAGGTCGGGTAGTCGAATTCGACCGCCCGGGTGAAAACCCGCACCTGATCCCTGAGCTCGGTCGGGGGCAGGGGAGCCGCGCCGCCCAGCAGGGTCAGCAACAGGAGCAGGGCCAGGAGGGCTTCGTACAGGCGCCGCAGGTGGGTGGACATGCTGGGATTATAACCAGATTCTGCCCGGCGGGCGGTGCGGGTCGGGGTGCGCTGCCGGGGGGGGGCGGCATGCGGGCGCAGGGGAATTGCGAGCAGCTC
Source organism: Anaerolineales bacterium (assembly GCA_016934715.1). Classification (GTDB taxonomy): domain Bacteria; phylum Chloroflexota; class Anaerolineae; order Anaerolineales; family Villigracilaceae; genus JAFGSI01. The sequence continues at coordinate 121,390 of JAFGSI010000004.1, forward strand.
CGGTCAACTGCTTGTCTGTTGCATGAACTCATTGTAGAATGAAGTGAATCGGAGATCGTCCCTGGAGATGGCCGGGGTGGATCTGTTCTGGGGAGGCGGACGATGAAGACGATGAACCGTTGGCTCTCGGGGGGGATGATTTTTGTCCTTGTGGTTGGCCTGGCTTTCGTTCCAGGAGGAAGTGTCCAGGCGGCGGGCACGATCAGCCTGGCGACGCTGGGAGCCGCCTACGCCCAGGATTTCGATACCCTGGCGATCACGGGGACGGCGAATGCCATCGACGACCTGAACAATGGCTGGTATCTGACCGAGACCGGGGGCGGCGCCAGGGACAATGAATTGTATGCTGCCGGCACTGGTTCAAGCAATACCGGTGACACCTACAGTTTTGGCGCATCCGGGAACACCGAACGTGCCCTGGGCGGGCTTCTCAGCGGCACTCTGAATCCCGTCTTCGGTGCCAGTTTCACCAACAACACCGGGGCGACGATCACCTCGCTGGATGTGGCCTACACCGGCGAGATGTGGCGCCTGGGAACTGCCGACCGCACGGACCGCATCGACTTCCAGTGGAGCGCCAATGCCACCAGCCTGACGAGCGGCGCCTGGACCGACTTTGACTCGCTGGACTTCAGCACGCCCGACAGCAGCGGGGTGGTGGGGGCCAGGAACGGGAACAGCGCTGCTTACCAGACCGCGATCAGTGCTACCATCAGCGGGTTGAGCATCGCCAGCGGGGCCACCTTCTGGATCCGCTGGACCGATACCAACGCATCCGGCGCCGACGATGGCCTGGCGGTCGACGCTTTTTCCCTTACCCCGCAGAGCAGCGGTGTGGTCACTCTCTCGATCGATGATGTCTCGGCGAACGAGGGGGATGGCGGCTCGACGACCTTTGCCTTTTCGGTCAGCCTGTCCTCGCCCGCCCCGGCCGGGGGGGTGACCTTCGATCTTGCCACCCAGGACAACACCGCCCAGGCACCCGCTGACTACAGCGCTGTTTCCCTGACCGGCCAGGCCATCCCGGCCGGGAGCTCGACCTATGCCTTCCACGTCACCGTCCTCGGTGACACGACCTACGAGAACGACGAAACGTTTTTCGTCAACGTCACCAACGTGGTCGGGGCGAATCCCGCCGACGCCCAGGGCCTGGGCACGATCCTCAATGATGACGTGGTCCCGATCCACGCGGTCCAGGGCGGCGGGCATCTCTCGCCCCTGGTGGGCAACGTGGTGACCATCGAAGGCATCGTCACTGCCCTGCGCACGGCCGGCTCGACGCGCGGGCTCTATGTCCAGGAACGGGATGCTGCCGTGGACGCCGACCCGGCCACCTCCGAGGGCATCTTTGTCTTCACCGGCTCTACTTCCAACCCGGCCCTCCTGGCCGCGGTCGGGGACCGGGTGCGGGTGACCGGCGCGGTGTCGGAATACCGTTCGGGGGGCGGCGCGAGCGCCAGCCTGACGTTGACCGAACTGGTCTCGCCGACCGTGGTCGTGCTTTCGAGCGGCAATCCCCTGCCGGCGGCGACCGTGATCGGCGCCGGCGGGCGCCTGCCCCCGCAGGCCGTCATCGATGACGACGCCACCGGCAGCGTCGAGCTCAGCGGGACCTTCGACCCGGCCTCTGATGGCATCGACTTCTATGAAAGCCTGGAAGGGATGCTGGTGCAGGTCAACCATGCGGTCGTTGTCGGCCGCTATACGGACTTCAGCAGCAACCATGAGATCGCGGTGATCGGTGACAACGGCGCCTCGGCCGGTCTGCGCACGGGCCGCGGCGGGGTGGTGATCGGCGATTCTTACGCGGATTTTAACCCCGAGCGCATCCTCCTCAACGACTGGATCGCCGGCGGGCCGACCCTCCCGGCCGTCGACGTGGGGGATGCCTTCCCCGGCGCCATCATCGGCGTGATCGATTACAGTTTTAACAACTTCAAGCTGCAGGTCATCAGCATGCCAGGCCCCGTCGATGGTGGGCTGGCCCGCGAAGTGGCGGCCGCTCCAGGCCCCGACGAGCTTTCCGTGGCCACCTTCAACGTTGAGAACCTGGCGCCGACCGACCCGGCCTCCAAATTCGCCACCCTGGCGGACCTGATCGTCAATCACCTGCAGTCGCCCGACATCCTGGTGGTCGAGGAGGTCCAGGACAACAACGGCACGCTCAATGACGCCATCGTGGCCGCCGATCTCACCTGGGCGACGCTGATTGCCGCCATCCAGGCCGCCGGCGGACCGACCTACGAATACCGCCAGATCGACCCGGTCGATGACCAGGATGGTGGCGCGCCGGGAGGGAATATCCGGGTTGGCTTCCTGTTCCGCACCGATCGGGGCCTGGCCTTTGTCGACCGGCCCGGGGCGGGGTCGACGACGGCGAACGCCGTCGTCGCCGGGGCGAGCGGGCCCGCACTGCTCTTCAGCCCGGGCCGCATCCACCCGACCAGTACGGCTTTCGATGCCAGCCGCAAGCCGCTGGCCGCGGAGTTCACCTTCCGCGGCCAGACGCTCTTCGTCATCGCCAACCACTTCAATTCCAAGGGCGGCGACGACCCGCTCTACGGCCGCTATCAGCCGCCCGTGCTGTATTCCGAGACCCAGCGCCTCCTGCAGGCGGCCGAGGTGCGGGCCTTCGTCCAGGACATCCTGGCGCTCGACCCGAATGCCTATGTGATCGTGGCCGGCGACCTGAACGATTTTCCGTTCTCTCCCCCGCTGACCCTGCTCGAGAGCGCGCCGCTGCACACCCTGATCGAGACCCTGCCGGCCGCGGAACAGTACACCTACGTATACGAGGGCAACTCGCAGGCGCTCGATCACACCCTGTTGAGCGCTGCGCTCTTCGCCTTGCCTTTCGAATACGACGTGGTCCACGTCAATTCGGAGTTCGCCGTTCAGGCCAGTGACCACGAACCACAGGTGACCCGCATCCGCCTGGATACGGCGCCCACCATTCTGTTCGGCGCCAATACCGTCCCGGCCAACGGTGCGGTCCTGACGGCCGGCCCGACCCAGATCACGGTCGAGTTCAGCAAGGATGTTCAGGCGGGGGGTGGGCCGGACGCGGCCGATGCGGTTGTCAATTACCTCCTGGTCGCCGAAGCCCCGCGGGTCGGATTCCAGACCTCCTCCTGCGCGGTCGGCATGGGGGTGGGCGACAGCGGGATCGCGATCCAGAGCGCGAGCTACGCCGGCGGCGGGGCGGGTCCGTTCATCGCCACCCTGAACATCAACAATGGCATCCCGCTCCCGGCCGGGAACTACCTCCTGCTGGTCTGCGGGACGACCTCGGTCCGTGACCTGTTCGGCAGCCCGCTCAACGGCGGGGCCGACTCCGCCATACCCTTCCGAGTCTCGGCCGGCGCGGCAGGCGACGCCGGTGTTCTTCCGGCGACCGGCTTCGCCCCGGGGGTGGTCACCACTTTGCCTGAGCAGTCCCTGGCCTACGCGACGAGCGACCTGCGGCTGGAGATCCCGCGCCTGGGGCTGGAGATGGACATCGTCGGGGTGCCGCAGGTGAACGGTGGGTGGGACGTGACCTGGCTGAACCGGGATGCCGGCTGGCTGCAGGGGACGGCCTTCCCGACCTGGGCGGGCAACTCGGTGATCACCGGGCACGTCTGGGACGCCTGGAACCAGCCGGGTCCGTTCGTGGACCTGCACACGCTGTGGTACGGCGACCGGGTGGTGATCCACGCCTGGGGCCAGGAGTACGTCTACGCGGTGCGCTCGGTGCGCCAGGTGCAGCCGGGCGACACGGCCGCCATCACCCGCCATGAAGACTATCCCTGGCTGACGCTGGTCACCTGCAAGGGGTTTGACCCGGCCAGCAATTCCTACCGCTACCGGGTGGTGGTCCGGGCGGTACAGGTGGAGATCCGCTGAAATCGACTTCTCCCGGAGACGGTCCGTCTCCGGGAGAAGTCGATCTACAGGCACTGCGCCAAGCGCTGCAAGCCCTCTTCGACTTGCTCTTCCTCGTAGAAGGCGAAGCTCAGGCGCATGTACTCGCCCAGCCCGCCGCGGCTCGAGAAGAGTTTCCCGGGACGGAGATCGACCCTCCGCGCCCGGGCCCGCTCCCGCAGGGCGGAGGTGTCGACGCCCGGCAGGCGGGCCCAGAAGAAGTAGCCGCCCTCGGGCAGGGCGTACTCGGCCCCGGGCAGGGCTCGGCGCAGGGTGGCATCCATGAACCTCAGGCGTTCCCGGTAGATGGCCTGCAACTTGTTGATATGGGCCTCCAGCCCGCCGCTCGCGATGACCTCGCCCACGACCGCCGACGTGAACGGGCTCAGCCCGCCGCCGCTGTCGAGCAGGCCGCAGCCGGCCAGCTGCTGGATCAGACCCGGGTTTGCCTGGAGCCAGCCCAGGCGCAGCCCGGGGGCCAGGATCTTGGAGAAGGAGTTGAGGGCCACGACGTTCGCCTCTTGCGCATAGGCAGAAAAGGAAGCCGGCGGCTGGCGGGTGGTGCCCAGGAAGTGATAGACCTCGTCGGCCACCAGCAGGAAGTCGTGGTCATGCGCCAGTTCGACCAGGCGCTCCCGCCGCACGGCGGGCAGTGTCCGCCCGGACGGGTTCTGGAAGCTGGGGATCGTGTAGACCAGCGCCGGGTGGACCCGCTTCAACTGCGCTTCCAGCGCCTCGATCAGGAGCCCGTCGGCGTCGGTCTCGATCGAGACGACCTGCAGGCCGTGGTCGGCGAAGATGCGCAGGGCCAGGAAGTAGGACGGTTCCTCGACCAGGACCGTCTGGCCGGGGCGGGTGAAGAGCGTGCACAAGAGGTCCAGCCCGCCGGAGGCCCCGGGAGTGACGAAGAGACTTTCGGCGGAGATGGGGAAGCCGTAGCCGCGGGCCAGGAAGTCCGCCAGGTGCGCGCGGAAGGGCAGGCTCCCCTGTTCGAGGCCGTATTGCAGGAAGTGCGGGTCGCGGTGGGCGAAGGCGTCGGCCGCGGCCCGGCGCAGCAGGTCGAGCGGCAGCAGGTCGAAGGGCGGGTCGCCCAGGCCCAGGTCGATCGTCCCGGGCGGCGTGCGGATCTGGGTCACGAGGGAGGGATCGGTCATGGCGCTCACTCCCGGGGGCGTTCCCAGATCAGGCAGCCGCGCCGCAGCCAGGCGGGGCGGGTGTTGACCCGGTAGCCCATGCCGGCCAGCCGCAGGGCTGCAGCGGCGAACCACTGGCGCAGGCCCCAGGCCCGGGCCGGGCTGGTCTCGGCGATGGCCGCCTTCCAGGCGGCGAAGAATTCGTGGACCGGCTCTCCAGGGACCATGCGGTGGATGTAGTTCTTGGGCAGCACGGCCTGGAAGGCGAGCGGGTCGAAGCCCAGCCGGAAGTTGGTCCCCAGCACCAGGGCCTCCTGCTCCCAGAGCGTCCCGCTCTCGACCCGCCGCAGCAGGTTGGCCGTCCAGACCGCCCCGGTCGGGGTGCAGGTGCCCTCGACCAGCAGCCCGCCGGGCAGGACGCCGCCCCCCATCTGCTTCCAGGCCGGGAGGACCTGCTGCTCGTCGTACTGGCGCAGGACATTGAAGGCCCGGATCAGGCGGACGCTCTCGCCGGGCCGCAGCGGCAGGTTGAAGCCGCCCAGCCGGAAGGCGGTCCCCGGCCCGGCGTAGGGGACGGCTGCAGTCACCCGTTCGGGATCGATCTCGACTCCCAGCACGCCCAGGCCCGGGTTCAGGCGGCGGAAGCGCCCGGCCGATTCGAGGGTCGTGGTTGCCTCGGCCCCGTAGCCCAGGTCGACGAACAGGGCATTGGCGAAGTCCCCGTCGCGGCGGCGCAGCAGGCCGGGGTCGTAGCGCAGGACGAAGACGTCCAGCTGGCGCAGACGGTTGCGGGCGGTCTTGCCGCGCGTCACCTGGCCCTGCGGTTTTTGGGGGACGGCGTACGGGTGGGACATGCACCGATTATATCCTGACCCGATGGCACCCTGCCGCCCGGAACGTCCCGGCCGGGACAGATCTCGGTGCGGGCCGAGGGAACGATCTTTTTCTGCCCGGATGGATGAGCGGACGAGAAAATCCTCCCGCAGGCCCGAAACCTGCGGGAGGATCCCCGGGAAAGAGTGACCGCCACCTTGCAGGTGACGGTCACGGCGTGTTATTGGGAGCGCAGGTATGCGTCGATCGACAGGGCTGCCTTGCGCCCGCCGACCATGGCGGTCACCACCAGGTCGGGCCCGGTGACGCAGTCGCCAGCCGAGAAGACACCCGGGCGGGTGGTCGTGCCGCTTTCTTTATCCTGCACGGAAATGAGGCCCCAGTCGTGGACTTCCAGGCCGGGAGTGGTCTCGCCGATCACCGGGTCGGGCCAGTAGCCGAGGGCCTTGATGGCGGTGTCCACGGCGATCGAGAAGTTGGAACCTTCGACCGGGACCGGCTTGCGGCGGCCCTTGGCGTCGGGCTCGCCGAGCTGCATCTCGATGCACTCGATGGCGGCCAGGCGGCCGTCTTCGCCAGCGATGAACCTGACCGGCTGGGTCAGGAAGCGGAACCGGGCGCCCTCTTCCCTGGCCATCTGGCGGTCCTTCCTGCCGCCGGGCATTTCCTTTTCGGTGCGGCGGTAGACGCAGGTGACTTCCTCGGCGCCCAGGCGCAGGGCCGAACGCAGGCAGTCGGAGGCCGTATCGCCGCCGCCGATGACGACCACCCGTTTGCCGATCTCCGGGCGCTGGCGCATGTGCTCGGGCAGCAGGGTGGGATCGGTGTTGGCCCGCATCAGGAAGTCGGTCGCCTCGTAGACGCCGGCCAGGTCCTCGCCGGGGGTCTCCATCTTGGCGTCGATCCCGACCCCCACGGCAACGAAGACCGCCGCGTAGCCCTCCTTGAAGAGCTCGTCGATCGTCTTGTCCTTGCCGATGGTCGTGTTGCCGGTAAAGGTGGCGCCGGCCTTTTCGAAATCGCTCCAGCGGCAGAAGATGACTTCCTTGGAGAGTTTGAAGTTCGGGATGCCGTAGGTCAGCAGGCCGCCCGGGGCGGGCTTGGAGTCGAAGAAGGCGATCTCATGGCCCATTTTGAGCAGCTGCTCGGCGCAGCCCATGCTGGCCGGACCGGCCCCGATCAGGGCGACCTTCTTGCCGCTCGGCTCCCCGACCGGGATGGCCACGCCCTGGACCTTGCGTTCGTAGCAGGTGACGAAGGTTTCCAGCGGTCCGCACAGGACCGGTTCGTGGGTCTTGTTCAGGACGCAGGAACCCTGGCAGAGCTGTTCGTGCGGGCAGACCCGCGAGCAGATCTCGGGCAGGGAGGAGGTTTCGCGGTAGAGATTGGCGGCTTCGATGTAGCGGCCCTGTTCGATCAGCCACATCGCCGAAGGAATGTCGTTGTGGCACGGGCAGGCCAGCATGCAGGGGGCCGGGTCGGGGCAGTGGATGCAGCGCGAGGCTTCCAGCATCGCCCGGTCAGAGTCGAGCGCGATGACCACGTCACCGAAGTCGCAGACGCGCTCGGCAGGCGGGCGCCGCGCCAGGTCCTGGTAGGGCATGTAGACGCGTGCCTTGCGGTCGATCTCCAGATATTCGCTCGGGATGTTTTGCATGGTGGTCTCCTGCGCTAACATTAAGCGTGCTGATCTGATTGCTATCATAATACTCAAAGATGCCCCCTGCTTATAGGTTTTAATGTCACCAATGGTTGCGACAATAATCACAATGTAATGGTGCAGAAAATCCACCCAAATTGGGGGAATATAGAATAAAGTCAGACCGGATCCCGTTAATGCTTACAGGGGTCCTGCCGGATTGTAAGAAGCCTGTAAATTCACCCCTCCTTCCACCGCGGTACACTTGGCAGGTCGGGTACAATCAGTCCGAAATGGGTGTGGAGACCTGCCTGGCCGCCTGGCCGGAGTTGTGAAACTTTTCCGCCCGCAGAACGTGCTCCGTATGGAAATATCCTTTGCCGTCGAGCAAGACCTGATCCGCCGGGCGCGCCTCGGTGATCAGGCCGCCTTCGAGCAACTCATCGCCGGGTTGACCCCGGACCTGTTCCGGGTGGCCCGGCGCATGACGGCCGATACGGATCGGGCGGAGGCGGTGGTCCAGGAGACCTTCTGGCGGGCCTGGCAGGCCCTGCCGCGCTACAGCGAGACGCGGCGCTTCCTGCCCTACCTGATCACCATTGCCGCCAACCTGGTGCGGGACACCTGGCGCAGGGAGCGCCGCCTGCTCTCCGATGAACGGGACCAGGTCGCCGATCTTCCTGACGGCCGGCCGACACCGGAGCGGCAGGTCGAGGGCGCTGAACTTGCCCAGGCCCTGGCGCAGGCGGTCGAGGAACTGCCGCCGGCTTACCGGGCAGTCATCGCCCTGCGCTACGATGCGGGCCTGCCTTACGAACAGATCGCCGCAGCCCTGGACCTGCCCGTCAACACGGTCCGGACCCACCTGCACCGGGCCAAAGCGGCCCTGCGCGCAAGACTGGAGGCGCTGGATGGACAAGCTGGATGAACTGGATCGCATGCTGATCGGCCTGCCCTGCGGGCGCCTGCCGGACGGCCTGGTGGCCCGGGCCCAGGGCTACGTGCGCCGCAAGCGCCGGCGCCGGCAGGCCCTGCGGCTGGGGGGCAGCCTGCTGCTGGCCGCCGGCGGCCTGGGGCTGCTCTCGCCGCATGCGGCCTCCCTGCTGGCCTCGGCCAGCCTGTCCGATCCGGCGCTTGGCCTGCTGCTGGACGGGCTGCGGGTGGCGCTGGCCGGGCTGGATCCGTCCTTGCTCCAGCTCTGGAGCGGTTTCAGCGGGGCGCAGACCGATCTGGCCGGCCTCCTGACCGTCTCGACCTGGCTGGGCCTGGCAGCCCTGGCCCTGAGCGGCCTGCTCGGCCTGGGGCAGCTGCTGAGCCCCACCGGCGGCCCACTTCACGAAGGAGAAAGTGCATGAAGCGCTGGCAATGGATCGTCTCCGTTCTGGGGATCGCGGCAGTCGCTTTGCTGCTCTGCTCGCCTTTCTTGAACGATCTTCTGACCGCCCGGATCCCCTGGCTGGATTTTGAGGAGACCGCGCGCCCGCAATCGAGGGCGACCTTCCTGCACGGATGGTCTGAGGACCTGGTCTCGACGGTCGGCGGCCTGTTCGTCCTGGGCATCACCGGGATCCTGATCCTGTATATCGTCCCCGGGCGCGTGCGCCGGGCGGCGGATACGCTCACCGCCGGGACCCGGCGCCTGCTGCGCATGACCCTGCAGGGCTTCCTGGTGCTGGTCCTGCTGGTCACGCTGGGGATCGGTTCGGCCGTGATGATCGGCACCTTCCCGCTGATGATCCTGCTGCTGGGGGCCCTGTTCGTGATCGGGCTGGCAGGCTTCGTCTCCCTGGCGTTCGCCCTTGGGCGCGGCCTGCTGCGCCGGGCCGGCTGGCGGACTCTCTCCCCGGTGTATGCCTTCCTGCTGGGACTGCTGCTGCTGGCCGCCCTGAGCGCGATCCCTCTCGCCGGCGCAATCTTCCTGATCGCCTTTATCAGCCTTGGACTGGGTGCGATGATCGCCTCGCGCTTCGGTTCTGGAGAATCCTGGAATTTAAATCCGCTATTGGAGGAATCCGCAAATGAATGACAAGAAGAGCAAGAAGATCAGAAACTGGATCATCCTCGCCGTGGTCGTGGTGATCGTGATCCTGGCGGTCCTGTTCGTGCGCGGCCGCAGCGCTGCCCTGCAGAGCAGTTTCGAGACCGCCCCGGCTGAACGCGGGACCCTGACCGCCATCATCGGTGCCACCGGGACGGTGCGCGCCAACCAGAGCGCCATCCTGGTCTGGCAGGCCGGTGGGTCGGTCGCCACGGTGAACGTGGAGCCCGGTGAACGGGTCGCGGCCGACGAACTGCTGGCCAGCCTTGACCCGGCCTCCCTGTCGCAGAACCTGATCCTGGCCCGGGCCGATGTGGTCAGCGCCCGGCGGGCGCTGGACAGCGTCCTCGACTCGGCGGCGGCGACCGCCCAGGCCGAACTGGCCCTCTACCAGGCCCAGGATGCCCTGGAGGCGGCCCAGACCCGCTACGACATCCTGGCCTCGACCTACGGCGAAGACTCTACCTCCCGGCGCCTGCTCCAGGCGCGGGCCAATCTCGACCTGGCCCAGGCCACTCTTGCGCGGGCCCAGGGTGAGTACGACCGCCTGGCCGATGGGCCGGACCCGGATGACGTGGCCGCCGCCCAGGCGCGCCTCGACGCTGCCGAAGCCACCCTGCGTCTGGCCGAGATCCATGCCCCCTTCGCCGGGACGGTCACGGTCGTCCAGCCGATCCCGGGCGACCTGGTCTCGCCCGGAGCGACCGCCTTCCGGGTCGATGACCTGTCCCGCCTGCTGATCGATGTGCAGGTCTCGGAGGTCGACATCAACAACCTGGCCGTCGGCCAGGCCGTGGCGATCACCTTTGACGCCATATCCGATCAGGAGTACCAGGGCGAGGTGGCCGCAGTCGCCCTGGTCGGTACGGTCGTCCAGAATGTGGTCAACTTCAACGTCACGGTCGTCCTGCGCGACGCCGATGAACAGGTCAAGCCCGGCATGACCGCCGCGGTGACGATCGTCGTCCAGCAGCTGGAAGACGTTCTGCTGGTCCCCAACCGGGCCGTGCGGATCTTCGACGGCGAGCGGATCGTCTACGTCCAGCGTGACAGCGGCCTGATCGAACGGGTGGTCATCATCCTGGGCGCCTCATCGGACCTGGTCAGCGAAGTGATCGGCGGCGATCTGCGCGAAGGCGACCGGATCGTCCTGAACCCGTCGGCAGATTTCATGACGATGGATGGTCCACCCCCGTTCGTGGGGAGGTAGCATGAGCGAAGATTATGTCATCCTGACCGAAGATATGACCAAGGTCTACAAGATGGGCGCGGTCGAGGTGCATGCCCTGCGGGGTGTCTCGATCAAGATCGAGCGCGGCGAGGTGGTGGCCATCATGGGGCCCTCGGGATCGGGCAAGTCGACCCTGATGAACATGCTCGGCTGCCTCGACCGGCCGTCCGGCGGGCGCTACCTGTTGGACGGGGAGGTGGTCGAAAACCTCACCGACGACCAGCTGGCCGACATCCGCAACCGCAAGGTCGGTTTCGTCTTCCAGTCCTTCAACCTGCTGCCGCGTGCCACGGCGCTTTCGAACGTCGAGCTGCCACTGCGCTACTCGGGCATCCACGAAGGCCGCAAGGAACTTGCCCGCCAGGCGCTGGAGTCGGTCGGGCTGGGGGACCGGATGACCCACAGGCCAACCGAGCTCTCCGGCGGCCAGCAGCAGCGGGTGGCCATCGCCCGGGCGCTGGTCAACGACCCGGCCATTGTCATGGCTGACGAGCCGACCGGCAACCTGGATTCGAAGGTCGGCAAGGAGATCATGGAACTGCTGCTGACCCTCAACCGCGAGCGCGGCACGACCCTGATCATCATCACCCACGACCCGGTCGTCGCCTCCCAGACCCGGCGGACCATCCAGCTCTACGACGGGTTGGTCACGAACGAAGTGCATAACGGGAATGGGAAGAAGGGCCAGGCATAAAATGAATATTACCCAATCCATTCTCGAGGCTCTCGAGAGCCTGAACGCCAACAAGCTGCGCTCCGGCCTGACCATCCTGGGCATCATCATCGGCGTGGGGGCGGTGATCGCCATGCTGGCGGTCGGGCGGGGCGCCGAGGAGACCATCACCGGTTCGATCAGCGGCATCGGCACCAATCTGCTGTTCGTCTTTTCAGGCGGCAGCGAGGAGGTCCGCAACCCGCGCCCGCTGACCCTGGCCGATGCCCGGGCGATGGCCGATCTGCTGGCCGCCCCGCATGTTGAGGCGGTCGCCCCGACCATCCAGGGCAGCGTCGAAGCGAGCTACGGCGGTGAGAAGATCCAGACCTCGGTCACCGGGGCGACCCCCGAGTACCTGAGCATGCGCAACTACGAGCTGCTGGAGGGCGAATTCTTCACCCAGTACGACAATGCCGGCCAGTCCTCGGTCGTCCTGATCGGGCCGGAAGTGGCCGACGAGCTCTTCGGCCGCCGGGATGGGATCGTCGGCGAGACGATCCGCATCAACGGCCAGCCGTTCCGGATCATCGGCGTGCTGGCCTCCAAGGGCGGGGGAACCTTCGGCAGCGAGGACAACGTCATCATCATGCCGCTCGAGACCGCCCGCCTGCGGGTCATCCGCCGCAGCGACCCGAACCGGGTCGGCCTGATCCTGGTCGAGGTGGTCGATTCCGAATCGATCGGCCAGGCCACCGAGGAGATCTCGCAGATCCTGCGCACGCGCCACCGCACGGAGGTCGGCGCCGACGATTTCACGATCTTTTCCCAGCAGGATTTCATCAGCCTGGCTGCGACGATCACCGGCGTGCTGACCATCTTCCTGGGCGGGATCGCCGGCATCTCGCTGCTGGTTGGTGGGATCGGGATCATGAACATCATGCTGGTCTCGGTCACCGAGCGGACGCGTGAGATCGGCCTGCGCAAGGCGTTGGGAGCGCGCAAGCGCGACATCCTGATCCAGTTTCTGACCGAGTCGTCCCTGCTCAGCCTGCTGGGCGGGGTGGTCGGGATCGGCCTGGGCTGGCTGATCGGCTTCATCGTCGGGCAGATCGCGGCCCGTTCGGGCACGCCCTTCACGCCGGCGATCGGGATCGACGCCGTCCTGCTGGCGACCATCTTCTCGACCGCCATCGGCCTGTTCTTCGGCATCTACCCGGCCAGCCGGGCGGCCAATCTGGAGCCGGTCGAGGCGCTGCGGTACGAATGAGACGCGCCTGAAAAGTGGATCGAAATCGAGGAGCGGGCAGCCATCCCGCTCCTTCTTTTTCTGGTAGGATTGGGAAAATCATCCTGCGCAGAAAGGCAGCCCATGTCTCTCGCGATCGTCGAAATTCCTGCCGAACGCCTGGGCGAATACGCCCGGGTGCCGAGCAACTTCCAGGTCACGTCCATCCTGCAGGTCGAGCTGGTCGACGGCGGCCTGGGCGGGCTGCGCCTGGTCGAGGTCCGTGTGGACGAGCCCTACCTCAAGGACTACGACATCGATGAGCTGCCGTCCGATTGGCCGGAGCAGTTCGACGTCTCGAACTGGGGTTTCTTCCTGGCCCTGGATGGGGCGACCCCGGCCGGCGGGGCGGCGGTGGCCTTCGACACCCGCGGCGTGTTCATGCTTGAGGCCCGCCGCGACCTGGCCGTGCTGTGGGACATCCGCGTGCGGCCCGAGTACCGCGGGGCCGGCATCCCGCTCTTCCGCCGGGCGGCGGCCTGGGCAGGCGCGCGCGGCTGCCGCCAGCTCAAGGCAGAGACCCAGAATGTCAACGTCCCGGCCTGCCGCTTCTACCGCCGCATGGGCTGCGAACTGGGCGAGATCCGCCGCTTCGGCTATGCCGCCGTCCCGCACGTGGCCCACGAGGTGATGCTCAACTGGTACCTCGCCCTGGAGGGTGCCGAAAATCCCTAAAAAAGATGATGACAGGCGTCCACAGGGGTGATATTCTGTACTAGCCGGCAGGCCGCGGCTCTCATAGAATTAGCATGTCGCACCGGGGGCCTGAGGAACGGATCTGACCATCGGTCGATGACCTTGTGATCATCTTCTGTTCACATTCCATTCCAAACCAGGAGATCTGCATGCAGGAGAAACTCGAGCAACTCAAGAACACCCTCGCTGAACTGGCTGACATCGGCGGGGCGCTGGCCCTGCTCGGCTGGGACCAGCAGACCTATATGCCGCCCGGCGGCGCCGAAGCGCGCGGCCAGCAGAGCGGCACCCTGGGCAAGATCGCCCAGCAGATGGCCACCTCGCCCGAACTGGGCAAGCTGCTTGACGAACTCAAACCTTACGGCGAGAGCCTCGATCCCGACTCGGACGAGGCCCGCCTGATCAAGTTCGCCATTCGCGACTACGAGCAGGCCACGCGCGTGCCCGTCGCGTTCGTCGTCGAGCAGGCCCAGGTGACCGCCCTGGCCAACCAGGCCTGGGCCGAGGCGCGGGCCAGGTCGAATTTCGCCCACTTCCAGCCGCACCTGGAAAAGATCGTCGATCTGACCCACCGCTTCATCGGCTTCTTCCCGCCCGCCGACCATCCCTACGACACCCTGCTGGACAACTTCGAGCCGGAGATGAAGACCGCCGAGGTCAAGCAGATCTTCGAAGGCCTGCGCCCGCAGCAGGTGGCGATCATCAAGGCCATCGCCGAGAAACCCCAGGTGGACGACTCCTTCCTGCACCAGCCCTTTGACGAGCAGAAGCAGTGGGATTTCGGTGTGGAGGTGATCACCAAGTTCGGCTACGACTGGAACCGCGGCCGCCAGGACAAGGCCCCGCACCCCTTCACCAATGGGGCCAGCATCAACGATGTGCGCATCACCACCCGCATCAACCCGACCTTCCTCAACCCGATGCTTTTTGGCACCATGCACGAGTCCGGCCACGCCATGTACGGGCAGGGGCACGGGGCGAACCTCGAGCGCACCAACCTGGCCAACGGTGCCTCGTTGGGCATCCACGAGTCGCAGAGCCGCATGTGGGAGAATCTGGTCGGGCGCTCGCTGCCCTTCTGGCAGCACTTCTACCCGCGCCTGCAGGAGGTCTTCCCGCAGCTCGGCAGCGTGGACCTGGACACCTTCTACAAGGGCATCAACAAGGTCCACCCGTCGCTGATCCGGGTCGAGGCCGATGAGGCCACCTACAACCTGCACATCATGCTGCGCCTGGAGATCGAGATCGCCGTGATCGAGGGCAAGCTGGCGGTCAAGGACCTGCCGGAGTACTGGAACGCCAAGATGGATGAGTACCTCGGCCTCACCCCACCCGACGACGCCCAGGGCGTGCTGCAGGACATCCACTGGTCGTGGGGCATGTTCGGTTATTTCTCGACCTACGCCCTCGGCAATTTGATCTCGCTCCAGCTCTGGGAGAAGATCAATGCCGATATCCCCGACCTGGATGACCAGATGCGGGCCGGCGAGTTCGCCGCCCTGCTGGGCTGGCTGCGCGAGAAGATCCACGTCCACGGCCGCAAGTTCATGCCCCAGGAGCTGGTCCAGCGGGTCACCGGTTCGAAGATCGATCCGGGCCCTTACGTGCGCTATCTGCAGAAGAAGTACGGCGAGATCTACGGCCTGTAAGGCCGGCAGGAATCCTGCCAGACACGACGACGGTGACCGCCAACCAGGGCGGTCACCGTTTTGCTGCTTCTTGCAGAAAGAGCTGCACGGAAGCTGCCGTAAAGTGGGTGTGAGCAGCGATTTCGGTTCGGATAGTGAGGCGGTACTCTGGCCGTCCTCGGGATGCCCGCTTCGTTTATAATGGCAGGCATGACCCGACGCCTGCTCCTGATCCTGTCCCTGCTGCTGGCCGGATGCGGCGGCGTGCCCGGGCCGGAGGCGGCCACACGCACCCCGGATCTCGCGGCACCCGGCTCCGGGCTGCCCCTGTCCGAGCCGAGCCCGACTCCGACGGTGACCGAGACGCCCACCCCGCGCCCGGCCATCATCTATGCCCCGACCGAGACCTCCACACCCTACCCGACACCGGCCACCTCCCCGGGGGTGATCCAGATCACCTCCCCGGGCCCGCTGTCGAAGATCACCTCGCCGCTCATGGTGCGCGGCTACGTGGTCCCGGGTGCCAACAACCGGGTGCGGATCGAGCTGTTCGGCGAGGACGGGCGCCTGCTGGTCCGCCAGGTGACCGGCGTCTACACCTCGGCCACCTGGGGCTATCTCTCGGAGGACCTGCGCTTCGAGATCGGGGCCGTGTCCGAGCTGGGCCGCCTGACGATCAGCGTCGAGGACCAGTACGGACGGGTGATGGCGCTCAACTCGGTCCACGTTCTGCTGCTGTCGCAGGGCGAAACGCTGACCTACCCGGCCGGCAACACCGATGAGCGCTGCATCGTGGCCTGGCCGCGGCCCGAGGGCCAGGTCAGCGGCGGCCTGCTGCTGGTCGACGCCGAGTGCCGCCCGTTCAGCAGCCAGAACCTGGTCATCGAGCTGGTCGACCGGAGCGGGGGGGTGCTCACCACCCGGCTGGTGGCGCTTGAGCCGATCCCCGGCGACGACTATCTGGCCTTCACCGTCGACCTGCCGTATCGCGTCGACAGCCCGCAGTGGGTCCGGCTGGTGATCCGCCAGTCCGACAACCGCATCCCCGGGATGATGTATCTCTACTCCCACGAGATCGTGATCTATCCTTGACGCCAGGCCCCCAGGGTGATAAAATACCCGTCCGCCAGCCAAGGGTTGGCGGGAAAAGTTAACCGGCGCGGGGTAGAGCAGTGGCAGCTCGTCGGGCTCATAACCCGGAGGTCGCAGGTTCGAGTCCTGCCCCCGCTACTGAACGGCAATCGAAGACCGCAAGGCACCCTGAAATTGGGCAGCCTGGCGGTTTTTGGTTCGGGAGTCTCCCACAAAGGAGGCTTTTTTCATGAACCAACGACCGCGCGGCTTGGATCTCTCGAAAGCGATCCCCGGCTTCCTGCAGTACCGGCTGGCCGAGGGATTATCGCCGAACACCGTCTCCGGCTACGAGCGCGACCTCAAGTTCTGGCTGGAACGCCTGGGGGACAGGGACGTCGGGCAGATCACGCCTGCCCAGCTGCTGGACGTCCTGAATTCCCTGCGCAACGGCTACGTGCCGCGGCACATCACGGGGGACAACGACCGCCCGTTGTCGGACAAAACGGTCTACAACTTCTACGTCAGCATCTCGGCCTTCTTCACCTGGGCCAGCCGCGAGTTCGAGATCCCCAATCCGATGAAGAAGGTTCCCCGCCCGCGGGTGCCCGAAGATCCACCGGTTGAACCCTTCAAGCGCGAGGACGTGGAGGCGCTGATCAAGGCCTGCGACTATTGCACTGAGGCCGACACGCACGACCGGCGCAAGTTCGTCATGCGGCGCTCGACGGGAAGACGCGACAAGGCGATCCTGCTGATGCTCCTGGATACCGGCCTGCGCGCCAGCGAGCTGTGTGCGTTGCGGGTGGCGGACGTGGACCAGAAGACCGGGCGGGTCCGCGTCCGCGCCGGCGAGGAAGGCAAGGCCAAGGGCCGCAAGGGGCGGACGGTGTACGCCGGCAAAGCGGCCCGCCGCTTCCTGTGGCGTTCCCTGGCCGACCGGGAGGAGGGGGAGGACCCCGAGACGCCGCTCTTCATCGGCAAGTTCGGCCGGCCGCTGACGCGTGACGCCCTGCGCAGGGTTATCGCCGCGCTGGGGGAGAAGGCCGGGGTCAAGAAAGCCCATCCTCATCGTTTTCGTCACACCTTCGCGATCACCTACCTGCGCTCCGGCGGGGACCTGTTCACCCTGCAGCGCCTGCTCGGGCACTCAACCCTGGAAATGGTCCAGCACTATGCCAATGTGGCCGAGATCGACATCGAACAGGCCCACCGCCGGGCCAGCCCGGCGGATAACTGGAGGTTGTGAGAACAGGAGAATCACCATGATCCCGAAAACATGTTCAATGATCATATCTGCTCTTGCCAGGGGGCTGTGTGCTCTTCTGCTGGCTGCCCTGCTCGCGCCCTTTGTCTTCTTTGCCTGGCAGATCACCCGGCCGATGGGCATGCCGGAATTCCATGGCCTCAGCTACCTCCAGTTTCTCGCCGACACCGGGAGGGGTATGATCAGCTTGCAGATACCTACCAGGCCAGCTATACGGATGTAGAGGTCAAAACTGGCATCTGTTTCGGCGCGGAGCTTGCCGTGGAGAACACATTTTCCTGACCGGTCTCTGGCCTGTATCTGGCAGCCCTATCCCCATCCGTTGAAAGACATCTGAATCCTTGGGTGATCCGCCTGAGGTTGATACCAGAGCATGTCACCGTTTTCTCCTTTATGCCAGCCTGGTGGGCCATCTTTGAAAAGCCCGTCTGGGGTTTGTCCGAACACGCCCAGCATGGACCGGTGGCGTATTGCCGGCTGGCGACACCATAAGGCCAGCCCGGCGGATCATTGGAGGATGTGATTGCTATCGTATCGATTGAGAAATGTTGGATGAAGAAATATCTGCGAATAGGAGTTCGCGGGCGTTTGCATGTTAGGAGACGATAGAGTAAGATTCGTATGAGGCTCAGCCATATGCTTGGTATAAACGCCCATCAGGCGCTTAATCTCATCGACCTGGGTAGCCAGAACAGCCAGAGCGTCATCAACGGAGCGGATCAATTTGGCGAATTCTTCGAAATAGCGGTTATGGGTTGCTTTGGTCTTTACTTTCTTCCAGAGGTATTCGATCGGATTATAGTCAGGAGAGTAAGACGGTAATTGGTAAACGATCAGGCGGTCTGTGTGCTGTTCGAAGAACTCACGAGTAGCCTGGCTGGTATGATACTTGGCCCCATCCTGGATCAAGAGGATCGGCCCAGAGAACTGAGCCAGCAGAGATAGGAGAAAGGCCTGATAACTGGCGCTATTGAAGCGTTCTTCCAGACCTTCGCCTGGTTGCATGATCGTACCCGCTTTTGGGCACATTAGACCTTCTGAATGGCTGTCCTTATTGTGTCAAGACTGGCCTTGCGAAATCGCTTATATTCCTTGTGGTATAGCCAACCCGTTGGGAAAGTCAAGAAAATGGGAATGGATCTATCCATGTCTTTTACCTGGCTCTGGATTAATTCCCCTTCCGAGAGGCGTTCTACGTAACGTTCAATTGGGTCTTTCGACACGAGATTGAATACCCCTTTGTTGAACGTTACCACTGCCTCCACCGAGGTCTCTTGAACTGTCTTCCTAAATTCATCCATTGCTTCTGGTTCAATGAATTGGCCGAAATGCTCTCTTCCAAATATTCTCCGGATATCTTCCGGGTAATTCGTTGGAAAAGCATAGTAACAGTAGAAGATCAGCTCAAAGGGTCCCTGGTAGTTTGCATTGATACAAATGTCTGCTAGTTTCTTTGGAGTACGCTTTGCTTTAGCGATAGGTAGCCAATCCGCAGCTTCCATTGTAGGCCAGAAAAGGTTCTCCCGCCCTCTGGAATTTGCTGAAAGGAACATGCCTTGATGTACGGAGCTTGGATGAGGATTCGAGAACAAAAGCATGATCCGGGGTCGATTTTTTGAGACAGCAGGAATCAGCCTCTCGGTGGAAAAAGTGATGCTTCTGTCTAAATCATTGAACGTGATTAGATCTGGATATCCCAGATACTTGTCCAATACTTGAATGGCACGCTCCTTAATGCTTTCATATCCTTCGCTTAATGGATACGTCCTCTGGAAAATGATGCTAGGCAATTGAGCCCTCTCGATGAGAATCATCCTGTTGGATGATAATGATTTTTGCTTTGGATATTGTGTTTCTTACTGTAGGTCATCTCAAGTTGCGGTTTGACCATTTCGTTCGAAATATGCTGCACTCAACTGCTCAGCCAATCGGGCGATCTCCCCTCGCATCACAAGTCTCTCCAGCCACGGGCTGGGGATCCCACTCGCGCCATAGTGCGCCCCGGCGATCTGTCCGCAAATGGCAGCCGTGGTGTCAGCATCATCGCCCAGATTGGCAGCAGTGAGAATAGCCTGTTCGAAGTTCTCGCTGGCCCAGAAGCTCCACAGTGCCGCTTCCAGACTTTTTACGACATAGCCTGTGCCGTGGATATTGCTCGCGGCCTTGTTCAGGTAACTACCCTGCGCAATGGATTGGAGCGCTGCCGACCTGACCAGATCCGGGGGCGAGCCCAGAAGGATATCCTGTTTTCCTGCTCCGCCCAGGGCACGCAAGAGCATATCGCCGAAGAGCAGGCAGGCATCCAGACATTCGGGGGCTGCATGCGTGGTGCGCGAGCTTTCAGAGAAGTACTGCTGGATGCGAGCTTGATCCGGATAGTAGAACAGCACCACCGGCGCCAAGCGCATCAGGGAACCGTTTCCGGCCGAGTTCGGGTCGCTGGAACCGCTGAAGGGGTCACCGCTCTCTTTATATCGGTGTAGGGCTGTGCGTATTGTGTTTCCGATGTCGAAACAAACCCCGTTGCTGCTCAAATACCCGTTCTCGTACCAGTTCAGATAACGTTCCATCTGGTCGTGGGCGTCGAATCCCGCGCACTCGACCAGGCTCGTGGCCAGGCACAGTGCCATGGATGTGTCGTCGGTCCATTCGCCCGGCTCGAGCTGGAACGGGCCTCCGCCGAGCATGTCGGTCAGGGGAGGAAAAGAGCCGCGCGGTTGGAATTCTAGCGTTGTGCCGACCGCATCCCCCGTAGCCAGCCCGAGCAGGCAGCCCCTGAACCGATCCAGTTCATTCTTGGATGCGGATTGGTGCACCGTCATTGATGACCTTCCATTTGAGCAAATCCGCCTATTCGGTCCACAGCAACTTCAGCCGCTTTTCGAACCCGCCGCGCTCGCTTCTCCGTTGGCGCTGGAGGCCTCGCACTGCCTGGCGGGAGATGCCCTTCTGGATCAGCAGCGCGTCGACCACTTCCAGGATGTCGGCCAACTCGGTCTTGAGGTGCAGCTCGTCCGCTTGCTGAGCTTCTTGCGCCTCCTCGACCAGTTTGTCGAGCAGGGCCTTTTCATACTCCCCTGGAGGCATGGTCTCCACCGCATAGCGTTTCCCGTCTTTCTCAATGATTTCCGGGATCCGATCTCGGATCAGTTTATTGTATGTGATCTTGGCCATGGTTTCTCCCTTAAAAGACCTGCAGGTTGCGCGCAGAAGCGATCACCTGCAGGTAGTCAGTGATCGAGTGGGTGAGCAGGGCAGGAAGTTCATCCCCGGAGACCTGACCCCCAAAACGCAGCCGGCTGTCCTGGATCAGGGCGGCCGATAACCCCGGCGACAACATGTATTGCACATAGGTGTGCTGCAAACGTGGTGTGGCCGCCGACAACCGCTCCGCTCCGGGCAGGCGATCACGCTTGACATGCTGGTTGAACTGCCGGTCCGCGGGGACCAGGTTCCAGATCTCGTTGATCGGGTACACGCTCAAAGGAAGGATATGATCCAGATCATAACTGGTGGCGGAAAGTTTCTTACCGGTCCAGGGACAGGTGAAGAGATGGCCTTCCATTATCAGGATGTCGACCTGGTTGCGTTCCCAGCTCAACGGCCGGCGGTTGTCGGGGCGGTCGGTCAAGAGGCCATAGACCAGTCCGCGCTCGACTCCGGCCAGGCTCTCAGTGAACAGGCACCATTGGTGGATACAGAGTGCTTCGATCCAGAGCGAGAGCTCGCAGAAGCTGGTCCACAATTCGGCGTCCACCAACACGCACATATCTTCCGGACGGGTTTCAGGCAGACAGGCTGCGGCCGGCTCGGTCTGCTGGATCTGGTCCCACTTGCGGGGAGGGGCGAAGACTCCGTATTGATCGGGGCCGGCATAGCGGATGGGCTTTTGGATGGCAACGGTGATCGCCCGGATCGCCTGGTGGAAGGCGTCCACGAGCGGCCCCGGATAGGCACGCATGTGGATTGCGGAAAGAAACTCCCCGACTAGAAAGTACCCATCGGAAGGGTGGGAGACGCCAACGAGTTTCTCCCATTCCTGGCGCAGGTTGGTCAGAGCGGGGCGGAAGGATATATCTTCCCTGCCCCTGGCTTGCTGACCCTGGAGGATTGCCTGCTGTGGATCGACGAACGGCCAGTAGTAGGCCACCCAGAAGCGCGCCAGGATGCGCAGGGGGATGGCAATCGCGGCCGCTCCCTGGCCGACGTGCGGAAAGCCCAGGACCACATCATTGATGCTGCGAATCAGGGCGATCTTATAGCTGGCAACCTTGCGGTCGTGGCGCAGGATGGTGGCGATCAGGCTACCGGCATTCATGGGGGCAGACCAAAAGTCGCTTTATCCATTGATACTCTGGAACTTGGCGTAACGCCATTCCAGGGCTTCCTGGTTGGGCCAATCGGCCTGGTTGCGGGGCAACAAAATCCTAGAGCGCTCCAATCCCTTGAGCGCATGCTGCAGGACTGGGCCGTCCTCTTCTTGCAAGATGTCCTCCCGAATATGGATCAGATAATCCGGCGTGACGGTCAATAGGAAACTATCGAAGGCTGCATGATGTAGCTTGCAGAGCGCCAGGCCATTGCGGACGATCGGCCAGCCCTCCGGGTGAGGATCCGGGAGGATATGGGCCGCATCCAGCAGCTCGCGATGGCGCAAGCGGCAGAGGGCGCACTGGGATTGATACGCCTGGAGCACCCGCTCCCGAAAAGAACGTTGATGGAGGCGGACGCGCACCTCGGCAGTCAGGTACTGGCGACGGGCGTCTTCGGGGGCCGTATGCAGGAACTGCTCCGGCTGCAGGACAACCCTGTCCATATCTTCTGCTACAACCTGGAAGGTCAGCGCCGCGGGATTATCCCCGACAATGTAGACTGGCCAGACTGCCAGGTACTGGCTTTTCACAAGGCCGAAGAAGTACACCAGTGGTCGGTTCTCTTGCATGGCACGGCGAAGGCCCACATTATCACGATGCTGGGGATCCTCTCCCCGGTAGCGGTAATGGAGGATCTCGCCCTGTTCAAAGGCATCGTCGTATGGACTTTCAGGAGTGGTTGTAATGGATAGGGGCAGCTCCATGATTCGAGGCTTGAAAATCCCCTGCGGACCCATGAAAGGCACACGTTCCCCTTTGTATTGAAATCCCTGCTGGAGCAGGGGGCGAGGCAGAACGTCCTCCCCGTGGATGTTTTTCTGCTCGGCCAGCCATTGGAAGGCTGCTATGCGTATGCTTAGATCATTGTCCATTGATTCCCTTGGGTTGAGCGCAGAGTGAAGACTGCATATTGGGGTTCACCGGCTCGTATATCCATTGTACATCTGTTATGCGAATCAAATACGGGTTCACAGGACAGTCGGTTTATCTTCCCTGGAAGAGAGTATTACGCCCATCTCCATATGGAATAACCAGAAAAATGGCCGCGAGGCCTTTCTCTGCCAAACATTGCCGAAAGGGAGTTGACAAGAGATATCCCCTATCAGCCTGCGCTGCCGGTTTCATCTCCAGTCACGAAAGTCATTTTGTATTGTGATTTATGCTACAATCATCCTCGTCGAGAGGAAATGTCGTTATCCGGCACTGATCAGGGAGAAGAATAAGCCATGGCCGCCAGCACTAATCAGAAACAAGGATGTGCAAGTATCTTATTGCCATTCCTGCGCCGTGCAAAAGATAAAACGCCCGCAGAAGTCCTGCCTTATCGTCTGCGAGACGATTTTTTATCCCCTGCTGAGCTTTCATTTTACAAAGTGCTGTCATCGTTGATGACAGGTTCGAGACTTGTCATTCAGGTCAAGGTGGGGTTGGGGGATCTCTTCTATGTCATCCGGCCGAACGAGAATCATGCCTATATGAACAAAATCCGCCAGAAGCATGTCGATTTCCTGATCTGTGACTCGGCCACGATGAGACCTTTGTTGGCGATCGAGTTAGACGATTCCAGTCACGATCAGCCCCGTCGCCAAGCTCGGGACGAGTTTGTTGATCAGGCTTTCCAGTCAGCAAATTTCCCGTTGTTGCATATTCCAGCCCAGCGCGAATACAATACGCAGGAAATCACTGCTCGCATCGCGCCTTTGCTCAAGGCCAGCATGAACGCGCCGATTAAGAAGTCAGAGCCGTCGTCGCTAGAAGCGGCCCCGGTGTGTCCCAAGTGTGGCATTCCGATGGTGGTCAGGACTGCAGCACAAGGCGCGCACAAAGGGGAACAATTCTATGGCTGTCCCAATTATCCGCGTTGCCGCGAGACAAGAATGATTTCTTGAGATCAGTCGTTATTTTTATTGGCTCTCTCCAGAACATATGCCTCTCCCTTTTCAAGCGGCGCAAGGTGTAATTCGATGTAAAATAAAGTTACTCCTCTTTGGGGCATCATTGATGACCATGGAAGAACGGGGAGCCCTGGGGAAAAGAAAATTCGGGTCGATTAGTTCAGAAATTTGGTTTCGGGAAAGCCGAGAAAAACCATGAAATCCAACCCGACCGAAATCACGCAAGCCCTTCTTGCTTACGGAGAAACCCTCCCGCCGACGGATATCTTCCCCGTCATGGTCCCGGAGGCGGCAGAATTGATCGTCCGCGATCCTTATGCCTTCTGTATCGGCACCTGCCTTGACCGCGGTGCCAGGGCCGAGGTCATCTGGACCATCCC
The DNA here is from genome assembly GCA_016934715.1 of Anaerolineales bacterium. Classification (GTDB taxonomy): domain Bacteria; phylum Chloroflexota; class Anaerolineae; order Anaerolineales; family Villigracilaceae; genus JAFGSI01. Next base: position 145,418 of record JAFGSI010000004.1, read on the forward strand.
CTATGACATGAAGAATGCACTTGGCCATCTGGACCCGTATCGGATTTATGGCATCTCCCTGGATGCATTGGCAGGTTTATTTGCCTGCCTACCGCGCAAGCCCCGCTATCCGAATGCCGCACCCCGCACGATCCGCGAATTGACTAATATCGTGGTGGAAAGATGCGGCGGTGATGCCTCCCGGATCTGGGTAGGGAAAAGCGCTGTCGAAGTCCAAAATACCTTCTGTTCCATCCATGGTGTAGGGCCGGGCATTGCCAGCATGGCGGTGTTGTTGATCGAGAAAGCTTTCGCGGTCCGCTTTGAAGATCACTGGAATATGGACATCAAGCCGGATATTCACACTGTACGCGTTCTTTACCGGCTGGGGGCCAGCCAGGCCGAGACCGTCGAGGCCGCCCTGGCAGCCTCCCGGCAAATGAACCCGGCATTTCCTGGCATCGTGGATTGGGCGTTGTGGAATATCGGCCGCAATTGGTGCCGGTCCGCAGATCCGGATTGTGAGATCTGCCCTGTCTCTGAGGTTTGCGAGAAGCGCTATTGAAAAGAATTATCCTGATTTCCTGTGTCAGTAAGAAACGCCCGTACCGGGCGAAGGCGAAAGATCTGTATATTAGCGCCCTGTTCAGAAAGAACCTCGCCTATGCCCAGCGGTTGAATCCGGATGCGATTTATATTCTGTCGGCGAAGTATGGCCTGGTGGATCTGGAGACAGAGATCGATCCATATGATCTGACCCTGAATACGATCTCGGCTGAACTGATCAAGAAATGGGCGGTCTATGTATTACATCAGTTGTCGGCGGTGGCCGATCTCCGGCAGGATCATTTTATCTTCCTGGCCGGCATGAAGTACCGTAAATATTTACTGCCCCATCTGGCATCTTATGTAATTCCGCTGGAGGGATTGCCGATCGGAAAGCAGTTGCAATACTTGTCCAAACCATAGAATCTTATTTACGGTAACGGTATGGGAAAAATCTACATTCCTGCAGCATCCCCTGAAGATTAGAGAAAACTCCTCGCCGCGCCCGAGAAGCACTGGAAAGAGGGGTATTCTGCGTGGGCCCTCGCTTATTGCTGGCAGAATGGAAAAGGGTTTCCTCCTGAAGTCGCTTTGCTTTTCGAAGCCTCCGGGCATCCTGCATTCCGTCAACTGGAATTCTTGTTGGCGACCCCCGAATACCAGGTGCGCATTCCTCCTACGCGTGGTCATCCATCCCAGAACGACCTGTTCGTTCTGGCGAAGGCAGCGGATGGTGGTTTGGTATCTATCATGGTGGAAGGCAAAGTGTCTGAGAGCTTTGGTCCATCCCTGGGGGCGTGGATGGTGGATTTCACTCCTGGGAAGAAAACCCGCCTCGCTTTCTTGCGGTCGAAACTGGGATTGGACCAGGAACTGCCAACGAGTTTGCGTTACCAGCTTCTGCATCGACTGGCTTCAGCGGTGATCGAGGCGGAGCGATTCGGAGCCAGGTACGCAGTCATGATGATTCATTCCTTCAGCCCGGCGGATGCCTGGTTCGATGATTATGTCTCGTTCCTGTCATTATTTAATGTCAGGGGAGAGACTGGAACACTTGTCAGACTGGCGGAATTGAATGGGGTCAGTGTCTTTGCGGGGTGGGTTCGGGGCGACCCGAAATATTTACAGGCTTGACCAACTTATCTACCCTGAGCGATACCACGATCGAGATATCCTCTGTCTGCACGAAGACGGATCAAACGGGTTTACAAGCGTCTGTAGCCTGTGCGAGGAAGTGCCCGGTCGACGCGGGGGACTAGAACAAGATCTCCTCATCCGACAGATCGTCTTCCCTGTCATAAACTTCCTGGAACCAGTTGTACATATCTTTGTCCAGTTCCTCCAGGGCGAGCAATTGCATTCCCGTTGACTCCCAATTCTTCCCGTGAACAGGATGCCTGTTGATCTCATCCTGATATTCCAGCGCCTCGGCCGGCCATGCTTCCCGGGAGAACCCCAGGTAAGATACTTTCCAGCGGTGAAATTTCGGAACGTATCTGCAGGTCTTGACCTGGACAAGCTCTTCCATGACCCGGCGGCCGTTCTCCACCGAACCCCACAGGCATTCTCCCAGGAACAGGGTCTTCTCTGCCCGGTTGAGCCCGACGATGGGCCCCTCATCCTTCGATTTCCAAGCACTCCCGATCTCGAAGACCTCATGCGGCAGCTTGCCTCTCGCGCAAGCCCACAGGACCCACTGCCGGCACAGGTCCGGCCAGACATTCGAAGCAATGAATTTGGGCATTTGCTCCTCAACCTCCTCAAAGACCTGGTCCCCCTGACCGGAGGCGATCTCTTCTTCCCGGCCGGCCAGGAAGGTGGCATGAAATCTCAGGAATGGATCGTTGATGCAATACCGGCTCCGCCGGGACCGCAGTGATGTGTCGATTACGGGCCGCTCTGCCTCGATGATCCGGGCCCTGGTCAGCAGGTCAAGCTGCGCTGGCACATCCACCCCTTTCAGCTCGGGGAAGGCCGCGATCTTTTTGGCCGTGTTCTTACCCCGGGTGATCGCCTTCAGGATCGCCAGGGGAATGGCCGGCTCGGCGCTGTAGTCTTGCAGCAGCCGGCGCGGTTCGGACAGGAGCGGGCCGGCTGGGGAGAACAGCAGGTCCCTGAGATTGTCTGTTACCGATCGCGCTGGGTCCAATCTCGCCCAGTAGGCCGGGATGCCCCCGAAAACAGAGTAGAGGGTGACCCGCTCGATGGCCGAATAGTGGGGGAAAAAACTGCGGGTGGTGTTGAACACGAAGGGCCGCAGCTGGATCTGCGACCTTGCGCGCATGTAAAGCGGAGCGTGATGGTACGAGAAGATGTCCCGGAACATCACATCCAGGTTGGAGCCGGCCAGGCACAGGAAGAGATCCAGCTCGTCGGAGTGAAGGTCCCACAACTTTTGAAACTTGCTGGCCATCCCCGGCGTGGCTTGTGCCAGGTAGGGGTATTTATCGATGAACAATGCCAGGCGCTCTTCTTGCGCCAGCCGTCCAACCATCTCGAATGCCTCTTCCCAGCTGGCGCAGGCGCAGCCTTCCAGGGTTGGCTTACCGGCGGCGCTGTAGTCCCGCAGCGCCTGGCAGAAGGAATGCAGCTGCTCGGCCGGCGAGACCTGGGGGACTTCCCAATGCAGAACCCGGACGCCGGTCCGGCGAGCCCACTCTTTGAGCAGGGTGGTCTTGCCGACTCTCCTCGGGCCGTGCAGAATGAGCAATTCTGCCCTGTCAGATTCCCAACACCGGCTGAGCGTTTCGAGTTCGACCTCCCGGTCGAAGAAATGATCATTCATGCTGATCCCGTGAGGTTCCAGGAGTGGGAAAGTGTCATAGGAATATTCTGCGATCGCATTTTGGAGCAATCTGTCCAATTCTTCCGGATCGATCTTGGCGAGCATCTCCCACAGCCCAGCAAGGTCCACCTGCCGTGATCGTTTTTTGGGGGGGCTGCAATTGCAGCCCGGATGACGCTGTCTCTGACGCTGGGATCGATCATGGGGTTACTTCCTGCCCGGGGTCACTCTGATGGTTTCACTCAAGGAACAAACCGCATTGGGGAGAAGCAGTGCACCACATTCGAAAGAGGAATGATCTGGGTTGACACCGGATTTGAATCCTGGACGACTGGCTGTTGCCGCGAAAGGTATCTTCAGGCTTGCGGATAATTCTCCAGGAATTCTGGCGGCAGGACACGGTCGCGGTTGATCTGCCAGGCGAGGTCGGCGAGTTCTTCTTTGATCGAAATGATGGCATCGCGGTGTTCCTCTTTGACGTGCCCGGCGTTTGTGTTCATGAGCCAGAAGGGGAGGGCTTTCATATCCAGGAAGAGTTTCCTGCGTTTGCGGAGGGTATCTTTGTAGGGTGATTCCGTGGAGCAGAGGAACAGGTGATCCGCGTAGACCATGTTTGCGCGAATCTGACGGTGCTGGTACCCAGGGTTCAAGCCCAGGGTCTGGCAGAGTTCGTCGAAACAGACCAGGACCAGGTGCTCTTCTGTGAAGCAGGCGGTCAGTTGGATCCCGCGAATGTTGCAGGGGACTTTCCGGGCGATCTGTGGCATTGGTCACCTCCATTTCGATATTAGCACAAAAGTTCTAATTGGGCAAGCGGAACGGGTGCATGTCAGTTTGGGGGCGAGTTATAGGCAGTTTTCCAGCGTTCATCAAACCGGTGGCCCATAATTGCTCCTCGGATCGGGAGCAAATGTTCTGCACCAACACGACTCCAACGCATTCCCGAGCCGCAGAAACGATCCTTGAAACGCTTTCCGCCACTCTCTACCATGCCACTACCGATCAGCCAGCCTTCCGAACGCATCGCCACATTGACCTAGAGAAATCCCCCTACCTTTTTTACTCGTTCTTGATATTTCCAACACTTCCCTCTAGCCTATTTGCCGTATGACATTCCCTGTGGCTGATCCGGGAATGTCACACGTTATAAATCGATCCCGACCGCTTCCAGATCGTTTTGGTTGAGATCCTGCTCCGTAAACGTCTCCTTGAGCACCCTGCTGCGCATTGCCTCCCGGATGGCCGGGGCGAGTTTCTTTGCCGTCAAGACGAGGGCGATCGGGTCGTCGTCCTGGCCCGGGCTTAGGTGATACATCGCATATTTCATCCCTGGAAGGCGCGTACTGTGCACCTGGGACGAGTATAATCATGTTATGAGCGCTTTATTCTCCGATACCCATCCGAAAATGGAGGCCCTGCAGATCCAGTTGTGGCGGCAGGCGAGCCCCACCCGGAAGATGCAGATGCTGGCGCAGCTGAATGCATCGGCGCGGATGTTGGCGCTGGCGGGCCTGCGTGCACAGTATCCGCATAGCAGCGAAGGAGAATTGCGTCGCCGGCTGGCGGGTCTATTGCTCGGGGAGGAGCTGGCCCGCAGGGTTTATGGGGAGCTGCTTGATGCAAAATGAGCCCATTGAAGTAACGTTCCTTGTGACCAAAGTTTTCGAGAAGCTGGGCGTTCCCTATCTCATCGGCGGCTCGCTGGCCAGTACTTTGTATGGAATGGTGCGCACTACGCAGGATTCAGATATCATTGCACAAATGCGCCCGGAGCATATCCAGCCCTTTGTATCTGCACTGGATTCTGAATTCTATGTTGACCAGGAGATGATCGCTGAATCCGTCCAGCGTCATTCCAGCTTCAATATCATCCACCGCGAGACCATGTTCAAGGTGGATGTTTTCATTCCCGCTCCTCGTCCGTTCCTTCGCTCCCAACTTTCCCGAGCCCAGGTGCAGACCTTCACATTCGAATCGCAAATGAGCGCCCGGTTCGCCAGCCCCGAAGATACCATCCTTTCCAAGCTGGAATGGTATCGCATGGGCGGCGAAGTGTCCGACCGCCAGTGGCGCGATGTTCTCGGGGTGTTGAAGACCCGTTCTGGCGGGCTTGATCTGGATTATTTGCGGGAATGGGCTGCAGACCTCAAGGTGTCCGATCTTCTCGAACGCGCCTTGAAGGAAGCGGGATGATCAATCCGGCCGGCAGGTCATTTTCTCCAAAAAAATCATACGGGAAGGCGTCCAAAAAGCCTTCCCGTATGATTTTATCAAACCGACTTCCCGATTCACAATTCGATCCCTGCGCCTTCCAGGTCCTCCAGTCCAAGATCCATCTGGATATACATCCCTTTTACCACCCCGCTGCGCATCGCCTCCCGGATGGCCGGGGCGAGCTTCTTTGTCGTCAAGACGAGGGCAATCAGGTCATCGTCCCGGCCGGGCTTGAGGGTGATGTGCACCCCGACCACCAGCGTTCCGTCCGGCTTCCTGCTGCTTCTTGCCCATATTTCAAAACCGAAGCGATCGTGAGGCGGGAAAAAAGACGATTCGGGTTCGGATATTTACGCAGTACTTCGTTACGATGGACACGCCGGCCCCACTTGTAAAAACCGAGCCCGTTGGCCGTGACCGGGTCCGCCGGCCAGTGGACCGCCGCGCTCTTGGGTGCCAGTGTCGAACGCAGCAGCTCGCCCAGCACGACCGCGCCCCCGCCGGTCGGGATGACCACGTCGAAGCGGCGCAGGCTGGACCAGGTCCGCTCGACGCTGCCCAGGATGGCCCCCAGCCAGGCGGTTTTCTGTTCGACCGACGGCTGCAGATTACCGGCACGCAGGGCCGAGTCCAGCTCTTCCAGGTCACGCCCGGAGGGGTTCATGTTCTCGAGCAGCCGGCGGATGCCGAGCTTGCCGCCGCCGACGAAACGCGGCGCCACCTTCCAGTTCTGGATGGCGTACAGGTCGAGCGTGTTCATGCCGATGTCCAGGATGGCGACCTCGGCCTCACCCCCGCCCTGGCGGATATGGCCTTCTTCGTTCAGCATCCAGTCTGCATACGCCCCGACCGGCTGGGGGAAGGCCCGCAGGCCTTTGATCTCGATGGAATAGCCCTTGTTGTCCACCGCGAACTCGTGCACTTTCTTGTACTGTGCAAGGCCGGCCATCACCGCCTTGGCCTGCAGCTCATCCTGCAGCAGCGGGACTGGCAGCCCGACGACCAGCAGGTCAACGGTGTGATACCCCGGGGGCAGCAACTGTGAAAGGGTGGCGTAGAAGAGCGCCAGGCGCTGCGGGCTGGTCAGGTCGTTGAAATCCAGGGTTGAGAGCGGTTCGCCCCAGGCCCAGGCGCCGGCGCCGGCCACGAAGGACAAACCGCTGGCCAGGGTCACCGTCTGCGGGCGGGCCTGGGTCTCCAGGTCCCTGGCGGCCAGTCCGATCTCGTGCGGCCGGGCGACGGCGGACGGCAGGACTGCACACCCTGTTCAGAGGCGACCTTGGTATTCCCGAAAGGCGGGCTGAATTGCTCATGAGTCTATTGCCCATCTCGGCCGGCCGCGATCCCGGCCGGATTTCCGTTTCAACGAAAGCGTGCTTTTGAAAAAAGCCGCATCAAGATCGAGTTGACAGCTTGAGTATCGAATGATAGACTGAAAGTGCTTTCAGGCAACCCTTTGCGGAGTATTATGGATAAGAAGAAGAAAAAACCAACCATCTATGATGTCGCCAAACATGCCGGGGTAAGCATTACCACCGTCTCACGAATACTGAACGCCCCCAATAAGGTCAATTCCGGGACCTGGGAGAGAGTAATTGCTTCCATCGATGCTTTAGGTTATGTACCGAAAGCAGAAGCGCGCGCCCGGGCCATGCAAAAGAACGGACGCATCGGTGTAATCACCCCCTTCTTCACGGCTCCATCTTTCGTACAGCGGCTGCGCGGAATTGCGGGCGCCTTATCCCCCATGAATTTTGAGCTGGTCATTTATACGGTTGATTCAACCAATCATCTGCAAAGATATCTTTCCACCTTGCCATTGACAGGCAATCTCGATGGACTCATCATCATTTCTTTGCCGGTCGGTGATCTGGATGCAAGCCGCTTGATCGACCATGGATTACCAACCGTGCTGATCGAGTATCCGCATCCCAACCTTAACTGTGTAGAGATTGACGATGTACAGGGCGGGCGCATGGCAGCCACCTATTTGCTCAAGAAAGGCCACCGCAGGATCGCCTTTTTGGGTGATACCGATTTGCCAGAATATTCCATTCACCCGGTAAGTTTACGTTTGAGCGGGTTTCGGCAGGTGTTGAAGGAATCCGGGATCGATCTCCCCCATACGCTTGTGCGTCTTGCCCCTTATTCCCAGGAACAGACCCGCCAGGCGGCCAGAGAATTACTCAGTCTGGCCGAACCACCGACAGCCATCTTCGCGGCGACCGATTTCCAGGCGCTGAGTGTACTCAAGGCTGCCCATCAGTTGAATGTGAGGGTGCCAGAACAATTGGCAGTCATCGGTTTCGACGATCTCGATATGGCCGAGTATGCTGACCTGACCACCATTGGCCAGCACCTGGACGAGTCGGGAAAGCTGGCGGTGGAGATATTGCTGACGCAAATGGAATCGTCCTCGCCGCTGCCGAGGCATGTCCAGATTCCCCTGAACATCATCGAACGCAAGACCGCATAGGAATTGGTTATTGACTATTGGGGGGATTTGTCGTACCATATGAAAGTACTTTCATGTTAACACTTGCATTCGCAGCCTTGCCTTGTGAAATAGAGGAGGCGCCTATTGCTGATGACCCCAATCCCTTGCCTTAAACTGTGAAAACCATCAAAATAGGAAAATCAGGAGGAAGAGAAATGAGCAAGCAAAGATTGTCGATCTTGTTAATTAGCCTGCTGGTACTGGCCTCCCTGCTTCTTTCCGCCTGCGGCGGGAATACTGCAACCCCGGTCGCAACGGTTCCAGCGGAAGCGAATACCGAGGCCCCGACGGTGATTCCTGAAGCCGCGGTCCCGAACTGTGGGACGGAACCTGTCGTGATGAATGCCTACTTCGAGACAGGTTTCGATACCATCATAAGGCTTACCGAAGAGTTCACGAATCAGTTCCCGAACGTCACCTGGGATATCAGGCAGGACCAGTTCGCGAATCTCGTCAGCTCGACCCCGCTCCTGCTCTCGAGTGACAACCCACCGGACATCATCCGGCTGCCGACTTTTGTCACGTTCGCCCAGGATGGGCTGCTCATGAACCTTGACGACTACGCGACGGCATTCGGCTGGAACGATTGGCCAGTACCGCTCCAATTTGCCCGGCTCGATGCGGACGGCATCCGCGGCTCCGGCACGCTCTATGCCATGGGTCTCAACTACCAATTGACCGGTGTCTTCTACAACAAGGAACTGGCGGCCCAGATCGGCATGACCGAGCCGCCCCAGACGGTTGCCGAGTTCGACGACCTGCTCGCGAGGGCAGAGGCCGCCGGACTCCTCCCGATCATGCAGTGGGGCAGTGCTCGGAGCGGTATGGGGCTCGCTTTCCCGCTTCAGCAGCTGATGGCAGCCTATGGCCCGGTCGGTCCGATCAACGACTGGATCTTCAATAAACCCGGCGCCACGATCGATACGCCGACGAACCTCATCGCCGCCCAGCACCTGGAGCAGTGGATCGAGGCAGGCTACTTCCCGCCCGACATCAACGCCATCGAGTACACCGACGCCGCCACCCGCTTCGGCCAGGGTGAAGGGGTCTTCACCTTCAATGGCGATTGGCAGAACGCCGCCTACGATGCTGCCATGCCCGGCAACGTCGGGTTCTTCGTGATGCCGCCCGCCGTGGCCGGCGAACAGCCTGCCGCCATGTCCGGTCCTCTGACATACGGCATCGCTGCCAACGCCGTGCACGGGGACTGCGCCGCATTCTTCTTTAACTGGCTCGCCACGAACGACGCGGCCCGCCAGATCAACGTGACTGTTGGCGGCTCCAATCCCGGCGGGCCGGCGGGTGCTGTGATACCTTCCGTCGCTGCCGGCTCGGTTACAGCCGAGACACTCGCAGCTGGACCGGTGGTGGGCAGCAACGCGATGGACTTCATCGCCAACGCCACGAGCGCGATCTTCGCCCAGGGCTGGACACCCGAACTCCAGAAACTGGTCGCCGGTGAGCAAGACGCGGCTGGTCTGCTCAGGGCTGTCCAAGAAGAATACGAAAGGGAACTCTCACAATAATGGTGATGGCCGCGGGGTGATCCCTGCGCATACCAGGTCGAAAAAGACATCGATGATGACGTCAAACAATCACCCCGCATCTCTTACGGTCTCCCGGAGGACTTCCCTCAGCAAACGATTCCTCCGGGAGACCTTTGTTGGCTGGCTGTTCGTTCTACCCGCGTTGCTCATGTATGCGGTCTTCGTGCTCGTGCCCATCCTGTTGACCATCCTGTACTCGTTCTATCACTGGAACGGTGTCGGTCCGATGACTTGGGTGGGGTTGAAGAACTACGTGTCTGTCTTCCAGAATCCCAACCTGATCGAGACGGTCTTCAACGCATTCTGGCTGGTCGTGTGGTTCAGCTTCATTCCGGTGGGCCTTGGTCTTGTCGTCGCGAGCGTGATGCACCGCGTGGCGACCGGCCGGTTCGGGGCGATAGCCCGGACCGTTCTGTTTTTGCCCCAGGTCATCGCGCTCGTCGCGGCCGGCATCATCTGGGGCTGGCTGCTGGCCCTCCCGGGCCTGATCAACCAGATCCTCGAGGCCATCGGTCTCGGCGCGATCACCCGTGCTTGGCTCGGCGACTTCGACTGGGCGCTTCCATCCGTCGGCGTCATCGGTATCTGGATCTTGCTGGGATTCTGTACTGTCCTATTGTCGACGGCCATGGCGAAGATCGACCCGGCCCTTTATGAGTCGGCAAGGCTCGACGGCTCAAGCTGGCTCCAGGAGTTCCTTGCAATCACCGTCCCGCTTCTCCGATACGAGATCGGCGTATGCCTGACCGTCACAGTGATCAACGCAATCGCCGCATTCGACATCGTCTACGTCACGACGGCCGGCGGGCCCGGCAACTCGACGGCCGTCCCCGGGCTCCAGATCTACATCCTTGCGTTCACCCAGCGAGCGGTGGGCCTGGCTTCCGCCCTGGCCGTCATGCTCATGGCCTTGGTCATCGTGATAATCCTCCCGATCCAGCGCCTGAACCGGGAGGTCTCGCTATGAAGGTTGGACGTTTCGAACTCTTTGCGGGGCGAACGCTCCTCTTGGCGCTGATGGCGTTCACAATCCTGCCCTTCAGCAGCATCTTCTTGACCGCGCTGGCTCCATCGAACACGCTGCCCAGAGGGTTCGAGTGGCCCGCGGAGCCGCAGTGGGGTAACTTCGTCTTGGCTTTCAAGCAGGCGCACATGCCCGCGCTCCTCGTCTCGAGCACGTTCCTCGTCCTCGCCATCGTGCCAGTGTCTCTTGTCATCTCGACGATGGCCGGGTTCGCCATCGGCCTACTGCGTATCCCTGGCGCGAACGTACTCCTTTTCTTGTTCGTGTTCGGGCTGACGATCCCATTCTCCGGAATCGTCATCCCGATCTACATTTTGGAACGGGCGGTGCACCTCTACAACACCCGGCTCGCCCTCGTGCTGCCGCTGATCGCCTTGTACATGCCCTTTGCCGTCTTCTGGATGCGCGCTCACTTTGTCAATATGCCGGCTGAGATCACGGATGCGGCCCGCGTCGATGGCGCGACAACATGGGACCTATTCTGGCGCATCCACATCCCGCTCGCGCGGGCGCCGGTCTCGTCGCTCGGGATCCTTATGTCCATCTGGACCTGGAACCATCTACTCCTTGCGCTGGTGCTCGTCGAGGACCCGACGATGCGAACGATGGCCGGTGCACTGGGAGCGTTTCAGGGCCACTACGCGACCGATATTCCTCTGCTGTGCGCCGGAACAATCCTGATCCTGGTACCTACCCTCGTCGTCTTCGTCCTGTTCCAGCGCCAGATCATCTTGGCATTGCTCCAGGGCGCGGTCAAGGGCTGAGCAAGGAGGCCCGGAGCAGCGGTGTGCTGAGTGTGCGGATCGAGCTCGCGGGGGTCGGCGCATCCAGGGTTTCGTCGATGAAGTGTCCGGTCCGGTCGTAGACACGTTCCGTGCAAACTTCCCGGAGCGTCTTGTTCTGGGGGCTGCCTGTTCCATATATTTCGTTGGTCGGCGGGTCGTCGACCTCCGGGGAGGGCAGGCCGATCGGATCCCGATCTCGACAGGAGGGCGCAAGATTTCCCATTCCCCCGATCATCCTTTTTGGAAGAGGACGTCGACTTCAAAGGTATAGATATCAAGGCATATCGCGACCATCATAAGAAGCAAATCGATGATTTGACAGATGTATCAGCGATGCATCCTTGAACGCAGCCCTATCCGGCTGCCGAAAGCACAGTGCAGCAGACATAAACACCATGAAAGATAAAGTTCAGCTCATAACTTATGCAGATCGCCTGGGAGGGGGCGATATACAGGCTTTACATCGATTGCTAAAAGGACCGCTCGCCGGGCTATTTGGTGGCGTTCACATTCTTCCATTTTATTATCCCATTCACGGCGCCGATGCCGGCTTTGACCCGATCGATCACACCAAGATCGATCCCTGCCTGGGAAGTTGGGCGGATATCAAGGCACTGGGGCAGGATGTGGATCTGATGGCAGATCTGATTGTCAACCATGTATCCTCTTCCTCCCCCCAATTTCAAGATTATTCCGAAAAAGGCGATGCGTCCATCTACAAAGATATGTTCCTGACCATGGGCAGCATCTTTCCGAATGGCGCTACCGAAGCCGACTTGTTAACCATCTATCGCCCACGCCCGGGCTTACCCTTTTCGTATATTACGCTAAAGAACAATCAGAAACGCCTTTTATGGACGACCTTTTCGAAACAACAGATTGACATAGATGTAACGCGTTCGCAAGGGAGAGACTACCTGCAATCTGTATTGCGAACGCTGCATGAAAATGGGATCCGTATGGTGCGACTGGACGCCATTGGATATGCCGTCAAAAAACCTGGAACCAGTTGTTTCATGATCCCCGAAACGTTCGCTTTTATCAAATACCTTACCAGCCAGGCAGCGACCCTGGACATTGAAGTGCTCGTTGAGATCCACTCCCACTTCCTCAGGCAGATCGAAATCGCCCGTCAGGTGGACCGTGTCTATGATTTTGCACTGCCTCCCCTGGTATTACATGCCATATTCAACCATACTGCTCGGTACCTGAAACAGTGGCTGGAAATCAGCCCGCGCAATGCCGTCACCGTGCTGGACACGCACGATGGCATCGGCGTGATTGATATCGGCGCTGACGGCTCCGAACATCAAGACTGTCCTGGTATCATTCCATCAGAAGAACTGGTTGCCCTGGTGGAGAAAATTCACTCCAACAGCAACGGGCAGAGCCGCCTGGCGACTGGCGCGGCGGCATCCAATCTGGATCTGTACCAGGTAAATTGTACATTCTACGATGCCCTTGGGCGAAATGATCGTGACTATTTGTTGGCACGCGCAATCCAATTCTTTGCTCCCGGCGTGCCACAGGTCTATTATGTGGGCTTGCTGGCAGGTGAGAACGATATGCCCTTGCTCGCCAAGAGCGGCGTTGGACGCGATATCAACCGACATTATTACACCCCTGAGGAGATTGACCGAGCCATTGAACGCCCGGTTGTTCAATCGCTATTCGAACTGATCCGCTTTCGTAATCACCATCCCGCTTTTAATGGATCGTTCAATATGCCAGAGACCTGTTCCTCCGGAATTACCTTGCGCTGGGACAATGGAGGTGATTGGGCAATGCTGGAGGCGGACTTTGCTTCCGGTTCGTATTCCATATCCAACAGTCCATTTGAAAAACGGGAGCCTGCAACAGCGGGACCGGCAGCCCGACGACCAGCATGTCAACAGTGTGATAACCCGGGGGCAGCAACTGTGAAAGGGCAGCGTAGAACAACGCCAGGCGCTGCGGGCTGGTCAGGTCGTTGAAATCGAGGGTCGAGAGCGGCTCGCCCCAGGCCCAGGCGCCGGCCACGAAGGACAAACCGCCGGCCAGGGTCACCGTCTGCGGGCGGGCGTGGGTCTCCAATCCCCTGGCGGCCAGTCCGATCTCGTGCGGCCGGGCGACCGCGGATTGCAGGACCTGCACACCCTGCTCGGAGGCGACCTTGGTATTCCCGAAACCGGGATCGTAAGCGAGGATCGGGCTCATTTATTCCTCGAAGTAAAAGGCGAAAGACCTTTGGTTAAAACATAAGAATTTCCCCAATTTCATTGACTGTAATGATTGTGATTCAGTCTGATGTAATATTAAAAATCGTGGTCTTGTTGCCATCTTGGGGAGGCTGGATGTGAAATGGCGCCCTGGATTTTTCGAAAATCAATGACTCCTGACGCTACAAAAGCTTGTATAATATTTACACGGGTATTGTGGATAAAATGGTAAGCAGCCGCACAAAGCTACATTTTTTATAAGTCAATACGGATCACAGCGGGGATTTTTTATGGGGATCATGATCCAAAAACGCTGAGAGAAAAGCATCATTCTAGGGTTCCATTTTCATAGGGAGGAAGCATGCCCTCAGAACGCGAGAACGAGATTTTACAATTCCTGAATGACGTAACCGATCCTCTCCTGCTCATGGAGAAACTTCTGCAGGAAGCGGATGTGCGTATCTCGTTCGAACAAGCAGAGCGTATTCTTAAGGTTCGCGGCCAACTCTCCGGCAAGGAGTTCCTTTCTCTACAGCAGTTCAAGGATCATTGTGGTTTACCCGATGATCATGTCGAAGATCTTGAACGATTGCTGGTTCCCGACCCCTATACGCCAATGAAGAATTGGCCTGTTCTCCTGTTCCCGGTTCGCCTTGAAACCCGCTTTATCAAAAATGACCTGTGCATACGGATATACCCGGACAAAGTTTCCATTGAAACGCATGAGCAAAAGCTGACCGAACGTGAATTCGAGATGGGGATGTATTATCGCGAGATTCACGAGACAGGTTCGAAAGAGGCAAAGCATGAAGCCTGGCGAAGACTCGCAAAACTGTTCGGACCTCAGCGCGCAGCCTGGGTCCGAAGGGTTGCGCTTGACCTTCCTCGTGGCGCCGAACCTGTATTGAAGGGGAAAAGTTGGACGAAAGCGCCACGGTTGCGGTCGTTTCCAGACAGGTTTGCCATCTATTTGTACCGGGACGCAAATCTGGTGAGAAAGCAGGCTTGCGAGAATCGAATTCCGCGAACCCTGCCAATCTTTTCCTCCCCTGAAGTGTCTCTGCCCAGCCTGTTCGCTGAATCGTCGGATTGGGTCGTCGATTTCGATAAGGCTGTTGAATACGGTATGGCCCTGCGTATCCCATTTACCGATGATGAAATGGTCGTGAACCGAAAACTGGGGTTTTCAAGAGTGATTGCTGTGGGAATCCGCGCCGTTGAACCCGAAACCGGGCTGCAGGAGCTTGAGGGTCTCATCGACAACCATCATTACACGTCTGGAGGGCTTGCCTTTCTGGAGCCTGGAACGCCAACCAATAATACCCAGGAGGCCAAGGCCGGCAGCCCGACGAGCGATCCATTGCTGGAAGCCAGTTATAGAACTGAAGTTAAGGGACCTGTGCTGTGGGATTCGCCGCCTCAACTTCCTGAGACGAATGCACAGCGCCTTGGATTCGCGCTGGGGCTCGGGATGCAGCCGGAGGCGCTGCGCTATATTGATGGGGCAGGGGATAAGAAGGATTCCTATTCAAAAGACATGCGGGCTGCGCTTTGGCCGGCGACTGGAGGGTATTTTCTCCAGACCATGTTGCCAGGTCTGATTGCTCCCCCCAGATTGGAAGAACTAGCAGGGCATTTCATATCACATGTCGATGCGGGAGGGCCTCTCCCTACGATCCGCGTCGGGGACCAGCCTTACGGCATCCTGCCGGCGTCGACGATATTCTCTCGGGAAAAAACCGCGGCTGTGCTTTTGGAAGGGCTAGACCCTGGCGGGGAGAGATTTCCCGTTGATCGAAGTCTTGATGATCAACTCGCGTTCCTCCTGCGAAGATTTGCCCTGAAATGGCTGGATTACGCGCGGAATCCCGAACTGGTTCCGAGAATCAACACGACGGATGACCCGGACAAAGAGCTGCTGCAAGTGCTTGCCATGCAACCGGTCTCGATTTCCTACCAGGCGCGGCCATTTGTGAATGAGGGCTTTCTCTCATTTTTGTTGATTGCTCTTCGTAAATACGTGTTCGGGTCGTTTACCCTCTTCGGGAGCGAGGTGCCGTCCCCATTGTTCTGGGTACAGCAGTGGGCGGAGATCTATAATGAAAAACGGCGTGAGACGGCCGCTGTTCTACAGGGATTGTCCGGGCACGCGGGCGAAAGATTTTTGGATATGCCGCTGTTGAGGGTGATTGGATGGTGGGAGGGCGTTTCGCGCCCGCTGCCCTATACGGTGGGCGCGGATCCCGGGGATGAGCCCCGGGCATATCTGCGCAGTCTATGTGATCAACTGCCCACGACATCGGGGACACTCCTTTTTAATCTGCTGCGGCGCTCCCTTAAATCCAAGTCAAGTGCCGAGTCCGTCAGGGCGGCCATTTGCCGTCTGGCAAACTCCGACTTCACGTCTGCCGTGCTGGAATTTTTCAACCGTGTAACAAGCCCTGAACAGATCACGGGCTGGGTCGAGGACGATCCCGAATTTCCGCGGGCGTCTTCGGGGGCATACGGCATTGGCGAGACTGTCGCCAAACGGATCCTTGAGACCCGCGCGGCGCTGCCCGCCGAGCGATTTACCAACCTGCAGCAGATCGACGAGATCGCCGGGATCGGCGAGGATAAGCTCCAGGATATTTTTTATTCGATGACTGCCGAGGAACAGTATCCGGATTATGACCGCCTGATGCGCGAGACGCTGGATCTGTGTACGCATCGCCTTGACGCATGGATCACCTCCATCGCCTCGAAACGGCTGGCGGCGATGCGGGAAAGCAAACCGACCGGAATATACCTGGGTGCTTACGGGTGGGTGGAAGATCTTATACCATCCGGGGCGAAGAATAGCGCCGGGTTCATTCATGCCCCGTCGGCCGCGCAGGCTGCGACGGCAGCCGTATTGTATAACGCCTATCTTACCCACGATGATCCTGAAGATGCTACTGAAGATACCGGCGTCTTGAGTCCGAATCCATTCAGGTTGGATCTCAATTCGGCGCGGGTGCAGAATGGGCTGAACTTGCTGGATGGCATCAGGCAGGGACAGACGTTGGGGGCACTTCTTGGTTACCAGTTCGAACGGGCGCTCTTTGATGCACCGGACATGAACCTGGCCGAGTATGTGGACGACTTTCGGTATCGCTTTCCCATGGTCGCGAATAAAGAAACGAAACCAGTTGGGGATGAGAGTATTGAAGCGCTCGCGGCCAGAAATGTTGTCGATGGGCTGGCGCTTGCGCGCGCATGGCGGGATGACGCCCACGGTGACATCGGATTTCTCGTCGAGAAATTGAAAGGGATCGCTGCTTCTGAGAAAGGGACCTTCAAGTCCATACTCACTGATCTGCTGGAATCCCTCGATTGCGTGAGCGACCTGCTTGTCCATGAGAGTGTTTACCAGGCGGTCCAGGGCAACTATGACCGGGGCGGAGCCGCTTTGGAAGCCGCCGCGGGGAGCCTTACGCCGCCGGAGATTCGCTCGATCGCGACGCCGGTTTCCGGCAGGACTTTCAGCCAGCGAGTGTGCCTGTTGTTCAATGAACCGCCGGCCGGTCCGTCAAGCGATCCCTCTCCGCGGGAGCTTGCCGAGCCGCGCATTGCGGCCTGGTTCGCGCGTATCCTGGGGAACATGGACAGCATCCGGTGCGCCATTTCGTTCAAACCCGCAGTGGATTCGGAGCAAGCCAGTTGCACCATATGCCTTTCCGAGCTTGGAATGACGCCGATCGATTTCCTGTACCTCTCGGCAGTGCTTCCGGAGGGGGGCGAAACCGAACTGGACCGCAGGATCAAGTTTCACGCGCGGAACAATTACAACCTGTCTTACACGGAGCCCATCGCGATCGATTACACCGCTGACGAAGGGGCCAGCAGCATTGCGGACGCCCTTGAGGTGGGCCGCCATGCCCTGCATGTGCTCAATGCGGCGGGATATCTCAAACCCGAAGCTCTTGCCCGGCCATCCGTTGAAGAAGCGAGCTCGTTTGCAGATGCAGATATCGAAGAACTGGAAACGCGCGTCAAAGACACCATGGTTCTGGTGGATAAGGCAGTAAGTGATTTACAGAGTTTCGTACTGACCAATTCGACTGTCGTGGATGACACCTTCCGTCTCGGCCTGCTTGCATCGATCAAGAACGCGGCACGATTCTCGGTCCCGGCAGCGGTCCCGGCCGGCGGATCCGGTGAACCTGCCGAGGAACTTGAGAAAAGACGTTGGGCGGTATGCGCAGAATTGGAGAAGAGGCAAAAAACTTGTATTGGCATTCTGGATGCGTATCGCGAAATTGGCAGTGTCTCTTCCTCGAACGAAGAGGATACGGATGAATTCGTCACGAAAAAGATCAATTCCTATAAAGCTGTTTCCCTGCTCATCGAAGCCACCCAGGCGCTCATGGGAAAATCTTTTATCATCCTTCCCGCATTTACGGTCAATCCGGGCAGCGAATTCCATGATGCGCTGGTACGGGGCACTTTATTGCCAGATGATGAAACGATGCGACTCTGGATCCAGCAGGCGGCGAGCACCCACGAACCGCTTCGTGACGTGGACACCTTCATGATGATGGCCGAAACCTGGACGCAGGCAGTGCGGGATGGTGGCGACCCGGAATTCTCGTTCCACGTGGCGCAGCTGCCTGCGGAAGCAGGCGCGAGCTGGCTTGGCGTCGAACACGACTTCGATGCGACCACGATGGAATACCAGGGAGAGACGCTTTCTCTGGTGACGGGTTGGTCAAGACCTCCCGAAACAGGCGAGGGGGCGAAGGAACTAAGGATCGCCGGCCTCCTCTTTGACCAGTGGGAGGAGTTCCTCCCCTCGGACAAGGTGCACACCAGCGTTGCCATTCAATACAATTCCCCCAACACGCAGGCGCCGCAGTCCCTGCTCCTGGCAGTGCCGGAAAGCAGTGGTTCGGAGCCGTGGAGCGAGGATGACCTGGCGGCGATCGTTTCGGACACCCTGGATCTGGCCAAGATCAGGACGGTCGACCTCGACGCGCTGAGAGATCTCCCGGGCGGGGATCATCCCGGGCCGGACCTGGGCATGATCCTGCCGGCTGTTCTGCTTCCCGTAGACCCCGATCATCCCGAATGGGAGCGGGATACGGCGTTCGGCACATTCCAAAACTGGATTGATGCGCTTACCGGAAAAGTCACCTGTATGGATTTCTCCGAATTTGATCCCCTCGAGAACCCCTGGCTGTTATTGCCGATCGGAATAAACAATTTCACAATCGATGCGGTTGATGGGGAGACAACAAGTATCCCGTTCGGTTTCATCGAGGACGGTAAAGTGGGAATGCTCTACACGCGGTCCAAGAGCCTGACCGTTGAACTGCCTCACGAGACCGAATTGGTGCGGCTCAGAATGGGGTGGACCCCGGAGGTCGATCCCAGGAAATGTATCCAGGCCTTCGATGCCGCGGGAGTACCGCTCAAGACGGGCATCACTGCCGACCATCCCGAAGAGATCGCCTTGGTGCTCGATCATGTTCGTGGTGAGATCGAAAAACTGGTCATTCGGAAGGTGAGTGTATATGGTGTCGGCATCAAGAAGCTGAAAATTTCTGCCGTCGCGCAGGACGAAGATATTGGGACGAAGCGGATTATGGCGATCGAGCAGATTTGCGTTCGTGACGGCGAGGAGGTTGCGCCATGAGTTTGGTCCATGAACTGTCATCGGAATTCATCCGTCGATTCGCCGCCTTTACCCGAGTCGAGTCCCGCTGCCGCAGCGATGACCTCTCGCAGGGCATCCAGGCAAAGACGGCCGATCCGCTCTGGCTGCTCGCCCGCCAGTGGCAGTTTGGCGAATTCCAGGGGGAGGATGCAGGATCTCCGATCAGGATCGAATTTTCCTATGCGACGCAGCCTGCCGATACCTATGCCGCGAACGGAAGCGTTCGGGATTTCGACCCTTCAACGATCCCTCTCGAGGTGCTGGTCGAGATGGAAAAACCGACACTCGACTGGCGCAGCCGCGCCCGGATCGGACAGGAGTGGGAGCGCTCGCTCCGCGCCGCGCTCCCGGATGCAGCTGCCAGCATCATCGATGTTTATCGCAGCGCTTACTCGCTCGAGCCTCCTGGCGGGGCTGCGTGGGACGAACTCGATCATGCCACACGGCGATTCTTGTTATTCATGAAGGGCCGTGTCGTCGACGGGGAAAAACTGCTGCGAGAATCCATCAACCCCGTCGAGCTGCTCTCCAATTTTGGCATCAAAGTCGGCGATCCCGCCATCAGTACCGTCGAGCAGATCACGAAAGGACTGGTGGAGCGTTATCAGGATCATTACCGGGATCCTGATGCGCAGGCACAATCCGCCTGGCACTCGCGAACGCTCGACTACTCTTTCAAGCTCAATCAATCCGGGTCGACCGAGAGTGATGACCCGAAGACCCGGTTGGTCGCCTCCTCGTATCGCAATGGCGACCTGGACTGGCATACCTTTTCCATCGACGGGCAGGTTTCGGGCCCCTGGATGACGCATTACGAGAGTATCTCTGGAGCCAGGTCGTCGGTCATTTCCAGGACGCCGACCCGGCTGGGCGTCGGCGGGCCCTCGCTGCGATGGTGGGCCTTCGAGGACGCGACGATCGACTTCGGCGATCTCGATGTCGCCAGGACGGATTTGGCCAAGCTTGCCCTGATGGAGTTCGCGCTCATCTACGGAGACGATTGGTATACGGTTCCCATCACCGTGCCAATGTCCAGTTTTGTCAAGATCACCGCGCTGACCGCCCATAATGTGTTTGGCGAGTCGCAGTTGATCTGCCCCGCGCGAAAGGTCGATGAAAGGGAGGACAGGTCCTGGGACCTTTATTCGCTCAGTCTTACCCGGAATACTCCGGCCGAGTTCCTGTTTGGCTGGGACGATGTCCCGGGAAGTGACGATGATAAACTCATTGCATTTCTCCAGCAAAGATACTGCCTCGGGTGGGTGGCCGACGCAAAGATTGAATCAAGCAAGGACAATAAGATCAGGAAGCTGTCGAACGGGGAAGACACGCTCTATCTCAAGCTTGTGAGTGAGGCAGGGTCGGTGGTCATCAGGATTAATGGTCAATATGCCGGGGGACTTCAAGCGAAAGCGGAAGACGGAAAGATCAACATCTACTGGAGAATCGCGGGGAATGTTCCGAGCGAGCCGATCCTATTCATCCCGCCGGTGGCTGGCTTCCGCGAGGAATCGAAACCGCTGGAAGAAATCCACGTTTTGCGCGACGAAGGCGCCAACATGGTCTGGGCCATCGAGAAGACCATCCTCGACCAGATGGGGGCTCCCTGCGACGGCTTCGACGCGCAGCGCGAAAGGATAGAGCGGCGCAACGCGGTGGAAATACGCGCCCTGCGTGGAGAGATCGACGACATTCGCCGCCAGATGGATACGGAGGCGCTGTCCGATGAAGTGCGCGCTGAACTGGAAGAACAAATTTCCCTGAAGCTGGCGAAGATCGAGAGGCTGGAACGCGGTCCCTATGCCCCGGAAAAACCGGCGAACGATGCGACGCTGCGATACCGCTTCGCCACCACGGTGCCGGAGAACTGGTTCCCCTTTACCCCGGTGCGGGTCTCGAAGGATTTTGGGCAGCCGCCGCCCGTCGTCCGGCTGCAGCGGGCGCAGATGCTGAGGAACACCGAAGATGAGGAGCCGACCTCGATCCCCGCCCTGTCCCGTTTGCTCGACGACGCAGCCGACCCGCTGCTCTGGATCGAAGAGCACGCCATCGGCCGTGACGGCCTGCGCTTGCAGCTGACAAACCAGAGGCTGCGCTGGATCAGAGGAAAGACCTTCGTCTGGCTTGGACGGAAAGTGCTGATCGGGAAGGGCGAGGGGAGCAGCGGGTTGAGGTTTGATATTGTAAATATCAAGTTAACTGAAGAAAAGGAATAATAACATGGCATTGAGAAAAACAGAGAGTAGCATTCCTGGTGGTTTTACTCTTGAAAATGCCCAAAAATTAGGGCAAGCAGTCCTGGGCCAAAATTGCGTTCTTGTATCATACCTCCAGTCACCTCTGCGGTTCAGTATTAAAAAAGGTGAAGATTCTGTTAAGCACTTTGACAATACCTATGTTGTTTTTATTGACGAATCCCAAGCTGGAGTACGAAGCCCGGTGACCTACAACTGGAATATTGGGTTTCACGGCCAAGACCAAGCTGATAATCCTGTCGTAATAGAGAAGACAAAGAAAACAGAAATCGGGGAACTGCATCTAAACATGCTGGACTTGAACATTTACGATGATCTGGATGGAGTAATGGTGTCAAAACTGTTTGTGAGGGTGGACATAGATGGATTGGAAACTCCCCTATGTCTTGAGCAAAGTATAAATGATCTTGATGCTGACATTGAAGGGCTAGTGACTGAGGGTGGCGAAAATGGAGAAGCGTTGGCAGCTGCAGGAGATCCGGAAATTACCAGATGGCTGGCGAATGATTTTAAATCTTATCTAATAGAACTAGATAAGAAAAAGTACCAAGCTGATGATAATAACGTTGTTGATATTTCAATATTCCTTGTTGCATCTGTTCTATACGGAGCCCTGCAAGATAAAAGAAGATTGCTAAGCAGAATGGGCGACTCTTTGTTTGGCACTGACGAAGAAAAGTGGATAGACTATATTGAAGCCGGAGCAGGCGAGGATATTGACAGTCTGATTGATACTCGGATTGGTATCACGAATGTCAAACCCCATATTCTGAACTTCTTTGTTTTCGGTCCAGGGGATGATGTTGTGAATAGCAAGAATGAAGACGTAGACGACTATGAAGAGAGGATTCTTGAAGGGAATTATTTTCAGACAGTGACGACCTATAACGAGAAAATAGATTTGTTTAACAAACTAAGGTTTCCAAAGAGTTGTCTTGAACTTACTTGGGAGTTTCTAAAAAAACTAAAAAACAGAAATGATACTTGGTCAGCAGTCAGTCTGGATAAAAACAGCCATATCCACAATCGCGACTGCATAACAACTATTGTTTCTGAATTTGAGACAGCACCGCAGACCAATCTTGAAGAGCCAACTGACTATGCTAAGAAAGCTTACAACATCATGTATTCAAGGTGGATGCAGGCGATATTACAGACCTGCCATGCTCAGTTTGAAACGATCATGATTAAGATTCTTGATATAAGATCCGGCAAACCGATTAAAAATGGGTCGGTCAGAAGACTGACTATCACACGGACCGGCATTAATCCTGATACTGGTGAGACAGTTACCGATCTTATTGATACTGATTTTGAGAGTATTAATAATGCGATCAGTGATGCTGATGACAAGCATAATTGGAAGAAGCTTAACATAGGTTCAATTAAGCTGCGGTCTCAATGGGCCCTGTGGTACCTCGGGTATGATCCCAATGGCCCAACCGCAGAATATAAAGAAACGGGCAGAAGAAGGTACAAGGAGTATTGGGATGCGAGAGTGTTGGATGGTTCTGTCGAAGCAATTGATGAGGGCAAGCAACCACCGGAATATATGCTTTTGGAGATCATTGAGGAATACAACAACCATAGAGCAACTGATGAGAACGGCATACTGAATGTACGAGTCCCGACAAATTATCTGGAGGTCGGTCAGGTGCAAATTGACGTTGGGTTTATGGAGTTTCCTGTTGTCTGCGAAGCCTTGGCAGATGATGACAGGGATGAACCCATCTCACGAATTGAAAATACAGAGGGGGCTACTAATTTCAAAATATCGTTTATTGGGAATGATGCTTCCAATATTCAAAACCTGAATTGGGATGACAATGTGAGAGCACAGGGTCATTTTGGCTGGACAGTATCTGATGTAGATGGAGACAAAACGGGTGTACTGCGATTTGCGCAGAGATTGAACATAAAAACTGACTATGATAGTTTCGATGGATTTGACAGCGATATTTTGTCAAGGTTTTTTGATCAAGATTTAAATCCAATTCATTTTGTCCTATTTGGAATGCAGTGGTGCCAACCGGTCTGGGATGAGTTTGATGACTCACTTACTATAACTGATTCGACATATGTTCAGAGAAATGAAAACGCCAACATACACATGCATTTAGTGACGCTTTGTAGAGATTTGGGTGGTTCAGATATTTATGGAGGAAAAGGATACGGAAAGAGAGACCATCAACCTGCTAATAGTGGCTATCAACCGAAATGGCGCGGAGATAATGGTCATAGCGGGTTAGACTTGTACGGAAAAATTGGAGATCCAGTATTTGCTATTCATGGAGGGAAAACAAATAGCCATGAGTTGGACTTTGTAGGAAAAATTGTAGATTTAGATTGGGATGGTGATGGTTTGACATTTACCCAATATATGCATTTACGTGAAAATGATGTTGTAGAGTCGAATACGTACGTTCTTTCGGGAACAATTATCGGGAAGATAGGAAGAACTGGAAGTGCATTTGAACCTGAACCATCTGAATGGCCGACCCATGTACATCTTTGGGTTACACCACAGAATGTCCCGGGAGAAACTGTTGAATTACGCAACACACCAGATGCGTTAAACCAGATTTGTATACCCAACAATGATACTTCGTTAGTATTTCCTTGTAAGTGTCACGTACCAAAGCCTGAGAGAGATCCTGCCAATTGCAATTTCTCCAATGTGGATTTTGTTCATAATCAATGGGTGACGAGAGGATGTTGGGCAGTTGCTGATCTGAAATGTCCGAAAATGTACGAAAAGGGTAGAAATGATGTGTTTAGGCTACAAGCACAGCTACGTTACTTGAATGAAAAGCCAACTGTAGCGGGAGATCCATTTAAGGAAAATAACAACCCCTATTACTTGCATCCAGGTCCTGTCGACGGAGATGACGGCGGTTTGGTTCAGGGCGGGCAAGTAAACCTTGTGATAGGCAATAGCATCAAGCCACATAGGTTGGACGCTGCTGATGATAGTTGGAAGGATAATTCCGATCCGAAATACCGACGGGTAATAGAAGGCGACAAGATTGGATGGGTGTTGTACAGTGACCTGGAAGGTACCTATGACAGCGCCTCAGATTCCTACATTCTGAATAAAAACATCCCGAGTTTTCTACATGGCGGCCTCAAAAGAAAGGAATTCTCACAAACACGAAAAGCCATCTTTCATTTTCGTGATAAAGCAAGAAAACCTGATGGCACTAATTATCTAAAGAGCGGGGGTGAAAATAACTGGGAAAACTATCAGATCGGCGCTGACGAAAATGACGTTTGGGCTAGACTGGATGGGTTAGCGCCAATCACACAGCCAGTGATACCCTAATGATGGAGTCTGGCATGAAAGAGTCTTTTGCAGACACATTGGCCATTGAAGCAGCCAAACTTCTAATGCCAATAGAGCAACTCAACACAATCGAAAAGGTAACTGCCTTTCTGGGCGAGTTGGGCTGGAGTTTTACCGCGCCTGAAGGTGATTTTGACCTGGGAGACCTTCTCGGTATTGGTGATCTGATCGCTATCTTTGCCGAACTTGAGAGTGCTGGAAGCGATGAAGAGACCCAAGAAATTGTAATCCGGCTAATAGGAAAGATATCTGAGATTATTTCAGAAGTCTCTGCTAAAGCTCCCCAAATAATAGATATTATTGAAAATTCAGATTTTATCGGCAATACTGCGGACATTTTGGATGATTTACCGATTCGAGTATTGGATTATTTGCTTTATCGCTATCTATACGTTCATCATCATAAGATTTTTGCAGGTTTGCATCTATTGGGAATAATGGAAACCGTTGATGTCCAGGAAGTCCCGATCAAGACCGTCCAATGGGAGCGAATCCCCACCCTATTATCCGATCCAATGGAGGTTGCTAATAAAGTCTATTTCTGGAACAATGATGATAATCCTCCTAAGGAATTTGATGGAAATAAATTCCTAGAACGGTTTGAGATTCTTTTGAGGGCGTTCTCTTTACCCGGGGGTATTTACCGTCAAGCTGATGATATTCAGGCGAAGTTCGGACGAACTCTGGATGACGACGATGAAGAAATCCGTATACCGCTATTCCAAACAGGAGTTTGGCCAGACAATTGGGTGGAGCTGGATGTTAACTTGTCGCCGATTCCAGCCATAACTGATGAGACCAGTGAGATAACAAAAAAATCAGGCTTGGCAATATATCCTTTTTTAACCGCTAATTTAAACATTGAAGAGGAAATAGCAGATGAATGGGTTCTGAAAATTTCAGGCAACGCTGATTTAGAAGCAGGTCTCGGAATTATGATCCGCGCTCCTCACAATCTAGAAGTTATGAAAGATCTTTTTGAAGACATTACCGATTCTGGTGATATGCGTCTTGAGGTGGAGCTAAGCAAGACTTCTCCTGCGGATTCATTAAATTATATTTTCGAGACCTCAACAGGTTCCTATCTTGCCATAAAGGAAGCAGGGATTAAGGTATGGGTAGTATTTGAAAATGGCGACGAAGAGTTCGGTGGTGAGGCAAGCATAGATGGCCTAACTCTAAAGATCGACGTTTCGAAAGGCGATGGTTTTATCCAGGAAATCCTCTCCGGATTGAACTTGGAGTCTGTTACAGACCTGACCATTGGAATATCCAATAAAGAAGGGTTTTATTTCCAGGGAAGTTCTGCGCTATCGCTAGTTATACCGATCCACAAAACCATTGGCCCTATCAAAATAGATACGATCTTGATCGAAGCCAGCTTTGGCGAAGAGATAATCATTCGCCTTGCTGCGGCGTTGGGTTTCGAACTTGGTCCCCTTATTGGTGCTATTGATAGAATTGGCCTGGAAATCCCATTTAGTATTTCGGAAAACACTTCTGGCAATTGGGGTCCCGTACAGTTTAATGGTGTTAATTTCCTCCCCCCAACTGGTGTCGGTTTCGCCATTGACACCGAAGGGCTCACAGGGGGTGGGTTTCTCAGTTTCGATTATGATAACCATCGATACAGCGGTTTCCTTGCCTTTGCCTTCGGGAAGATCAGCATCACCGCCGTCGGGCTGATCGAGACGAAGATGCCCGATGGGTCGGACGGTTTTTCGATGCTGATCAATATCTGCGTCGAGTTCAATCCGCCCATCGACCTGTCCTACGGCTTCACCCTCTCCGGTGTCGGAGGCCTGATCGGTGTCAATCGCACCATGAACGTCGAAGCGCTGCAGCGCGGGATCAAGAACCACACGCTGGATGCCATCCTGTTCCCGGATCCCGCCTGGGTCTTCCGCCACGCCGCGGAGATCATCGACGTGATGAGCACGGCATTCCCGGCCTGCGAAGGCAGGTTTATCATCGGGCCGATGCTGAAAATAGGTTGGGGTTACCCCAACATCATCACCGGCGAACTTGGTGTGTTCTTGGAACTGCCCTTCGACCCGGTGCGCATCGCCCTCATGGGCCAGATGAATGCCGCTTTCCCCGACGGCGACTTCGGCCTGATGGTGATCAATCTCGATATGCTCGGCGTGATCGACACGGCAAAGCAGGAATTGTCCCTGCAGGCGTCGCTTTACGAGTCAGGGCTCATATCCTTTCCCAATTCATTCACGATCAGCGGCGACGCGGCCATGCTGCTGAACTGGGGGAACAGTCCCGACTTTGCTCTTGCAGTGGGTGGGTTCCACCCCAGGTTCGATCCGCCGCCCCCGGACTACATCTTCAACGATTTGATGCGGATGCAGGTGGTCATCACCTATTATATGATTGTGAAAATCGATTGCCGGGGATATATTGCGCTTACTCCCAATACCCTGCAGTTCGGTGCCTGTGTTGAAATCTATATCAAAGAACTGGGCCTCGAGGTCGGTGGAGGCGTCAGCTTCGACGCGCTGATCTGTTATTCGCCATTTTCGTTCGAGTTTTCGATCAGCGGCTATATGTGGGTCAAGTTCGAGGGTGTCTCGCTGATGGACATCCACATTACGGCGGACCTCGAGGGACCGACGCCGTGGAGGGTGACGGGAGAGGCGAAATTCAAGATCCTGCTCTTCGACGTGAACGTGCCCTTCGATGTCAGTTGGGGCAGTGCGCGCAAGGCGTTCGTGGCGTCCATCGATCCTCACCTCAAATTGATAGAAGCGCTAACGAACCCCGGCAACTGGAGCAGCAATCTCCCCGAAGGACGTACGGTCGTCGAGCAACTGCGGCCGATCGGCGAGGCAGAGGATACACCGGATATTGTCATCGTCCACCCCTCGGGCAGGCTTGAAGTGCGTCAGAACGTCGTGCCCTTCAATGTTACGCTCAGCCGATTTGGCAATGCGCCGGTCTCCGGTCATGATCGATTTAGGTTGACCCGCCTTGAAGCCGGGAAGAGCATACAACCGGATGGTACGGTGGCGCCCGAGTCCATCGATTTCGAATACGTCCAGGGGTATCATGCGCGGAGCCAGTCCGAAGCGTTGAGCAAGGCCCAAAAGCTTTCCTTGCCATCGTTCGAATTAATGGACGACGGTATTACGACGGCAGCCTCCACGTCGATCCTGCCAAGCGGCACGGTTACTTCGAAAACGCTCAACTACGAGTCGGTTCTGGTCAACCCTGACCGGACATCCAAAAGAATGGACATGCTGGCAGGGATGGCCTGGAGACGCGCCCAGGCACAGATATCCGGGACGCTGGTTGAAAAGTTCGGCGGAGCGAGCGCCAGTTTTGGGAATGGCCAGGCAAAGGTAATTCTCGAAGAGCAGCGCTATTGTGTCGTCGACGCAGTCACGTTGCTGCCCGTGGAATTGCTCGATAGTGAAAGCGCCGGAAACCTGTTCGACAGCCGGATGGCGGCGGACCAGGCGCTCGAACGCGAGACATTCCTCCAGGCTGGGAACGAGGCCGAATACTTGGTCATGGCCGAATGTGAGGTCCCCGCATGAGCACTACTTATTCTTTCATACCATGTCTGCGCGAAGGCCTGACCGCGGCGATAGAAGGCGAAGCAACGGCCAGGCGCGTGGAAATCGATGTTAAATTGGGCGGAGAAGCGCGGAACAAGAGTACTGCACAATATGAGCCTTTTGAGGTCGTCCAGAAAGTGCAGCTTTATGGTCCTGGGGACATACTCGGATTCGACAGCCGCGTTGTCGCAAGAACCGAACCCCAGAACCACGCAGGCAACTTCGAACCGAATTACTTTCCCTTCATCGAATTTTCGGAGCCGGATTTCCTGTGGCGATTCACGCCGAAGAAGGCAGACCCTGATCATGGCGGCAGTCTCGATCCGTGGATCACGCTGATCGTCTTGGTCGCTGAGCCGGATGGTCGTGAATTTACGGAAAAATCTGCGGCTGACCCGGCTAAAAATCCTGACGTAGAAGAGCCTCCGGTTGACCCAGCGAAAACGCCTTACATAACGGTATTCAACACGAATAATCTCCCCGATCTGGATTACGCCTGGCAGTGGGCACATGTGCAGGTGACGCACGAAGAAGCGGAGGATGCCGCGAGTCAAACAGAAAGCCCGGGCGATCAACTCGAGTGGGCGACCGGCAGGCTGATGTGCGCGCGCCGGCTGCGGCCGAAGACGCTCTATCATGCCTTTGTGGTACCAACCTTCCAATTAGGTCTTGTCGCAGCGGGCATCCCGATTGATTCGGATGAACCTATCAATGCCGTCGAAAAATCGTGGGACAGAAATGGCGGTGCCGTCGATCTCCCCTATTATTACCGGTGGGAATTCCGCACAGGCCTACGGGGCGATTTCGAATACCTGGTCAGACTGCTTGAGCCGAGAGACCTTCCCGGCTTGGGCACGCGGCCCATGGACTGCGGGACGCCGGGTTACGGCATCGCCGGCGTCGAGCGCAGTGATGCCGAACAGGTGGAAGAAATGCACGTCCTGAAACTGGAAGGAGCACTGCAGTCGCCTGGAACCGAGTATACGCCCTGGGGGAAGGATGCCGGTAAAGTGGAAACCTTTCAAGCGGCGATCGCCGAAAAGCTGCTGAATAAACCTGCCCGCGATCTTGGGACCTTGCCGGGGAACAGTGGTAGCCAAAGTTTCACTTATACGGTTACAGAAACAGGGACGATCTTTGATGTATCACTCAAATTGCAGAGCGGTGCCAGACAGGTGCGTTTCGAATGGCGTACTGCCAAGCAGGCAGGTTCGCGGATCGATTATGGTCGAACCAGCGAGTACGGCCTGGAGGCTGAGCGTCCGGTGCTCCGGGCTGCCCATGTGCTGACGCTCGTCGACCTGGTGCCCCATGAAACGTATTACTTCAAAATAACAGGAAGCGATCCATCCGACAGCGCAGAGGGGACATTCACCATGCCTGAATTTCCTTCGGTGGTCCCACCCATTTACGGGCAGTGGCACCGCGCACAAACATATGTGAACCCGGAAGAATCCGCTGAATGGCTGAATGCGCTCAACCTGGACCCACGGCACCGGGCTGCAGCAGGGCTGGGCACGGAATTCATCAAGAAGCAGCAGGAAGCCCTCATGGCATCCGCCTGGGAACAGGTCGGGGATGTTCTCAAGGCCAACAAGATATTGAGTCAGGCCCAGGTGGGGCGTGACACGGGAAAACACGTCCACCTCCGCATGAGAGATTTGCCTTTGGAGCGGTTCCTTTTCTTTTCCGCATCTGTTCAGAAGCGGGTTACCATGGAAAACCCCTGGGCTGCAGGC
The DNA here is from genome assembly GCA_016934715.1 of Anaerolineales bacterium. Classification (GTDB taxonomy): domain Bacteria; phylum Chloroflexota; class Anaerolineae; order Anaerolineales; family Villigracilaceae; genus JAFGSI01. The sequence continues at coordinate 175,576 of JAFGSI010000004.1, forward strand.
GACAGTTCGCAGCCGCAGCGCATTTCAATTGATCAATTCATAAAAAAGAATACGGAAATTCCTGCAGGGATCATGGACCAGGCCTTTCGCCGCATCGGGCGGGCAAGAGGCCCTGTTCGCAAACGACAAAATAGGGTACCTCGTCAGGATGATCTGCTGACGCGCCTGGCCTCGGGGACGCTGGAACCTGCGGGACCGCTTCCCAGATTGGGCGGCACATACACGCCCTGTAGGATCAGTCATATTTTGAGCGAACGGATGCCGGAACTTGTCTGTCCTGAGCAAGATATTCCTCCCGATCCAATGGCGTACACGCTGACCGTGAATGCCGGTAAGGGAGGAACGGTGCAGGTAAGCCTGCCGGGCATCGATATAGAAACTATCGGGGAAGGCAGCGGAAAAAACTATTCCGTCCAGGCGAAGGCGAGCATCAAACTTGCTGCCGTGCCGTCACAAGAGGACCGCTTTGACCATTGGTCTGGCGTTCCCATCGATGGAGAAAAAGACCCGGGCGCTTCATTCGAAATGAATGGCAGTTACACTGTCGCCGCTTGTTTTGAAGGTCAGGAACATGAAGAAGTGCCGCTTACCGATACTTCAACGCCGTCAATGCCTATACCAGATAATATACAGGAAACCGCCACGTTGTTTTGCGAAGATGCAATCCAGAAATACATTCCCAACCTCGCCCAATTCATAGAACAGAACAGTCACCTCGAGGGTGTGGACGGCATCGATGAAAAAGATATCGAATCGATGGCAGCTGCGGTCGAGGATGCTCTTTCGAACTGGCTCAACGAGGAAGACCCACCGGGGCCCCATAAAGTTATTTCGAAGGAGACGCTAGAAATGATGCGGGAGACGCTCGACGCAGCCCTTGATCCTGAGAAGACCGTAGCTGAGCGAGTGAAAAACCGGTTTCGTCTTAGCCCATTCATAATGGCCCGATTTGAGTATGGGGCGAGGGGAGATCCACTCGGCCCAATCATGGCAGCCCCCCAGTTCCCGCAACCGATGTATAAACAGCTTTCCCAGGATCACTTGCTGCCCGGCGTGGAGACTGTGCCGCAGAATACTCTCAGCTTGCTGCAGACCAACCGGCGCTTTATAGAATCGTATATGGTGGGCCTCAATCACGAATTTGCCAGAGAACTGCTCTGGCGCAGGTATCCCACCGATCAACGGGGCAGTTATTTTCGTCAGTTCTGGGATGTGAGAGGTTACGTGCCGCAGCCAGAAGATCTGGATGAAAGCGGTAAGCTCACTGAAGATGTCCGTGAGCGACTGCGTGACATCAAGAAGGTTCACGAGTGGAATCGAAGTGAACTGGGGGAGAATGTTACTTGCCCGGAGAATGCTTCAAGCAGTGCTCCCGGCCATGAAAGTGACAACATTGTTCTTCTCGTGCGGGGCGATCTCCTCAAGCGGTATCCAAACACGGTGATCTATGCGGTGGATGCCATCGAGGTCGAGGACGAGGAAGGGAAACTTGAACTCCGTCCCGCCATGGAGGAATTTCTTGATGGATTCCATCTGAAGGATAGCGGAGAAATTCCACAGCCGAAAGAACCCTATTCCTCTGTGTTCAAAGGAACGCTTCCGCCGGACCTCACCTTTCTTGGCTTTCCTTTCGGGGAGGATCATGCCCGGGGGAATGACGGTGGTCATGGCGTTTATTTCATTCTTGAAGAACGAGTCGGCGAAACCCGTTTCGGACTCGATTTACCGAACGACAAAGAAATGCAAGGCTGGGATGATCTGTGTTGGGGGAAAGTCGGGCTTGGAACGGAGGATGACATTGGCAAGTACATAAGTGGAGATATAGAAGTAAAGCCCGAATCTCCTGGTTTTGTTGGTGACGGGAAAACCTGGACTTCATGTTCGAGTTCGGCAGAACGGGCATGGATCACCATGCAAAAGCCGGTTCGTGTCGCTATACATTCAGACCAGATGCTCCCGAAGAAGATTGCCTGAATAATTGCAGAAGTCGGGCGCAGGGTAACTGCGAAAATCATCCCCTGGCGGGTTTGCTTTCCCAGGGGGATGATTTTTGTATTGGAGTAATCTCCGGGCCAACGCCGCTTGTAGACTCGGCCGCCAACCGACATCCAGAAGCCTTCATTCGAGGATGGCCTCCTTCTGCAGCGGCGCTTCGGGCCTCCTTGTCTGTTTCCCCTGCGTGATATACTCAAAACATGCCGGATATGTTTACCTTTACCTCGGAGATCGTGCGCTCATTGCAGATCATCGAACAGGCTCGGGCAGAGGTCAACCTGACCGCCCTGCCTCCGGCCATGGCCGAAAGCCTGCGCCTGCGGGCGCGGGTGCGATCCACGCATTTCTCAACGCGCGACGAGTAGCTGTCTTGAAAGGGATGTTCGAGAAGCGAAAAAAAGGATATAAAGCCTTGGGGTACGAGATTGCAGGATTTGATTGAACCATGATTCGCTATTTATACTGAAGTGCAAAAGTGTATAATAGTTGTTAATTGTTGGAGAGAGAAATGAAAGGAAGATAGAATGGCTACTCGATCCATAGAAAATGTTCTAAAACAAGCCGCCCAACTTACTCCGGCAGAACGTTTGATCCTGGCATCGCGCCTGATTGATGGTGTAAGGCATGAGATACCTGCCAAGAAAGGTAAACCTCTTAAATGGCGACACATGCTTGGGATGTTACCCTATCCTGCCTACGGCGAAGACGCACAGGCTTATATAACACGCACACGACACGAGGACACAGTCCAACGTAATCGCCATCTGAATCAGGATTTATGAAGATATCAGCTAAACTAAAGAATGTTCATCGTATTTTTCTCGATACTGCTCCAGTGATATATTTTATTGAGAAGAATCCGAACTACCTGCAAAAAGTAAAGGTAGTATTTGAGCATCTGGATGATGGGACTCTTGCAGGTGTGGCTTCTCCGGTGACGCTTTCAGAATGTCTGGTGCTGCCTTTCAGATTAGGGAGATCGGACCTTGCTCAATCTTTTATGCAAATTTTAAGCAATAGCAGTACCATGACCTTTGTAGTCATTGATGATCAGATTGCCAGTCAAGCGGCGGATCTGCGTGCTCGCTATAATCTCACTTTATCGGATGCATTTCAAGTGGCCGCAGCACTTGCAGCTGACTGTGATGCATTTCTAACCAACGACGATACTCTTAAACGGGTAACCGAATTGAACGCTATTGTGCTTGACGAAGTGGAAGCCGGTTGATGGGAATTCGGGTTCTCCCTATTTGAAAAACAGAATATCTGATCTCATTCGGGCCGTATTTAGGTCTATAGTTCCAAGCCGAATCCCTGCAACCAACGACCTCAAGGCTTTTTGAGCATATCTTTTTGTTGTATAATCCCAGTTAAACAATGAGCTGATAGATCGTTTTCATTGTTATCTGATTTCGTCGTCGAGCCGGAATCTGGTCTTTGATGGACGAACCAACCATCTACAGGCTCCTTGGAACCGAAGACCGCAAGGCTACCGATTTTCGGGTGGTTCGGAGGTCGCCAGTTTACGGTCTGAGATTGCCTCTCATAACCTGGGGGTTGTGGAGAATGCCTCGGCCTCATAGTCTATTCCCCCAGCATGATATACTCATTTCTCGACGCGCATCGAAGGCAATCGCCTGACTCTGGCAGAGGCAGAACGGGTCGTGCTCGATGGCCGGCAGTTCCCTGGCCGGGAGCGGGACACGCTCGAAGTCCAGCACTATTTCCAGGCCCTGGAACAGGTGGAGAACTGGGTGGAGCAGGGCATTCCAGTTACAGAAGAACGTATCCAGAAATTGCATGCCCTGATCTATACCGGTAAGCGTGCCCGACCGACTCCCTACCGTGACGGGCAGAATGCAGTCAGGGATGGCAGCGGAGGTCTTGTCTACCTCCCGCCAGAGGCGAAGGATGTTCCCAGCTTGATGGCGGAACTCGTGACATGGATCCGGCGAGCGGAGGATGGACAACCAGTGCCTGTCGTCGCCGGCCTGGCGCACTATCAGTTCGTTACGATCCATCCTTACTTTGACGGGAACGGCCGCACGGCGCGTGCCCTGGCAACCTGGATTCTGTACCGTGGGGGCTATGATCTGGGACGGTTCTATGCTCTGGAAGAGTTCTATGTGCAGGACCTGGCTGGCTATTATGCTGCCCTGGTGACCCATTCGCACCACAATTACTACGAAGGTAGGACGACTGCGGACATCACCCCCTGGCTGGCATATTTTCTCAAGGGTATGGCTTCTGTGTTCGAGTCGGTCGCTGCCGAAGTGCGCGGGCGAGCGGTGGAATCGGATCCGCGGGCCGAGGCGCTCCTGCGCCGGCTCGACCGCCGTGGACGGATGGTCCTGGGGCTTTTCGGACGGCAGAACGAAATCACTTCCAACGAAGTGGCTCGTATCCTTGGGCTTTCCCCCCGCCAGGTACGCGACCTGCTGGCTGAGTGGGTGAATGCCGGCTGGTTGGAAATCGGTGATCCGGCGCGCAAATCCAGGCGGTACCGTTTATCGGTGGAATATCGGCGGTTTATCGGCGATTTGTCGGCGGAGTAAGTTCCATAATTCTACTGGTGAATTCCCTGTCCCACGAACAGGCATTTCGATGCGCGTTGTTGTCGACCACGACTATGTAGATTTGCAGTACGATTGCAAATATGCATGGGGCAAGAATTTTCAGGCAGCGCGAGGTTGATGTGATCCTTTCTCCTGCAGATGTACAACTATTCTACAAGCTCATGTGGGGGCTGCAATTCTACGTAAACCAGCAGACTGGTACCATCAAAGGCATATCGACGGCGGATGATTACGCCCGCCTCTCCTCCGAGAAAAAGGTTAAGGTTCGTGATCTCTTATGGAAACGCCCTGGCTTGATGGATGACTATATCCAGGCAAATCCGGATGCATTTTCCGCTGATGAATTGGAGATCCTTCGCGGCTGGAGGAAGCAATTCCTCAAGGGTACATTTTACATATTCAGGCACTTGAAAAAAGGGACCTTATTCATCGGCGACAAGAATAAGGTCTACTCCGTGGTCGGGCTGATGACACCGTTCGATGAAATCGTTCCTGGCTATGCCCTGCCTCAACTTGTGGAAACTGTCCTGTTGCCTTTCAAGGGAATGATCGTGTACGATGGCCTGTTTTCCGGTTATAACGTCATCATCGGCGGAAATATCCGGGCCGATCTCAATCGTGTCTATCAAGTTGCCAAGCATAAAGAGCGTATCCTTACCAGCCTGGATCCGGCTTCGAAGCCGGCGATTACGCAAGCCCGTTCGCGCTCCTCGAATTTGCCCCAGAAACTGGCGGAACTTACCTCCCAACTCGCAGCCATCAAAGGGGACACGGCCACACAGAACGCGGCGCTTTCCCTTGCCCGTGCCAGCCTCGACCTGGCTGCGGCCGCCGCGAACGGGGAGGACATGGCTCAACACCGACGGAGGGTCCGCAAGGCATCCACGCGATTGGAGAATCTGCTGGAATTCGAGGAAGAAGAGTAGGTCTTGTGAAGCGTAGTGGGTTTTAGGGTGGAAGACTCGATCTGTGATGTTCGGACGCGAAGAAAAAGGTTGGTATAATCCTGTCAAGGAGATTGTTTTGCGATGAAACCTCCTTATATTTGGGATTATGATATCGAAGAAACCCAGTTCAAAGATATTTTGGCTGGGAAGAAAGTCGTGGGGAGATTCGATCAGGATTGGGCTGCCCGCAGATTGTTGGAATATGCCCCCTATCAGGACATCGTGCAGCAGATCGGTTATGCCCGGCTGGTGAAATACTGGCCGCGCTGGAGAAAAGGCATTCGTTCCGTCAGCCGCAAGCGCGGATTGGATTTTCTGGTGCAGTGGCTACCGACGAAGCACCCGGATCTGTGCCATGAATAACCCTTCTTACTTCTACAATCGCCTCTACCCTTTGCAGGATCGGGTGTTGGCTTTGATCCATCAGCTGGAAACAGGCCTCTACCTATCTGGTGGTACGGCTGCATCGCGCGGCTATCTCAATCACCGTTTCTCCGACGATATCGACCTGTTCGCGGATGATGATAAGAACTTCGTTTTATGGGCTGAACGAGTGATCCATGCGATCTCAAACGCAAAGAAGGGGGAGTTGATCGTCGGGCTGCGCGAAGAACGGTTTTTCCGGCTTACTCTTACCCATGAAGATGTTGTGCTGAAGATCGAAATGATCAATGATGTGCCCAGTCGGGTGGGTCAGGTCTATGATCACCCCATTCTGGGCCGGTTGGACAGCGCCGAGAATATTCTGGCCAACAAGATCACTGCTCTGCTCGACCGGGAGGAGCCCAAAGATCTGGCCGATATTTGGGGCTTCTGCCAACAGAAGGGATTATCCTTGGAAGAGGCTATCTCGGGCGCGCAGGGGAAAGCCGCCGGGGTATTTCCTGCCGACCTGGCACGTGTGCTCTGTTCGGCGACGAAAGCCGATTGGGAAGCGGTACGATGGATTCGTCCTCCACAGGTGGATGAATACCTGGCAGATTTGAATGTTCTGGGGGAAAAACTTTTACTCGCCTAGTATTACAGCACAAAGCAGGGTGTCTGCCTGTGCTAACATGGATCGATCATCTTTCCTGCGCTGAAAGGTCACATGCGCCCATGCCCCGCCACCGTCATCATTCTTCTTCGAGTTATCCTGTTTCAAAACCTGTGGCGAATGTAATTACGCCATCGCGACAAGAACAGGAAATGATTGAAAAAATCCAGGAGCTCCTCAAGGCAGGCCAAACGGAACAAGCCCTTCGACAACTGGCTCTTGTACCGAAATGGATAAAAAATAGTCCATCCCATACGCTGCTTCGAGCCACTGCTTTGATGCAGTCCGGAGATATGGATGCAAGCGGGGAGATACTGCGCGATCTGGAGCGAAAAAATCCCAATTTCATCCCACTGTACCTGCCCCTGGCAAACTGGTATATGTCACGGGAATGGCCGGCGCATGCAATGCGCGCGGTAAAAAAGGTTCTGGGTTCTTCGAGTCCGGATGCCTCTTTCGTGGAAAGCGCTGAAACCCTGGCGGATAATGCCCAGGCCGCGATCCAGTTTCTTGCTGACCTTGTGGATATATCCTTTAGCATGGCGGAACAGGCCGAATGGCATAACGAACAGGCGCAGTTGGCTCTTTTGGATGACAATTTCGTTGAAGTGGAACACCAGGCCCGCCAGGCATTACAGATCGCCCCGCACTGGACTTCGCCTCGTAACAACCTCGCTCAGGTTCTCTACATGCTGGGGAAATGCTCAGAAGCCATTGCTGAGGCGGAAGCCGTCTTGGCGGCAGACCCTGCGAATGTCCATGGCCTGGAGAATTTGACGATTTTTCATGTTGGCCTTGGAAATCTTGAAAAAGGACAGGGATATGCAATCCGGCTGTTTGACCTTGCGAAGGCTGCAGATCAAGAATCGTTGGCGAACGATCTCGCCGTGATCGCACTCGCGGTTGTCGAGGACAACGGGCGCCTCTGGGAATTGGCGCAGCGATACCTGCATTGGCGCGTAGATGCGCTGGATTCAACCTGCTGGCATTGTCTCGCTGTTGCAACCTCCAGGCTGGGAAAATTCAAGGAAGCGGGTAAATTCTTGAAACGGGCCGAGAGCAGGAATGAAAATGCCGCGCTCGAAGAACTACGGGATGATATTTCTGCCGCCGCGAAAAACGGGAAAGAGGAATTATCCTGGCTACCCATATACCCGGTACACAATCTGTTCTTTCCAAAACACCTGATGGGGGACTGGCTCGAAATTGTCAAGAAGATTAATGGTGACAAACCCTCGCCTGGTCATCAGCGCCAGATCGATGCCTTCTTCTCCAAGCATCCATATACTCTGCAGGCTTTCAAACGCTTCTTATGGACCAAAGAGGGTTGTCAGGCGGGTGCAAGTGCATTGATCCTGGCCAACAGGCCCGAACTGGATGCGGAGGTTTTGCGTTTTGCCTTGAGCAATTGTGGTGATAACCACAGCCGCATGGATGCGATCATGATGTTATCCAAGGCCGGCAGGTATTCCCCGGATGGCCCGGTCCATTTCTGGAATGCAGATAAAAACGAGTGGAATGATGTGCTGCTGTTTGCCCAACAGATCGGGGAGGTGGAATACCAGATCGAGCCTGACACGGCGGCTCTGATCGCGCGCGGGCGGCAGACAAAAAGCCCTGAGAAGGCCATCGCCCTGCTGCGGCGCGCTGTTGAGAGTGACCCTACATGTGCCATGGCGCTGCATAACCTCGGCACGCTTCTTCTCCAGAATGGTCAGCAAGAGGAGGGGGAGAAATGGGTGCGACAGGCTGTTGAAGTTGACCCGACATACACCTTTGGGTTCGCCAATCTTGCTTTCCTGGAAGCGCAGCGTGAGAATGAAGAGGCTGCCTTAGATTTTCTTATGCAGGTCAATAGTGCCAAAGTGATCTCCCCTGCCACTTCCGTGATCGCCAACCTGGCGTATATGTTGCTTGCTGTTCAGAAACGGGATATTGAACAGGCGCGCCGCCACTTCGACCTGGCCCAGGAGATTGATCCGGGCCACCCCCTGCTGAAAAAGTACGAGGAGTGGCTGGATGATGTGGGATTGTTCTCAGGCGGCTTCAGCTTCCTGGTCGATTACCAAAAGCAAAGTGCCAACCGTTTTCACCGTAAGATGCTTAATGTGCGATTGGCAATCGATACAACCCTGGAAGCCTGTCTCGCTGCGATGACCACCGATACCCTGGGAGCCGTGTGCCAGTTCTGGAAAACCATTGGGTATGGCAAAAAACAGGAAAAGGTCGCCCGCCTGGCTGGGCGTATCCTGGATGCTGACATTTTCAAAGGGATTGTTAGCGATCTAGATGACGAAGAACGCTCTGCGCTGCGCTGGGTATTGGATGGCGGTGGTTTTCGCCCATGGGGGGATTTCACGCAAAGATTTGGCGATGATATAGATGAGTCGCCTCATTGGCAATGGCACGAACCGGAGAGCCTCCCGGGCCGGCTGAAACGGACGGGGTTGCTCCATGTCGGGGCGTTGCATGGATCACCAGTGGCTTTTATCCCTGCAGATATACGGGAGCAGCTTGCGGGGATTTTGTCTGGGTAGGGGATGCTCAACTTCTCCAATGCCGCAGGACCTATCGGTTTTGGATCGTTCGATTGGACCGGAAAGAAGGGTTTCGCCAGTAGCAAGAGGGGTGATGGTCAGGTCGTCCAATCACTCGGACCAGCCACGACGATGAATCTGAAAACAGTGTCTGCGTTAATGAGGCGCCATCAGGCCGACTTGCACCAGCGTGGAGTTAAATCGCTGGCTGTTTTCGGTTCCCTGGCGCGCGGCGAGGCAACCCCTGCCAGCGACTTCGATATGCTGGTGGAGTTTGACCATCCGGTGGGGCTGTTCGAGTTCTTCCGTTTGAAGTTGTACCTGGAAGAGTTGACCGGCAGGCGCGTGGATCTGGTGACAGCGGATGCCCTGCGTCCGGCCATGCGGGCAAAGAAGATTCTAAGCGAGGCCGTCCATGTCGCCTGAACGCAATTGAAGAATGCGAGTGGAAGATGTCCTGGCGTGATCCAGAAAATCAAGGAGTACACGCCGGGATGAGCTATGAGCAATTCTGTGGGGACGGGAAAACAGTGGATGCGGTGATTCGCAACCTGGAAATCACCAGGGAAGCAGCAGGTTTCATCCCGTAGGAAATCCAGGAGGAGAATCCAGAGCTGGCCTGGCTGGAGATGCGCGGGATGAGAAAAATCATGGCGCATGCATATTTCGGCGTCAGCCCGCCGATCATCTGGCGGGCGATCGAGCAGGATCTGAATCTGCTGGAAGAGGGGCCGGGCAGACTGCTGAAGAGGTAGGTTTTATGTGGAAATCAGGGGTTTGATGTGTGTGTTCCACCTGAAGTCATTCTACTCTTTGTCCCCCACCTCATCAAAAAAAGCAGGTCTACATGGCGAGCCGCGGGGAGCCAGAATCACAAGAGCCGGGTATGGAACCCCGGCTCTTGTGATAAGGAGGAGAAGAGAAACGCCTTACGATCTCATCATACCATCCCGACCTGGAGAGTGCTGGACGCTTGCCTGACGACCACGCTACACCTGCCCTACGCCGGGAAGCTGGGACGAGCTGCACAGCGGACAGGGATTCCACTACTCCTGCGACCAGAAACGCGTCAATTTTTCCTTGATCTCGCTGGTGTTGTGAACAACTTCGAATCCCCGCCAATGTGTGGGGAACAAATGGCGGTACCGCGCCTGGGCGAACCGTTCATCAATCAATACAATGCTCCCCCGATCTGTCTCCGTGCGAATGACCCGGCCGGTCGCCTGCAGCACCCGGTTGAAACCTGGATACTGGTAGGCATAGGCAAAACCATTGACGTTCTGGCGATCAAAATACTCCTTGATCAGATCATTTTCCAGGCACACTTGCGGTACCCCCACACCGACCACCACCGCACCGATCAACCGTTCTCCCACCAGGTCGATCCCTTCCCCAAAGATCCCCCCCATGACCACCAATCCGACCAGCGTTTCCTGGTTGCCGGCTGAAAACTGGGCCAGGAAGGCCTCGCGGGCGGATTCCGTCATGCCTCGATCCTGCACAAGAAGCTGCTCTTCCGGGAGTCTCTCTTTGAGGTGTTCAAGAACCGCAGCCAGATAGGCATAGGACGGGAAGAAGACCAGGTAATTGCCCACATGCGCGCTGCAGGTGGATTCGACCGCAGAAGCGATCTCTGCATAGGAATCGGCCCGCCGGGCATACCGGGTGGAGATCCCGTTGTGGATCAGCAAGGACACATTCTCTGCGGGGAATGGGGATTGGAAGATCCGCCTGGGATGGTCCGCCGCGCCGGTCAGGAGCTTCGTGAAGTAATCCAGCGGCAGCAGCGTTGCCGAGAAAAAGATGGTCGCACGGCTGCGTTCCAGTGGACCGGCCAGCATGGGGGCTGGATCCAGGCAGAACAGTTTTGCTCTCAGGCCGCCCTGGCCCTGGCGCTCGAAGTAGGACACGTAGAACGTGTCGAAATATTCGGCCGTACGCAGATAGGTGCTGCACAAGAAATAGAATTCCAGCAGTTCCTGCCTGAACGCAGCGGGCTGATTCATGACCAGCCAGTCCTCTGCCTGCTGGTTGAATTCCCGGACCGCCTTGAGCAGCGCTTCGGGAGGCGCGTACTCGACCAGCGCCTGCCTGCCTTCCGCCTGGCAGGCTTTGCGCGTCTCCAGCAGGACCTTGTTGATCGCGTTCAGGTTCCTGGCCAGGGCGGGCAGATGCGGTTTCAGGGTGCGCTGGAGGGTCAGCACGGTCTTTTTCTCCAGTTCGGCCGAATACATCGACCGGGCCCGGTCGGGAAGGTTGTGCGCTTCATCGACCAGGAAGATGTACGGTTCCGCGCGGAAGTCAAAAAAGCGGTGCAGATAGACGCGTGGATCGAAGGCATGGTTGTAATCACAGATGATGCAGTCGACCCACAAGGCCAGGTCCAGCGAAAACTCGAACGGGCAGAGCTCGTACTTGCGGGCGATCGCTTCGATGACCGGACGGGTGAACGCTTGATGGCGGTCGATCTCCTCGAGCGCTCTTTTCGCCTTGCCAAAATAATCCCGGGCAAAGACGCAACCCTCCGGATCGCAGGCCACCGGCGGGCAAAAACAGATCTTTTCTTTGGCCGTCAGGGTCACGCTTTTAAATTGCAGGCCTGCCTGGCGCATATCCTCCAGCGCCTTTTCGGCCGCCGCGCGCCCGGACGTCTTGGCGGTCAGGTAAAAGATCTTCGTGGCCAGGCCCTGCCCCAGGGCCTTGACCGCCGGGAAAAGGGCTGCGATGGTCTTCCCAACTCCCGTGGGCGACTGGACATACAGGTGGTCGCTGGAGCGGATGGCCTTATAGACCGCAACCGCCATTTCCCGCTGGCCCGGGCGGTACTCCGCATAGGGGAAATCGAGTTGTTGGATCGATCGGTCGCGCTCGGCCTGGATTGCATGGACCTTGCGGAACCAGTCCCGGTAGGGAGTGATCAGGTTGAGGAAAAAGGTTTCCAGTTCGGCCATCGGATAATGGCGCCCGAAGGTTTTTTCCTGCCTGCTGTCCAGATGGTAATAGGTCAGGTGAATGGTGACCCCACTCAACTGCTGCTGGCGGGCGTACATATAGGCATAGCACTGCGCCTGCGCCCAATGCAGCGGGTTGTGCTGCTCACTGACCAGTTCCAGGTTCAAGGTGGTCGTTTTGATCTCTTCCAGGATCACCGGCTCCCTGCTGGTGTACAGGCCATCGATCCGGCCCTGCACATCGATGGGCAGCTCAGCATCTTCAACCCGAAAGGTGATCTCCACTTCGGAGTGATAGTCTTCGGGGCGGGAGCGCTGCACTTGCTTGTGACCTTGTGTCCCGAGCTGGGCGCGATCGCGTTTTTGAAACCCGCCGGCGGTGAGATCACCCGCCTGCAATACGAATTCCACCAGGCTGTGGACAGAGACGGTATGAGGTTGGCTTGCTTTGGTGGGAGCAGGATCGGTGTGCATTTCGTCCGAGATTCTAGCACGGGTTCGAGAAGTCGAGTGAAGCGGACCGGAACAGAGCAGGATCAACCCATGGCGGATGCAGGCGCAGAACCCCACCATCTCAAGTAGTTGGCAGAGCAAGAGGCCAGCGAACTGTCAACGCCAATTCGAAATGGACATGGCGACAAGTAGAAATGCCCATTGAAGAACGCACTAAAAACATGTGATCAAAGGTCGCAGCCAGCAAAAGAAGCTGGCAACCCAGGCGCTCCGGCAGGGACCTGTTCACCCTGCAGCACCTGCCCGGGCATTCCTCCCTGGAGATGGTCCAGCAATCTGCCAGCGTGGCCGAGAGCGCTATCGAGCAGGCCCACCGCAAGGCCGGCCCGGCGGATAACTGGCGGTTGTGGTGCCAGGAAAGTGATCCATAAATGCCGGTGCAGCTTATTGTTATGGTGATCTGAGGAGATCGATCTGGCCGAGAAGATGGTTCGAAGGCAGTTCTGCTTGTCCCATCGTCAGGATCAGCTGCTGAAGCAGTTGGCCAGGCAGCATGGCGTCAGCGAGGCAGAGCGTATCCGCCAGGTCCTGGAACGTGAGGCAGGATTATCCGCGCCTGTATGGCGAGACAGCAGGAAGGCATTGGAGGCCATGATCCACTTCGCCCGTTCCTTGCGCAAGCGCCCCGCGTTGATGCAGGGGAAACCTGATCCGTTCGGTCGCGAGGAGATTATGCTGAGCGCGATGGTCGTTGGGATGCGTCGGCGAAGGGAAAATAACGTATGCTGCTGACCTGATTTTTGTTCCCATGAGGTCAGCAGCCGCGAGTTGTGTAAAGAACGAGTATTTGCAGGAGAGTCAGGGGGGGATGCACTTCGCAAGTCTTGAGCAGATGCCATGCTTACAAAAATCACGGAATTATGAGTCCCCGATTAGAAAAAAGACCTTGTTGGTCATTTTTATCCATTACGATTGGATGTTAAGGTAAAATGAAAAAAGCAGGTCGTAATCCAGCAATCTATATCAGGTAAGGAGCTTTCCATGAACCAGAGTAGCACCACCCAGAAAACCACGCAGATGTCCGTCAAGCGCACCACCGCGATCGGCAAGACGTCCAGGGGATTCACGGACGAAGAACGAGCCGCGATGAAAGAGCGCGCCCAAGAGCTGGAGGCGGAAGCACGCAGCAGCCCGCGCACGAAGAAGGCCAAGGCCGATGGAGAAAGCGAGGTGCTCGCGAAGATCGCCGAGATGCCGGAACCGGATCGCGCCATGGCCAGGCGGCTCCATGCGATCATCAAAGCCAGCGCGCCAGCTCTCTCGCCGAAAACCTGGTACGGGATGCCTGCGTATGCCAGGGATGGCAAGGTCATCTGCTTCTTCCAAAGCGCGCAGAAGTTCAAAACGAGGTACGCGACGTTGGGCTTCAGCGACTTGGCGAACCTCGACGAAGGCGCCCTGTGGCCGGTCGCCTTCGCGCTGAAGGAGTTGACTGCCACCGAAGAGGCAAGGATCGTTGCACTCGTGAAGAAAGCGGTGAGCTGAGGGCTGGGCTCGGCCCCGGGCGGGATTGTCGATCGGGACAAGGCGTTCCTGCCTGACGAGAACGCGCACCATCGTGCGCCGGATGAGTCCCAACCGTGTGACCCTCCGGAGAGGCTGCCCGACGAAATGGGGGGAGAAACCGAGCTTGCGAGCGAGCCCCGGCGCGGTCGTGGCACGATCCGCAAGGAGCGCCTCGTAGTTGGTTCGGCCTTGCCCAGGCGCCCGGGCGCGCTGTCGAGGAGGAAGCACCGGATGGTTGCCTTTGTGAAAGACGCCGACGGGAACATCCCTGGTTCGATCCAGGATGCCTGACCGATCGCGACCTCGAAAAAAGGAGACCAACGATGACCGCACTGCAAAAACGAGAGGATAAAAGTAATCTGAATTGGACCCTCCTCAACCCGCAGATGGCGACCGAGCCACCCGGACGGCAAGCCTCGAAGCCAAAGAGATCGGTCCTGCGCTGGCTGCTTGATTCTGACCCGTCGATCCGCTGGCAGGTGATGCGAGACCTGACCGATGCGTCCACGGACGAGGTCGCGGCAGAGCGCAGGCGGGTCGCGGCAGAGGGTGCAGGCGCGAAGTTGCTCGCCCTGCAGAGTCTCGATGGGCGCTGGGGAGGCGCGGCGTGGAATCGCGGGTGGAACTCTACCATGCACGTCCTGATGTTGCTGCGAGACATGGGCCTCGATCCCGCAAGTGACGCGGCGCGCCGCGCGGTGGGACTCGTCCGCGACAGCGTGACGTGGAAGGGGTGCGGTCCGCAGGAATGTGATGACAATCCCTTCTTCGCCGGTGAGTTGGAACCATGTATCAACGGACAGGTTGGGGCGGTCGGCGCGTACTTCGGTCAGGACGTCCGGGGCATCGTTGACCGACTTCTCGCCGAACAATTGCCCGATGGTGGCTGGAACTGCGAAGCGCTCAACGGCTCGACGCGATCGTCGTTCAACACAACGATCTGCGTGCTGGAGGCCCTGCTCGAGTACGAACGAGCGACCGGAGGAAGCCCGGAGGTGACCGAGGCCCGTCTCCGCGGGCAGGAGTATCTCCTCGAGCGCCGACTCTTCCGGCGGCGGTCGACCGGTGAGGTGATCGAGCGAGACCGCAAGGGCGGCGCTGCATGGACGCGCTTCTCCTTCCCGACATGGTGGCACTACGATGTGCTGCGGGGACTCGAGTACCTGCGCAGCGCCGGCGTCACGCCCGACGAACGCGTGGTCGAGGCGATCGACCTGGTCGCGTCGAAGCGCGACGGCGACGGGCGGTGGCCGCTCGAGGCCCGCTATCCCGGTGTGATGCCGGTCGAGATAGATCAGGGCGAAGGCCAACCGAGCCGGTGGAACACCCTCCGCGCCTTACGCGTGCTGGACTGGTATTCAGCACGCGACCAACGCAGATGATGCTGGAAGGGGGCGGACAACGAATCGAACTTGGCCCGTTCGGTGAAAATTGCTATAATCTTGAGTGCATGATGGACGATTCCGCCGCTTACGTTCCCGAGTTGGGCCGCAAGCGGGTCTTCATCAGCCAACACCGGCCGCAACGCGGACGCCGGGTTCCTGCGCAGCGCGATCGAGCGCCAGGCCCGCTTTGCCGGGAGAAACAAGATGGCCATTGCAATCCTGGTCCACGCCCTTCTTTTCCTTGCCTTCTGGCTGACGAACCGGCCCTACCAGAAGTCGCTCAACGACTTCCTGGTCGGTGCGACCGGCCTGCGGGTGAATTTCCTGTTGATCTTCTTGATCTTTGCCGGGCTGGTCGCCCTGTGGAGCGCGGCGCGCCTGGTTCTGCGCAGGGACGTCCGCCGGGCTGGTCCCGTCTGGCTCTACCTTTCCGTCGGCATTTTCTTCCTGGCCTTTTTCTACAGCAGTTTCACCTTCCTGTTCCTGAAGAACTCGACCCAACTTTACCGGCTGGGACAACTGTTCCAGTATTTCCGCCTCTTTGTCGACGCTGGCCTCCTGTTGCTCCTGGCGCGGGGCCTGCGCCGGTGGGTGAAAGGCGGCAGCGGAAAGAAGAAAGTCCTGGTCTCTGCCGGCCTGCTTATCATCTGGCTGATCCCCGTCTTGTGGACCCCGGGGAACGTTTATCGCCGGGTGTTGCCTGAAAAGCCCCGCCTGATCGCTCACCGCGGCGCCGCGACCCTGGCGCCCGAGAACACCCTCGCTTCGATGCAGGCCGCTGCCGGCCTCGGTGTCTATGGCCTGGAAACGGACATCAGTGTCAGCACCGACGGCGTGCTTTTCCTGATGCACGACTCCACCCTGGCCCGCACCACGGATGTGGCGCAGGTCTTCCCGGGGCGGGAGAAGGACCCGGCCGAGACCTTCAGTTGGGACGAGCTGTCCCGGCTGAATGCGGGGGACTGGTTCGATGGGCGAGCCATTTTCCCCGGTGAGCCCATCCCGACCCTGGAAGTCATGCTGCAAGTGGTCGAGGAAAACAACCTGTATTTCATCTACGATCTGCGCATCCCCTCCGCCGGTCATTCCTACGCCGATCAGGCTCTCGATCTGTGCCTGGAGGCGATCAGGACGGCCGGCGTCGCCGACCGCACCTGGGTCCTGGCGGAGCCGGATGAGATCGAGCTGGTTCGAGCGATCCTGCCCGACGCCATCCTGACGGCCGGGATCGGCTATTATGAGTATCCGCCATCGCCTGCGGCCCTCGCCGCCGATGGCTACCGGGTCGTCAACAGCGTGTACAGCCTGTCGAACCGCAGGATCCATGCTTACCAGGATGCCGGTTTATGGGTCAACCTGTGGTTGGTGGACGAGCCCTGGCAGTATTCTCGTCTCTGGCTGGCCGGGGTGAATTCCGTGACGAGCAACTACGTCCAGACGTTCGCGGCCATGTCGCACCCGGTCGCGGCGATCACTGTTCCGGTCTATCTGGCTATTTGGGGGGCGGTGGGCCTGCTGGCAGCCGGGCTGTATTGGTCGAAGAAGCCCTGAGTCTGTTATGCGACGCCCTTTGGAAGTACGGCGCATAACATAAAAAAAGACGGCATCCTGTCCTGTGGATTGGTCCTGTAAAAACGGACAGAAAAAGAAAGCCGCCGTAAGGCGAAACAGACTGACACCTGCGCTTGTAATTCGAGCGAGGGATGCAATCTGCAGTTCTTCTGCCGTTCCAATCTTGTCGAGTTCGTCGCTTGTCCATGCGGTCATCGGAATACCTCTTTTTTATACATCCAGTTTCCTGTTGCCCAACCACTTCACCAGTTCAGGGTTACGGTGGTCAAAGAAACTACTCGGGGTTGTGATATAATTCGTTTTACGTATTGTGTTCGATAAGGAGATGTAAAAAATGGAAGTGACAACGATTTCATCCAAATTCCAGTTGGTCATCCCACGCAAAATTCGCGAACAGTTCAACTTGAAACCGGGTCAGAAAGTGGTATTCCTCCCGTTCAAAAAAACCTTACGCATGGTTATTGTGCCCTCTATTGAAGAAGCATATGGAATGTTGAAGGGCTTGGATGCTGAAAACTTGCGCGAGGAAGAAGACGAGGAACGGCCATGAACGTGGTCGATTCATCGGGCTGGGCGGAATATTTCAGTAAAGGTCCGAATGCCCGGTATTTCCTTCCAGCCATTCAAGATACACAGAATTTGCTTGTACCGACCATCTGTCTTTATGAGGTTTTTAAGAAGGTATTATCGCAGTTCGACGAAGAGACCGCCTTGCAAGCCTTGTCCGTGATGACTTTGGGGCAGGTGGTGGAACTGGATCGTGATCTAGCCATTGACGCTGCGCTTGTATCGACGGAAATGAAACTGGCCATGGCAGATAGCATTATTCTGGCAACAGCCCAGGCTTCCGATGCCACCCTTTGGACCCAGGACCGACATTTCAAGGATATCCCCGGTGTCAAGTACATCGGGAAGAAATAACAGCCTTGCCGTATTCGACGTATAGGAGGATCCATGCCAGCCCAGAAAACAGTCTATCAGATCAAAGTAACATTGGTCGGTTCCAAACTGCCCATCTGGCGCAGGATCCTGGTGACAGACAAGGTCTCGTTGGGCCACTTACATGCCATCCTGCAGATCGCCATGGGCTGGACCGATAGCCACCTGCACATGTTCACGATTAACGGACAGGCCTATGGCGACCCGGAAGCTGATGAAGCCGGGGAACTCGGCTCGCAAGATGAATACCGCTACCGGCTGGATCAATTTGTCAGCGGTGAGGGATTTGAGATTCGTTATGAATACGATTTTGGGGATAGCTGGGAACATATTCTGCAGGTGGAAAAAATCCTGCCGGCCGAGAAGGGGGTGCGCTATCCCATTTGCATCTCCGCCAGGCGCGCCTGCCCGCCGGAAGATGTAGGCGGTGTGTGGGGTTACGAAAATTTTCTACAAGCCATCTCGGATCCGAAACATGAACAGCATGACGAATATCGCGAATGGATTGGCGGCGATTTTGATCCGGAGGAATTCGACCTGGATGAAGTGAACGAGCGGTTGCGTCACTACAAACAATACCGGCAGGAGGTATCTGTAGAATATTCTATGCCCAAAGCCGAGGCCGGGCAGTTGGAGAAAGTCATTGCCTGGACGCAAAGATTGCCCGGTGATGTTGATCGGTTTGATGCTTTACCCGTGCGTCGTGATATGCTGGCGTTTTTGAGCTACCTGCTTGAAAACCGCACGGTTGGAACGCAATCCACCGGGAACCTCCCGCTCAAAGCCGTGCACGCGATCTGTGCCCAATTTGCAGACCCGCCAGAACTCGAAGGTTCCATTGGAGATTACCATTACCGGGTACGCAGCGAAGATGATGTCTGGCCATTGGTCTATGTTCACACTCTTGCCAGTGCAGGCGGGCTGGTGACTGGCGGGCCGGCGCGCATTTGGAAAGTCACTGAAGATGGACTAAAATATCCTCAAATTCCATCCCCGGTGCAGGTGGTTTTTCTGCTGCAATGCTGGTGGCATTCGGTGGATTGGACCATAGCCTTTCCCTTCACGGGTTTCAGAGATGGGCTGCCTCCCGGGTTTAACATGGTGACCCTGGCCTGCCTGCTGGAACTGCCAGTGGGTGAAGCATCCTCCTATGCGGCATTTGCTGACCGCGTGATACGAAACAGCGGCCTGGTCTGGCCGATCGATGACCAGGTTTCGGCAAGGGACATCCTGCACTCGGCCATCGAGCGCATGGTCATCCAGCCGCTGGTTGATTTCAGTGTTTTGGAATGTGAGCATGGCATAAAAACCGTCGACAGGCATGATGATTCTGAACTCGTTCGCATACGTTTGTCCCCGGTCGGTAAAGGGATGTTGGAATTACTGAAGTAAGCAGATTTTTCACGGGGAGCATGCCGTGGATCGAAAAGTGTTTATCACCTCCAGGGAAGCGGTCTGCAGCGAGTGTGGCGCAGAACTGGGGCGCCATGCCTGGATCACGTTGGTCGAAGACAAGGGCGCGCTCTGCCTGCCCTGCGCCGACCTCGACTACCTCGTTTTCCTTCCCCCGGGAGATGCCGCGCTCACCCGCCGGGCGGGTAAATATTCCACGCGTTCGGCGGTGGTGCTGCAGTGGAGCCGTGCCCGCAAACGTTACGAACGACAGGGACTTCTGGTGGAAGATGCCGCCCTGCAGCGCGCCGAGCAGGAATGTCTGGATGACGCCGATGTGCTTGCCCGCCGACGTGAACGGGAAGCCGAGCGCCGGGCGGAGCTCGATCAGGAATATGTGCTGCGCTTTTCCGCGCGAGTGCGCCAGTTGTTCCCCGGCTGTCCCGCCGGGGGTGAACTTCAAATTGCCGAGCACGCCTGCCAGAAATACAGCCTGCGGATCGGCCGCTCAGCGCAGGCCAAGAACCTGGATGAAGAAGCCATCCTGTTGGCGGTGGTCGCCCACATCCGTCATGCCGAGACGAAGTATGATGAACTGCTAGCGCAGGGAGTGGATCGCGGGCAGGCGCGCGACCAGGTGGAGGATCAGATCGATCGGGTCTTGGAGCGGTGGAAATACGAATAACTGTATTGCACCACGCTTATTTTGTTCGCGGAATGACTTTGGATGTAATCAGGAATGAACGTTTCGTTTTCATGCTTGGTAGTGCAGCCTTGCATGAGGTCGAAATGCCAGGAAGATTATAAGGTATTCCTGGCTGAATCTTCAATTTGAAAACCTGCACGCCTTTGCCCTGCTGGACCGCACCTGCTCCCCGGATTTTATGCTCCATTTATGCGATTCCACTGGAAGGGATGCCGATCGGGAAGCAGCTGCAATACTTATCCAGAACGTGATTGAATGCTGGGTGCTCATCATGGAGAGATTGTCTTCCATTCGTTGGTGGTGCGGCCGCGGCGATCGGGGCGGAGCGCCCAATCCAGTGAAATCTCTGCTGGATATTCTTCAGGAAGACATGATGGCGGTGTGTCAAGAGATCGTTAGGCCTACCAGACAAGCGTTCGGTTTTCTGTAAAAGCCCTCCCTGGAAATCTCATATTTCATCAGAAAGAGCGAAAGGTTGCGGGGGGTGAAGAGGAAGCATTCGTGATCGGACGATCGACCGGGTATGCCATCTCGAGTCCGCGCTCGACGGATCTTGAGCCAGTTTCTGTCAACCTGTGGCTTTTACGGACGCTGGCCGACTTCTTGGGCCGGCGGGAGGAATATGCAGGAAAGGACCGGCGTGACGACCACACCAATCCTGCTATATAATAGGATTGAGAGATCAAAATCCATTCGGGAGGCTTGTGTAAATCTTGAAGAGGCCCGCAAAGTCATTCGGGTGAAAAATATGCCGCGCTGGCTGGGGAAGCTTCTGGTGGATGGCTGTCTACCTCGGGAAAGGCTGGAATGGGCTGCTCAATGGGCCTACACTTCGAGATTAAGACAGGCTGCGAATCTCTTGCTTGATTCGATGCTGAATGCTCAACCCGGATCCGTGAAGCAGGTCCAACCTGAACGCGACTCATCTTCTGATGCCTCATTCTTTATCGCCTGACCTTCTGGCTTCCCGGCGGCAGAACTGGAACACAGCGAGAAACATGCCTGTGCGGGTGGCGGATTGAAAGAGCGATGGAACCCCAGAGGAGATCCCATGCGTTTTCATTACGGTGCAGTTCCTGAGAACAACGATTTTTCCCCAGAGATCGGCGGATGGCGCGGGATCTGGGAGCCGGGCCCTATTTTGATTCAGATCCTGGCCATTCCCGTCGCGGTTGGCCTGGTGATGATCTGGATGCTGTTGCTTGTTCTATCCCTTTATTCAACGAACCCGGCCTCTCCACTCGCCCAGATCTTTTTTCCTGGCAGGATGTTCGGCGAGATCTTGCTGTTCTTTCTCCTGATCATTCCTCTGCATGAGCTTGTTCACGCCCTGATGACTCCCGGTGCGGGATCGTCGCCTCACACGGTGATCGGTTTTTGGCCCTCCAGGCTCCTTTTCTATGCTCATTACGAGGAGGAAATGCCACGCAATCGGTTCTTGCTGGTTTTTGTCATGCCGTACCTTGTTTTTGGAATCCTGCCCATCGCGCTCCTGGCACTCCTCCCGGCGCTGGCTTCCCATCTCGCTGCGCTTTCATTCGTCGGCAGCATTCTCGCTTGTGGCGACATTCTGGGCGCGGGTCTGATTCTGTTCCAGATCCCTGCTCGAGCGGTCATCCGCAATAAAGGCTGGAAGACTTATTGGAGACCTGTGCCCTGAGCAGGCTTTCGGCGACGGCGGATGGCCGCAATGGGTCACGCCGGAGTTCGCCTCCGGAATTGCCAGGTCCGAGGCGCAGATCTCCGGGAGGGGATCCGAAGGCCTGTGGGATGTCACCGGATCTCTAGCGGCGCTGCTCCCTCGCCCAGTCAATGCTCTTCCGGATCGCCTGGGCTGCAGCGTCTACGAGCCGGTCAGAACCGAGGGGGGTGAGATGGTGGCTGTCAATGAATCCTTCCTGGCCCAGTTCATTGACGCTCTGCAATTGCGTGAAATCCAGGAAGGTAATATTGTCGAATCTCTGTTCGAGTGCGTGCATATACTCGGTCAGGGCTGCCTGGCAGGTCAGGTATTCGGCGTCTGGAAGCATCACCGCGGAATAGTATGCCGGGTGTCTTGGGCTGACATAGAAGATCATGGCGCTGTGATGTTCTGTGGCGATCTGGGCGAATTCCTCGATGTTGCGTATGCCTCCACCATCGAGCTGCTGGCAATGCGGCGCGGGAAGGTTCTCGATATTATTCTGCAACAAGGCGTTCCGGTCAGTGAGCACGAGCATCGGATCGTGGATGAATTGGCCCTCGGGCCCGAAGGTGCTTACGCCCTGCGTGGAACCAAATACCAGCATGCGCAGAGGAATATAGACAGCATCTGTCAATGCCTGGAAGCTCAACGGCGTCTTGAGCTGGTCCAGGATCGTCCTCCACGCAACGTCCCGGTCCAGCCATGGAAGCAGTTGGATCGGAGCGTGCTCCACGACCAGATCGACCCCCTGGGGAAGTGGGGGCGCGACTTCGATCAGGAAGGCTTCGGGCAGCGTTTCATTCTGGCTGAGCATATACCGCAAGGCAATGACAAAATCCTCCGATTCGCCGCTCTCCAGTGCCCAGTTGAAGGCCGTGTAGCCCAGGGTTTGTTGGACGTAGGTCGGTTGAAGCCGCATCGCTCGAGACGAGCCCAGGATGACGACCTGTGGGGTTGTGGCCAGGCGATGATAGAGTTCGTACTTTGCTGTGCGGGAAGGATACATGGTCGGGAATAACCCTCCCCCAAACCTGGCGTGCGGGTCCACCACCACGATCAGGCTCACGGCGAGCACAAGGAAGGGGACGAACCCGAGCAGCCAGTATTTCAGAAGCGGAAGGTCGTTCTCCGTTTTCCCGGATGATCGATCGCGGAACCGGACAACCCAGATCATCAGGAAGAATAGAAGGACGCAGATCCATCTGGTTCCTTCATTAACAATTGTCACAATGGCACTGAGCGAGAGTGTGATCTTTCCGGAAAGCTGTAGAACCGCCGACGCGGCGGACGCCAGGAGCAACGCTCCCCAAACCAACCCCGATCGGTACCGTCCATCTCGACTGGAAGACATGAAGCGATCCTAGAACTGCACGTAGGCGAATTGAACGACCTGCCCGATCAGAAACAGGCAGACGATGGTGACCAGGCCAAGAACGGCAGCCAACCACTTGCTCGCTACCATCCGGGCTTCAACCAGCGCCTTAGCTTCCGCAAAGCCGGAGAAGGCGATCGGGAGGGCCAGCACCAGTATCGGCGTGGCAGGGTTGCTGGCCAGGGCCAGCGAATCCCGGACAGGACCCAGGCCTGCCAGCCCGCTCATGTTGGTCAACAACTGCCCGAGGGACTCCAGGGAGGGGCTCATGAAGATGGCCCAGCTGAACATGAGCGCGATCAGGAACCCTGCCCTCCCCAGCCAGCCGGGTAAAGGTTTCCATTGGCGCCTCTCCCACCCGGCCTGGATGTTGAGCAGAAGTCCGTGGTAGATCCCCCACAGGATGTAATTCCAGCCGGCTCCATGCCATAAACCGATCAGTCCGAGGGTGGCAAAATTGGCAGTGTAGTGAGACGCGCTCTTGTGTTCTCCTCCCCATTTTCGCAGCAGGCTGCGGCTCCATGGAAAGAACAGGTAGGTGCGAAACCACTGTGAAAGTGACATGTGCCACCGTTCCCAGAACAGGCGCGGGCTGGTGGCCAGATAGGGGCTGTCAAAATTCTGGGGCAGGCTGAAGCCGAACAAGATGCCTACGCCAAGGACAATATCGGTATAGGCCGAGAAATCGAAATAGAGCTGCATCGCGAACGTAACGACAACGTACCATGCCGGGAGGAGTCCCACCGGAGCCACCGTCGACAGCGCGGTGGTTAACACATCCGCGATCAGGACCTTTTTGATGAGCCCGATGCTGATGGTAAGCAAACCCCGGTAGATGTCGCCGCGAGCAATGGATCCGGGTAATGCGTGCAATTGTCTGGCCATGTCACCATAGCCGCTGATCGGTCCGGCACTGATCTGCGGGAAGAAGGCTGAGTACGTCATGAACGTCAGAAGGTCGGTAGATGCAGGATGGCGCCTCTGTTTTACATCCAAAAGATAGCCAATGTGCTTGAATACGAAGAAGGAGATCCCCAGGGGCAGTGCGAGGTGGAGCAGTGGAGCTGCGCAGGAAAGAGGCAGGCTGGAAAGAAGCGCATTCAGGTTTTCTGCGCCGAAGTCGTAATACTTGAAGAATCCCAATGCCAGCAGGTTTGCGATGATCCCTGCGGCTGGCCGGTCCTTACGCGCGGACCAGAACGTGAGACACGACAACCCCAACAAGACCGGCAGGTACTCGATCCCGGCAAGACCATAAAAGAGATAGCTCGCGACGAGAAGAAACCAGCGTTTCACCTGCGGCGTTCTGCAAACCGCGTAATAGATGACCAGGCTGGCGGGCAAGAAAAGGACGAAAAATGCTTGGCTGGCAATAACCACGAGGCAGAGTCCGGTATGCGTTTACGAAGTACGAACAGGTGCTGTGCGACGAACGCCGGCCGCCCGGTCCAGGGCGAATCCGGGTCCCCGGACCAGGTCGGAGGACCGAGGGGATGGTTTCCGCTGCCGCTTGTTCTTGTGCGACACCTTTTTCCTGTTCGGAAGCTGGGGGCGCCCTACAGGAATTCCCCGATACTGATCCTGTCTTTTCTGTATTGGGTGGGGCAGGCTTCGTCAATGGGGATGGGACAGTTCATGGCCTCATCCCATTTCCCGAGAGATCTCCATCCCATGCACTTTTCGCTCAAGGAGGTTGGAGAGCACCCGCCACGTGCGTGGCCAGGGAAGGGAGTGTCCCTTAATTCCACCCGCCGGTCTTCATGCGGTTGCGGATCTCTTCCTGCAGGGCCTCCAGCATTTCGAAGTACGAAACCCGGTTGGCCGGGCTGCCGAGGGTGGCCTGTTCTTCGAGGCGGGCCAGCAAATAGACCACCCATGACAGCCAGGTGCGCGGGTTGCTCTGCAGGTCGACGATCTGTTTTGCGGTTTCGAGCAGGTCATCACGCAGTGCGCTTTCTTTGCTCATCTCAGTACTCCTTGTTGGGTCTGTTTCGAGCGGCAAGACCGTCTTGCCGCACAAGGGTCTCCCTGGCCTGGACATCCCTATTGTATCACCCCTTACCGCAGGGCCAATTTCGCCTCGAAGATCCTCTTGAGGGGGGGCTGTGCGGCCTCGATCGGATGGGTCGCCTGGTCCATCCCGACGGCTCCATTTCCGATCACAGCGATGGCGGAAATCGGATCGCGCCGAACCGACTCTCCCGGATTCGACCGGCCGCCGTAAGGCCCCGGCTTCAGCGATTTAATTTCGCCGATTGCTCCGAAACCTCCAAAATGTGATAAAATAAAGCAGAACAAATGTTCTCTCCGGTGGTCAGATCATGCAAGGAGGTGGAGGATGGAGTCCGAGTTTGAAACCCATTTTCGGCGCGGGCTTTCCTGCTATCATGCCGCAGAGTTCGAAACCGCGGTCAGCGAGTTTTCGAAATCCATTGAATGCGATCCGTCCTCTGCAGAGGCTTATTTACGCCGCGCCCTGGCGGCAGAAGAATGCGGGCATCTGGCAGAGGTCCGCGCGGATCTTGAAATGATCCTGCGGCTGGACCCTGGTTCCGGAGTGCGTTTTTTCGCACGGGCGATGCTGCTGTCGCAGAGCAATTTTCTCCAGGCCGGCCAGGACCCGGACAGCTTTTATCTCGAAACGATCCAGCTTTACTCCCGGGCAATAGACCAGGCGCCTTGCCTGGCGCCGGCGTATTTCTTCCGCGGGGAAATGAAGTGGGAGATCGGGGATGTCCATGGTGCCCTGGCAGATTATGATCGGGCGATCAAGCTGGACAGCCTCTATGCCCGGGCGTATGTCCGGCGTGCGCGGGCGAAGGCCAGACTGGGGGATCTGCCGGCAGCCATGGATGACCTGGAATTCTTCCTGACGCTCCCCATGGGGAAGACCAGGAACAGCAACGTGCTGAAGAACATTTCTGCTTATGGGTTGCAGCTATCCAGGAACAGGCCGCCCTCCGCCCAGGGGGAATGGCGGCAGAGCGACCTCTAGGCGCGCAAGCCCTGCTCCCCTACACGGGTCTGCATCGTGGATGACGTGCGCAGGTGGTCGGGCAGGAGCAGGAGTCAGCCGGTGGCAAGATCTTGTTCGCCTGTTTCGAGAAATGCCTGCGCCGGGCCCGTGTGACGACACCTGTGGAGGGTGGCTCACGAGAATGCGCCTCGCCGCATGGTTCCTCTTGGCCAGGGTATGAAGAAATCCCCGATCTCTTGATGAGATCGGGGATCTTTACCAGCAGAGGGATGAGAAGGCGGAGCTTTGCCTCTCAATCTTTCCCCGCCCGGAAGGTGACCCGCACCCCGCCCTTCTCGGCCTTGCCGAACTCGATCACGTCGCCGTCCTGCAGGACCTGCGGCTGGCGTGGCAAGAGGCGCTGGCCGTTGACGAAGGTCCCGTTGGTGCTGGCCTCGTCCTGCAGGAGGTAATCGCTGCCCGTGCGGGTGATCAGGGAGTGGCGGCGGGAGGTGTACTTGCGCAGGTCAATCGAGCTGAGGTCCACCTCGGGGATGATCTGGCTCTTGGGGTCACTGCGCCCGACCCACAGGGAGCTCTCCTCCAGCAGGAGCACTTTCCCTGAGTCGAGCTTCAAGAACGCCGCTCCCGACCCGGCCGGTTCTTCGGTCTGGGCGCTGACCTGCAGCAGCAGCGTTGCCCCGCACAGGATGCCCATGTCGGACAGGGTGGCGTTGGGCGGCAGGCGGTGCAGACCATCCGGGGTGCGCTGAACGAGGGCGTGCTGCCCCTCGGGCTGGTCAAGGGCCCGGGCAAGGGCGATCGCCAGCAGGCGGGTGCTGACCGTGATCGGGACGGCCAGGTCACGGCGTTTGTGCTGTTCGTATTCGAGGGTGATTACGGCCTGTTCCATGCGAGGTCACCTGTTCCTTGTAAGCTGGGCGAACTCGGCTGCCCAGCGGAAGTCCGATTCTTCCCAGCGGTCCGCCTGGCGCTGCAGGGTTGTGCCAAGCAGATGCAATTCATCTGCCTGGGTGATCAACCGCCGCAGCAGGTATTCAAGCTCGCCGTGAAATTCTCCTGCGCTTCCTCCGATCCAGCTCATTTCCAACCGGCGGGCATGGCTCCGCATCCTGTCGAGCATGTCGAGCATGTCCAGGGTCCCCCGCTGAAGCAGGCGGCTGGTCTGGCGCAGTTCCTCGGGTTCGACGTGGATGTCAGACATGCTCTGGGTCCCAGGACTCAGGCGACGAAGCTCTTCAGCAGCGTTTCAAGGGCCTTGCGGTCCAGCAGCTGGATGGAGCCCTGGGCGCTGTCATCCGCCGAGGGAAACTCGAAAGCCCAGGTGCGCTGCTGGCCTTTCAGGAGCAGCAGCATCGGCTTGGTGGATTTCTGGACGTCTTCGATCGTGTCACTGTGTTTAGTCTCCAGGCGCAGGATGGTGGCCCGGAGGGTCTGCCCGACAACATCCTCGGCCAGTTGCCCGGCCTCGGCTGCCTTCCAGCCGGCATCGACCAGCGATTGTTTGACCTGCGCCTGGTTCTGCCCTCGACTGGTGGCTTCCCCGAGCAGGGCCGGGGTGATCCTGGCCTTGATCCTGGCGGATTGTCCGCCGTGGCCCATTTCGGCGAAGACGTTTTCCAGAAAACCGGGCAGCGCCTCCAGGGGGCCGCTCTCGAGGATGTGGATGACCCCCGACTGGATCGTATGGGAGGTGAAACCGCGCCGCTTCTGGGTGTGGATCGTCGCCCCGATCTGGCCCGCCGGGCGGACCAGGCTGACCTGCAGCAGGCGGTCGTAGCGGGCCAGCGGGAAAAGGGCCTGCTCGAGGATCGGGTCGAGCACTGGCGCCCCGGCCGCCGAGATTGTGCACAGGCCGCGCGCGAGCATCGAATGGCTGGCGGTCGACAGGCGGATGTCGACTTCCTGCTGGTCCGCCTCGGGGTAGATGGCGGCCAGCACATCCCGGCCCAGTTCGGGACAGTTGATCATCCCCAGGGCCAGCGAGAGTTCTTCCAGGCCGAGGGAGAACAACTTGAGGGTGTCTTTGGACGAAGCAGTCATATCACGCTCCTGATGATTCTGTCGCACAGCGCTCAGAATAAGGATGAGATGCCTTTACAGATCCCGCTGAAAGCGTTCGAGGCCTGATCGCCGACCCACTCGAGCGCGGCGCCGCCGCCCCGGACCATGGCATCCCGGGCACCGGATCGCTGCAGCAGTTCGTAGCCTGTGTCCGCCAGCCAGTTGAAGGCGAGCCCGCCGCCGTACCAGGCGGCCAGGCCGGCGCCGGCAACGACCACCGCCGGCGCACCGAGGGCGGTCACCGCACCGATGGCTACGGTTGCCGCGGCGTACTGCACATAAGGGCTGGCGATGATCTTCCCGGCGACGAAGGCCACGTCAATGGCGGTCGCGGCGGCCCGGTCCGTACCCTGGCTGTATTGGGCAAAATTTTCAACCCCCCGGTCGGCGAGCTCCAACGCGGCCAGTCCGTACTGCAGAGGACCGGGGTGGGAATTTTTCAGCATGTGGCCGGGCAGGTTCTGGGCCTTGATCGAGGTCAGCGAACCGGCCAGCCCGGCCTGGGATTTCATCCCCCGCGCGCCGAACAGCTTGACCTGGCCGGCGTAGGCGCTCCCACCTGCCAGGCCGCCTATGACAAGCGCCGTCGCGAGGCCGGTGTTGGCATCATCGAGGTACCCGAGGCCACCTCCGAGCGTGCCCCAGCCGGTGCGCAGGTCGTGCCAGCGCCCGAAGGGCCGCTGGCTGTCGACCTGTTCCCACTCTTCGGCTTCCCACCCGACCCGGCGGGCCAATGTGCCGAGTTCGTGGACCTGATTCTGGAAGGCCCGCAGCCAGGCCTGCAGATCATCGAGATAGTCAGAGGCGCCGCCGCCGGTCCAGGCGAGAGACAATCGGGAGCCCGAGGCCTGCAGGTTCTGTTGCTGGGTCAGCATATCCAGCGCCGCTCGGTCGAGCTGGCGGGCGATCTCCCGAACCTGTTCTGTATCCATGTGAAGGGTGGTCATGGGCAGGGTTCCTCACAACTTGTCAAACGCGAAAACTGTTGGTGGCGGGTACGAACGGACCTATTTTTCTTTGCCGCAGGTCCCCATCCAGGGCGATTGCACCAGGAGGGCCTTGCCCTTGGACACCCAGAAGCCACGACCGGGCGGCATCTCCAGCTTTCGGAAGCTCAACGGGATCTGGTAGCCAAGCCATTCCAGTTCGCTGGGATCTTTGCTGAACCCGATGCCGGTGCGGCTCTGCCTCAAGGACCGCACCAGCGGGGAGGCCTGCTGCAGGCGGATCTCATCCACCATCCCGCTGGCGATCAGGGTGTAGGCTGTGCTGCTGCCGGTCTTCAACTGGAAATTGTTGAGGGCCTGCAGAAGGGCCTCTTTGCCGGGCTCGAAGGCTGCCCCCAGGTCGTCGATCAGGATCAGCAATTTCTTCTTCGGGCTGCCTTGTTCGAAGCGGGCCGTGATCTGTTCGCACAGCTTGACCGCCTCCTCCGTGGAAGCGGCGCATTGGATCTTCTTTTCCCCCCTGGCGAACGCCACCAGGGGCGAGCGGCGCAGCGCGAGGGCGGCGATCTCCCAATCCTTGCGCTCGGCCTGCAGGATCGCCTGGGCGGCGCAGGCCAGGAAATTGCTCTTGCCGCACTGGCGTGGCCCCAGGACCAGCCAGTGCTGCAGTTCGTCGAGCAGGTCGGACGTGATCACCTGCAGGGAGTCGTGGGATTGGCCGACCAGCAGCAGAGGGCCTGCCTCAGGCTGGGAGGGCAGCTGCACCTGCTGGAGCATCTCGTCCAGAGGAATGCAGGCGGACAGGGTCTTGATCTGGAACGGCAGCGGGCCCTTCCAGCTGTCGGCCATCAACTGGCCGATCATCCGGATATCGGTGATCGTGGTGGTATTGGGCTCGGGCATGATCACCGGCTGGGCGACCTGGCACTCGACCACCCCGCCGTCCACCCAGTAGCCGCGGCCCTCCGCCTGGGCGCTCAAGGGACCCGGAGGCCGGCCGAGGATGTCCATGAGTTCGTCCCGGCTGGCCATCTGCAGGACCAGGTGGCGGGCGATGTTGCTGGAAACCATGCGCGGCAGTTCCAGCCCGCGGTTGGTGGCGAAGATCAGGTGCAGGTTGGCCGCCTTGCCGTCGCGCGAATAGCGCGAGAAGCGGTCGGCGTGGTCGGGGTAGGTGGCCCGCAGTTCGGCAAAGTTGTTGACCACCACGAACAGGGCCGGGTCGCGGCTGCCCATTTGGGCATCCTCGAAGCTGATCGAGGTGCGGCGTTCCAATTCGGCATCCAGGTAGTTGAGCAGGCGTTCCATACGTTCCTGCTCGGGCAGGCGGATGACCGCGCCGGTGTGCGGCAGGGTCTCGAAGGCCCGCAGGCTGCCGCTGCCGTACTCCAGGATGAAGAACTGGGCTTCTTGCGGGGTGTAGGTCGAGGCCAGGGAGAGCAGGACCGTGGTCAGGGCCATGGCCTTACCCGATCCCGGGGCACCCACGATCCACAGGTGGCCGTCCTGCTGCTCGAAGTGGACCTGCAGGCGCTCCTGGCGGCAGTCACCGGGCAGGTCGACGCGCCCGAGGGTCGCCACCAGGCCACTGGCCTGCCCGCCGTTCCAGAGGCCCTCTTTCAGGGCCCGTCCAACCCGAGGCTCCTCGTTGAGCAGCGCGTCGAGGCTGAAGTCGGTCCCGAGCGGATCCAGATAGATCTGGCGGACGGCGAAGTCCTCGTCGGCCGCAGCCTCCTGCATCAGGCCGATCATGGCATCCAGCTCGGTCAGGTTCGGGCCTGCGCTGCCGGTCTTCTCCGCCTCCCGGACGGTGTGCTTGTAGAGGGTCTCGAGTTTCCCGCTCGGATCGACGGCGTAGATCTTGAATTCGTCCATGGCCTCGGAGGTCGCCGAGAGCACCAGCTGATCGGTGCGCGAGCCCTGGAATTCGTAGACGTCTTCCTTGACCCGGATGTAGCCCCGTCCCGGGCGCTTGCTGGGCGGACGGGTGGAGTCTACGATGCGCATCTCGTCCCGTTCGGAGACCCTCAGCACGATCCGCCAGCCGATGTTGGCCAGCAGGGCATCCACGGCACCGGTCACCTTCTGGTTGGCCAGCAGCAGGTACATGCCCAGCGCCCGGCCCTGGGTCGCCAGCAGCTGCAGCACCCGCTGCATGTCGGGGAGCAGTTCCACGCCCTTGGCAAACTCATCCAGGACCAGCAGCAGGTGGGGCAGGGGCTGCTCGGGGAAGCGTTTGTTGTAGGCCCAGATATCCGAGATCTTGCCGGCCTCTTCGAAGATCCGCTTGCGGTGTTCGATCTCGCTCTCGATCGCGATCAGGGCCCGTTCGGCCAGCTCCGGGCCGAGATCCGTGACCAGGCCGACCACATGGGGCAGTTCCTTCAGTTTGCTCAGTTCGGAGGCTCCGGCCTTGAAGTCCATCAGCAGGACGTTGAGGTGGCGCGGGGAATAGTTGTAGGCCGCGCTGAGCACCAGCGACTGCAGGAAGACGCTCTTGCCGCTGCCGGTCGTGCCGATCAGGACGGTGTGGAAGGCCTGCTTGCCGCCCAGGTCCTCCGGGCGCAGGTCTAGCCCGATCGGTTCGAGCGAATCGCGGTTGACCCGCACGCCGACCGGGAACTGGAGCATGTCGCGCGCTCCGAGCGGACGGGTCCAGCGCTGCCGGAGGGCCTCCGCGTCCAGCAGGGAGACCCCCAGCGCCTCGGAGATGCGGATGCTCTCGGGAAGGGCGGCGCCGCTCTGGACGCCGATCACCTCGTACCCGGCCAGGGTGCGGGCGACCTGTTCGCAGTCGGGTTGGCCGGCTGGTTCCGGGCTGCCGTCCAGCACACTGCTTCCGCTTTCGCCTCCCCAGGTCTCGACGTAGCGGAAGCTCTCCTCGGAGACCTCCAGGCGGGCGCGGCACTCGCGCGGACAGCCCTGCAGGCCGGCGATCAGCAGGTAGATGCCGACCTCGTGGCCGCTGGCCGCCAGCTGGGCCAGGGCCGGCAGCTGGCGGATGCCTCCGTTGTCGTCCAGGACGACCACGATGGCGGGGTGTTTGGTGTATTGTTCAGGATTGACGCCGACCCGCCGGCGGTTGTATTCATCCGAGAGCCACTCCAGGCAGGCATCGATCGCTTCGGAGTGAAAGGCCAGGTGGCGCAGGGTTTCCTCGGGTTCGAAGGCCCGTAGGTGGGGAGCCCATTTCAACCACTCCCAGCGTTCGGCGGCTCCGCTCCCGTCGGCCAGCACGAACAGCTGGACATCCTGCGGAGAATGGTGGACCAGGATCTCCAGGAGCAGGCGGCGGGTCATGCCGTACAGGAAGGCTGAATTGGCACCTGCCACGGCCAGGCTGCCGGCCGTGGCCAGGGGCAGGAGCGCCGGCAGGTTGGGGATCTCCGCGAACTTCCGGATGACCCTGGGGGGCAGCTTGATCAATGGATCGTTCTGGTCGGCGATGCGCGGGGGGGAGACCTTGAAGGAGGCCGCTCCAGCCCGGAGCAACCCGATCCGCAGCGAGAGGAAATCGGGATCGGATCGCCGCCGGAGCCACAGCCGCTGGCGGCGGTCAGGATCCCTGACCGCGATCCTGACCAGCCCTTCCAGCGCCGGGTACTCACGCGCAAGGATATTGCGCTGGTCCTGGACGAGGGCGGTCAGGCGGCCTTCTTCCTGCCTGAGCACCTTCCCATACTCAGCTTCCCGGGCACGGATGCTGCGGTCGTATTTCTTCTTCTGGGAGAAATAGCTTCCCAGGGTGGCCAGGGGGAAGATCAGGCTCATGAACAGCATCGGGATGCTGGTGATCGACAATGCCGCGCTGCCTGTCGCGTAGCCGATGACCAGTGTGATCACCATCATGATCAACATCCCTGCTCCCGGCAGGATGGTCATGAACCAGTTGATGGTCGGGGGAGTGCCGGGAAGCGGCCTGGGAGCCGGCAGTTCGATCTCGTCGGCAGGAAGCTGCCAGGGCTCGCGCTGGGAAATGATAAAGCGGCGCCGGGCGCTCGCGGGAGGGCCGGGGACGCCAGGGGAGGCGTTCTTCGGTGCAGCAGACTGGGTCATGGGCTTGTGTCAACCTGACATGCCTACAAAGCAACCCGGCCCAGGGGAAATGCGCCCTGGGAGGGTTGATGGAACGCAACTGGAAGGACCTGGATATGAGAGGCGCTGGTCAGGCCAGGCGCTGGGCCATCTGCTCCCACTCGTTGATCTCCGACTGGAGACGGGTGGAGAGATTGTTGAGCTGGTCCAGCAGCGAGTTCAGGTTGCCGCGCCAGGTTTCATATTCGTTGAAGAACTCGGTCGCCGAATTGCCCTGCCAGGCCGACTGCAACCCGTTGACAGAACTGGTCATGCTCTGCAGCTGCGAGGTGAGTTGAGAGTGGGTATTGGTGATGTTGCCGTGCGTGCTGCGAGCGGTCTCGACTTCCATATGCAGTGTTGCCATGTACAACCTCCGTTAGAGTAATGTAAGGATTGGTTTCGTCAAAATATTATATAATGGCCGTAAGCTTCAGTCAATTGAAAAGACCTTTCAACTTCGATAACTGGCTATTTCCAGGCAGAGGAGAACCATGGACAGTCTTGTTGGACAATCGATCGATCGTTATCACATCTTGGAACAGCTCGGTGAAGGCGGCATGGCCGTGGTCTACAAGGCCTATGACACCCGCATCGAAAATGACGTCGCGATCAAGTTCATCCGCACCGAACGCTTTACGCCCGATTCTCTGGCCCGCTCCCTCAAGCGCTTTGAACGGGAGGCCAAGGCCCTGGCCCGCCTCACCCATCCCAATATTGTCAAAGTGATGGATTACGGTGAATATGAGGGCCGGCCCTACCTGGTGATGCCTTACCTGTCCGGCGGCAGCCTGAAGAACCTGATCGAGCAGCGCGGCCGCCTGCCCTGGGCGGAAGCGATGCGCCTGCTGCTCCCGGTCGCCCGGGCCCTCGCTTATGCCCATGGGCAGGAGATCATCCACCGGGATGTCAAGCCGGCCAACATCCTGATCACCGACTCCGGCGAACCGCTGCTGACCGATTTCGGAGTGGCGAAACTGGTCGAGGAAGAAGCCACGGTTGAGCTGACCGAGACCGGCATGGTGGTGGGAACGCCCGAGTACATGGCACCGGAGCAGATCGCCGGTCATTCCATCGATCATCGCGTGGACATCTATGCCCTGGGGATCGTCCTCTATGAAATGATCACCGGCCGGAAACCCTATCAGGCCGACACGCCGATGGCGGTGATGATCAAGCAGAGCGGGGAGCCTCTCCCGCGGCCGCAGAAGTTCATTCCGGACCTGCCGGAGGCGGTCGAGCGGATCCTGCTCAAGGCCCTGACCAAGCAGGTCGAAGCCCGCTTTCAGGATATGGGGACTTTCATCCGGGCCATGGAAGGCCTGTTGGGGACCAGCGCCGGCAGGCAATCCGCCTCCGCCAGGACGGCCTCTGCTCCCCGGCGCAGCCCGGTTGGGGCACCTCCGCCCGCCGGGACCACCGGAACCACCTATGCCGCCATCCCGCGACCTGCCCGGCGGTCCACTGCCTGGATCTGGTGGCTGCTGGGGATCGGCGGCGGGTTGTTCGTTCTCTGCAGCCTGCTGGTCGTGCTGGGCGTTTGGGTATGGGGCATGGGGAACCCGCTTGCCGGTCTGTTTGCCACCCCGACCCCCTGGCCGACGGCCACTCCCCAGCCGACCGCCACTCCCCAGCCGACCGCCACCCCCCGGCCGACTGCCACCCAGGCCATCAGCCTGATTGGGACCTGGGACCTGTACTTTGACTGGGACTGCGATGGTGGGGAGGCGCTTGGCACGCTCTATCTCCAGCCCGGCGGCGAATATGTGACCGCCTCCAATCTGCATGGAACCTGGGTCACCAGTGGAAGCCAGATCTGGATGACCTACGACAGTGGCACGGAGTATTTCGGCGGGATCGGGGATCGCTACATGGAAGGCGAAATGACGTCCTTCGACGGGTCCACGGGCTGCTGGTGGGCCGAATACCAGGGATCCTCCACCTCGGGCAACACCGGCGGAAGCACGAACAACCAGCCCGGGGATGGCCTTAATTTTTCGCTCTCGCCGAATTTCGGGGACGTAGGCCTCAGTTCGGGTTTCGTGCCGGATCCCTTCAGCGTATCGATCACCAGCGGCGGCAGCGTGGATGTCCGCTCGCTCGGCCTGGGGGACGGTTGCCTTGGACACGCCACCAGCGCGCCCGATTTCCGCCTGTTCTGGTCGGGCAGCTCCCAACGCCTGCGGATCTTCTTCGTGGCCAATGGCGGGGAAGATACAACCCTGATCGTCAACAGCGCCACCGGGCAATGGTACTGCAACGACGACTCGGGCTACTCGTATGACCCGCAGGTCGATATCTCCAACCCTCCCTCCGGGCAGTACGACATCTGGGTCGGCAGTTATTCCGCTGGCGACTATGTCCCCGGGACGCTCTATATCACCGAGCTTGATCGTCACCCCGGCAACACGCCGTAAGATGGATCAGGCAGCCCGTCTCACCCCGAAAGAAGACTCGGGGTGAGACGTTTTTGTCCATCCGGCGCCAACCCGTAGCAGCGCGCGAACACGCTTCTTTTCCAAGGAAACAAGCATGGCTGGTCTGATCGGTCATTCGTTGGGACGCTACCAGATCCTCGAACGCCTGGGCGAGGGCGGGATGGCGACCGTCTACCGGGCTCGTGACCCGCAGGCGGAGCGGGATGTGGCGGTCAAGATCATCCGCCGGTCAGCGTTCCCCGCAGAGCAGTTTGACAGGATCCTGCACCGTTTCAGGCGTGAGGCCCGGGCCCTGCGCCGGCTTTCCCATCCCGGGATCGTGGCCATCCTCGACCACGGCGAGCATGCAGGGACGGCCTACCTGGTGCTCGAATATGTCCCCGGCGGGACGGTCAAGGACCGCCTGGACGAGCCCATGCCCTGGCAGGAGGCGGTCCGGCTGCTGCTCCCGGTGGCGCAGGCCCTGGCATACGCCCATAGCCAGGGCATCATTCACCGCGATGTCAAGCCGTCCAACATCCTGCTGAACGAGACCGGCCAGCCGCTGCTGACCGACTTTGGGATTGCCAAGCTGCTTGAGACCGAGGCAACCCAGACCCTGACCGGCACGGGGATGGGGGTCGGCACCCCGGAGTACATGGCCCCTGAGCAGGGCCTCGGCGGGGAGATCGACTCCCGGGTGGACATCTATTCGCTGGGGATCGTTTTTTATGAGCTGGTGACCGGGCACCGGCCGTTCACGGCCGACACACCCATGGCGGTGATCGTCAAGCACATCAACACGCCGCTGCCCTCGCCGCGCCGGTTCATCCCCGAGCTGCCCGAGAAAGTGGAAGCGGTCATGCGCCAGGCGCTGGCCAAGAATCCCGCCGAGCGCTACCCGTCGATGGGCGCGTTCGCCCTGGCCCTGGAGGGGCTGCCGGGCGGGCGGAAGAGAACGGCCGCCCGGGCAGGCGGGGAGACGGGCAGGGCTCCCGAGACTTTTGGAACGCTGCACCAGGAGGACACCCGGCTCACCCGTGTGCAGGAGGCCCTGCCGGACCCCGGGGAGCCGGAGCGCGCGCCAGGCACGCCCGGCCCGGGCGGGCCGGCGCGGCGGCCCTGGTGGCCGTGGCTGCTGGGCGGCGCTTTGCTGGCCGGGCTGGGCTGCATCATGGTGGCGGCCCTGGTGGGCGGCAGCCTGATGCTGCCGCGCTCCGCTTCCCGGCCCACCGCGGCCCGCCCGGGCGTTCCGACCGCCACCTCCACCACCGCCTCCCGCCCGACCGCCACCCGTTCCGGCGGGAATACGACCACTGCCCAGACGACCTGTCCGGGCGCGCCGCCGCAGCGCATCGAGGTCGGCGATCACATCTACGTCTGCACGCAGAGTGACACGGTGGCGATGCGCTCCGGGCCGGGCCGCGCCTTTGCGATCATCCACCGCATGCAGCCGGATGCCGAGTTCGAGGTCATCGGCGGTCCGGAGTGCGGCGATGACTGGACCTGGTGGGAGGTGCGTTCGACGACCAGCGGCTACACCGGCTGGATGGCCGAGGGCGGCGACTCGGTCGACCCCTACTTCCTGTGTCCGGGATATCCGTAGATGGCCTCCGCCGGCCAGCTCGGCCTGCCAACCGCCCCACCTTTCAACCCGGGCGCGATCCCCGGAAAGGTGCGAAGAAAGCGTTGACGCGTGCGTCCCATCCCCCTATAATGATTTCAGCACCGCATGGATTCGAAAGGAGTTGCCCACGATGACCACTCTCAAGATGGATATTGACAACTGCACCCTGATCCATGGTCGTTTCGTCACGGTCAGCAGGTCCCTCGACGAAAACCTGGGATCGCTTTCCAGCTCGGTGGGGAGGGCCCTGGAGGCGGCCTGGAAAGGCAGGTCAGCGGTCGAATTCCTGGAGGAGTTCAACCGCCTGAAGCACGGCTTGGATGTTGAGGTGCAGTCTGTAAAACAACAGGTCGCCGCTCTTGGAACTGCGATCACGCAGTACCAGGACATCGACCGGGAGTTCGGATGATCCGGGTCGTCATTCCGGGAGATGAATTGCGGAGGATCCCATGAATACACTTCACATGGATACAGCGACACTGACGGAATTGTATGGCTACATCAACAATTGGCTGATGGAAACCCGGACCGCTGTCGATGTCCTGAAAAGGGACAGCGGCGTTCTGCCCGACTATTGGGAGGATGCGCAGGGCGAACGCGCCGGGCGGGCCCTCCAGGAGAATGTCCGACACCTGGAAGGCCTGCTGGCCGCCGTGGAGACCCTCAATCAGCGCATGTGGCGGGAGATCGATGAATGGCTGCTGGCCGACGGGATGGGGCAGCGCGACTTCCGAGGAATTGCGGCTGCTTCCATCCTGGGCGAGCCACCCCGGCCTGCCCCGCCGCGTGAAACAGAATTGGCGTATTATGACCGTCCGGATGATGATGGCGGTGGTTTCTGGGGCGCCCTCAAGAGCGTTACCGTGGACCCGTTGATCAGCGCGGCAAAAGCCACCGGGGGGTTTGTGAACCAGTATGTCATCGAACCGATCGATGATTTCGTGGTTGAGCCGATCGCGGATGGGCTGCGTGGGCTCATCACGCCGGCCAGTGCCAGTCCTCAGGCGGTCAGGAACAGCCCCGGAGCAAGGAACGCCCCCCTGCCTCCCGGGGCGGATCCGGGGATCCGGATCATCAACCGGGACGACATCCTCAACCGGGATGACATCCTCAACCGGGATGACATCCTCAACCGGGATGACATCATCAACCGGGATGACATCATCAACCGGGATGACATCATCAACCGCGATGACATTATCAACCGCGATGACATCATCAACCGCGATGATTGACGGGTGAAGACAGGAGATTTCCCATGGAGACCATGTTGTTCAGGGGGCCCGGGTTTGAAATGCAGGTGCCGACCAACTGGCTGATTCGCGCCTCCCCGCAGCATCAGGCGATTTTCATAACCCCCCAACGGGAAGACAACCTGCTTGCCAATCTGGTCGTCGATCTGGTCCGGATCAGCAGCGATGTCGGCCTGGCAGAGATCCGCATCCTGCTCCAGCGGACGCGCCAGGATCTTTTCCCGGATGCAGAGGTGCTGGTCGAGGATGAAGCCACACTGGATGGACGCCCGGCCTATCACTGCTTCTACCGTTTCCAGCATCCCAAGGCAGACAAGGCGACCCTGCAGCGCATTATTGCCCTGCCGGTGGACGGCATGCTGGTCAGCCTGACCGCCAGCCGGACAGCCGGGGAAGCGGCCGACCTGGACCGGACCCTGGCCGGGATGATCCAGGATTTCAAGTTTGTGTGAGGGGAGCGGGAACGGCAAAAAGCGGCCTGTGGTGGAAACTTCCGCTGGCAGGTTCTTGGGGCGGCGGATCCAACCAGTGCCTCGATCCTGTCTCGTATCAACCCGATCCGGCTGAGGCCTGCTCCGTTTCTGCTGCGAGCCAGACGAAAAGAAAGGAACCACGACCGGTCTGCTCGGCCCATCCCTGGGACGCGATCAGACCGCTGCGCAGATCGGTGCAGGCGGCAGGAGGGGGGGTTCCAGGGCCTTCGATTTGTGTCTGGAGACAGACCCGGCTGCCAGGAGCATCTGCAGCGATCGATTTCCCCTGCGGGCTGGCTCGGGCTCTGAAGCGCTTCGAAGGCGAGGCCAGGGCCCTGGCAACGGGAGGGATCGTGTCGGACGGATGACCGGGAGGCATTCCGGCTCTCTACAGGCGCTTAACAACTGCCCAGGGATCATTGCGGAGAAGGTCGTGGTTGGGATAGAATCATCCGGTCGCCCTCCAATCCTTGCCCAATCTTAAAAACTGCTGCGATGTCCAGAGATCCCCTCGCCTCCGAACATGCCCGTCCCATCGCCCGGTCCGGGCAGCCATATCTGCTGGACTTGAGGCCTGCCCTGGATCGCGCACTCTTCCTGGATCAACAGGGGTCCTGTCGCTTCCGCGAAGCGAGGAGGCACTGATGCCTGCGCTTCACATGGATCCCGAGCAGGTCCGCCAGGCGGCTGAGCAGCTGGAGCAATTTGCCGGCCTGATCTACGAGGGCAGCCAGGCCCTGCAGCGGCGGCTGGCCCGCCTGGACTGGCAGGGCGGCGGCAGTGCCGATTTCACGGTCCGCCTTCAGCAGGTGGTCCGCGGGCTGCGCCAGCAGGCCGAAGAGGCCCGGACCTTCAGCCAGCGCATCCGGCGCGAGGTCGATGAGTGGCAGGCGACAGATTCGGCCGGACCCGGCCACCCGACTTCACGGTTCGGGTTCGGCCCGCAGCTGGCCGCGGCCGGGGGCGGAGTTGCCCTGGTGGGCAGCGTGCTGGGCGCTTCGACGTCCGCCGGGGAGGCCTATCATGATGCGATCCGGGGGATGTCCTGGAAAGACCGCTTCCTGGAAGAACAGCGCCTGGATGCGGCGCGGGCGGCTTCCCGGGCCCACCTGGATGCAATGCAGGACGAGGCCGAAATCCACTCCCGGCTCGAGGATCTCGATGCCCGGATTGCCGACCTGGAGCGCCGGCGGGCCGGGGCCCAATCCAGGGCGGATGCCTGGTACAACCGGATCCGGCCGGATTGGGACAAGGAGCACCGGCCTTTTCCCGGGGATGGGGACGGCCTTCCCTGGCGGACCGAATCCGATGATTATGAGGACCAGGTGTCGCAGTTGGACATCGAACTGCAGGCCC
This sequence comes from Anaerolineales bacterium, assembly GCA_016934715.1. Classification (GTDB taxonomy): domain Bacteria; phylum Chloroflexota; class Anaerolineae; order Anaerolineales; family Villigracilaceae; genus JAFGSI01. The sequence goes on from JAFGSI010000004.1 coordinate 215,875, forward strand.
TGCGGTCCGAACGCCAGAACCTGCAGGCCGAGCTGGATGCCTGCCGGCAGGAACAGGCCAACCTGGCCGAATTACAGGCCCGCCAGTCCGCGCTGGAGGGGGTGATCGCCCCGGGAATCCCGGAGGATGGGCCGTCGGCGAGACACCCCTATTTTCCAGGGACCGACTCCACCAACTGCACACGCTATGCGGCTCGCCACCGCAACGTTCCCTGCAGCGGGAATGCCCATCAGTGGAATGACCAGGCCGCCGCCGCCGGATACGAGACCGGCAATCGCCCGGTCCCCGGCAGCGTGCTGGTGATCGAGCCCGATCCGACCGGCCGCCAGAGCCATGCGACCCATGGTCATGTGGCGATCGTGGACGGCGTGGATGACCTGGGCGGCGGCAGTTACAACGTGCACATCCGCGAGGGCGGCTGGAACGGGGGCTACAGTGAGCGCAGCCTGACCATCCATACCAGCGGGGCTTCGGCCGATGTCCGGGGGGTGCCGGTCAGTTTCATATACGATCAGCAGCGGTAGGCGTGTTTGCCCTGCCGGGTGGAAAGGCGCCCCTTCCAGGATCACCCGGCCAGACGGTCCCAGGACCGTGTGGCCGTCTGCCGCAGCCCGCCTTTATCCAGGCCGGGCAACCTTTTCCGCCCGCAGCAGCGGCTCGACCCGGGCCGGGTCGGTTTCCACCACGCCGGTTACCAGGATCGGCGCGGCGGCGTGGATGAAGGTCCGCGCCTGGCGGTAAACGTCCGGGAACAGGACCACGTCCAGGGTCCCGGACAGGTCCTCCAGGGTCAGGAACATCATCGCCTGGCCTTTGGCGGTCCGGCTGCGGTGCCCGCTCTGGCGTACGCCGGCCACGGTCACCCGCTGGCCGACCCGCCCGGCGGCCTCAACGGTCGTGATCGCCCCGGCTGCCCGGATCTGCTCGGCGGCCAGTTCGAGCGGGTGGGCCTCCAGGCTGGTGCCGAGCAGCTCCTTCTGGGCAGCGGCCTTCTGTTCGAGGGTCCAGTCAGCGGCCTGGACCGCATCCTTGGCCCCGGTCCAGGCGAACAGGCTGGGCTGCCCGGCCTGCCAGCCGCCGCCTTCCAGACGGTTCAAAATCGAAGGGATCGTCCCGAAGCCCTCCAGGGCCCCGGCGCGCGCCAGGCTGGTGGCTTCCTGCGGGCGCGGGTCGACCCGCGCCAGGAAGTCCTCCAGCGATCCGAAGGGCCTGACCTGCCGGACGATGCGCTCGATCGTCCGGCGGGTCAGGCCCCTGACCTGGTCGAGGCCCATGAAGAGGGCCCGCTCTCCGCTTGCATCCTGTGCGTAGACAAAGTTGCGGCCCGAGAAATGGATGTGCGGGGCGTGCACGGCCAGCCCCAGCCGGCGGGCCTCGCCCAGGTAGACCCGCTGGCTGTAGTAGCCGCCCCAGTTGGCCAGCACGGCGGCCATGAACTCGCCGGGGAAATGGGTCTTGCACCAGGCCGACCTCCAGCCCACCTGGGCATAGGAGGCGGCGTGGGCCTTGGGGAAGCCGTAGCCGGCGAAAGCGGCCATCATCTCCCAGACCCGCTCGCCGGTCTCGGGTGGGATGCCGTTGCGCGCATGGGCCTGCTCGATGAATTTGCGGCGCAGCTCCTGCATGCGTTTGCCCGGGTCGAAGTGGCTCATTGCCCGGCGCAGCAGGTCGGCCTCTGCCAGGCTGAAGCTGGCCAGTTCGTGGGCGATGCGCAGGACCTGCTCCTGGTACAGGATCACCCCGAAGGTCTCTTCCAGCAGGGGCGCCAGGGCCGGATGGAGGTGGCTGACCGGCTCGTCGCCCTTGTAGCGGCGTACGAAGGCGTCCTTCAACCCGCCGCTCAAGGGACCCGGCCGGTAGAGCGCCAGGGCGGCCATGATGTCGTCCTGGCTGCGGGCGTGGATCGCGCGCAGGGTGGCGCGCATCCCGGGGCTCTCGATCTGGAAGCAGCCGATCGTTGCGCCGCTCTCGACCCGCTCGGAGGTCGCCGGGTCCATGTCGGGGGTCGCCTCGAGAACCCTCAGCGGGCTGGTGAATTCCTGCGGACGGCCGGCCTGGATGAAGGCGGCCACGTCGCCCAGGACGGTCAGGCCGCGGATCCCGAGCAGGTCGATCTTGACCAGACCCATGGCCTCGACTGCCTCCAGGTCGAACTGGGTGATCGTGATCCGCTTGCTGCCCGAGCGCATCACCGGCACCAGGTCGGTCAGCGGGCCGGGCGCCACGACCACCCCGCCGGGGTGGACCGAGAGATGGCGCGGCAGCCTGAGCAGGGCCTCGGCCTGCTCGAAGATCTGCCGGAAGGCCGCCGCGGGGTAGGCCTCCCGCAGGTCGGCGAAGGGCGAGGGCGGGTCACGGCCCTCCTGGTCCTGCTCCTTGCGGGCCCAGAAGGCGTGCGGCAGCTGGTCGACCATCTCGCGCACCCGGGCGGGGGTCAGGCCGTGGGCCTTGGCCACGTCGCCCAGGGCCGAGCGCGGCCGGAAGCGGTTGACCGTCGCCACCATTGCAGCCCGGTCTGCGCCGCAGGTCTCGAAGACATGCTGGATGACGGCCTCGCGCCCGCGCGAGCACAGGTCGGTATCGATATCGGGCGGGGTCGCCCGGGCCGGGTTGAGGAAGCGTTCGAAGTACAGGTTCAGGCGCAGCGGGTCGGGGCTGGTGATGCCCAGGCAGTGGGCGACCAGCGAGGAGGCCGCCGAACCGCGCGACGAGAACGGGATCCCGCTTCGGCGGGCGAAGTCGAGGATCTCCTCGACGATCAGGAAGATCGGCTCGTAGCCCATGCGGGCGATGACCTCCAGCTCGTGGTCGAGGCGGGCCCTGACCGGCGGGCGGATCCGCCCGTACAGGCGGCGGGCTCCCGCCTCGGCCTTGCGGCGCAGGTGTTCGGCGGCGCTGCGCCCCTCCGGCAGCGGGACGATCGGCATGCGGGCCACGCCCAGCGGCAGGGCGAAATGGCAGCGGGCGGCGATCTCGGCCGTGGCGGCCAGGGCCGCCGGGAAGTGCTGGTAGCGGGATTCGATCTCGCCTGCCGGGACGAAATGCGCCCCCGGTGGGGCGGCCGCGGTGACGGGGAGCCGGCCCAGCGGCTGGTTCAGGCGGATGGCGGTCAGGGTGCGCTGCAGGCTGGCCTGGGCGGGGGTCAGGTAATGGACGGGATGGGCCACGACGGTCGGCAGCCCCAGCTTGTGGGCCAGCAGCGAGACCGGCAGCGCCCGGGCCGGGTCCTGCAGGGCGGCATACAACCGGCCGGGAAAGATCTCCCCGAGTTGGGCGAGTCGTTCCCGGGCCGCCTCTCCCGTCTCGGCGCGCAGGGCGATCAGGTCGCCGGAGAAGGACGACAGCATGCCAGGCGGGCAGGCGGCAAGCGGATCGTCCCGCAGGGCCAGGGCGCTCGCCAGGCGGCACAGGTTGGCCCAGCCGTCCAGGTTCATGGCCAGGAGCGACAGGGGGCCGGCTTCCAGGTCGATCTCCAGGCCCAGCACGGGCTGGACGCCGGCCTCCTGGCAGGCGGTCACGAATTCGACCGCCCCGGAGAGCAGATGGTGGTCGGTCAGGCCGAGGGCCGACATCCCGTCGGCTGCTGCGGCCCGGGTCAGCTCGGAGGGCAGCGGCAGGCCCTCCTGCAGGGAGTAAGCCGAGTGCGTGGTGAGATGGAGGTACATCGAACCGATTGTACTGCCGAATCGGATGGAGCAGGCCGGTTTTCCGGGGGACACTCGCCGAGCAGAGAGCGGGCGAGGTTCCGGCGACGCCGTTTGCGCGAGGGGTGCTCTCGCTAGAACAAATTTTCTGCTATAATCAGGGTGGAACCCTGGTTCAGGGCACCTGCCATGGCGATCTGGAAACAACTTTTGCGTTCCCTGGGACTCGCGCCATCCTGCGAATCACACACCTACTCGCTGGACGGGAACCTGCACACAGTGCTGGTCCAGCTGGCCGAGCGTGAGCAGCGTCTCCCCGAGGAGGTTCACGCCGACCTGCTGGCTGACGCGCTGGCCCAGCGCGGCGATCACGAACGGCTGTGGTGGCTGTGGGAATCGCTCTCGCCGCGCGAGCAGGACGTCACCGCCCTGACCTGCCTGGGATACACCAACCGCCAGATGGCCGCCCGGCTGCACGTCTCGCCCGACACGGTCAAGGGCTACGTCCGGCAGGCGCTGGTCCGCTACAACCTGCACGGCAAGAACGAACTGCGCCTGCTGCTGGCCGATTGGGATTTCAGCGCCTGGGGGCCGCCGGCCCAGTCCTAGGCCGCCGGCCTGCCGGACCCCCAGCGCTGGCCCCTCCCCTGGGACCGGCCTGCCCTGCACCCCCGGGGGGGTGTTTTTTGTTCCCGGCAGGGGGTATCCTGAGAGCATGAAGGCAACGCTCGAACCCCGTTCCTCCGGCTGGCTCCTGCTGGTCGGCCCGCGCAGCCTGAACGGCGACCTGCTGGCTGCGGTCGCCCGGCTGGGCGGGCGCAGTGCTGTGCGGGTCCTGGACGGCGGCAACCGCTTCAACGCCTACCGGGTCGCCCGGGCGGCGCGCGGCCGGGCGGAGGTCCTGGAGCGCGTCACCATCGCCCGGGCCTTTACCTGCTACCAGGTGCTCTCGCTGCTGGAGGGTTCCCCGGGCGGGACCGAGCCCTTCGTCATCCTTGACCTGCTCAATACCTTCTATGATGAATCCGTCCCGCCCGGGGAGCGCAAACGCCTGCTGGCAGCCTGCATTCCCCACCTGGGGCGCCTGGCCCGCACGGCCCCCGGCCTGGTCAGCGTCCATCCCCCGGCCGTCCCGGGGCGGACGGCTTCCGATCTGCTCGACCTGCTTCGGGGAGCGGCGGCCGAGGCCTTCTTTGCCCGGGCGGCAGCGCCCGAACCTGAACCCCGGAGGCTGTTCTGATGGGCCGCACGCTGTCGTCCGCAACCCAGCTCTTCCTGCAGGAAGAGGCCGCCTTTGCCCGCTTCCGGCGGGCCCTGCGCCGCGCCGACCAGCTGGCCCTCGACGACCTGTTCGCCAGCGCCCGCCAGCACCTGGCTGCCGCCCAGTACGCCGCCCACGCCCTGCCCTTCGAGGTCTTCCTGCTGGCCATGCTGCTCGAGGAGCACAAGCAGGTCCTGCGCCTGCGCCGCCAGCTGGACGAGCTCCTCCCCGGCGGACGATGAGCACGGACTCGATCAGCGGCTGGCTGCTGGATGTCTACCCGGGCGAGGACGGCCTGACCGTCTGGCTGCTCGGCAGCGATGGCCGCCGGCAGCGCTTCGTCCAGGACTTCGCCGCGGCGGTCTACGCCGCCGGGCCGGCTGCCCGCCTGCGGGACCTGGGACGCTGGCTGCAGGCCCAGGATGCGCCCGTGCGCCTGGGACGCGCCTGCCGCCGGGATGTCTTTCGCGGCCCGCTCAGCGTCCTGGCGGTCGAGGTCCTGCAGCCTGCCTGTCTGGACGGGATCTTCCGGCGCATGGTCCTGGCCTTTCCCGACCTGACCTACTACGATGCCGACATCTCCCTCCCGCTGCGCTACGCCGCGGCCTGGGACGTCTTCCCGCTGGCGCGCTGCCGGCTGGAGGTCCGCGACGGGCGGATCCTGGACCTGGCTCCGCTCGAAGCGCCCTGGGACCTGGAGCCCGAGCCGGTCCCGCTGCGGGTCCTGTCGCTCGAGCCGGACTGTGACCCGGCCCACCGGCCGCCGCGAACACTCAGGGTGGCCTTTGGGCGCCGGTGCTGGTCCCTGCCGCTCGAGCCGGTTCGGCCTCTGCTGGCCGGCCTGCGGGCCCTGCTCGGGCGCTGTGACCCCGACCTGATCCTGACCGCCTGGGGCGATACCTGGCTGCTGCCCTTCCTGCTGCAGGCCTGCCGGGAGAACGGCCTGCGCCTGCCGCTCAACCGGGAGACGGGCCCGGTGGTGGAGCGCCGGGCGCACACGTACTTCTCCTACGGCCAGATCGTCTCTCGCGAAGCCCAGGTCCAGCTGCGCGGCCGCTGGCACCTGGACCGCCACAACGCCCTGCTGTGGGATGACTACGGCCTGGAGGGGGTCCTGGAGATGGCCCGGGTCACCCGCCAGCCCGTCCAGGATGCGGCCCGCCTTTCGCCGGGAACGGGCATCTCGGCGATGCAGTTCGTCACCGCCCTGCAGAACGGCATCCTGATCCCCTGGCACAAGGGCCAGGCTGAGGCGCCCAAGACGGCCGCCGGTCTGCTGCGGGCTGACATGGGTGGGATGGTCTACCAGCCGACGGTCGGCCTGCATCGCGATGTGGCCGGGATCGACTTCGTTTCGATGTACCCGGGCATCATGGTGCACTTCAACATCTCCCCCGAGGTTCCGCAGGCTGACGGGGCGGGGGCGCACCTGCGGCGGGCGCCTGGCGAGCCGGGCATCGTGCCCCGGACCCTGGCGCCGCTGCTGCACAAGCGCCTGCAGCTCAAGGCGGCCCTGCTGACCCTGCCTCTCCACGATTGCCGGCGGGCGGCCTTCCAGGCCCGGGCCAGCGCCGCGAAGTGGCTGCTGGTCACCTGTTTCGGCTACCTGGGCTACAAGAACGCCCGCTTCGGGCGCATCGAGGCCCACGAGGCGGTGACCGCCTACGGGCGTGAGGCCCTGCTGCGGGCCAAGGAGGCTGCCGAGGACCTGGGCTACGAGGTCCTGCACATGTACGTGGACGGGCTGTGGGTGCGCCGGGCGGGCTGTCAGACCCCGGCCGACTTCGCGGCCCTGCTGGCGGAAATCACCGGCCGGACCGGCCTGCCGATCGCCCTGGACGGCGTCTACCGCTGGGTGGTCTTCCTGGCCTCCCGGCGGGACAGCCGCGTGCCGGTCGCCAACCGCTACTTCGGCGTCTTCCAGGATGGGAGCCTCAAGGTGCGCGGCATCGAGGCCCGCCGGCGGGATACCCCCGCCTTCATCGTTGAGACCCAGCTGGGCCTGCTGGAGATCCTGGCCCGGGCCCCCTCTGCTGGCCAGCTGGAGGAGCGCCTGCCGGAAGCCGAGGCCTTTGCCGGCTCGCAGAGGCGCGCCCTGCGTTCCGGCTGCGTGCTGCCGGAGAAGCTGCTGCTCGCCCAGAAGTTGAGCCGGGAACTGCAGGCCTATGCGAGCCCCTCGCCGGCGGCGCGGGCTGCCCGCCAGCTGCAGGAGGCCGGCAAGACCGTCCGGCCCGGGCAGCGGGTGCGCTTCGTCTTCACGCGCGGCCGGCCGGGGGTCCGGGCCTGGGACCTGCCCGGGCCGCTGGACGCCCGCTGCCTCGACCTGGTCCGCTATGGCGGCCTGCTCGAGCGCGCCGTGGAGACGGTCCTGGCACCGATCCGGCTGGAGGTCCATGGCGGAGGGGAGGGGCAGACGCTCGGCCTGTTGCCCCTGACATATGTACTCCCCGTTTCTGGTTGACTTTCCGCATCCGATTTGATATAAATTATCTGTGTCTCTCTTTGGTGCGCCCGTGACCCACGGCATCACCAATCACCCTTATTCCATCCTCTAAAGGAGTCCTGTCATGTCTTCGAAAACCAGAACCATTTGGATCCTGTTCGTTGTGGCCATCCTGTCCTTGACCGCCTTCGCCTGCACGATCACGCCTACGGGCGGCGGCAATGCCCCCTTCACCGGCGGTGACTGCGATTCGCGCACCCAGCGCCTCGAGATGAACGCCAGCGTCGGCAGCCAGATCGCCGGCGGCAGCACCTGGGAGGATGTCTACAAGAACTTCTGCCTGTGGGTGCCCGATGGCGGCAGCCGCCTGGTAGTCACCATCTCGAATTTCAGCAACAACGCGGACCTGGACCTGTACATCGATCGTGAGATCACCGAACTGCTCTCGGATACCGGCTTCGGCGAATGGTATTCCAACGACGTTGGTGCCACGGAGTCCGTCACGATCAACAATGCCGGCGGCCGCTACTATGTCCAGGTTGTCTCCTACGACGGCTCGCCCAGCAGCTTCACCATCTCCAGCACTTTCACGCCCTAGTTCTCCCAACCAGGGATCCAGTCGAGGCGGGCCAACGGCCCGCCTTTCGATTAACCCGACCCGTCTGAAGGGCGGCGGCGATCACCCCGGCCCGCCGCAGGCGCGCATATAATAGGGGCAGGCCCTGGACTGCGGAGCAACGTATGAATGCCCTGACTGAATTCATCGACCGGTTGCGTGCTGGAGCACGAACCACTTTCGAATCCCTGGATCAGCCCCCGGCGATCCAGGCCTACCTGGACAGCCTGCCCTACGTGGCCGAGGAACTCGACCGTTCCCCAAAACGGGTGCTGGAGGACGGCCAGGCCCACTGCCTGGATGGCGGCTTGTTCGCCGCGCTGGCCCTGCAGCGGCTCGGCTTTCCGGCGCGCGTCCTGGACCTGGTGCCGGCCCGCGGCCTCGACGACGACCACGTCCTGGCGCTGTACCGGGTGGCGGGCTGCTGGGGCGCCGTGGCCAAGTCCAACTATGCCTGGCTGCGCTTTCGTGAACCGGTCTACCGCAGCCTGCGCGAACTGGCGATGTCCTATTTTGAACCCTACTTCAATGCCGACAGGGTCAAGTCGCTGCGGGCGTACACCCGTCCGCTCGACCTGCGCCGCTTCGACGCCTCGGGCTGGATGTGGGACGAGGCGGGCGTTGCAGCGGTCAGCCGGAGCCTGTACGCCCTGCGGGCGACCCCGCTGCTCACGGCCGACCAGGCCGCCCGCCTCTCGATCGCGGACGAGCGCTCCTTTGCCGCCAACACCCAGGGGACCGACTTCGCCTGGGTCTACGGCGTGCGTGACAATCCATGAGCAGCGATTATCTCCTGATCCGCACCCGCCGCCGGACCATCGCCCTGATCGTCCAGCGTGACGGTTCGCTGGTCGTCCGGGCGCCGCTGCGGGCTTCCGAGAAGGTGATCCGCCAGTTCGTGGACTCAAAGTCCGAGTGGATCAGCAAGAAGCAGGCCCAGGCCCAGCGCGAGGCCCGGGCGCTGGTGCGCGAATATGTGGACGGGGAGAAGTTCCTCTACCTGGGCCGCGCCTACCCGCTGCGGATCAGCGCCCGCGCGCGGCCGGCCCTGGCGCTCAAGGAGCACTTCGAACTGGCCGGGGCCGCGCGCCAACAGGCGCAGGCGGTTTTCACCCGCTGGTACAGGGCCCGGGCGGCGGAGGTGATCTCCGGGCGGGTGGCGGCCCTGGCACAGGAAACCGGGTTCAGGGTCCAGAAGGTGCGCATTTCGTCGGCCCGCACGCGCTGGGGCTCGTGCAGCCCACTCGGGACGTTAAGCTTCACCTGGCGGCTGGTCATGGCCCCCTTGGAGATCATCGACTATGTCATCCTCCACGAACTGGTCCACCTCGAGATCCGCAACCATTCCGGGGCCTTCTGGGCCCGGGTGGGGGAGCTGCTGCCGGATTACAGGACCCGCCGGGCCTGGCTGCGCAAGAACGGGCGCTTCCTGAACCTCGAGTCTGGAAGCGGATCCTCGCGTTAAGTTGTATACTGGGGACCATGGAACCTGCTGTCGAGAAAGTCTTCACCTGCAGCCGCTGCAAGAAGCAGTCACCGGTCGAGATCGTTTTCACGAAGGAGCAGCGCTTCTTCGGCCTGCTGACCCGCCTCTACTGCCCGGATTGCGCCCTCCGCCGGACGACGACCTCGGCGGTCGTCGGTTATATCCTGCTCCCGCTGGCCGGGCTGGCGCTTTACCTGCTCCTGCCGGGCCGGCAGGCCGGGCAGACCGCCCTGCTGATCACGTTCAGCCTGTTCCTGTTCCTGCCCCTGGTCGTGGTCCATGAACTGGCCCACGCCCTGACCGCGGCCCTGCTCGGCTTCCGGGTCTTCGGCATCCTGCTGGGGGGCGGCAGGCGGGTGTTCTACGGCAAGATCCTGGGCTTGAAGTGGGACGTGCGGGCCATCCCGCTGGGCGGGGCGACGATCCTTGCCGGCCCGCCGGCTCCGGCCTACCGGCTGAAAAATTTCCTGATCTACCTGGCCGGACCGGCCGCGCATGCCCTGCTGGCGCTCTTGTGCGGGGTGGTGTGGCTGATGACGCTCTGGCTGCCTGTGCCGCGTTTCTGGTCGACCCTGATGTTGCTGTCCGGCTTTATGAACGGCTTCCTGTTCCTGGCCAATTTGTGGCCGCGCAAGTTTCCTGTCCTGTTCGGGGCGAACGGTTCGGATGGCTGGCACCTGATGCGGATCTTCTTCTGGAAGCCGGACGAGCTGGCGCAGCGCCAGGCCAGCTACTATGCATTGGCGGCCATGGAGGCCAGCGAGGAACGCCGCTTTGAGCAGGCCCGTCGCTGGACCGCGGCCGGCCTGCTGCGCTACCCGGACGATGAAATGCTGCTGAACGTCTCGGGGGTGGTCGACACCCGGATCGGCGAGTACGAGCGGGCCCGCCAGGCCTTCGTCCGCCTGCTGCCGGGCAGCGAGCACAACCCGGCCTTCAAGAATCTCATCTTGAACAATGTCGCCTACGTTGATGTCATGCTGGAAGATCCCGCCCTGCTGCCCGAGGCGGACCGGTATTCGGCCGAGGCCTATCAGAATGTCCCCTGGGAACCGGCCATCCAGGGGACGCGCGGCCTGGTCCTGGTGACATTGGGCCGGCCGGACGAGGGTCTGCCGCTGCTGCAGTCGGCCTTCAAGAAGAATCCCGATCGGCAAGGCCGGGCGATCGAGGCCTGTTTCATTGCCCTGGCCGAGGCCAGACGCGGCAACCCAGCCGAGGCCCACAAATACCAGGCTGCCGCCCGGGCTCTCGACCCGGAGTGCATTGTTTTGAAGAAGGTCGCGGGGGAATTGCTGGCCTTACCGCACGCCTGAATTTTCGAACGCCGGGTCAGTGATCTTGCACCAACCAGAGAGGCTCGAACGGCCGCAGTTCGAGGGCGCCGGAGCCCGCCTCTGGCGTACAGGTCTTGCCGGTCAGGAGATCGGTCATCCGGGAGCCCGGCAGGACGATCCCCCGGACGGATTGGCGTTCCCCGCTCAGGTTGTTGAGGATCACGAGCTGTTGGCCGCGGGTGGTCCGGCGGTAGGCGGCCACAGCCGGGTTGTCCCCCTCCAGCCATTGGAGCTTGCCGTACCCCAGCACGGGATGGGCCTTGCGCAGGGCGATCATCGCCCGGATCGCAGCCAGCAGTGCCTGGGGATCGGAGCGCTGCGCCGCCACGCTGACCTTTTCCGGATGGTAGGGCGCGGCGTGGATCACGGGGCTGTAGGAATAGCCGGCCTTCGAGAAACCGGCCCCTGGCCCGGCGTCCCACTGCATCGGGGTCCGGACCCCATTGCGGTCGGGCAGGGACAGGTCCTCGCCCATGCCGATCTCGTCGCCGTAATACAGGATCGGGGAGCCGGGCAGACTGAAGAGCAGGGAGCAGGCCAGTTCGATCTTGCGCCGGTCATTGTCCAGCAGGGGCGCCAGGCGGCGCCGGATGCCCAGGTTGAGGCGCATGCCCGGGTCGGGGGCGTATTCCTGCCACATCCACTGGCGCTCTTCTTCCGAGACCATCTCGAGCGTCAGCTCGTCGTGATTGCGCAGGAAGGTGCACCACTGGCAGTTCTCCGGGATCGGCGGCGTCTCGGACAGCGCCCAGCGGATCGGTTCCGCCGCGCCGCGCCGGAGGGCCATGAAGATGCGCGGCATCAGCGGGAAATGGAAGGCCAGCTGGAATTCGTCGCCCTTGCCGAAGTAGGCCCGCACGTCGCGCGGCCACTGGTTGGCTTCGCACAGCAGGATCCGCCCGGGATAGTGTTCGTCGACGAAGCGGCGCATCGTCTTCAGATAGGCATGCGTCTCGGGCAGGTTTTCGCAGTTCGTCCCCTCCCGCTCAAAAAGGTAGGGGACGGCATCGACCCGGAACCCGTCCACGCCCAGGTCGAGCCAGAACTTCATGACCTTGAGCATCTCCCGGCGGACGGCCGGGTTGGCGAAGTTCAGATCGGGCTGGGAGGCGTAGAAGCGGTGCCAGTAATACTGGCCGGCGACCGGGTCCCAGGTCCAGTTGGAGGTCTCGGTGTCGAGGAAGATGATCCGGGCGTCGGCGTAGCGTCCGGGGTCATCGCTCCAGACGTAGTAGTCCCGGTAGAGGGAGCTCGGGTCCCGGCGGGCGGCCTGGAACCAGGTGTGCTGGTCGGAGGTGTGATTCAGCACCAGGTCGGTGATGACCCGCAGGCCGCGGGCGTGGGCGGCCGCCAGCAATTCTTCGAAATCCTCCAGCGTGCCGTAATCCGGATGGACGCCATAATAGTCCGAGATATCGTAGCCGTCGTCCTTGAGCGGGGAGGGGTAGATTGGCATCAGCCACAGGCAGTCGACGCCGAGTTCTTGCAGGTAATCCAGCCTGGCGGTCAGCCCCCGCAGATCCCCGTGGCCATCCGCATTGCTGTCGTGGAAGGCGCGCACGTAGACTTCGTAAAAAACGGCATTCTTGTACCAGAGAGGTGAATTCATCAGCAATTCTTATGGTTTCTCTTTATCCCTTTACGGAGCCGGCCAGCAGGCCGCGCACGAAGTAGCGCTGGAAGGCAAAGAAAACGATCATCGGGATCAGGAAGGAGAGGAAGGCGGCGCCGGTCAGGATGTGCCAGTTGCCGCCGCGCGGGTCGATCAGGTTGGTCACCTGGACGGTCAGGACCGGGTGGGCGTTGAGGAAGATCTTGGCAACCAGGAAATCGTTCCAGACCCACAGGAACTGGAAGATGCCCAGGGAAGCGATCGCCGGCAGGGACAGCGGCAGGACCAGTTTTCGGAAGGCCGTCCAGTGGGTGGCTCCGTCCAGGTAGGCTGATTCAAAGATCTCGCGCGGCAGGGAGCCGATGAAATTGCGCATCAGGTAGATGGCATAGGGCAGCCCAAAGCCGGTGTGGAACAGCCAGATCCCGAAGAAGGTGTTCTGGATCCCCAGCTGGACATACAGGCGGGAGATCGGCACCAGGGTCATCTGCAGCGGGATGATCTGCAGGCCGACCAGCAGGGCGAACATCCACTGCCGGCCCCTGAAATCCAGCCAGGCAAAGGCGTAGGCGGCCAGGGCGGCGAACAGGATCGGCAGGATCGTGGCCGGCACCGTGACGAAGACCGTGTTGAGGAAGGCCTGCCCCATGCCTTCGGGGTTGAGCAGGTCGCTGGCGTTGCATTCGAACTTGGCCAGTGAGCTGGCGATCCCCTGTTCGCAATCGGTCAGGTAATCCTGGGTGCCCTTGTACCCGACCAGCGCGTCGGCGTAGTTGCGCAGGCTGAAGCGCGCCGCGCTTTCCCCGCCCCCGGAAAGGATCTGCATGCGGGTCAGGATCGGAGAGAGCACCTCCAGGGCCTGGTTGGGATCCTCGGGCAGGGTGGGGCCGACCAGGTGGGGCCCGCCATCGACATCCTGCCTGAGCATGGCCAGCAGGCGGTTCGAGCGCGGGTAGCGGGCGACGATCTCCGGGTCCGCCAGGTTGGCGGTTGCCAGGGCGCTGCCGTCGTTCCCGTGACAGGCGGCGCAGTAGGTTTCGTATTCTGCCTGGCCGGTCATCTCCTGCGCCCGGGCGATCGTCCACCAGCCGGACGTACGCACATCCTCACGTGACCGGAAGGAGGTGACGAACAGACCCAGGGTCGGGATGATCCACAGGAGGCACATGCCGATCACGGCCAGGTGCAGCGGAAGTCTGCTCAGGAAGCGGTTCAAGCCTGCCAGCGGTTTCATCGGATGGCCTCCTGCTGCCGGAAGCGGCGGATATTGATGATCATGATCGGGATCGTCAGGATGATCAGGATGACCGCGATGGCCATCGAACGCCCGGTATCCGTGACGATCAGTTTGAACATCCGGTTGGCGATCACTTCGGTGCCGTAGTTGCCCCCGGTCATGACGAAGACGATGTCGAAGATCTTGAGCACGTTGATCACCATCGTGGTGATCACGACCGTGACCGTCGGCAGGATCAGGGGCAGCATGATCCGGAAGAAGAGCTGCCACTCGCTGGCCCCGTCGACGCGGGCGGCCTCCAGCACTTCGGCCGACAGGCCCTTGATCGCCGCCGAAAGGATGGTCATGCAGAAACCGGCCCACAGCCAGACACCGACGAGCATCAGGGCGAAGTTGTTGATCGCCGGGTTGCTCAGGAAGGCCTGCGGCGGAGCGCCCAGCGCGACCAGGACCGCATTCAACAGCCCGATCTGCTCTCCGCTGCCGGTCTCGATGTAATAGACGAATCGCCAGATGATGCCTGCACCAATGAACGAGATCGCCATGGGCATGAAGATGATCGACTTGGCCAGGCTCTCGTAGCGGACCCGGTCGGCCAGGACCGCGAACACCAGGCCGCCGATCACCGTTCCGGGGACCATGACCAGCAGCCAGAGGGCGTTGTTGCGCAGTGCGGTGACCATGTCGGGGTTGGTCAGGGCGTAGTGGTAATTTTCGAAAGCGCCCCAGCAGGAGTCGCCCGGAACGCAGTTGGTGGCGGCCGACTGGCTGCTGCTGGCGTCGAGGAAGCTCAGGTAGATCGTGTTGAGGGTCGGGTAGACGATGAAAATGAGCATGATGAAGAGTGCTGGCAGGAGGTACAACCAGGGGGCCAGGCGCCCCTGGCGCATGATGAGCGGGGTCATGAATGCGCTCCTTTCTTCATCCTTCTGTTTATGAGCGGATGCGAGGGGGAGGCCGGGGGGACGCACCCCCCCGGCCTCGCGAGAAAAGAAGGGATTATCTACCGAGCGCTTCGGCCTGCGCCGCGGCGGCCGCTTCCAGTGCTGCGGCGACGTCACCGCCCTGAACAACGGCGATGAGGGCGGCCCACTCGGCCTCACCGAACGGGGCACCGATGGTGTCGCCCATGTCGGGGGTGAAGCCGCTGGCATTGGCCAGGGCTTCGGCCTTCTTGGCCAGCTGCTCGTCGGCGTACATGCCGACCGCCAGGTTGTTCGGGGAGAGGTCAAATCCGACCTCGGCCCAGGCCTGGGCGCCTTCGGCGCCGGTCAGGTAGGCGATCATTGCCTGGGTGGCGGGCGAGTCGCTGAAGGCCATCATATAGTCAGCGCCGCCCTGCATGCCCTGGGCGCCCGGGAAGGCGAAGAAGTCGAAGTCGGTCCCGTAGACCAGGTCGGGGTACTGGCTCACGACCTCGCCGCCCGCAAAGCCGGACTGCTTGACCAGCATGGCCTGCGCCGGGTCGGAGAAGACCAGGTAGATCGCGTCCAGGAAGCCGGTGTTGAGCGTGCCGTTGGCTCCGCCGACCGTGTAGATCGGATTGGAGGCCCAGGCGGCGTAGGTCTCATAGGCCTGAACCACACCGGGATCATTGTAGGGGATCTCGCCCGAAATGAGCTGCATGACGTAGTCCGGACCCTGCTGTGCCAGCAGGATGTCCTGGATGAAGTCGGATCCTGTCCAGCCGGTTGCCGATCCGCTTTCCATGCCCATCGACCAGGGGATATTCCCATCGGCGACCATCTGCTCGACGAGGGCGTTCAGTTCTTCAAAGGTGGTCGGGACGGTGTAGCCGTACAGGTCGAACTGGACCGGGCTGTACCAGATGATGGACTTGATGTCGGCCTTGACGGCGATCGCCAGCCAGCGGCCGCCGGCGGTGCCCATGTCGATCCAGTAGGGAGCATAGTTGCCGGCATTCCCGCCAACCGTATCGAGGTCGACGAGCTGATCGCCGTACAGGCGCAGCGGGGAGGTGTTGGGCCAGAAGAGGATGTCGGGCGGGGTGCTCTGGACGCGGGCGTCCAGGATGGCGTCGTCGCGGGTCGATTCGGCGACGATCTCGATCCCGCAGGCTTCCACCAGCGGGGCGAAGATGGCATTGATCTTTTCTTCTTCGGCCCCGGACCACTGGTACATGACCGTCAGGGTGTCGCCAGGCGAAGCGCCCATGCACGGATCAACTTCGGTCACAGGGGGCTCGGTCGCGGGGGGTTCGGTCGCGGGGGGCTCGGTCGCAGGGGGCTCGGTGACCACGGGGGTCGTGGCCGATCCACAGGCAGCCAGGAGCAGGGCGACCAGGACGAAGGCAGTGAATACAACTTTTCTAGACATCTCGTTTTCCTCCTAGGAAATGTGGGAATTGAGTAGGTGTGGGTTGGGGTCAGGCTGGTTTGTCCGGGGCGTTTGCATCACCTCCTTAGGCTAACACGTGTTAGTAAACTGGACAAAGAAAACTCAATTTGCGGTGCTCGACCGGCGTACGACCAGTTCGGCTTTCAGCAGGACCCCGGTCTGGTCCAGGTCTTCGTTCAGCAATTTTCGGACCAGCCGTTCGCCGGCCGCCCAGCCCAGGCCGTAGGCGGGCAGGTGCATGGTGGTCAGCGGCGGGTCGCAGTACTCGGCCAGAGGGATGTCATCGAAGCCGACCACCGCGATGTCTTCCGGAATGCGGACCCCGGCCTGTTTGAGCGCCTGGATCGCTCCCATGGCGACCACGTCGCTGGCGATGAAGACCGCCGAGGGGCGCTGCGGCAGCTTCAGCAGGTCGGCCATCGCTGCGAAGCCGCTGGCAGGGGTGTAAGCGCCTTCCCGCAGCCAGGTTTCCCGGTAGGGCAGGCCGGCCTCTTCCAGGGCCTGCCGGTATCCATTGCATCGTTGTTGGGCGGAGGTGTAGCTCAATGGGGCGTTGGTGATCAGGGCGATCTCCCGGTGTCCGAGTGCGAGCAGATGCCGGACGGCGGTGGCGGCACTCGCGAGGGTGTCGATGTCGACGAAGGGGATGTCGTTGCCGGGCAGCTGGCCGATCAGCATGATCGGCACACCGTCGTTGTGCAGGGCAACGATCGCCTCGTCGTCCTGGCGCGGGCCTGAGAGGATGATCCCGTCGACGTGATTTTCATTGATCAGCCGGACATACCCGCTGCTGTCTTCCGGGTCGACCGGTTTGAGCAGGACGTGGTAGCCCTGCAGCGAAACGGCGTGCTCGATGCCCAGCATGACCCGCAGCAGGGCGGCGTCGGCGAAGACCTGTTCCGGGCTCTGGCGCAGGACCAGTCCAAGCGTATTGGACTTGCCGCTGACCAGTTTCCTGCCGGCTGCATTGGGATGGTAGTTCAGTTTTTGGGCTGCTGCGAGGACCCGCTGGCGGGTGGCTTCGCTGATGTTGGCCCCTTCGACGTTGTTCAAGACGAACGAGACCGTCGTCCGGGAGACCCTGGCCAGCTTGGCGACGTCGAGACTTGTGGCACGATGAGCAGGCATGAACACCATCCATAGTAACACGTGTTATCAATTTCCAGTATACAGATTTTTAACGGCCGTGTCAAGTACCTGTCAGACCTCGGGCGGGGTGATATACAGATCGCAGGATCGGTCCCGCGGCCGCGTTCCGATGGGCGCCGTGAACCCGTCCGGCGGCCGGGAAGCAAGCCGGCATTGCCACCGGACCCGAAGCGCTGGTCGCGGAAGAAAGGGGCCTTGCACGCCTGCACCCTTCCCGTTCCACCGCCTGCCCGGGAGCTTTTTGTCCTCCCGGCCGGGGAACAGCCCGGGCCGGCTTTTCCCCCGCTTGCATGTTCCGCAATCCCGCCGGAATGGTCCTTCGGGGGACAGGAAAATGATGTTAAAATCGCGGGAAACCACACGCAGGCCGTCCAGTCCTGCACCATCAGGGTCCTGGTTGTGGGGTCCCACAAGCAAGATCGCCAGAGCACAGCCAATTTGGAGGAAACGAATGAAAGCGATTGTCCACACAGAATATGGGCCGCCGGAAGCGCTTCAACTCAGGGAGGTAGAAAAACCAACGCCCGGGGAGAAGCAGGTCCTGGTAAAAGTTCATGCGGCGTCTGTCAATGCGCTTGAGTGGCGAGGCTTCGCGATGCCAGCGCTCCTCGTGCGCTTCATGGGAGGTGGGCTTCTCAAGCCCAAAAATCCGAAGGTCGGTGTGGATGTCGCGGGGACGGTTGAAGCGGTCGGCAGCCGTGTTACGGAGTTCAAGCCAGGAGACGCGGTGTTCGGGGTAGCCCCGGGCGCATTTGCCGAGTATGCGTGTAATGGCGAAAGTAAATTCGCGCTGAAACCAGCCAATGTCTCGTTCGAGGCCGCGGCAGCCGTTCCTGTGGCGGCGCTGACTGCCCTGCAGGGTCTTCGCGACAAAGGACAGATCCAGCCGGGGTCAAGGGTGCTCATTGACGGGGCGTCTGGCGGCGTGGGGACATTTGCCGTGCAGATTGCCAAATCCTATGGCGCCGAAGTGACTGCCGTTGGCAGCACTCGCAACCTGGACATGCTGGGTTCCATTGGCGCAGACCAGATCATCGATTACAAGCGGGAAGATTTCACCAGGAAGGGGCAGCAGTATGCCCTGATCCTGGCCGTGAACGGATACCATCCCATGCAAGATTATCGCCGGGCATTGATCGCCACAGGGATATGCGTCGTGGCTGGAGGGTCCATGTCCCAGATTTTCCAGGCGCTGCTTCTGGGGCCCTTCGTCTCGCGGCTCGGAAACAAGAAACACGTTTTCATGGGAATCGCGACAACCCCGAAAAAAGATCTGCTTGTGCTCCAAGAACTCCTGGCAGCGGGCAAAGTGGTCCCTGTGATCGATCAATGCTACCCGTTGCACAAGACGGCTGAAGCGATCAGGTACCTGATGGAAGAACACGCCCGAGGAAAAGTCGTCATTACGATGGGATAGAAGAACAAGGCCCGGTCAGGCTTCGACCGGGCCGTAGCCTCCCCCCCCCGGCGTGCGGATGACCAGCACGTCGCCCTTCTTCAGGTCGACCGTCCCCTTGCCCGGCAGGGGGATTTCCGCTTCCCCGCGCAGGATCCGGTTCTCGCCCGGCTGCCCGGATCCGCCGCCCCGCAGCCCGTAGGGACCCTGGCCGCGGCGTTCGCTGAGCAGGGTTACCTGGCAGTCGGTCAGGACCTCGATCGCCCGCACGATCCCATCCCCGCCGCGGAATCGGCCTGCTCCGCCCGATCCTGCCCGGACGGCGTAGCGCTGCACCCGCAGCGGGTAGGCGTACTCGAGGGCCTCGACCGGGGTGTTGAGGGTATTGGTCATGTGCGAATGAATTGCACTCGGCCCGTCACGATCCGGCCGGGCGCCCATCCCGCCGCCGATGGTCTCGTAGTAGGCGAATCCCGCCCCGGCTTCACCGGTCCCCCTGGGGCAGCGGGGCAGAGCCCCGCCGATGGTGACATTGTTCATCGTCCCCTGGCTGGCGGCCGGGACCTTCTCCGGGCAGGCCTGGGCCAGGGCCCCCAGCAGCACGTCGACGATGCGCTGGGAGGTCTCGACGTTGCCCCCCGCCACCGGGGCGGGCGGCAGGGCATTGACCACTGTCCCGGGCGGGGCGAGCACCGCGATCGGGGCCAGGCAGCCGGCGTTGTTGGGCACGTCCAGCCCGAGCAGGCAGCGGAAGACGTAGTAGACCGCCGAGAGGGTGATGGCGAAGACGGCGTTGACGCTGCCGGCCTGCTGGGGAGCCGAACCGCTGAAGTCGACCGTCGCCCGGTCGCGGTGGATGCTGACCGCGACCCGGATGGGCACCGGTGCGCCGCCCAGGCCGTCGTCATCGAGGTGGTCCTCAAAGCGGTAGGTCCCGTTGGGCAGCGACTCGAGCAGGCGGCGCGTGGTGCGCTCGGTGTAGGCCAGCAGTTGGCCCATCACCTCATTAACCTCCTCGGGTCCGTAGCGCGCCACCAGTTCGACCAGCCGCCCGGCGCCGCGGCGGTTGGCAGCGATCTGGGCCTGCAGATCGCCCAGGCGCTCTTGGGGTGTGCGCACATTGGCCAGCACCAGGTCGAGGATGTCGGTCTGCATCTGGTCGCGGCGCAGCAGCTTGACCGGCGGGATGATCAGGCCCTCCTGGTAGATCTCGCGCGCCACCGGCATTGAACCGGGCGTCATCCCGCCCACGTCGGCGTGGTGGGCGCGTGAGGCGACGAAGCCGAGCAGGCTCCCTGTGGGTCCCGCTTGACGGGCGGAGGAGGGCAGGAATACAGGTGAGACCATGGTGATGTCGGGCAGGTGGGTCCCGCCGCGGAAGGGGTCGTTGAGCATCACCAGGTCGCCGGATCCCAGGTCGCCGCCGAATTTCTCGATCGCGGCGGCCACCGAGAGCGGCATGGCCCCCAGGTGGACCGGGATGTGGGCCGCCTGGGCCACCATCCGGCCGCGGGCGTCGAACAGGGCGCAGGAGAAGTCGCGCCGTTCCTTGATGTTGGGCGAGTAGCTTGAGCGGCGCAGCACGGTGCCCATCTCTTCGGCCGCGGCGGCGAACAGGTTCTTGAAGATCTCCAGCTTGATCGGATCGTAGTTCATCGGCCCAGCTCGATGATCAGGTTGCTGTTGGCGTCCAGGCTGGCGACGTCGCCCGGCCCGAGCAGGACGGTCGTGTCGGCGCGGACGACTACCGCCGGGCCCTCGATCCGGTTGCCGGGGACGAGCAGCTCGGCGCGGTAGAGCGGGGTCGTGTGCGGCCCGTCGAGGAAGAGCACCCTGCGCTCATCGATCCGGGCGGCCGACGGATCCGGACCCTGGAGCGGCGGACGCGGCAGGGGTGGGGGTTCCGCCTGGCCAACCGCCCGCAGGCGCAGGTTGACCACTTCGACTGGCGCATTTTCCTGCGCGTAGCCATACTGGTGGGCGTGCAGGCGGTGAAAATCGGCGTAGACGCTCTGGCTGAACGGGACGATCAGTTCGTAGGATTGGCCGCGGTAGCGCATGTCCAGGAACCGTTCGAGGCGGATCCCGGCCTCGGCCACGCCCTCCGCCAGCAGGTCGTCCCGGCCGCACATCTCCAGCGTCCGCAGCCGGTCGGCCAGGTCGGGGATGGGCGTCTCGCCGGGCAGCATGACCGTGCGGGTGTAGTCCTTGATCACCTCGGCGGCCAGCATGCCGAAGGCCGAAAGCGTCGAGGCCAGCGGCGGGACGATCGCGGCCGGGATGCCCAGGGATCGCCCCAGGTCGGCGGCGTGCAGGCTGCCTGCCCCGCCGAAGGAGAGCAGGCGGAAGCGGCGCGGGTCGTGGCCGCGCTCGACCGAGATGACCCGCAGGGCGCGCTCCATGTGGGCGTTGGCAACCTGGATCACGCCCAGGGCAGCCTGCTCGGCATTCAACCCGAGCTCGGCCCCCAGGCGGGCCAGGGCCGCCTGGGCCCGGCTGGCGTCGAGCGGCATCTGCCCGCCCAGGAAGTGCTCGGCGGGCAGGCGCCCGAGGACCAGGTTGGCGTCGGTGACCGTGGCGGCCTCACCGCCGCGCCCGTAGCAGGCCGGGCCCGGGTCCGCGCCGGCCGACTCGGGCCCGACCCGCAGCGCTCCACCGGCGTCGAGGCGGGCGATCGAGCCGCCGCCGGCGCCGATGGTATGGATGTCCAGCAGCGGGATGTGGATCGGGCAGCCGCCGACGACCGCCTCGGTGGTGATCGTCGGATGGCCCTCGATCAGGGCCACGTCGGTCGAGGTGCCCCCCATGTCGAAGGTGATCACCCGGACCTCTTCTGCCCCCTTCCCGGCCTCGGCCTGCCGCCCTTGTTGCGGAGCCGCGGGGGGCAGGGCTGCTTGCCGGGCAACATAATCGCACCCAACCACGCCTCCTGCTGGACCGGACAGGATGCAGCGCACCCCGTAGCGACGGGCCTGGTCCAGGCTGATATTGCCGCCGTTGGACTGCATGATGCGCAGGCTGTCCCGCTCTCCAAGGTCCGCCTCGAAATGGCCCAGGTAGGCGTCCAGGGCGGGGGAGACGTAGGCGTTGACGACCGTTGTGCTGGTGCGCTCGAACTCGCGGTACTCGGGCAGGATCTCGGACGAGAGCGAGACCAGCAGGCCGGCGCGGCGCAGTCTCTCGGCGATCCTCTGCTCGTGTTCGGGGCGCAGGAAGGAGAACAGCAGGCACACTGCCAGGCTGGAGATGTTCCTTGTTTTCAGCTTTTGTACGATCTCATCCACCTGGCCCGGGGCGAGCGCCTGCAGCACATTCCCCTCGTGGTCAACACGCTCGTCGACCTCGAAGCGCAGGTCGGCCGGGACCAGGACCTCGGGCGGGTCTGCGAACAGGTCATAGAGCGCCGGGCGGTTCTGGCGTCCGATCTGGAGCACGTCGCCGAAGCCGGCGGTCGTAACCAGGGCGGTCGGGGCGCCCTTGCGCTCGAGCAGGGCGTTGGTGGCCACCGTCGAGCCGTGGATGATCTCCAGGGGCCGTGACCCGGGCAGGTGGGATCGTCCATCGGCACGGATGCGGTCCAGCCCCTCCAGGACGGCCTGGGCCGGGTCGGCGGGGGTGGAGAGCAGCTTGAAGGTCCGCAGGCTGCCGTCGGCAGGATCGTAAACGACGAAGTCGGTGAAGGTGCCGCCGATGTCGATGCCGATGCGCAGGGCCGGTTCAGTCTTCATGGGTGAAGAGGCTTTTCACGGCCGGACGCCAGTCGAGGTGCGAGCGCAGTTCGGTGTTGTCGCTGACCTGGTCGAGGTTGCCGAGCAGGCCTTTCCCAAGGATCTCCAGCACCTGCGGGTCACTGATCCGGGCC
Organism: Anaerolineales bacterium; assembly: GCA_016934715.1. Taxonomy (GTDB): domain Bacteria; phylum Chloroflexota; class Anaerolineae; order Anaerolineales; family Villigracilaceae; genus JAFGSI01. The sequence continues at coordinate 238,276 of JAFGSI010000004.1, forward strand.
AGCAGGGCCTTGACGAACCGCTCGGCCTGGATGATCTCGAACGGGCGGCCGAAGAAGGGGCTGGTCTCCTCGCTGAGCGGGTCGGTCAGGCCGAGGGCGTTGTGCATCCGGGCGGCAGACTGGCAGGCCCGGCCGAAGGCGGCCTGGCGCGCCTGCCAGTCTGCGGCACGCAGCATGGCCCACAGGTGGGGGGTCATTTCGACGGCGCAGTCCAGCCGCTGAAAGGCCGAGCCGAACCACTTCGGGTAAGGAGCGTAGCGTTTCTCCATCAGGAAACCCAGCCCCATGAGGTCACGCACCAGGCGGGCGCCGATGAGCGCCGAGCCCAGTTCGTCGCCGGCGAAGCCGGCGCGCGGCATCAGGTGTTCCTCTTGCGCGATCCGTTTCCAGCCTGCGGCCAGCAGGTAGAGCCAGACGTCGTGCGGGTACCAGGCCAGCTGCTCGCGGAAGCCGGCCAGTTCGCCGGTCCCGTCGTGGTAGACCGCCCCGGCGACCATTGTGCCCAGGACCTGCGAGGAGAGCGAGAGCCAGTCGGAGGGTTCCAGCGGCTGGCGCGGGTCCCAGTTCAGGTGGCGGTCGGCGAAGGCCCGCAGGGTAAGCGGGGTGACGCCGTGCTGTACCGGCCCTTTGTCGTGGGGGGACATCCTGTGCGTGCCCGGCTCTTCGGGAGTTTCGGCGCAGTCGACCGGGAAACCAAGGAAGAAGTGCGGCAGGTGATGGGCCAGCATCTCCCGGATCGGGCCGGAGAGAGGCTGGTCTGCCTGGCGCAGGAAGAGCAGCAGGCGCGGGTACCAGTCGTGGTCCATCGACATGGCGGTGTCGAAGCCAAGCACTTCACTGCCCTGTCCGAGCAGGGCGGCGCCGTGGGCCAGGCCAGGGAAATGCTCGTCCAGCAGCGGGCGGACACATTCGCCGTAGAAGCGGCGGTTGAGTTCGAGGGCGGGGATGAAGGTAGGCAGTTCGGGCATGTTTGAATGATACCCTGGAAAGAAACAGATGCCCAGGCAGTTTCCCCGGGCATCGTGGTGATGTGGAACGCACCTTGCGGGGGGTGTTGCCGGGATGCCGGCCGGCCGGAGTGGGTGACCGCCTGGCTCTCCGCGCAACAAAGAGGGGGTTTGGGGGTGGATCCACAGCAAGCAGTTCTGGTGGGTGGTGCTGCCGGAATTTCCTTCGCGATCCTGACACCAGATCCGATGGACGAATGATGTGGCGGCAGGAAGGGCACAGAACCTGATCCTGCCTCCCCCGGCGACCAGCAGTCAGATCCTCTCCCCACCACACTGGTCAGGAGGGCAATCCTGATTTTTGTTGCCGAGGAAGGTGAAAAGCTCGTCCAGTGCAGCGTTCTCAAGCCTGTCTGGCATGGGCCATCCTCATAAAGCTGCACTGCCTTCTGGCGAATCACAGGGCTGTGGCCGCGGGCTTTCTTGGTCGGAGTGTGCTTGTGACCACCAAAACAGCACCGAACCCTTTGACTGCCCGCTATGGTTGTGCCGATCTTGCGCTGCCTGCCAGCATGCGCACATTTTGGACATTTCAGAACCCTGTTTTCCCCATCATTTCAGGCACTCCCCCCGATTAAAAATTATTGACTCTCTCGGGCTTTGCGGTATAATCACAAACCGCATGGCCGACTAGCTCAACTGGCAGAGCAATTGACTCTTAATCAATCGGTTCAGGGTTCAAGTCCCTGGTCGGTCACTGAAGCCCTCTCCATGAGGGCTTTTTGCTAATGAACACCCGTATCATAACGCGCATGGGAGACGGAAGCGAGGATGGGTGTGAGGAGGAACGAGATGCCGTACGTCCCAGGGCTTGAGGAGCATCTTCTCAAGCCCTGGAATTTGCGTCTTTTCCAAATCAACGAGGAACGACGCGCAGCTCGATCCGGGCATCCAGGGCCTCGGCGATGCGGTCCAGGAAGGACAGGCTGGGTACGCGCGAACCATTTTCCAGCCGGGTGATGGACGGCTGGTGTGTCCCCACCATCTCAGCCAGCTGCGTTCCCCGGCACCTGCGTCCGGGGCAGGTGTGGGTCGGGCCGCGCTGGATGCACAGGCGGGTGATCTGGTATCCGAGTTCAAGTGCGTCAGCCGCGGCGACAAAGGCGGGGTCGGCCCGTTGTCGGCTTTGCCAGTCTTTCAAGGTTGTCGTTGGTATTGGGTTCATTCCTAAATACCCCGACTACGTAAGCCGTTCCAGAAACTGAGCGGGGGACAGAACAGAATTGCCCTGTTCTTTCCATCTGGCAAAATGTTTGGTGTTGCCGGTTACCAGCGCATCTGCCGCGCCGGAAGCAGCAACCTCGGCAAATGGCAGGTCATCCGGGTCCGGCAGGGTATCGGCTGGCAGCGGCAGCGCCGTAACCCGTTCTCCGGCCAGGCGGATATACCCAACGACCGCCCGGGCGAGGGATGAGTCGATCTCCAATTCCGGGCGGGCGAGGACATCCAGGTATTCACCCAGAATGCGGTCATCGTAAAGCAACTGGATCCGGCCGCCCATGACCAGGTCAACGATCCTTCCCGGCGTTCCATCCGGGTTGTGCAGGCCGCTCACCAGCATATTGGTGTCAAGCACGATGCGCATACGCCGGCCTACTTCTGGCGACGCGCCTGGCGTGTTTTCCCGACCAACGCATCTGCCTGCTCGACGGCCATCTTACTCCGCCCGCGTTTGCGAGCCCCTTCCCGGATGGCCGCCACTGCCAGTTGGGCACGTACCTGTGAAAGCAGCACCACGAGGTCTTCCAGGCTGCCCTTGGGGATTCGCAGCATGATCGCCAGCGGTTCACCATCCACGGTGACGATAAGTTCACCTTTTTCGTCCAACTTCTTACGTAGCTCGGAGGGCTGGTTGCGCAACATGCGATAGGGTACGAATTCCATTTCTATCTCCTTCTGTATACAAACTCGCTACAATTATTCTACACCCCTCCTTTCCTTCTTACAAGATAATCGGCACATGCCAGGGGCCGATTTGGTTCGCTCCCTGGCATGTGCGGCCTATCTTTTCAGGCGGGCATATTCGTTCTACAGGCCCACGCCTGTCCCATACGGCAACAGCATTCCCCATTCCACAGAAAACCAAACAGGAGGAACATGACCATCCGAATCCGGAACGATTCGACCTCGGCTGTCGTAGGCGGCTACGCCGTGGACAGCCAGCATACCGCGATCTGGCTCGAAATGGCCCCGCAGCATCCCAGACCAGCGCGGCGATCTGGGTGGACCTCGTCCAGGCCCGGCGACCGTGGCTGGATCTTGGCGATAGGGATGTTGCCGGAAATGGCCTGGCCGTGCGCGGGCTTGGCAGCTGCTACGAACGCCTGGTGGCGGACGCGCCCTGGAGTTACCCTGGGCCACAACGCAAGGCCGCGACTTCTGCGGCTGATCGTGTCACTCCTCGGGCTACAATCCACCGGTCGTCCTTGGCCATAGTACACCAGAGATCCTCACCCACACGACGCCACCGGTCCTCACCAAAGATGCACCAGGTGTTCGCGCCCACACTACACCACTCATCCTCACCCGCGATGCACCGCCCTCGGGTGCCCGAAATTCGGTGTTCCTCCCGGCAAGCCATGAACTTGCCCCGAAAAAAAGGACAGTAAGTTAAGGTCGGACTGTAGACGAATTTGACGCAGTTCCAGTCTTTTGTCCAATTGGTCTACAGTCCTAAATAGTTCCCTATTGCAGATCGTGTCGAATACAAGAAAGGAGCGGCGGGCAGGGGCTGCCGCCTTTGGGGCGGCAGCCCCTGCCCGCTATTTCTCATGGATGGGAGTTGCCGGTGGTGATGTACAGGGTTCCCGGGATGCTCTCGCCGGGCCAGAAGCTGCCGACCCAGATATCGGTCCGTCCGCCGGGAAGCAGGGCGTCGAGCTCGATCAGGGGGCTGTATACGCCGGGCTCATAATCATCGTTGCAGACCCACTCGGCATAGACGGTATTGATGATCATGGTGGTATCGGCACCTTCGTCGTCAGGAACAAAATAGATCCGCAGGTCGGTGGCGTTGCCCTCCCACCAGAAACTGAAGGTCGGCTCGGGGCTGGCGTAGCCGGTGCAGCCGTCCCCGAGATGCTGGTCCCAGACGTCCACCGGGCCGCCGGCGACGATCTCAACGGTGAAGGGATCGGGTGCAAAACTCGCCTCGAGGAGTGTCTCGCCATACACCGAAGGCAGGCTGTAATCGAGATCCGGGCCGGTGTTGCTGCCCCCGCCCCCGCCCCCGCCCAGGCTGCCGGGGTTGACGTCCGGGTCCGAGGTGACGTAGAGCGTTCCCGGGGCGGTCTCGTCGGACCAGTAGGTGCCGACCCAGATGTCGTAGCGGCCTTCGCCCGGGTTGCGGATCGTGATCAGCGGGTCATAGCTGTAGCCCGAATCGTCGTTGCACAGCCAGCCCCCGTCGGGGGTGTTGATCACCAGGGTCGTATCTTCGTTCTGGTCGCCCATGAAGAAGATGTTCAGTTCACTGGTCGAGCCGGACCAGTAGAGGCTGAAGCTGGGGGCAGTCTCCGTGTAGCCGGTGCAGCCGGAGCTGAGGCCCAGCATGTAGACATCCACCGGACCGCCGGCGGTCACGAAGACCTCGTAGGGGTCGGGCGAGAAGCCGCCGGAGAGCGAATCGGAGCCGTAGGTCGGGGAGGCGTTCAGGTCCAGGGGCGGTCCGTCATAGTCGCGCAGGTCGTAGCCCCCGTAGGGGTTCTGCGGGTCGAAGCCCAGTTCGGTGATGAACAGGGTCCCGCTGCTGGTTTCGCCCTGGGTCAGGCCGCTGACCCAGATGGTGTAGACTCCGTCGATCGGGTCGAAGATGTCGACCATCGGATCGAGGCCGCCGGTGCTGGCGTTGTCGTTGCAGTACCACTGCCCGTCGGGGGCGCTGATCAGCAGGGCGGTGTCTGCGCCGGTGTCGGAGACGAAGTAGAGTCGCACTGAGCCGAAGTCGTGGCCGCGCCAGTGGAGGGCGAAGTTGGGCTCGCGTTCGGTGAAGCCGACGCAGCCAGCCCCCAGGTCCATGCGGGTGGTGTCGCGCGTCCCGCCGGCGTCGGTCGTGGCGATGAAGGGGTCGGGCAGGAAGCCGCTTTCGACCGTCAACGGGCCCGAGCGGGGCGTGGCCAGCGGGTCCAGGCTGCTGGCGAGCATGAAATCCAGCATCCCGGCGCGGTACAGGAAGGTCCCGCCGACCGCCAGCACCAGGCAGCACAGGCACAGGATCACGACCACGATCCCGGCGATGATCCAGGCCTTGTTGTTCGACCGGGAGGAGGCGTCTTGAGGGCTGGGAGGGTATTCTTCGACAACCATGGGGTTCTCCTTTTTGACAGGGCTAGAATACGCATATTATATATCCGCTTTCTACCCCTGTGTGGGCCGAACCTGGACAAACCCAATTGGGTGATTGTCCTGGGCGGATTTCCTCTTTATACTCTTTATACCCTGACCGGGGCGTGGTAAAACTGATCCTGGAGGCCCTTGACGATGCAGACCGAACTCACCCAACCTGGTCCATTGCTGGATACGCGCGGCCGCCTGACCCAGGTCGGCTGGGCGCGCCAGCCGTTGCTGGACTGCAATCTCGAAGAGGCGCGATTTTTCGCCCTGCGCCTCTTCCAGCCTTTACGCATCAAGCGCTGGGATTACTATGCCGTCTTCACCCCGCGCCGCTTCTTCTCGGCCACGATCGCCGACCTGGGGTATGCCGGCAACATCTTCGTCTACACCCTCGACTTCATCACCGGGGCCCTGCACGAGGAAGGGCTGGTCATTCCACTGGGCAGGGGCATTGACCTGCCGTCCAACAGCTGGGAGGGGATCAGCCGCTTCGAGAACAACAAGGCCAGCCTGGAGTTCAGCGTCGCGGCGGACCGGCGCCGGCTGGCGGTCTCCTGGCCGGGCTTCGCTGGAGGGCGCGGCATCCAGGCCGACATCACCCTGCACTGCCCGCCCGGGAACGAGTCGATGAACATCGTCATCCCGATCGCCGGGAAGCGCTTCTATTACAATCGCAAGATCAACTGCCTGCCGGCCGAAGGGAAGCTGCACTACGGGGAGCTGAGCGAAGAACTCACACCGGACACCAGCATGGGCTCGCTCGACTGGGGTCGCGGGGTCTGGGAGTACCAGTCCTTCTGGAACTGGGCCTCGGCCTCCGGACGTCTGCCGGATGGGCGTCCGGTCGGCCTGAACCTGGGCTGCGGTTTTGGCGACCTGTCGGCCGCCACCGAGAACGCCCTGGTGCTCGACAACCGCATCCACAAGCTCGACCAGGTCAGGTTCGATTACGTGTCAGGGGATTATATGAAAATGTGGCATTTTACCGACAACCAGGGCCGCCTCGACCTGACCTTCGTGCCCTTCAAGGACCGCACGGCGCGCACCAACCTGGGGATCATCTTCAGTGAGGTCCACCAGATGTTCGGGCGCTACCAGGGCCGGGTGGTCAGTGATTCCGGTGAGGCGATCCAGATCGCAGACCTGGTCGGTTTTGCCGAGGAACACCACGCCCGCTGGTAGCACCATGGAGCCTCGATGACGGATAAACGCAGCTTGCCCCCACGGATCTGGACCGCCCTGCTGTTGCTTGGTTTTTCAGGCCAGCTGGCCTGGGGCGTGGAGAACCAGTATTTCAATACCTTTCTGTACGAAAACATCACCCCCGACCCGCGCCCGATCTCATGGATGGTCGCCGCCTCGGCCCTGACTGCCACCTTGACCACCATCCTGATGGGGGCTCTCTCCGACCGCACCCGGAAGGGCTGGGGGAAACGCAAGCTTTTCATCCTGGCCGGCTACCTGGCCTGGGGCGTCTTCACGGCTCTTTTCCCGGCGGCGGCCTACCTGCGGCCGGTCGGGCTGGCGATCGGGATCGCGATCCTGTTCGACTCGATCATGACCTTCTTCGGTTCGACGGCCAACGACGCGGCCCTCAATGCCTATGTCACCGATGTGACCACGGACCAAAACCGCGGCCGGGTGGTCGGCGTGATGCAGATCTTGACCTGGGTGGCGATCCTGATCGTCTATGGGGCTTCCGGCCTGATCATCGACGCCTGGGGATATTTCACGTTCTTCTACATGGTCGGCGGGCTGGTCTTCGTTCTCGGCCTGGCCGGCGGGCTGCTGGTCCGCGAGACGCCGGACACGAGTCCCGTGCAGGGATCGTACTGGGGTCAGATCGCTGATTCTTTCCGGACCCGCACCCTGCGCAAGAACCGCGACCTGTTCCTGCTCCTGTTCGCCCTGACGCTGTATGGTATTGCCGAACAGATCTTCTTTCCCTACCTGATCATCTACCTCAACCACCACCTGCAGCTGCCCACGACCCAGTCCTCGCTGGTGATCTTCGTCTGCATCCTGGTCGGCGGCATCCTGCTGGCCTATCCCTTCGGTCTGCTGGCGGACCGGGTCGGGCGCCGCAAGCTGGCCTTCGGGGCGATCTTCATCAAGATGACCGGGTTGATCCTCTTCTCGCTGACCGGCGACCTGCTGTTCCTGACCCTGACCGGCATCCTGTGGCTGGCGGGCATGTCGGCCTGGATGATTGCCACCGGCGCCTGGACCAAGGACCTGTATCCCGAGGACAGGCGTGGCCAGTTCGCTGGTTATTTTATCCTGTTCACTGTCGCCTTTACGATGATCCCCGGACCATTGATCGGTGGCTGGCTGGCGAGCACGTTCGGCACCCCGATCGTCCTGGACGGCCAACCGGGCTTTGTCCCGCCGCCGCTGGTCTTCCAGATCGCCGGACTGGCCACCTTGCTGGCGGCACTGCCGCTGTTGGCCGTGAAGGACCGCAGACCTGACAAGGAAGACTCATGACCTGGAAACCCGTCCCTGGTGACCTGATGACCCGCTGGGCGAAGGCCGTCCTGCCCGAGCTGCCCTGGCCCGAGTATCCGCGTCCGCAGATGGCCCGCCCGGAATGGCTCAACCTCAACGGGTTGTGGAACTACGCCGTGACCCTGATCGGCGAACGCGGCCCGTTGCTCGAGCCCCTGTTCGGCGGCGAGAGCCGGGACGGCATGGCGGCCAGGGAGGAGGATCCGGTCTCTCCCCTGTTCCTGCGCGATCGGGGGACCATCCTGGTGCCCTATCCGATCGAGTCGGCTCTCTCGGGCGTCAAACGCCAGCTTCAGCCGGATGAGCGCCTGTGGTACTGGCGCACCTTCACGATCCCCGGCGAGTGGCATGGCAAACGCATCCTGCTGCACTTCGGGGCGGTGGATTGGGAGACTGTCGTGTGGGTCAACCAGGCCCAGGTCGGCCTGCATCGAGGGGGCTACCTGCCGTTCAGTTTCGAGGTGACTCCCTTCCTGCGGGAGGGCGGGAACGAGATTGTCGTCGCCGTCTGGGACCCGAGCGACACACACTGGCAGCAGCGCGGCAAACAGGTTCTCGATCCGAAGGGCATCTGGTATACCCCGGCCTCGGGCATCTGGCAGACCGTCTGGCTGGAACCGGTTCCGGCAGCCTACATCGCCGGTTTGAGGGTCACGCCCAATCTGGACAAGGAGGCCGTGCACGTGGCGGTCGACCTCCGCCCGGGGATCAGGCATACGTTCGGGATGCCCCCCCCGGCCGGGAACGAGCAGCAGTTCCTGGAGGGGACCGAGATCATCCCGGAGCGGGCGGACGCTTCGGGCGCGGCGCGCCTGCCGCCGGTCCGGGTGCGGGTGTACGACTCCGGCAAGCTGGTTGCCGACCAGCAGATGGAGATGGGCTCGAAGGGGCTGACCCTGGCGATTCCTGCCCCCAAAACCTGGTCGCCCGATGATCCGCACCTATACAACCTGGTGGTCGAAACGGACGACGACCTGGTCGAGAGCTACTTCGGGATGCGCAAGTTCAGCCTGGGCACCGATTCGCTCGGACGGACGCGCCTGTGCCTGAACGACCGGCCGCTGTTCCAGTTTGGGCCGCTCGACCAGGGCTACTGGCCCGACGGCCTGTATACCCCGCCGACCGATGCGGCCATGCGCGCCGACCTGGAGGCGATCAAGGGCCTGGGCTGCAATATGCTGCGCAAGCACATCAAGGTCGAGCCAGCCCGCTATTATTATTACTGCGATCAGATGGGCCTGATCGTCTGGCAGGACATGATCAACGGCGGCCGCTCGCAGAGCGAACTGGAGGCGATCCTGTCGCTGGTCTTCCCCTCGAGCCGGCGCGACGACCGTTCGTATTGGCGCTTCGGGCGCAGCGACCCCGAATCGCGCGAGGACTTCCACCGCGAACTGCGCGCCCTGGTCGACCACCTGTACCATTTTGCCTGCATCGGCGTCTGGGTGACGTTCAACGAGGGTTGGGGGCAGTTCGATTCCGTCTCCATTTCGCAGTGGCTTAAATCCTATGATCCGAGCCGCCTGGTGGATCACGCCAGCGGCTGGTTTGAACAGGGCGGCGGCGATTTCAGGAGCCGGCACATCTACAGCCTGGCGCTCAAGCCCGAGCCGATGGAGTCGCGCCGGGCGATCGCCCTGACCGAGTTCGGTGGCTACAGCCTGAAACTGGACGGACACCTGTGGAACCCGGAGCAGGAGTTCGGTTACAAGAAGTTCGATGATCGCCAGGCGCTGACCGAGGCCTATCTGGGCCTGATCGAGGAGCAGCTGATCCCGTGGGTCAAGGCCGGGCTCTCGGCTGCCATCTATACCCAGACCACTGACGTGGAAGGTGAGGTCAACGGCTACCTGACCTATGACCGGGAGGTCGAGAAGATGAATTTCGACCGCCTGCGGGAGGTCCATCGCAAGTTGTGGAAATAGGTGGATTGCCAGGCCATGATGATCGCCAAGACCCCGTGGCGTGGGTCTTGGCGATCCTGGTTCTTGCGGTTCCGCTGCGTGGTTGGCATCTTCTGCAGAGTCCTGCGCAAATTTCCGAAGCAAGCTCGTCGCTCCGACCGGCTTCGCGGCAGCCTCCGTTCAACTCTTCCTGCAGGAAGCAGGAATGCGGGGGGCGGGTGGATCGCCCGGCCGTGTTTGTTGCCGCGCTGCGGGATCTCGCTGAGGCCGGCTTCCTCCTGGGCTGGCAGGCGACTGCCCTTTTTTATGGCCAGGCCGGGCACCGCCACCTGCGGGTGGGCCCAAGGGGTGCGGGCTATTCGTTGAAGGTGTACTCCAGATCCTGCCGCAGTCTTTCGATCGCGCGGTCCAGGTCCCCGTATGGCGTGTCCGTCATCCAATCCCCGAAGGTAGTCAGACGTCCCCAGGCTTCCGCATGGTTGGGCAGAGAGGCTTCGGCGTTCGGAATGTCAGGATACTCCAGGCCGGCAAGCAGGGTATCCCAGGTGTAGATGAAAGGATAGGCATCGGCTTGTAGTTCGATGTAAACGTCCTGGTAATCGGACAGGGCGGACAGGCCGCTGTAGGCCTCGTGGATCAATTGCTCGTTACGGGTGAGGTAGGTGAGCACCTCGAAGGCCTGTTCGGGATAGGGGGTTCCCTTCCAGATCCGGAAAGAATCGGAATCGACGCGGCCGTGAACGACGCCGTTGTAGGATGGCAGCGCGGCGAACTGAAACTCGCTGATCTCGGCCAGGTTCCGCAGACAGCAGAGGTACCAGCTCATACTGACGGTCATGGCGACCTGGCCGGAGTTAAAAGTATTTCCCCAATCAAGATCATCGCTGACAGTCCCGATCGGGATGAAGGGCTGCTCTCCCCACATGCCGTCGTAGTACCATTCCCAGGCGGCCTGCCAGGCATCCGGAATGACGGCCGTGTAGTTTCCTGGCCGGCCCTGGTAGGGCGTCCCGGCTCCCCAAAAGCTCCCCAGGTAGCTGGGATGACTCCCCCAGGCCGGGGAGTAACCATATTGGGTGATCCGGGAGGCATCGAATCTGGGGGAGGTGGCGTTGTTGCCGTACACGTCGAGGGTCAGCCGCCGGGCGATCTGGGTCAAGGTCTGCCAGGACCATTCGACCTCGCGGCCATCCGGCCAGAGGTACGGTCTCCCGTATTCGGCCGGCGGGTAGTTCAGGCCGGCGGCGTCGAACATCTCCGGGACATAGAAGACGGCTGCCGGAAAAACCATGTAGGGCAGGCTCACCAGGCCGTCGTCGGTCTGGTACATCTCCACCAGGGCACGCTCGAACTGTCCCAGGTCAAAATTGGCGGCCTCCACGTAAGGGCGCAGGTCGAGCCACTGGTCCTCGAAGGCATTCGTGCCATACCAGCCCACCGGGCCGACGATATCCGGGCCGTAACCCGAGGCGATCTGGTTGGCCAGGACGTTCTGGGCTTCGCTGTAAGGAAAGACTTCCAGGATGAGTTCGATGCCGGGGTGGCTGGCATTGAAGGCCGCCACGACTCTTTCCTCGACCGCGACCTGTTCTGGATCAGAACCGGTGCCCAGGCCGACGAACCAGTAGATCTGGACCGGTTCCTCGATCACATCCACCGGGGCGGGAGCGGGCGGCTCCGTGGGCCGCGCGGTGCTGGTCGGGAGGTGAGGAACCGTAGGGATGGCCGTGTCGGTCGCCAGCATGGACAGCGGGCCCTGCCCCTGCAGGCCGTAATAACCGGCCGTGCCGCCAGCGGTGACAAGGCCGAGACAGCAGCACAGCGCCAGGACCGTACTGATGCCGGCGATCCACCAGCCCCATTTCACAGTTCTGCGCTTCGTATCCGTTTTCATGGTGTCGCTCCTTTTGCAGCCAGGTTGTCCAGATAAGTATAGAAGATTCTGATCGGCCCGTCAAACGATCGGGGCCAGGATTTTTTCGGAAGCCGGCTGCCCGGATGGGGGGATGGATGGGCTTTCTCAAGCCTGTTTTCCGCGGTGATTTCCGGAAGGAAATGTAACCGGTTTCATAAATGATGCTATAATAAGGGAGCGGTTCAGTGCTTCCCGGGCGCTGCCGAAATCCTCTCTGCCTCCCCTGTGGAGGAATGCAGGCGAACTATGCGATTTGGTCATTTCGATGATGAACAGCGTGAGTATGTGATCGACCGGCCGGATACGCCTCTGCCCTGGATCAATTACCTGGGTACTGAGGCGTATTTTGGTTTGATCTCCAATACCGCCGGCGGGTACTCCTTCTACAAGGATGCCCGCCTGCGCCGTTTGACCCGTTACCGCTACAACAATGCGCCCCTCGACATGGGTGGGCGTTACGTCTACCTGCGGGGCGACGACGGGACCTTCTGGTCGCCGACCTGGATGCCGGTTCGCAGCGCCCTGGACGAGTACACCTGCCGTCACGGGCTGGGCTACACGATCATCCGCTCGCGCTACCAGGGGATCGTCGCCGAGATCCGCTATTTCGTTCCTCCGGGGGAGAGCCTGGAGGTCTGGGAACTGACCCTGACCAACCAGCGCCCGGATGCGACCCGGCTGTCGGTTTTCCCGGCGGTCGAGTTCTGCCTGTGGGATGCCTGGGACGACTCCACCAACTACCAGCGCAACTTCAACACCGGCCAGGTGGAGGTCGTCGACGGGGTCATCTACCACAAGACCGAATATCGCGAGCGGCGCGATCACTTCGCCTTTTTCGCCTGCTCCGAACAGCCGGCCGGATTCGATACCCAGCGGGAGGCCTTCCTGGGACCCTACCGGGGTTGGGATGCGCCCCAGGCGGTCCAGGCGGGCCGGGCCTCCGATTCGGTGGCCCACGGCTGGCAGCCGATCGGTGCCCATCACCTGCGGATCGACCTGGCCCCTGGCGCACAGAAGAAGATCGTCATCCTGCTCGGCTACCACGAGAACCCCCCCGATCGCAAGTTCGATCCTCCTGGCTCGCAGACGATCAACAAGCAGACCGTCCTGCCGCTGATCAGGAAGTACACCCAGCCGGATGAGGTCGAGCAGGCCTTCCAGGCCCTGCGGAGCTCCTGGAACGAGCTGCTGGGGCGCTTCCAGGTCCGCACCCCCGAGGTGCACGTTGACCGGATGGTCAACATCTGGAATGCCTACCAGAACATGATCACCTTCAACCTGTCGCGTTCGGCCTCGTACTTCGAATCGGGGATCGGGCGCGGCATGGGCTTCCGCGACTCGACCCAGGACCTGCTCGGTTTCGTCCACATGATCCCGGAGCGGGGGCGCGAGCGCCTGCTCGACCTGGCCGCCACCCAGCTGGCCAACGGCGGGGCCTTCCACCAGTACCAGCCGCTGACCAAGCGCGGCAACAACGACGTCGGTTCAGGCTTCAACGACGACCCGCTCTGGCTGGTGCTGGCCACGACGGCCTATGTTAAGGAGACCGGCGACTGGACGATCCTGGACGAGCACGTGCCCTACGAGAACCAGGCCGGAACCGAGCAGCCACTGGTCGAGCACCTGCAGCGGGCGCTGCAGTACACCCTGGACCGCCTGGGGCCGCACGGCCTGCCGTTGATCGGCCGCGCGGACTGGAACGACTGCCTCAACCTGAACTGCTTCTCGGATACCCCCGGGCAGTCCTTCCAGACCACGACCAACAAGGAGGGCCGGGTGGCCGAATCGGTCTTCATCGCCGGCCTGTTCGTCCTGGCCGCCAAGGAAATGGCCGACCTGGTCGAGAAACTCGAATGGCCGAAGGAAGCCGCCCGCTACCGCAGTGCAGCCGGGACGATGAGCGCCACCGTGCTCGAGCACGGCTGGGATGGAAACTGGTTCCGGCGCGCCTACGACGATGCCGGCAACCCGGTCGGCTCGCGCGAGTGCGAGGAAGGCCAGATCTTCATTGAGCCGCAGGGAATGTGCGTGCTGGCCGGGATCGGGCTGGAGGACGGCCAGGCGGAGAAGGCCCTGGCCGCGACCCTCGCGCATCTGGCCACCGAGCACGGCATTGTCGTCCTGCAGCCGGCCTACAGCCGCTACTACCTGCACCTGGGCGAGATCTCCTCCTACCCGCCGGGGTACAAGGAGAACGCCAGCATCTTCTGCCACACCAATCCGTGGGTGATGATCGCCGAGGCGCTCGTCGGGCACGCCGACCAGGCGCTCGACTACTACCTGCGCATCAACCCGTCGCAGCGGGAGGCCATCAGCGAAATCCACCGCAGCGAACCGTACGTCTACGCCCAGACGATCGCCGGGCGCGACGCCGCCACCCACGGGGAGGCCAAGAATTCCTGGCTGTCCGGCACGGCGGCCTGGAACTATGTCGCCATCACCCAGGGCATTCTGGGCATCTGCCCGACCCATGACGGCCTGGCGATCCGGACGGCACTGCCCTCGGCCTGGGAGGGATTCGAGGTCCGGCGGGTCTTCCGGGGGGCCGCCTACCAGATCACGGTCGAGCGATCCGGACCCGGGACCGGCCTCCGGCTGGAGGTCGACGGCCAGCCTGTGGAAGGGAACGTGGTCCCGCTCCCGCCCGAAGGGGTCCGGGAGGTCCAGGTCAAGGCACGGATCGGTTAAATCATTTCCTGTGGAGTTGTCCCCATGAAACGTCTGATTTCTGTTGTGCTGTTGGCTGCGGTCATCCTGACCGCCTGTGGTTCGGCCGTCAGCGAGGCGCCGACCGAGACCCCCCTCTACCGCGATCCCGCCCAGCCGGTCGCGGCGCGCGTGGCCGACCTGCTGGCCCGCATGACCCTGGAAGAGAAGATCGGCCAGATGACCCAGGTGGAGAAGAACAGCCTCCCGGTGGGTGCGGTGGCCGACTACTTCATTGGTTCGGTCCTGAGCGGAGGCGGGGGGTCTCCATCCTCGAACACGCCCGAAGGCTGGGCGGCGATGGTCGACGGTTTCCAGGAGCAGGCCCTGAGCACCCGTCTGGGGATCCCGATCCTGTATGGCGTCGACGCGGTTCATGGGCATGGCAACCTGGCCGGCGCGACGATCTTCCCTCACAATATCGGGCTGGGAGCCACGCGCAATCCGGACCTGGTGCGCCAGATCGGTCAGGCCACGGCCGAGGAGATGCTCGCCACCGGCATCCCCTGGAACTTCGGCCCGGTGGTGGCGGTGGTGCAGGATGTGCGCTGGGGCCGCACCTACGAGGGCTACAGCGAGGACACCGGTCTGGTGACCGAACTCTCGGTCGCTTATCTCGAAGGGTTGCAAACCCTGCCCTCCGGTTACGTGCCGGCGCCGGGCCAGACCTGCCTGGTGGCCGCCACGGCCAAGCACTACATCGGCGACGGCGGCACGCTTTTCGGCTCTGACAGCCCGAGCGGCTACCTGATCGATCAGGCCGACATGCAGGTCGACGAAGCCACCCTGCGGGCCCTGTACCTGCCGCCCTACCAGGCGGCTGTCGAGGCAGGCGCCCTGTCGGTGATGGTCTCCTTCAGCAGCTGGAACGGGACCCGCATGCATGCCAACCAGTACCTGATCACGGATGTGCTGAAGGGTGAACTTGGCTTTGAAGGCTTCGTGGTCAGCGACTGGGCCGGGATCGACCAGATCCCCGGGGATTATTATTCCGATGTGGTCACGTCCATCAATGCCGGCGTGGATATGGTCATGGTCCCGCAGGGCTTCCAGTTGTTCCTCTTCAGCCTGACCGCGGCGGTCGAGAACGGCGATGTCTCGATGGCGCGCATCGACGATGCCGTCAGCCGCATCCTGTGGGCGAAGTTCCTGCTTGGGTTGTTCGACCACCCCTACTCTGACCCGGCCTATCTCGCCACCGTCCGTTCCCCGGAACACCTTGCGCTGGCCCGCCAGGCGGTGCATGAATCGCTGGTCCTGCTCAAGAACGAGAATCAGGCCCTGCCGGTCGACCGCAACGCCGGTCTCATCCTGGTGGCCGGAGAGGGGGCCGACAACACCGGCCTGCAGTCCGGCGGCTGGACCCTGGAGTGGCAGGGCGTCAGCAGCAGCCGCGTGGAGGGCTCGACGATCCTGGACGGGATCGAGGCCCTGGCCGGACCAGAGAGCGAGGTGCATTACAACCGCTTCGGGCGTTTCGATACCCTGGAAGGGGTGATCGCCCCGGTCGGGATCGTGGTCGTATCCGAAAATCCTTATGCGGAGGGAGTGGGGGATTCACCCGGCCTGCAGCTGTCTCAGACCGAGATCAACGCGATCGTCAACCTGCGCCCGCAGGTCGAAATCCTGATCGTCGTCATCCTGTCGGGACGGCCGGTGATCATCACGGACCAATATCCCCTGGCCGATGCCTGGGTGGCTGCCTGGCTGCCCGGTTCAGAGGGCGCGGCCGTGGCGGATGTGCTCTTCGGGGAGGTGCCCTTTACCGGCCGGCTGCCCTATACCTGGCCGCGCAGCAGTGCCCAACTTCCGCTCAATATCAACACCGTCGGGGAATTGCGCGGCTGCGATGGGCCGCTCTTCCCCTTCGGATACGGTCTGGGAGAGGCCGCCAGCGAACCGATCGAGTGGTTGGAGTGCCCGGCCATACCATGATCCTGGCTTCCTGGACACCGGCAATCCGGACGGGTCATTTTTGCGTGCCTGTCCCGGATCCAGGCCATGCTGCGCAGATCCCGGCGCGCAAACCGGCATTCGAAAAAACATGTCAAAAAGCCTATGGACAGGGGAATATTCTATGGGATAATACCTAGCACGATTCCAGTTGCAGATGAGGTGAAGGATGCAGTACGGTCACTTTGAACCCGCCAGCAGGGAATATGTCATTACCGACCCGCGCACACCGGTCAAGTGGATCAACTACATTGGTTCGCTGAACTTTGGTGGCTTCGTGGATCACACCGGTGGGGCGCTGATCTGCAAGAACGATCCGACCTTCAACCGCATCACCAAGTACCTGCAACAGATGCCGGCTTCTGATTGCAAGGGGGAGACCCTTTACCTGCGCATCAACCAGGGCCGCGACCGGATCGTCTTCTCGCCGTTCTACGTTCCCACGCTGGATTCCTTCGACAAATATGAGTGCCATGTAGGATTGGGGTACACGCGCATCGTCTCCGAATTCTACGGACTGCGGACCGATGTGACCATCTTCGTGCCGCTGGGCGAGAATCGCGAGGTGCGCGACATCCGCATCACCAACATTTCCAACCGTACGCTGGACGTGGACGCCATCCCGGTGGTCGAATACACCCATCCGCATGCCCTGCAGCAGTTCACCAACGCCGATTGGATCCCGCAGACGATGCAGAGCAAGGCGGTGGCCGAGTCCGGCGGATTGCGGGTCCTGATCCAGTACCCGTTCATGTACCGGGATCTGCGGGTCAATTATTTCACCTCCAACCATCCGGCCTCGTCCTTTGAGACCGTGCGGGCCCGGTTTCTCGGCAATCACGAGTACGGGACCTGGGCCAATCCGCTCAGCCTGCGGCAGGCCGAGCTGGGGAACTCGGAGGCCCTGCGGGGTGACAACATCGCGGCCCTGCTGCACCACCTGGGCAAGATCCGGCCGGGCAAGAGTGTGCGCCTGATCACCCAGCTCGGGCAGGAACCCAACCTGGAGGCGGCCCGCAACGGGATCGAGCGCTACCGCCGCACCGAGGCGGTGGACGCCGCCCTGGTTGAGCTGGCTTCCTTCTGGGATCGTTACCTGGCCGTGCTGCAGGTCGAGACGGTCGACGAGCAGATGAACACCATGCTCAACGTGCACAATCCATACCAGTGTTACATCAACAAGACCTGGTCGCGCTACCTCTCGTATTATCAGCTTGGCCTGGGGTCGCGCGGGATCGGCATCCGCGATGGCTCCCAGGACGTGATGGCGATCGTTGCGGCAGCGCCCGAGGAGTCCAAGACCTTCCTGCGTCAGCTGTTTTCGATGCAGCGTCGCGATGGGTCGGCGTATCACCAGTTCAATCCGATGAGCCTGGAGGCCAGCGAGGGCGATTCCCTCGAACGGGAGGACCGCCCGCATTACTACAGCGACGATCACCTCTGGTTGATCCTGGCGCTCACCGCCTACCTCAAGGAGACCGCCGACCTGGCCTTCCTGTCCGAGCCGGTTCCTTTTTACGACCGGGACAAGAAGGGCAAGCCGATCGAGAGCGCCCCGGTAATGGAACATCTCAAGCGGGCCCTGGAGTTTACCCGCAAGGACGTTGGCACGCATGGATTGCCGCTGCTGGGTTTCGCCGACTGGAATGATACGGTCAACCTGCCGGTGGGGGCGGAGTCGCTCTTCACCGCCAATTTGTACGGCAAGGCGCTTATGGAGATGATCGCCCTGTTGCAGCATCTCGGCGATACCGAGAATATCTCGGACCATCTGCTGGCCTACAACGAGATGCGTGTCAAGGTCGAGCAGCAGGCCTGGGACGGCGACTGGTACGTCCGCTATTTCAACGCCGATGGCAAGCCGCTCGGGTCGCGGCGGAATCCGCATGGGATGATCTACGTCAACGCCCAGACCTGGCCGGTTATCTCGGGTATCGCCTCCAAGGCGCGCGGGGAAAAGGCGATGGATTCGGTCGAGAAAAACCTCAATACGCGCTTCGGGATCAAGCTCAGCACACCGGGTTTCGACGGCTTCGACGGAAAGATCGGCGGCATTTCCACCTATCCGCCGGGAGCCAAGGAAAACGGCGGGATCTTCTTGCATACCAACCCGTGGGCGATGATCGCCGAGGCGATCCTGGGCCGCGGTGATCAGGCCTATCGGTATTATCACCAGATCAACCCGGCGGCGAGAAACGACATGATCGAAACCTACGAGTGCGAACCTTACGTGTACCCGCAGAACATCCTGGGCGACGAACATCCCCAGTTCGGGCTGGCGCGCAACTCCTGGCTGACGGGGACGGCCTCCTGGTGCTACCAGGCCGCCACCCAGTGGATCCTGGGGGTCCGCCCGGACTATGATGGCCTGCGGATCGACCCGTGTATCCCGGAGTCCTGGGACAGGTTCACGGTGACGCGCCGCTTCCGCGGTCACACCTTCCGGATCGAGGTCCATAACCCGAAACGGGTCAACAAGGGGGTCACGCAGGTGATCCTCGATGGCGGCAAGATCCATGACAATCTCATCCCGGTCGGGCTGCGCGGTACCGAGCACCTGGTCGAGGTCTGGTTGGGTTGAGCGCAGCCCGCCTGGAGACCCATGGACGAACAACTGCTGGAAATTCGAACCTACTCGGGTGAAGGGTACCAACCGCTGGTGGATTATGGGGAATGGCGGGTGGCGATCCTGAACTACCTGGATGGCATCCACCCGCAACGGGTCGAGACCTGCGAACGCCATGTCGAGACGGACGAGGTCTTTGTGCTCCTGCGCGGGCAGGCCGTCCTTTTCCTGGGGGAGGGGGAGCCGCAGGTGGAGGTGCTTCACTCGCAGGGGATGGACCCCGGCGTGATCTACAATATCAAGAAGAATGTCTGGCACACGATCGTCATGAGCCGGGATGCCTCGGTGCTGATCGTCGAGAATCGGGATACCGGGAAGCAGAATTCGCAGTACTCGCCCTTGCAGCCCGAACACAAGCGCCTGATCCTGGAGACGGCCCGCCGCGCGCAGCTGGATGACGGGGATTGATCCGCAGGCCCGGACCCTGGCCCGCTGCAGGCCTTGACTGCTTCTTGCAGAGATAGCGGAACGGAAGTTGCCGCCAAGCAGGTGCTGGCAACGATCTCGGTCCGGAGATTCCCGCAGTACTCTGGAAAACCCCTGGATGCAACAATTCCATGGCTGATCCCCGCCCTTCCCGGCCAGTGTCCGGACGCCGTGGGCGGCGCCGGCGTCCCGGCAGGGCGCTCACGGTATAATGAACCCAATGGCAGACAGACTCGGCGCACAGGTCCACATCACCGGCATCGTTCAGGGCGTCGGCTTCCGGCCGTTCGTCTACGGCCTGGCGGTGCGGTACGGCCTGGCCGGCTGGGTGCGCAACACCTCCGCCGGGGTGGACATCGCGGTGGACGGCACCCGGCCTGATGTGGAGACCTTCCTGCGCGCCCTGCAGGATGAACTTCCCCCGCTGGCCCGGATCGATACGTTCGAGGATACCCGGAGCGCGCCGGGCGGGTTTGTCGGTTTTTCCATCCTTCATTCGGAGGCCGTGGCCGGGGCCTTCCAGCCGGTCTCGCCCGACGTGGCGACCTGTCCCGACTGCCTGGCCGAACTGGCCGACCCCTCCGACCGGCGGTTTCGCTACCCATTTATCAACTGCACCAATTGTGGGCCGCGCTTCACCATCATCACCGATGTCCCCTACGACCGGCCCAATACCAGCATGGCACCCTTCGCCCTGTGCCCCGATTGTGCCCGGGAATACCAGGATCCACTGGACCGGCGCTTCCACGCCCAGCCGGTGGCCTGCCCGGTCTGCGGGCCGCAGGTCTGGCTGGAGGAAAGCGGGCTGCGATCAGCGGTCAGCAGGCCGCCGCTGAGGGGAGACGAGGCCATTCGGGCCGCCCAGCGCCTGCTGGCCGAGGGGCACATCCTGGCGGTCAAGGGACTGGGCGGCTTCCACCTGGCCTGCGATGCCGCCCAGCCTGCCGCGGTGACCGAACTGCGCCGTCGCAAGCTGCGCGTCGATAAGCCCTTTGCCCTGATGATGGCCGACCTGAAGGCGGTCGAGGAACACTGCTGGCTCAACGCAGCCGAGCGCGAACTGCTCTGCTCGCGCTCCCGCCCGATCGTTCTGCTGCAGCGCCGGCCCGATTCTTCGATCGCCGCGCAGGTTGCCCCGCGCCAGGACAGCCTGGGCGTGATGCTGCCCTACACACCGCTGCATGCCCTGCTGCTTGGCGGCAGCCCGCCTCCGGTCCTGGTGATGACCAGCGGCAACCTGTCGGAGGAGCCGATCGCCACGGACAACGCCGAGGCCTGCCAACGCCTGGCCTCCCTGGCCGATGCCTTCCTGCTGCACAATCGCGCGATCCGCACGCGCTGTGATGATTCGGTGGTCAGGGTCGCCGAGCCGCCGGGTCAACCGACCGGCCGCTTTGCGAGCGGTGCGCGAACCTATTTCCTGCGTCGTTCGCGTGGGTATGCCCCTGATCCGATCCAGCTGCCTTTCGAGGTGCCGCCGATCCTGGCCTGCGGACCGGAGTTGAAGAACACCTTCTGCCTGACCCGCCAGCGGTACGCCTTTGTCAGCCAGCACATCGGCGACATGCAGAACTACGAGACCCTGCTCTCCTTCGAAGACGGCGTGCGTCACTTCGAGGCCCTGTTCCGCATCCATCCCACGGCGGTCGCCGTCGACCTGCACCCCGACTACCTGGCCACCCGCTACGGGCACAAACGGGCTGAGGCCGAAGGGCTGTCTGTCGTGGCGGTTCAGCATCACCACGCCCACATCGCGGCCTGCATGGCTGACAACGGCCTGGACGGCTCACAGCCGGTCATCGGGCTGTCCTTCGACGGCACCGGCTACGGTTCCGACGGGGCCATCTGGGGCGGGGAGGTCCTGCTGGCCGACTACCGCGATTTCACCCGCCCCTTCCAGCTTGCCTATTTCCCGCTCCCCGGCGGCGATGCGGCCATCATGCGTCCTTCCCGCACAGCGTTGGCCCTGCTCTGGTCCTTGGGCCTGGAGTGGGAGGACTGGCTGCCGCCCTGCGCCGATGTATGTACCGAAGACCGCTTGCGCCTGCGGATCCAGCTCGAGCGCGGCCTGAATGCGCCCCGGACCTCGAGCCTGGGCCGCCTGTTCGATGCCGCTGCGGCCCTGGCCGGGGTGCGCCAGCAGGTCAACTACGAGGCCCAGGCGGCGATCGAGTTCGAAGCCGCCGCCGACCCGCACGAGAGCGGCGCCTACCTCTTCGAGATCCGGGACGGGCTGATCGACCCCCGGCCGGTCATCGCAGCGCTGCTGGCCGACGTCCGGGCCGGGGAATCGATCCCGGTCGTTTCGGCTCGTTTCCACAACGGGCTGGCCGTCATGGCCCGCCAGGTCTGCGCGGCGCTGCGCCTGTCCTGCGGGGTGCAGGCCGTCGCCCTGAGCGGCGGCGTCTGGCAGAACATGCTCCTGCTGCGGCGCAGCGTGGATGGGCTGCGGTCCGACGGTTTCACGGTCCATATGCACCGCCAGGTGCCTGCCAATGACGGCGGGCTGGCCCTCGGCCAGGCGCTGGTGGCTGCCGCCCGGCTTCAGGAAGGAGGACTGGAATGACGCGAAAATACTGGTTCTGGTTGAGCGTGGCTGCGCTGGCGGTGTTCTTTCTGACCCTGTTCGTCAGCGGGGTGATCTCCCTGTATGGCCGGATGACAGCGCCTCCGCCTGCGCCGACCGGGACCCTGGCCCTGTTCCCGACCGGCGGGACGCCCGTCCCGGTCCCCTCCGAGCCGGCCGCGACCATCTTTCCCGAATGGACCGCCACGCTGACGTCGACCGCCATCCCCACCGCGGTGGACATCCCGGGCAAGATCGTCTTCACCTGCCAGCTGGCCGGCGACCAGATCTGCCTGATGAACGCCGATGGTTCGAACCTGCGCCAGCTGACTTTCGACAATGTCAGGCACTGGTACCCCTCTCTGGCGCCGGACGGGAACTCGGTGGTCTACTCGGCTTACCGGGTCGACAATGTCTACGAAATTTACGAGGTCACATTGAACGGCACGATCACCCAGTTGAGCGACGGATGGGGCGTCCTGAAGGCGCCCGAGATCTCTCCCGACGGCACGCAGATCGTCTTCGGACGGGGCGACGCCAACGGCGGGGAGAGCATCTGGGTGATGGATCGCGATGGGGGCAACCCGCGCCAGGTCTATGCGCCGGGCTGGGATCCGGTCTGGTCGCCGGACGGGGCCTCCATCCTGTTCGCTTCCATCGACCAGTACGGGGCGATCCAGCTGTTCATTACCGACCTGGAGGGGCGCGGGGTCACGCAGGTCAGCAACTTGCGCGGGGCGCGCGGCCGCAACGACTGGTCTCCCGCGGGCATCCTGGCGACGTACGCCGGGCAGCCCGGCAGCCGCGAGATCTTCTTTATGAACGTCGACGGCTCGGATCCGCGGGAGGTCACTACCGGCGGTGACAACGTGGCCCCCAGCTTTTCCCCGGACGGTGCCTGGATGACGTTCATGTCCTACCGCGACAATCCTGGCGACCCGTTGGGCTGCGAGATCTACGTGATGCGCCTGCTGGATGCGCTGGTGGTGAGATTGACGTATAATGGGTACTGTGATTGGCAACCCCGCTGGGGCCCCTGAGAGGTGTGACCATGGCGAAGATCCTGCTGGTCGAAGATGACACTTTTCTGCTCGACGTGATGCGCAACATCCTCGGAGAAGAGGGCTTCGAGGTCGTCCCGGCTGCCAACGGAAAACAGGCTCTCGACCTGTTCGTCGCCTTTAAGCCGGACCTGATCGTCTCGGATATCATGATGCCGGAGATGGACGGCTTCGAACTGCTCGAGGCGGTCCGGGCCATCCCGGACGGGGTCACCGTCCCCTTCCTCTTTCTGAGCGCCCGCACGGAGCGAACCGATGTCACCCGGGCGCGCGGACTGGGGGTGGATGATTACCTGTTCAAACCCTTCGATGCCCCTGAACTGGTCAGTGCGGTCCAGGCGCGCCTCGACCGGCGGCGGGTCGTGGAACGTTTTGATACCCGCAGCGCCCACCTGCAGACCGTGATCATGCTGGCCAATGTCATCGAAACCCGCGATCCCTACACGGCCGGGCACGTCGAGCGGGTGCGCAAACTGGCCCTCAACCTGGCTTTTGCCCTTGATTGGAAGCAGGAAGAGATCGCCGTCCTGGAATTCGGCTCCATCCTGCACGACATCGGCAAGATCATCGTGCCGCGCCAGGTGCTCAAGAAGACGGGTCCCCTGAGCGCCGAGGAATGGAAGTTGATGCGCCAGCATCCCGAGGCGGGCGCCAGGATGCTGGAAGGCGTTGACCACCTGCGGGCCGCGATTCCCTATGTCCTGTATCACCACGAATGGTGGGACGGCGGTGGATACCCGTCCAGCCTGAAGGGCGAGCAGATCCCCCCGGAAGGCCGCCTGCTGGCCATTGTGGACGCCTTTGATGCCATGACCAGCAATCGTCCCTACCACAAATCGATGACTCCTGCAGCTGCAATGGAAGAGATCCATCGCAGCCGGGGAGTCTATTTCGATCCCCACATGGCCGATATTTTCCTGCACACCTACCGGACCGACCTGGATGTGGAAGGCCCGGTAGGATGAGGAACAAGACCCCGCCCCAACGGGGTCTTCTCAATCCCGTTTGTGGAATTCGCGTTCGATCTCGCGCTCGGCGTCCCGCCGGGCGATCTCGTGGCGTTTGTCGTACAATTTCTTGCCCTTGGCGATGGCGATCTCCAGCTTGGCGCGCCCGTCCTTGAGGTAGATGCGCGTCGGCACGATCGTCATGCCCTTCTGCCGGACGGCGTCGAAGAGCTCGGCGATTTCCCTCTTGTGGAGCAGCAGGCGGCGAGGCCGGCGCGGATCGTGGTTGAAGCGGTTGGCCTGGATGTAGGGGGCGATATGGGCATCCACCAGCCAGGCCTGCCCGTTCTCCACGCGCACGTAGGCCTCGGCCAGGCTGGCCTGTCCGGCGCGGATCGACTTGATCTCGCTGCCCTGCAGGGCCATGCCGGCCTCAAATTGCTCGAGCAGAAAAAACTCGAAGCGGGCCTTCTTGTTGGTGGAGACGACTTTCACATGTTCAGGCATCTTGCTCTCATCCTCATAATACCACAGGGTGATCTGCTCCACAGGCAATTCGATCCGAAAGGCAGGCCTGCTTCGACCGGCAGACGAAAAAACACCAGAATTCCGTTCCCCGGAGCGATCCGCGGGCAGGATGTCACCCCCATCTCCAGATCGCCAGTCCGGCCAGCAGGCGCAGCATGCCGAAGACGATCAGGGCCACGCCCAGGCCGAGGATCCCGGCGATCGCCGGCCCGGCCAGCGAACCGACCAGGATGCAGGCGTTGGCCACCAGGGTGTACCAGGCCAGGTGGGCCGGGCGGTCGCCTTCCGGGATGCGTTCGAGCAGGTAATTGGCATAGGCGCCGCCGGTCAGGCCCCAGGCCGCCCCGGCGATGAACTGAAGGGCGAAATAGGCGTACGCGGTTTGCGAGAAGGCCAGCAGGATCGGGTAGATGCTCAAGCCGACCACGCCGACGGCGGTCACTTTCTGATTTCCCAGGCGGCGGGCGATGCGGGCCAGCTGGGTCGAGGCGACCAGGTGGCTCAGGTAGAAGAGCGCCGTGCCGACCCCGATCTGGGCGTCGTTGAGACCCATCTGGTTGACGAAGTAGAGCGGGAAGAGCGGGATGGCCAGGAACTGGGCCAGGTGGAAGCCAAGCATCACCAGCAGGACGGCCGCGAAGGGCGTTTTCCAGATATCCAGCCGCAGGCTTGCGCCCAGGCGGCGCGGCGCGGCGGCCGGGGGGAGGCCGGCCCCTCCCGAATCCGGCGCAGGCCGTGGAAGGGGCGCAGACGGCCGGACCCTGATGAAATACAGGTGCAGGCTGCTCATCAGCGCTCCGAAGGCGCCGATCGCGAAGACGATCTGGTAGCCGGCCGGGAAAGGGACGTGATCGAGCAGGTAGCCAGAGCCGAGCGACGAGAGCATGAAGGTCATCGAAAGGACCACGTTGCGTACCCCGACCACCGCGGCGCGCCACTCGGCCGGGACCGCCGCGGCGAACAGGGCGTTGAACCCGACCCCGATGACCGTCAGCGGGATGCCCATCAGCAAGGCGATCGCGATCAGAGCCCAGATCTGGCCCTGCTCTCCGAACAGCCAGGGCAGGGGGATCCACAGCAGGTAGAACAGCCGGTAGTAGATCGAGGTCTGGAAGACGGCCTTGTCGACCGGGCGGCGTTCGAGCCAGCGCCCGGCCGGGATGGCCAGCCCCAGGCTGACCAGGGCCCCCATGGCGCCCAGCAGGCCGATCTGGAGTCCACTGGCCCCCAGGCGTGCCAGGTAGACACTCAGAAAGTTGACCGCGCTGCCGCTCAGGATGCCGAACCAGGCGATGTCCAGGTACAGGTGGATGAAGTTGGCGCGATATGCACCGGGCATGGCCGGGTGGAGAAAGAAGCGCTTGATCGGGAGCACGGGCCGATTATAATCAAGTCTGCTCGAATTTCACGCTCCCACCTGCAAATTCCATGAACCCAGGAGTGATCCATGTATTTTGATCTGCCGCTTGAGCAATTGCAGCAATATCTTCCGGAACGGAACGAGCCTGCCGATTTCGACCGCTTCTGGAGCCAGACCCTCGACCAGGCCTGCAGCCATCCGCTGGAAGCCCGCTTCGAACCGGTCGAGACCGGCCTTGCGCTGGTCGATTTCCTCGATGTCACTTTCAATGGCTACGGCGGCCAGCCGGTCAAGGGCTGGCTGGCCCTGCCGCACGGCCGGTCCGGCACCCTGGCCTGCGTGGTCGAATATATCGGCTACGGTGGCGGGCGTGGCCTGCCCTACGACTGGCTCCTGTGGAGCAACGCCGGGTACGCCCACTTCGTGATGGACATGCGTGGCCAGGGCTCGTCCTGGCGGATCGGCGCTACGCCCGATTTCGAGCCGCAGGGCAGCAGCCCGCAGTATCCCGGTTTCATGACGCGCGGCATCCTCGATCCGCAGACCTACTATTACCGGCGGGTTTTCACGGATGCTGTCCGGGCGATCGAAGCCGCCCGTTCCCATCCGGCCGTGGATCCCGGGCGGGTGGCCGTGGCGGGCGGCAGCCAGGGCGGCGGGATCAGCCTGGCTGCCGCCGGGCTGGTCCCCGATCTGGCGGTCGCGATGCCCGACGTGCCCTTCCTGTGCCACTACCGCCGGGCGACCGAGATCGTTGACACCCATCCCTACCGGGAGATCTCGCTCTTCTGCAAGAACCACCGTGACAAGATTGAGACGGTCTTCCGCACCCTGGCCTACTTCGACGGGGTCAATTTCGCCACCCGGGCCCGGGCCTCGGCGCTCTTCTCGGCCGGCCTGATGGATGACATCTGCCCACCCTCGACCGTCTTTGCTGCGTATAACCACTATGCCGGGCCGAAGCAGATCAGGACCTGGGCCTACAACCAGCACGAAGGCGGCCAGACCTTCCAGGTTGCCGAGCAGGTCCAGTTCCTGAAAAGGCACTTTGCGTAGATCATGTATGGCCTGCGCCGCTATTTCCTGCTCGATCCTTCAATCACCTATCTCAACCATGGCTCCTTCGGGGCAACGCCGCGCCCGGTTTTCCAGGCCTACCAGCGCTGGCAGCGCCAGCTGGAGCGCCAGCCGGTGGAGTTCCTCGGCCGGCGTCACAACGACCTGATGCGGACGGCCCGGGCTGCGCTGGGAGGGGCTCTGGGCACCGCTGCAGAAACCCTGGTCTGGATGACCAATGTGACCGTGGCTCTCAACGTCGTTGCCCGCTCCCTGGACCTGGGGCCTGGTGATGAAGTCCTGAGCAGCGATCATGAGTACGGGGCCCTCGACCGCACCTGGCGGTTTTTGGCGCAGGAGCATGGTTTCCGGTACATCCACCAGTGCATTCCGCTGCCGCTGGGGACGGCCGAGGATTTCGTAGCGATTCTCTGGCGGGGAGTGACGCCGCGCACCCGGGTCATCTTCCTGAGCCACATCACCAGCCCTACGGCGCAGATCTTCCCGGTGGCGCAGGTCTGCGCCCGGGCGCGGCGGGAGGGCCTCCTGACGGTCATCGACGGGGCCCATGCCCCGGGTCAGATCCCACTGCAGCTGGATGAATTGGGGGCTGATTTCTACGGCGGCAATTTGCACAAGTGGCTGTGCGCTCCCAAGGGGGCCGGCTTCCTGTACGCCCGGCCGGAGGCCCAGGAGTTGCTCAAGCCGCTGGTCGTCTCGTGGGGCTACCAGGCCGAGGTCCCGGGGCCCTCGCGCTTCGTCGATCACCACGAATGGATCGGGACGCGCGACATCTCGGCTTTCCTGTCCGTTCCGGCCGCGCTGCGCTTCCAGGAGCGGCACGACTGGTCCCGGGTTCGGGCGGCCTGCCACAGTTTGGCGGCGGAGGCGGTTCGGCAGATCTGTGCCCTGACCGGCCAGCCATCCCTGTATGGCGGGGAGAATGTCTTCGCCCAGATGGCCGTCGCCCCGCTCCCGCCCGGAGCCGCCGTGGCAGCTCTCAAGACCCGTCTCTACGACCAGTACCGCATCGAGGTCCCGCTGGTGGAGTGGAACGGGAACAAGCTCGTCCGGGTCTCGCTGCAGGGGTATAACACGGCCCGGGATGTGGACCGGTTGCTGGTTGCGCTGGAGGACCTGCTTTGTGTGGGCGCGGAGTAGGCCGGCCTGGCAGGCCGGTGGATTCACCGCTGGAAAGGATCGCCGGCCGGCAGGCGCGGGTTTCGGTCAACTGCTCAGCAGCGCGACAACATCCTTCAGGCCGCGGGAAACCGGATGGTCCGGGTATTGGAGGCTGAAGATGCCGGAACTGGCCAGGATCATCATTTCATCCGAGTGTGGCAGCACGGCAGCCACCTGGCAGTTATAGGTCTGTTCGACGCGCTGGCGGACATCCTCGGGATCAAGCACCTGGGGAGTCTTGTTGACGACCAGGAACATCTTGGGGACATCCAGTTTGCGGGCGACCTCGACGGTGACCGATGTGCCCTGGTAGTCCTGCTGATCCGGACGCATGATGATGACCAGGATGTCCGAGACCGCGATCGAGAGCAGGGTCTCTTCGTTCAGGCCGGGGTGGGTATCGATGATCAGGGCATCCAGTTTCAGTCCTTCGACCAGGCTCTGGAAGCCGTCGTTGAGCAGGCCAACGTCGTACCCTTCGCGCATGATGCGGGCGATCTCGCTGGCTTTCATGCTGGATGGGATCAGGTAGATCTGACCCTTGACCTCCGCCCCGACGTGGCCGGTTACATCGTAGGCGCAATCGTTGATGCTGCACTTCCCCCATAAATAGTCATTCAGCGAGTGCTCCATTTCCGATTCGTCCAGGTTAAACAGAACATGGATGCCGGGGGATTGGATATCCGTATCCACGATTCCTACTCGCTTGCCTTCCATTGCCATCAAGCAGGCCAGATTGGCCGTGGTATTCGACTTGCCTGTGCCGCCGCGAAATGAGTGGACTGAAATGATTTTTGCCATTCTTTTCCTCTCCGTCTATGGAGTTTGATAGAGCAATTATAGTGTTGTTAGGGTCTTCGGTCAAACGAAATCGGAGTTTTTTCCATGGGATTGCCGAAGGGGGATTTCTCAGGTATGATGGTTCATGTCAGGAGAGGCTGGTCTATGGATGAACCTATGATCGGAAAATTGAGAAATATTTCCCTGTTCCGCGATCTGCCCGAGCACGAACTGGAAACCCTGGCAGGCAAGGTCGTCGATCGGA
Source organism: Anaerolineales bacterium (assembly GCA_016934715.1). Taxonomy (GTDB): domain Bacteria; phylum Chloroflexota; class Anaerolineae; order Anaerolineales; family Villigracilaceae; genus JAFGSI01. The sequence continues at coordinate 267,398 of JAFGSI010000004.1, forward strand.
CGTATGCACCGGGCGAAGCCATCATCCACAAAGGGGATATTGGCGACTCGCTTTTCCTGATCGTCGACGGTGCGGTCAAGGTCGTCAGCGAAGATGCCCAGGGGGGGGAACTGATCCTCAACCAGTGCAAGCCGGGGGAAACGGTCGGGGAGATGTCGATGCTCGACCAGGACCCGCGTTCGGCGACGGTCATTGCCACCGTACCGACCCGGGCCCTGGAATTGAAGCACGCAGCTTTCATGGACACGATCACGCAGCGACCGGAACTGTCGCTCTACCTGATCCGCAGCATCACCGCCCGGCTGCGCTTTGCGACCACCTACATCGAGAAGGCCATTGACTGGAGCAAGCGCATCGCCGAGGGTGATTATGCCGCCGCCATGACCCAGTTGCGGGGTGAAAACGCGGAGAGGGAGGAGGTCACGGATGATGAAAGCAAGGCCAACCAGCTTCTGGCGGCGTTCTTCCAGATGATCCAGGAAGTCCAGGCTCGTGAGGATGAACTGAAAAAGGAAGTCCGCAAGCTCTCGCTGGAGATCGACGAGGCCCGCCGTCGTCAGCAGGTCCATGAAGTGACCGACACCGGGTTCTTCTCCCAGCTGAAGTCCGAGGCCGCCCGGCTGCGCCGGGAGCGGGCGGAAGACAGCGAGTAGAGGTTCTATTTCTCCCTTCTCAGGGGGCGTGTGGCTTGAGCAGGGCATAGATCGGCGTGGGTGCGGACTTGCCCTTGAGCGAAACGCTGCCCAGCGATTCACATTCGAAATGATCCTGGATCTGCTCGTAAACCCGCCCGGTGATCAGGATCTGGTTGGCATCTGCCCGGTTCATCAGCCGGGCGGCCGTGTTGACGGTATCTCCCAGCACGTTGAACTCGCGCCGGCCGCGCAGTTCGCCGATCTCGGCCACGAAGGCCGCGCCGGTGGCGATCCCGATCTGGCAGGTGATCTCGGGTGTGATGTTGCCCACCGTGGGGGGCTTGAGGGCGGTGATGGCCTGGCGGATCGCCAGCGAGGCCTGGGCGGCCCGAACCGGGTCATTGGTGTGGGCGGTCGGGACGCCGAAATAAATGCAGATGTCCGAGCCTGCCAGGTGGTAGGTGATCTTCTTGAGCACGCCGCCGCGCTTTTCCACGGCGGCATTGATGGCAGCGAAGGCGCGTGAGAAGCTGTTGATCACCTTGCGCTCCTCGCCGGGCAGGGCCCGGTCGACCAGTTCGGGCAGGCCGATGAAATTGACGAAGACGACCACCGGGGAGGGAAAATCCGGCGGGATGTGGCGGTCCGCGGCGCTCTCGACCAGCAGGTTCAGGACCGGTGCGGGTAGGAAACAGGCCATCGATTCGAGCGATTGGATCGTGCGGGTGATCTCGCTGATCAATCCGGCCACGCTGCGGTCGAAGAGCACCGACCCGGCGACCCGCCGGCGGGTGGTCACCTCGTAGTCCCCCAGCTGGTCCTCGCTGAGGTCGTCAAGCACCATTTTGTAACCGGGCTGGCCGTCCTGGAAGCGGAAGTCCTCACTGACCCTCTGGTAGGCCCCCTCCGACAGGCAGACCTGGCCCTTGGCGCCCGAACTCTCGGCCAGCTTGGCCAGCTGTACCGCTCCCCCCAGCAGGACGTGCTCCATCCGGCGCGGGGTGCCGATGTTGGCGCTCAGGAAGCGCCCGGTGTGGATGCCGATCCGCATTTCAAGTTTCAGGGTCCCTTCGGGGGTTTCGATCTCGGCAAAGCGCTTCATGGCGCGCTGCATCCGCAGCCCGGCTCGGACGGCCTGCAAGGTATCGTTGCGGCGCTTTTCTTCGGGGAACAGGACCAGCAGGGCGTCGCCGGTGAATTCGAGCAGGTCGCCGCCAGACTTGCTGATGATCTCGATCGTCTCGGTGAAGTAGGCGTTCAGGACCTCCAGCAGGGCGGCCGCGCCGGCGGCCCCCTGTCCGGTGTTGGCCTCCACCAGGCGGGTGAATCCGGCCAGGTCGGTGAACATCAAGGAGCCCTTCTGCCATTCATATTGCAGCTCTCCCGGGCGGACCGCCTGCTCGGCAACCCGTCGCGCGGTGTAGTCGTACAGGATGCGCTGCAGGGTTCGCAGGTGCTCGAAGACCCGTTCGAGGGTTGTCGGTGAAGGGTCCATCCAGGCAGAGACATACAGATCGGCTGGCAGGAACGGGCGTAAGCGGGGTTCGATCGTTTCGAGTGGGGAGGCAGGCAGCATGGTTTCTACTCCTTCTTCTTTTGCTTGGAGCGCATCTGTTGAACCTTGCCCTTCAGCGTGCGGAAGTATTCGGTTTCAGTGATCTCGGAGACCTGGCGGGTCATCTTGGCTTCGTCGATCTGGATGTTCAATTTCTCGATCTCCTTGCGCAATTTGTCCAGGCGCAGGTAGGCCACCAGGGCCGTGGAGGCCAGCAACATCAGGGTTTCGAAGACCTCGTCGGAAGCAAACGCGATCACCTCATCCGTTTCCGGGTCCCGGGCGTTGATCAGCTGCAGGACCCCGATGACCTGTTTTTCTTCTCCTTCGAGGGGAATGGTCAGGAAGGATTTGGAGCGGTAACCGGTCCGGGCGTCGAAGGCGCGCGTTCCCGAGAAGTCAAAACCCTTGGCCTGATAGGCATCCTGGATGTTGACCGGTTGGTTGACCAGGGCGGCGTGGGTGGCGACGTTGCCGTGATTGGGCTCGCCGGTTTCGGGGTCTTTCAGCGGCAGGGGAGCAAACTGGACCGGCTTGCCGGTCGTGCCTCCCATGGCAAAGCCAAGCTTTTCATTGCGGACGATCATCCATTTCAGCTGCTGCTTCTCGAGGAAATAGATCGTCCCGCCGTCGGCATTGGTCAGGGCTTGCGACTCGATCACGATCGCCTCCAGCAGGCGGTTGAAATCCTGTTCGGTCGAGAGCCCCACGCCAACCGGAATGACCCGGCGCAGCAATTTCAGACGCCGGTCGCGGGCGGAGACCTCCAGGGCCATCCTGTCGAAGACCCGGCCCAGACGGCCGAGTTCGTCGCTGCGTCCGGTGATGGCGTGCAGCAGGCTGGTCTTGTACTTCCCGTTTTCTACGGCGGTCGCCGCGGCGGTAACTTTCATCACCGGGTCGCTGACCCGCCGGGAGAGCCAGGACGAGGCCAGGACGCCTCCGATCAGGACGAAGGCGGCGACCACCGCCGTGCTGACCAGCTGGTCCGTCATGGCGGTCCGCAGGCGATCTGTCGGGAGGTAGACCATCACCGCCCCGACCATGATCGTTCCTCTCGAGCCGGCCCGCACCGGTACGACAACTTTCAACAGGTCATTGTCCAGGTAGGCCGTTTCCTGCCCGTCGTAGAGGACCTGCTCCACCTGGCGCCGGTCCACTGCGCTTAAGGCTTCGGGATCGATCTCGGGCAACCCGCTGAACACCAGGGTCGACGTCTGGTTGTCCACCACGCGGATGGCGTTGATGTCGCCGGCCGAGATCAGCCCCTCGACCAGCCGCTGCAGGCCAACGCGCTGGCGCAGTTCCTCCAGGATGGCGGCATTGTAACCGACCTGGACAATGCGCGGTCCATCGATGCCGCTCACGCCGACGTATTTGAAGATCTCGACGTCGATCTCGCGCTGGCGGGCATCCTGGATGATCACACTTCTCTCGCCGGTCAGCAGGAGCCAGAAGATGCTCGCCTGGGGCTGCTCCTGCGGGTCGGGGCTGAAGGTGAAATCGACTCCGGGAAGGTTGTGCAGGTATGCGGCGCCGGTCGAGTCCGTGATCCAGAACTCGCTCAAGGCGGTGGTCTCGGTGATCTCCACCAGGTGGGCGTTGATCTCTTCGGGGGTCAGGCCGGCTTGCTCGGCGATGGCCACCAGGTGGGCGGCGATCGTCGCCTGGACGACCATCTGTTCCCCGATGGCATCTTCCATTTCCTGCGGGAACCCATCCACGATGCTGGCGGTGCGCGCCAGCAGACGGGCGATCAGCAGGCCGTCCTGCTCCTGCTGGGCCAGGATGGCTTGCCTGGAATTCCAGGCAAAGAGGGCGCTGATCACCAGGACCGTACCGACAAGCAAGAAAGTGATCATCAACAACGTGCGCGTGCGCAAGGACATTCCCGGCTCCTTTGATGCTGCCAGAGAATTCATCCGGCCCCGGTGAGAAAGGTTCGGAGTGATTCCTGCAGGCTGATTATAAACCGATGTTTTTGTAAGGTCCAACCCATTTTTCGATCCCTGGCCTACTAACCAGATACCAGCAACGGATCGAAACGAATTACAGATCCGTTAATGACCATTCGGAAAAGTACTGGTAAGATAAGGATTGTGCAGATGAAAAAACAAATCCTGATGGGTCTTCTATTAAGCCTGGCGCTCCTGTTGACCGCCTGTGATCTGGACCTGGCCGGGGCGGCCGGCGGCGAGGTGACCGACGACGTCACCCAGCCGGCGACCGAACTGCCTGCGGGGCCGTCCCCGACCCCCACGGCGACGCCGTATCCAGCCCCGCAGGGCCGGGTCGCCTTCGTCTCCGTGCGGGATGGCAATCCGGAGATCTATACCATGAACGCCGAAGGGAGCGATCTGCTGCGACTGACCGACGATCCGGCCGAAGACCGGGATCCGGTCTGGTCGCCTGACGGGCAGCAGATCGCCTTCATGACGAACCGGGATGGGAATTGGGAAATTTACCTGATGAATGCCGACGGCCGCGGCCTGACCCGCCTGACCGAGGATCCGGCCCGGGACGCCAACCCGAGCTGGTCTCCCGACGGGCAGCGGATTGCCTTCGAGTCGTACCGCAGCGGGAACTGGGAGATCTATCTTGCCAATCGCGACGGCTCGGGCCTGTTCCAGTTGACCGACGGCGCCATGGCGAACAGCTATCCGGTCTGGTCGCCGGACGGAGGCTGGCTGGCCTTCATCAGCAACCGGGATGGCAACTCGGATGTTTACCTGGTCCGGCCGGACGGCTCCGGCCTGATGCGTCTCACCAACACATCCACCCCGGACGCCCAGCCGGTCTGGTCGCCTGATGGTGGCCGGGCCGCCTTCCTGACCTGGACGGACGGGAATCCGGATATTTTCCTGGTCCATCGGGATGGGTCCGGCTTGATCCGTCTGACGCAAACGGGCGGGGCGGAGGGCTGCCTGGCGTGGTCACCGGATGGGAGCCGGCTGGCCTACTGCGCCGAGGAGAACGGGACCTGGACCCTGTGGGTTGTCCGACTGGATGGCAGCACCCGGGTCAGCCTGGCGACGAGCAGCGAATTCATCGGGACGCCTTCGTGGTCGCCGGATGGCCTGTACCTGGTCTTTCAGGCCAGCATCGATGCGGGCAATGGTTTGTTCCTCGTCCGTGCCGTGGGCGGGGAATTGCAGCGCCTGCCGGGTAGCCCGGCCGATCTGGACAGTGCACCTGCCTGGGCACCGCGCTGAGCATGCTCCCTTGAATGCAACGCTCAGGGCGCAGAGAACCTCTGCGCCCTGAGGGGTGTGCCTGGGATGGTCTACTTCCAGCCGATCGTTAGGTTTGTCTCGGGGATTTCGTCCCAGTAGCCTGAGTTGGGAGTCAGGACGAGGCCGTCATCCGTCCAGGCCGAGACGTAGTAGGGCCCTGTCCCACTGACGCTCTCGGGGGAGGTGCCGTAGGATTCCCATTGCAGGGCCAGGAGGGTCGGGTCGACGATCCCGAAATAGGGTTGGGCCAGGATGACCAGCAGGTTCTCAACGGGCCGGTTGAGGTGGATAAGAACGGTGAAATCATCCACTTTTTCGATGCCATCGTAGGGCGACAGCGGGATGGAGTTATCGTCCACATCGCCCTTGAACCCCAGGAAGTTGGACTCCCAGCCGGTATAAGCCCCGTCCCCGTGGAGCGAGTCCTGCGGGTCGAACCAGCGGTTGAAGTTGGCCAGGACCGCATCGGCATTGAATGGTGCGCCGCTGTGGAATGTGCTCCCCTGGCGCAGGTCCAGGATATAATCCAGGCCGTCATCCGAGACCGTCCAGTCGGTTGCCAGGGCAGGCTGCAGGTTGCCATCACCGTCAAGACGGGTCAGGCCATCGTAAATCACGCTGCTGATGGCCAGCCAATCTTCCGTGTCCACGATCGCCGGGTCAAGGCGAAGGGTGCTGTCCACCTCGGTCGGCAGTTCCCTGGTCTCGGGCGGCGCGGGCGGCTCTGTCGGCGTGTCCTGGGGTTCCTGGGTGGTTTCCTCGGTCACGACTTCCGTACCATTGCAACCGGCCAGTAACAGCGAAACGACCATGACAGCCAGGACAAGGATACGCCACGTTTTGTTCATATGTTCCTCCTCAAAGAAAAGTGTCTGTTGATGGATATCAATTCCTATCTTACAGTATATAATACGTTTGTCAATAGTAAGATCGGACACGACCCTTTTTGCCTCATTCCTACGACCCTATATTCAAGCCGATGGTGTCTCGCCGAACCCTACCCAACGAAGAGGAATTGATCAAGTCGGCCCAGCAGGGCTCACTGGATGCGTTCGCCGTCCTCTACGAACATTACCTGCCCCTGGTTTTCAGCCGGGTGCGGTACCTGGTGCCAGAGGATGACCTCGAGGATGTCACCCAGGATGTCTTCATTGCGACCATGCGTTCGCTGAAAACGTTTCGAGGAGAAGCCAAGTTCAGCACCTGGTTGCGGGTTCTCACCAGTCGGCAGATCGCCGAATACTACCGCCGGCGGCGGCACCCGGAAGCGCCGCTGGCCGAGAACTTCCATGCGCCTTCCGATCCGCGCATGACCGAGGAGGCGATCCTGCTCCGGCAGGCTTTTCGCCGCTTGCCGAAAAAATACCAGGAGATCCTGCTGTTGCGGTTTGCCGAAGAGATGCCTTTTCTTGAGATCGCAAGCTTGAAGAACTGTACCCTGGAAGCCAGCAAGTCCCTCTTTCGTCGTGCGGTACATGCCCTGAGTAAACTCGTGGCCAGCAATGAATAAACGAACCGAACTCTCCCCTGAAGAACGTCTGGCTGACTTCGCTGACAGGTTATTATCCGGTACGATTTCTGAGGAGACAGCTTTGCCTGACGTTGCTCCTGATGTCGCGCGTTTGCAAAAAACGGTCACCCGCCTGGCAGCCGGTCTGCCGCAGCAGGGCCCGGACCCCGAACTGCGCAACCGCATTCGGGCGAACCTGGCCCGCGAATGGCAGGCGCATGGTCCTCGCCCGGACCGGGGCATTCCTGCCTGGCATTCGTCCCGCCAGAGGACGCGCAGGACCGTCTGGAGTACGGCCCTTGCCGCCCTGGTGGTGATCGTGATCGGCACCCTGGCGGTGCCGCTGGTCGGTGTTGTCCTGCCCGGTGCAGCCCAGAGCCGCAGTATCGTGTTGGTGATCGTCACGGTTCTGGGCCTGCTGCTCGGTGCAGTTGTTTGGTTGTTCCACCACAAACTGAAATGAAAGGAAAAAGAGAAATGGACAAGCAACACAGACAGATCCTCTTGCGTTTGCTCTCAGCTATCGCGATCCTGTCCATGCTGCTGGCTGCCTGCGGCCCCACCGATCTTGCCGGTGGTGCTGGAGGCGGAGGCAACGACAACCAGGGTCAAGGCCAGGGCCAGGGGAATCAGGGTGGGGGCAACGACAACCAGGGCCAGGGCCAGGGTAACGACAACCAGGGCCAGGGTAACGACGACCAGACCGGGGGGAGCGGCAACGACAACCAGGGCCAGGGCAACGACGACCAGACCGGG
>JAFGSI010000039.1 GCA_016934715.1 Anaerolineales bacterium
CGAAAGCGGTATATTCTCCATGGCTCTGCCTCCTGGGTAAGGTTTGTGTGGTAACAAATTATTACCACAGTTGGCAGAGCTTTTTGTCAATCGCTATACTTGTGGGTAATCACCGACAAGATTTGCGCCTTATATCCCCACCGCTAAAGCGTGGGGCTTGACGGCGCTTTTTGGTAAAATAGATGTACTGGCAGGCTGCGTTCGTCTGCGGAAAAGAGAACCATGGCTGAAATTTGGACGGAAATAATCGTAATCCTGCTCCTGGTCCTTTTCAATGCAATCCTTTCCATGTCGGAGGCCGCAATGCTGTCGGTGCGCAAGGCCCGCCTGCAGCAGCGGATCAACGATGGCGACCGCCGGGCGGCCCTGGCTCTCAAGCTGGCTGAGGACCCCAACAATTTCCTCTCCACCATTCAGATCGGGATCACCCTGACCGATGTCCTGACCGGCGCCATCGGTGGAGCCACGGTGGCAAGGGTCTTAAGCGAAGCCCTGGCCAGGGTTCCGGCCCTGGCTCCGTTCGCCAATACGATCGGCCTGGCGGTGGTTGTGCTGAGCATTTCGTATCTCTCCATTGTCGTTGGGGAGCTCGTGCCCAAGCGGCTGGGAATGCAGAACTCGGACAGTGTCGCCACCAGTATTTCTGGAACGATGTGGTTGGTGGCCAGGATTTTCAAGCCGTTTGTCTGGTTTCTGGGAAAGTCGACCGGCATCGTCCTGCGCCTCATGGGGATCAAGGAGGCCGAGGATATTCCCGTCTCCGAGGAAGAACTGCTGGTCCAGCTGGATCAGGGACGGCAGGCCGGGATCTTCGAGGCAGCTGAGCGCGACATGGTCAAGGGGGTCTTCTCACTTTCCGATCAGCGGGTCAACGCTCTGATGACCCCGCGCAATGAGATCGTCTGGCTGGACGTGAACGATTCTGCCGGTGAGACGCGCCGCAAGATCGCCGAGAGCCCCTATTCACGCTTTCCGGTGGCCTGCGGCAGCCTGGACGACATCGTCGGCGTGGTCAAGGCCAAGAGCGTGCTCCTGGGTGATATGCAGAACGGGGAAGATCTGCGCCAGCTGGCCAGACCGGCCCTGTATATTCCTGAGATGGCTTTCGGGTCACGAGCACTGGAGATGTTCCGCGAGAGCCAGCGCGAGCTGATGCTGGTGGTCGATGAGTTCGGCGTCGTCCAGGGCCTGATCACCCTGGCCGATATCCTGGAAGAGATCGTCGGTGAATTCGAGGGCGCGCCGCAGGCCACCCAACGCCAGGACGGTTCATGGTTGCTGGACGGCATGCTGCCCAACGATGAGTTCAAGGATATCTTCAACATCCGCCACCTGCCAGCCGAAGAGGAATATGAGACCCTGGGCGGATTCATGATGGCCCATTTCGGGCGTATTCCGCAGGCCGCGGACCATTTCGAGTGGGGGGGGATGCGTTTCGAGGTCATGGACATGGATATCAACCGCGTTGACAAAGTGCTGGTGACGATCCTGCCAGTGCGCTCTGACAAGAATCCCGAGAAGCAAGATGGATGATTTTTCTTTTGCCTCCCGACGATCCCCGGCCATGGGGCGGGGCGGCATGGTCGCCTGTTCCCAACCCTTGGCGGCCGCCGCTGGTCTGGAACTCCTGTCGCGAGGCGGCAATGCCGCTGACGCGGCGGTAGCTGTTGCCGCGACCCTCAACCTGACCGAACCGACCTCGACCGGCATCGGCGGGGATATGTTCGCCCTTTATTATGACGCCGCCACCGGTCAGGTGAGCGCCCTGAACGGCTCCGGGCGGGCCCCGGCCGGGCTGACCCTGGAACGACTGCAGGCCGAAGGTGTGACAGCGCTCCCACCTTTCCACCCGTATACGATCACCGTCCCGGGAGCCTGTGCCGGTTGGTGCGACCTGGTTGAACGTCACGGGACCCTTGCATTACCAACCATCCTGGCCCCGGCCATCCGCCTGGCGGAGGCGGGCTTCCCGGTCGCCCCGGTGACGGCCTATTTCTGGGGCCGGGCTGCCGAGCGGCAGTTGAAGGAGGCCCTCAACGGAGGCGAGCTGACCATCGCCGGGCGCGCGCCGCGCCCGGGCGAGATCTTCCGCAACCCGGGTCTGGCGCGCACGCTCCAGAAGGTCGCCCAGGGCGGCAAGCAGGCTTTTTACGAGGGGGAGATCGCCGGGGCGATCGCTGCTACCATCCGGCAGGCGGGCGGCTGTTTGTGCGAGGCTGACCTGGCAGCGCACGTTTCCACCTGGGATGCGCCGATCAGCACGACGTACGCCGGTCTGCGGCTGTGGGAATGCCCGCCCAACGGGCAGGGCATCACTGCATTGATCGCTCTCAACCTGCTCGAAGGTTTCGACCTGCCGTCCGATCCGCTCCATCCCGACCGGCTGCACCTTGAAATCGAGGCACTGCGCGTGGCCTTTGCGGATGCGCGCTGGTATGTGGCTGATCCCTCCGCGGTTCAGGTCCCGGTCGAAGAGCTTCTCTCCAAGGCCTATGCCGCACGACGGCGGACATTGATCGATCCCAAACGAGCGACCCTCGACCAGCAGCGCGGCACACCGGTGGCTGGCTCGGATACGGTTTACTTCTGTGTCGTCGATCAGGGGGGCAATGCCTGCTCCTTTATCAACAGCAACTATATGGGCTTCGGAACCGGCATCGTGCCGAAGGGCTGGGGCTTTACGCTCCAAAATCGGGGGCACAACTTCACCCTGGAGGCCGGGCATCCCAATGCCCTGGCGCCGGGCAAGCGGCCGTATCACACCATCGTCCCGGCCATGATCACGCGTGAAGACGGCTCCCTCTATGGGCCGATGGGAGTGATGGGCGGCTTCATGCAGCCCCAGGGACATTTGCAGGTCGTCCTGACCCTGGCGCAGGGGCTTGATCCCCAGGCGGCCCTCGACCTGCCGCGCTTCTGCATCACCGACGGAACCTCGGGTGGGGTCGTCGGGCTGGAGGAAGGAATCCCGGCCGAGACGATGGCGGACCTGATCGCTCGCGGGCATGCGGTCCAGAACGTCACGGGCTGGGGGCGGGCTCTGTTCGGGCGTGGGCAGATCATCGTTCGCGACCCGCAAACCGGGGTTCTCACCGGCGGCTCAGACCCGCGTGCCGATGGCGTTGCCATGCCATTGTGCTAGGTGGCTGACCTGCGGGCAGATTGGTTGATGGCCGATGATGCTTCTGGTGGCGGAATCAAGATGCTCATTTCCCGGTAAAGGGTTACTGCTTTAAGGGGAAGAATAAGGAAAGGTGATGTTTCGGATCAACCGTCAGACCGACTATGCCATCCGTGTCCTGCTCGCCCTGGCCAAACAGCCGGCGGGGGCGCGGCTAGCCACGTCTGCCATCGGGGAGGAGATGCTGATCCCGCGGGCTTTCCTCAACCGCATCGTCGCCCAACTGGCAAATACCGGCCTGCTCAAGACCTTCGCCGGTCGGGACGGTGGTTTGCAGCTGGATCGCCCAGCGGAGGAGCTCAATCTGCGGCAGGTGATCGAGGCGATGGAAGGAGCGATCCTGCTGTCGGAGTGCATGACCGGGGATAGCGCCTGTCCCTTCGAGCAGAACTGCCCGGTGCGGGGGCGCTGGGGGCGTCTGCAGGGGATCATCCTGGCGGAACTCGAGCATACCAATTTTGCCATCCTGGTGGACGAGGTCCGCCAGGGCGTGCTTAACCCGGCGAGCGTCCTGCCGGTCAGTCCATAATCATCGAGAGGAGGATTTCGTATGGATCCTGTCCTGTTGGCGAGGTTGCAGTTTGCTTCAACCACCATCTACCACTTCTTCTTCGTTCCGCTGACCCTCGGCCTGGTCTGGGTGGTGGCGGGACTGCACACGATGTACTACCGCACCGGCGACGAGAAGTGGAAGCGTATGACCAAGTTCTGGGGGAAGTTGTTCCTGATCAACTTTGCCATGGGTGTGGTCACCGGCATCGTGCAGGAGTTCCAGTTCGGCATGAACTGGTCGGAGTATTCCCGCTATGTCGGCGACATCTTCGGCGCGCCGCTGGCGATCGAAGCCCTGCTGGCCTTCTTCATGGAATCGACCTTCCTGGGCATCTGGATCTTCGGCTGGGACCGGGTTCCCAGGGGCCTGCACCTGGCCTCGATCTGGCTGGTGGTGATCGGCTCGAACCTGTCGGCGCTGTGGATCCTGATCGCCAACTCATTCATGCAGAACCCGGTGGGCTACGACCCGGCCAGCGTGGAGGCCGGGCGGCTGGTGTTGAATAACTTCGCCGAGCTGATCTTCAATCGTAAGGCCTGGCTGGCCTTCCCGCATACCATTCTGGCCGGCCTGACCACAGCCGCCTTCTTCATGTTCGGGATCAGCGCATACCACCTGGCCCGCAAGCAGAACGTGGAGATCTTCAAGAAGTCCTTTCAGATCGCTGCCGTGCTGGGATTGGTCGCCGTGACCCTGACCGGGCTGGTCGGCCACTCGCAGGGGGTCGAGGTGATGGAGTCCCAGCCGATGAAGATGGCCTCCATCGAAGCCATCTGGGAGAACGATCCGGATGAGCCGGGTTCGCCGTTCTCACTCATCACCATCGGTGACCTGACCGGTCGCCAGGAAGTCTGGTCGTGGCGGGTGCCGCGCCTGCTCAGCCTGATCTCGTGCAACAACCTGGATTGCGAGGTTCCGGGTGTCAACCAGATCCAGGCGGAGTACGAGGCCACATATGGGCCCGGAAATTATATTCCGCTGATGGTTTTCACCTACTGGGGCTTCCGCTTCATGTTCTTCTCCTCGCTGATCATGGTCGGGCTGGGCGGCCTGGGGGTCCTGGCGGTGATGCGCAACCGGGTCGAGAAGATGAAATTCCTCACGTGGTTCCCGCTGGCGATCGTGCTGCCGTACTTTGCCAATACTGGCGGTTGGATCGTGACCGAGATGGGCCGGCAGCCCTGGATCGTCCAGGGCTTGCTTCAGACACAGGAGGCCGTGTCGCCAAACGTCTCGGCCGGGATGGTGCTCTTCAGTCTGATCGGCTTTGTGGCCATCTATGCTGCCCTGATGGTGGCGGATGTCTACCTGCTGACCCGCTTTGCCAAGGCCGGGCCGGATGCCACCGACAGGGGCGTCATTGGCGAAGGCTTGGAGAAGGAATAGAGGAGGCTGCTATGTTTGACCTGAATACCCTCTGGTTCATCCTGATCGCCGTTCTGTGGACAGGTTTTTACTTCCTGGAAGGCTTCGATTTCGGCGTGGGGATGCTGCTCCCGTTCCTCGGAAAAAAGGACGAAGAGCGCCGGGCCATGATCAATACCATCGGCCCGCACTGGGACGGCAACGAGGTCTGGCTGCTGACCGCCGGTGGGGCGACCTTCGCGGCCTTCCCGCACTGGTATGCGACCCTGTTCAGCGGTTTCTACCTGGCTCTCTTCCTGCTGCTCTTTGGCCTGATCGTGCGCGGGGTGGCCTTCGAGTTCCGCTCCAAGGATGCCAATCCGAAATGGCGCCATTTCTGGGACTGGGCGATCTTTTTTGGCTCGTTCCTGCCGTCCCTCCTGCTGGGGGTGGCCTTTGCCAACCTGGCGCGCGGCGTACCGATCGATGGCAACATGATGTTCACCGGCAACCTGCTGACCCTGCTCAACCCTTACGGGCTGCTGGGCGGCCTGGCGACGGTGGCAGTCTTCCTGCTGCATGGGGCCGTCTTCCTGAGTCTGAAGGTCGATGGCCTGATCAGGGAACGCGCCGTGGTCCTGGCGAAAAGGCTCTGGCTGCCGGCGGTGATCGTGCTGAGCGTGCTGGCTGTGGCGACCTTTTTCTACACCGACTTCGTTGAGCATCTGGGCATCAACCCGGGGGCCATCCCACTTGGAGCGCTGGTCGCCATCCTGCTGGCAGGCTGGTTCGTGAACCGCAGGCAATTAGGCTGGGCCTTTCTCTTGACCGGCCTGAATATTGTCCTGACCCAGGTGACCTTTTTCCTGCTGCTCTTCCCACGCGTGATGATTTCGTCCACCGACCGGGCCTTCCATTTGACGATCTACAATGCCGCCTCCTCGCCGTACACGCTCAAGGTGATGACCATCGTGGCGCTGATCTTCGTCCCGGTCGTGCTGGCCTACCAGGGGTACACCTACTGGGTCTTCCGCAGGCGGGTGACGACAGACAAGAAGGAGCTGGTTTATTAGTTCCGGCTTCCCGAATGCCGGTTACCCGGTCGCGGACCCGGGGTGATGTGGCTGAGCACCTCCTGTGAGAATGGATACCAGGAGGTGCTCTTTCTCAACTGACCAAGACCGTGGTTCTTGCCGCAGTTCTCAGCCAGGTCTTCCGGGATGGAGGTGTTCACAAGAATCCGACCCTGGCGAAGAGATTTGTGATAGGATTCAGCCATTCCACTTAAGGAGAATCCTTATGGGCTGCTGGATTGCAGTCAAGAGATGGCTGAAGGGCGACACAGCCCTGTTGATCGGGTTGGCAATGATCGCTCTGCTCTTCCATCTGGTCTTCAGCAGTGGTTACGGTTATTTCCGCGACGAATTTTACTACCTGGCCGCCAGTCATCGCCTGGACTTCGGCTATTTGGAATATCCGGCCGGGATTGCCCTGATCACCGCCCTGACGCGAGTCGTCCTGGGCGAGTCGCTCCTGGCACTGCGCTTCCTTCCGGCTGTGACCGGCTCGGCGATCGTCTTGCTGGCCGGATTGATGGCGCGCGAACTGGGCGGCAAGCGCTTCGCCCAGGGACTGGCTGCCCTGGCGGTCCTGGCAGCCCCGGTCTTCCGAGGCACCGCCTCGCTCCTGACCATGGATGTCTTCGACCAGCTGTGCTGGGTGCTGTGCGCCACCCTGCTGATTCGCATTTTGAGGCGCGACGAGCGCAAGACCTGGTTGTGGTTTGGGCTGGCGGCGGGACTGGGCCTGGAGATCAAGGTCACCATCCTGTATTTCGGGCTGGGGATGGTCGCCGGCCTGCTGGTCACGCCGGCGCGCACGCATTTCAAATCCAGATGGTTCTGGCTTGGTGGTGGGATCGCCCTTTTGCTGGCCTCACCCTACGTGGCCTGGCAGGTCCTGCACAACTTCCCGACCCTGGAATTCTGGCGCGAGTATGCCGCCGGTAAGACCTACCCGGTGACGCCGCTGGAATTCCTCTTCCAGCAGATCATCACACTCGGGCTGGGATCCCTCCCACTGTGGCTCGCCGGGCTGTACCACACCCTGGTCGACCGGGATGGGCGGGCGTTGCGTCCGCTGGGAGTCGTCTTTCTGCTCCTGTTCTTCATATTTATGTTCCAGCAGGCCAAGTTCTACTTCCTGGCGGCGGCTTACCCGATGCTGTTCGCCGCCGGGGCTTTGTGGTTCGAACGCCTGGCCTGGCGCAGGCCGCGCTGGTACTGGACGCGTGCCACCCTGGTCTACACCCTGATCATCGGCGGGCTCCTCTCCGCGCCTCTCGCGCTCCCCATCCTGCCGGTCGAGGCTTTCATCGACTACAATGCCTTCCTCGGCGGGGCCGGCGACATCCGTTCGGAGAGGCTCGCGACCGCCCAACTGCCGCAGAACTTCGCCGATCGCTTCGGCTGGAGCGAAAAGGCGGAGGCCGTGTGGGCGGCCTACGCGCACCTCTCGCCCGAAGACCAGGCCCGGGCCTGTATATTCACGGGCAACTATGGCCAGGCCGGGGCGCTCGAGTTCTTCGGCCCGGACCTGCCGCCGGTGATCAGCGGGCACAACAACTACTACCTGTGGGGTCCTGGTGATTGCAGCGGCGAGGTGATCCTGACCATCGGCATCCCGGTCGAGGACCTGACCCCGGTCTTCGCCACGGTCGAGCCAGCCGGCGTGGCGGAGTGCGATTACTGCATGCCCTACGAGGACGATCTGACTATTTACCTGTGCCGCGACCTGGCGGTCCCGTTGGACCAGGCCTGGCCGATGGTGAAGCACTATGATTAGCATGGCGGATGATATGCCCGCTGCGGCCATCACAACGCGACCCTCAATCCATCCATATATTCCTCAGGAGTGCCCATGTTCGACCTACCCGATGATGAAATCCTGCCTCTTTCGAAGGAGCATGTCTTCTGGACCTGGTCGGCCCAGGCCAGAGTAAACCCGATCCCGCTGCAGCGCGCCGAGGGTGTTTATTTCTGGGATACAACCGGCAAGCGTTATCTGGACTTCAACGCCATGACCATGTGCGTCAACATCGGCCATGGAAACCGGCGCGTGATCGAAGCCATGCAGGCCCAGGCCGCCGAGTTACCCTACGCAGCCCCGGGCATGGCCACCAGGATCCGGGCGCTGGCCAGCCGGGCAGTGGCCGGGATCACGCCCGGAGGGGCACTCTCCAAGGTGCTTTTTACACTTGGCGGGGCGGATGCCAACGAGAATGCCGTCAAGCTGGCCCGCGGCTACACCGGGCGCTTCAAGGTTCTGACCCGCTACCGCTCCTATCACGGGGCGACGGCCGGGGCGATGGCCCTGACCGGCGACCCGCGCCGCCTGGCCTGGGAGCCGGGCCTGATGCCCGGCGTGGTCCACTTCCTCGATCCCTATCGCTATCGCTCGACCTTCCACCGCACCAACCCCGATCTCCCCGAGGCCGAGTTCAGCCAGGACTACCTTAACCACCTGGAAGAGATCATCCAGTATGAGGGCCCCGAGACGATCGCTGCCGTGCTGATGGAATCGGTCACCGGGACCAACGGGGTCCTTATCCCGCCCGACGGCTACCTGGCAGGGGTCCGGGCGCTGTGCGACCAGTACGGGATCGTGATGATCGCCGATGAGGTCATGTCCGGATTTGGACGGACCGGGAAATGGTTTGCTGTCGACCACTGGCAGGTCGTCCCCGACATCATCACCATGGCCAAGGGCCTGACCTCGGCCTACGCTCCGCTGGGGGCGGTGGCGATGAAGCCGGGGATCGCGGCAGCCTTCGACGAGCGGGTCTTCGAGTCCGGACTGACCTACACCTCACACCCGGTGTCGCTGGCCGCGGCGGTTGCCAACATCCAGGTCATGAAGGACGAGCGGATCGTCGAGCACGCTGCCGAGATGGGGCCGGTGCTGAACCGCATGTTGAAGGATCTGGGCGAGGCGCATCCTTCGGTGGGGGAGGTGAGATCGATCGGCCTGTTCGGAATTCTCGAGCTGGTCAGGAATCGGGAGACGAAGGAACCGATGGCGCCCTGGAACAGCTCCAGCCCGGAGATGGTCGCCCTGCGCAGGGCCTGCCAGGAGAACGGTCTGTTCCTGTACACCCACTGGCACACGGTCCTGATCATCCCGCCGCTGATCATCGATGAACCCCAATTGCAGGAGGGGTTCGCGGTGCTGGACGCGGCGCTGAAGATCACGGATAAAGCTGTGCAATAGAGTGGAGCGAGACATCTCCCATTCCAATTGCTAACCCGAAAACCTTGGCGAGATTGAGAGATCCCTATGATGATGAACCTGAATGACCTGGTCACCCGCCTGGACATTCTCTTCGGGGTGCGTCTCCTGGACGAAGACCCGATCAAACGCTGGGTGGATGATGTTTATCAGGCTATCGGCGTTGATCCGACCCGAATCTTCCAGGCCGATTTCTGCCAACGTGGGAACGGGCTGATGATGCGGGCCGGAGAGCGGGTCGGGCGGGTCTTCTGCGCCGCCTTCCCGGCCCCGCAGGTGCTGGAAGACCTGCTTGCCATGCATTCGGGAGAGGCCTTGCTCTTTTTGCACCATCCCATCGATATGGAAGTTGCTGGCGAAGGCTTCCTTCCGATCCGCCCGGATCTGATCGCCCGTCTGCGGGAGTCCGGCGTCTCGATCTACTCCTGCCACGCTCCGCTGGACTGTCATCCCGAGATTGGTACCAACGCCAGCATCGTGGCAGCCTTCGGGATCCGGGTCGAGCGAGATTTCTCTCCCTACGGAAACGGCTTCGCGGCCCGCTTTGGGTCCATCCTTTCCATGAATATCGACGAGCTGATTGAAACCGGCCAACGAGTCTTCGGCGTCGAGCGGGTCGAGGTCGGGGGAGGGCGGCCAGAGCGGATCACGAAAGTCGCCGTCGTGGCCGGCGGTGGGGACGACCTGGAAGACCTGCGGACCGCCGAAGCCCTCGGCGCACAGGCCTACCTCACCGGCGAGTGGCACCCGCGCTTGCAGCCCGGACGGGAAGAAGCGCGCCTGTGGGCCGCCGAGCGGAACGCTGTTTGTCGGGAATTCGCGGCCGGCACGACCATGGCCCTGCTGGGCTTCTCGCATGCCGCAAGTGAGTTCCTGGTCATGGAAGCGCAAATGAAGCCTTATTTTGAGGAATTGGGACTGCAGGTGACCTGCCTGCCTCAGCTGGACTGGTGGCGATAAGGAGATACCACCGAGAAACGTGGTCGTGCAACCGGATGGAACTGTTCTCTGCCCGCCGGCCCCAAGTTGAAGCGCATGCGGCCAGGGCGCGTCCAGGATAGCGGAACGATCTATTCGTCGGGATAGGTCGTGATGACGATCGGCAAGGTTGAATAAGCGCTGACACTTTCCGCTGATCCGGCAATCACCATCCCGCTCGATGGGCCGCCGTCCAGGTTGACGGCGACTTCGAGATCGAGGTCGGATTCGACCAGATAGCGGCTCAGCTGGTGGAGGGTGAAGTGCGAGCGGGAGGCTACCAGGAAGATGATCCGTCCGGCGCGGTCCTGCCCGAGGACCGTCCGACGGGCCTGGATGCTGTCCTCGTGTTCGGCAGCGAAGCCCAGGCTGCCGCCCGGTTTGACCAGCATGGGGAAGGACTGGAGGGCAAAAAGGATGGATTCGCCGGTGTTGTACGGCCTCTCGGTCAGCCAGCGGATCTGTGGTCCAGATGGTGTCACCAGGAACATACCAGCAAAGTCGCCGTAAGATTCGCCATACACCTGGCCGTCGACGATGAGCAGCCCGGCGGGCAGGTAGCGCTCGTCTAGGATGCGGAAATAGCCTCCATTAACGACGACCAGGGCGCTGGTCTGAGCCTGCCACTCTTCCAGGCTCAGCGGCAGTTCGGGGTTGTATTCGATCTCGAAATGATAGCGAGTCGGATCGATGCGCGCCATCAGGAGATGATCGACCTGGGTGTTGTCGACCAGGATCTCTAGCACGCGTTGTTCGAGACCCGGGTGCATTGGAACCCAGCCGGAGTCGTTGGGATCGGGCGTCGGTGCCGGAGTGGGGTATTCAGTTGGGGGAAATGCAGGGCTGAAGGGTGAGCCGCAGGACACCATTGTTCCTGCGGCAAAGAGAACCAGCAGGAGCGATCTGGCCAGCGGGCGTTGGTAGGGTTGAGACACTGGGTGCTCGTTGCAACGCGCTGTTTGTCAGCAGATCCGCGGCAGCAGTTCACCCGCCGGGACATCCACGATCCGCCGCCCGCCGATGGTCGTCTGCGCCACCACCAGGCCAGGGTGTGTCTCTGTTACATGGCCGATCACGGCTGCATCCTGCCCGTATTCGTGCCGGCGCATCGCTTCCAGGATCCGCTCACCTGCCTCCGGGTCCACGATGGCGACCAGCTTGCCTTCGTTGGCTACATGGAACGGATCCAGGCCGAGCATCTCGCAGGCAGCCTTGACCGCCGGGCGGACCGGTACGGCGCGTTCATCGAAATCGATTCCCACCTTGGAGGCCGAGGCCAGTTCGTTGAGCACCGTTGCCAGGCCGCCGCGCGTGGCGTCGCGCAGGCAGTGGACAGCCCCCTCGTCTGCCGCGGCCAGCATTGATTCTACCAGCCCGTTGAGAGGGGCGGTGTCTGAAATGATCTGGGTCTCGAACGTCAGCCCTTCGCGCACCGACATGATCGCAATGCCATGGTCGCCGATGGTCCCGCTGACCAGGACGGCGTCGCCGGGCCGGGCGACGGCCGGACCGATCTCCACACCGGCCGGGATCGTCCCGATCCCGGCGGTGTTGATGTAGACCCCGTCGCCGTGACCCTTCTGGACCACTTTCGTATCCCCGGCCGCGATCTGCACGCCAGCCCTCTGGCACGCCGCGGCCATCGCGGCGACGATATTGCCAAGGGTCTCCATTGGCAAACCTTCTTCTAAAATGAAGCCGGCGCTCAGGAAGAGCGGTTTAGCCCCCCGCATGGCCAGGTCGTTGACCGTGCCGTAGACGGCCAGTTCGCCGATGTTCCCACCGGGGAAGAACAACGGGCTGACGACGAATGAGTCGGTGGAAAAGGCCAGGCGCTGGCCGCTGGCGCCCAACTGCTCCAGCGCTGTGGCGTCGCCCATCTGGGCCAGCCAGGGGTTGTCGAAGGCCGGGGCGAAGAGGTGGTCGATCAGATCGACCATCATGCGTCCGCCCGAGCCGTGACCCATGACGATCGTCGGGTAGTGCAGCAGAGGGCGGGGACAGATCCAGGCTAGGAAGTCGGGTTTCTCGGGCATAGGTTACCACACAGACGTAGAGCAGGCGGAGAGGATCGGTCCTGGGCCGAGTGATCCGGCAATCTTGGCCACCCCGGGTCTCCACAGGGTTGTTCTATTTGGGGTATCGCCCATAGCGGTAATACGCCGCGCAGGCGCCTTCGGACGAGACCATTGTCGCTCCGAGCGGGGTCCGGGGTGTGCACTCCCTGCCGAAGGCCGGACATTCAGCAGGTTTCTTGATCCCCTGCAGGACCAGGCCGCTGATGCACAACGGCGACTCCTGGGCGACGATCTCCTGGATATCCGGGAAACGTTTTTCGGCGTCGAAGGCAGCGAACTCGTCGTGCAGTCGGTAGCCGGACAGGGGGATGACACCAATCCCGCGCCAGGCCCGGTCGGTCAGGGCGAAGACCTTCTGAATGACAGCCTGGGCGGGCTTGTTCCCGTCGCGGGTCACGGAGCGGGCGTAGGCGTTCTGGACCCCGGGCTTGCCGGTCTCCAGCAGGCGGACGCAGGCGAGGATGCCTGTCAGCAGATCGACCGGCTCGAATCCGGTCACCACGATCGGGACGCGGTATTTCTCGGCCAGTGGTTCGTATTCCCGGTAACCCATCACCGCGCAGACATGCCCGGCGGCCAGGAAGCCATCTACCTTTACGTCGGGGGATTCCATCAGGGCTGCGATCGCTGCCGGGACGGTCACATGCGAGACCAGCACGGCGAAATTGTCCAGCCCCTGTGCCCGGGCCTGCAGGACGGCCATGGCATTGGCCGGGGCGGTGGTCTCGAAACCGATGGCGAAGAAGACCACGATCCTGTCCGGGTTCCCCCGGGCGATAGCAAGGGCGTCGAGCGGGGAATAGACGATCCGTACGTCGCCGCCGGCCGCCTTGACGGCGAACAGGTCCCGGTCTGAGCCGGGAACGCGCAGCATGTCGCCGTAGGAGGCGAAGATCACCTCCGGGCGGGAGGCCAGGGCGATGGCCTTGTCGACCAGTTCAAGCGGGGTGACGCATACCGGGCAGCCCGGACCGTGGATCAGGGCAATCCCGGGCGGGAGTAACTGGTCCAGGCCGGAGCGCATGATCGAGTGCGTCTGCCCGCCGCAGACCTCCATCAGGGTCCACTCATGAGCGAGAGTTCGCTGCAGTTCGGCCAGCAATTTGCGAGTCAGGCCGGCGTCGCGGTATTCGTCGAGATATTTCATGGGTGTGGTCACGCGGAGCTGGTGGGCGGTCAGGTTTGGGCCGCGGCCTCGTCACCGAGGGCCTCGATCTGCCTGAGCATTTCCATGGTTTCCATGGCCTCCTGCTCGTCGAGGATCGACAGGCCAAAGCCGACGTGGACGAGCGTGTAATCGCCGATCTTGACCTCGGGCAGGTATTCCATGCAGGCTTCTTTGATCGCGCCGCCGAAATCGACCCTGGCCATCTTCAACCCGTTGGCTTCGTAGAGTTCGACCACCCGGGCAGGGATTCCCAGACACATTTTGCACCTCTAAACGAAAAGAATCGAATTGTGGATGCCTATTGTACTATACGTTGACCTGCCACCGCGGGTATAATGGCCAAACCATATTTTTTTGATCCAAGGTTGACAGGAGATCCATGGCTAGAACTGCGGCAACTCCCCCTGTGAATGACAAGCGCGAGATCTTCGGTTGGGCCATGTACGACTGGGCCAATTCGGCCTTCAGCACTACGGTCGGGACCGTGTTCCTGGGTCCCTACCTGGCGGCTCTGGCGGCGAGGGCCGCCATTTACAGCCAGGACGGCACGGCCCGCATCTTGGGAATCCCGATCGCAGCGGATTCCTTCTTCCCTTATTGTGTTTCCATCTCGGTCGGTCTGCAGGTGCTCTTCCTGCCTATCCTGGGGGCGATCGCCGACTATTCCCACCGCCGCAAGCAGATGATGCAGTTGTTCGCCACCCTCGGCGCCGTGGCAACCATCCTGCTGTTCCTGACCACGGCCGCCTTGTGGTGGCTGGGCGGGCTGCTGTTCGTCGTCGCCAACCTGGCCTTTGGTGCGGCTCTGGTCTTTTACAACTCCTACCTGCCCGATATCGCCAGCGAGGACCAGCGCGACCGGGTCTCCTCCTACGGTTGGGCGATGGGCTACCTCGGCGGCGGCCTGCTGCTGGTGCTCAACCTGGCATTCTACCTGTTCAGCGATACGCTCGGGGTTCCGAGCGACCTGGCGGTGCGCATCAACCTGGCTTCGGCGGGTGTCTGGTGGCTGGGTTTCTCGTTCTTCACCTGGCTGCGCCTGCGCTCGCGCCATCCATCCAGGCAGATTCCGGCTGGTTTGTCGTACGCCCGGGCGGGCTTTAGACAGTTGTGGGCGACGATCAAGGAGATGCGCAATTTCCCCGAGACGCTCAAATACTTGGCGGCCTATTTCCTTTACAACGATGGCATCCAGACAGTGATCGCCGTCTCGGCCACCTTCGCAGCTGCCCCGGTGGTGCGCGGCGGCCTGGGGGTCAAGACCGAGACCCTGACGATCATCATCCTGATGATCCAGTTCATGGCCTTTTTCGGGGCGCTTTTCTGGGGCAAACTGGCCAGCTGGGTGGGGGCCAAGCGCGCGATCATCATCAGCCTGGTCATCTGGGCCGGTGTGGTCATCTACACCTACGGCGGCTTGCGGGGTGAAAGCCGGGTGTTGCAGTTCTTCATTGTTGGGGCGATCATTGCCCTGGTGATGGGTGGCAGCCAGGCGATCAGCCGCAGCCTGTATGCCCAGATGGTCCCGCGGGGCAAGGAAGCCGAGTACTATTCGTTCTATGAGGTCAGCGAGCGCGGCACCTCCTGGATCGGACCATTCCTGTTCGGCCTGATGAACCAGGTCTTCGGTAACCTGCGCCCGGCGATCCTGTCGCTGATCTTCTTCTTTGTGGTCGGCCTGATCATTCTGCCGTTCGTGAATGTCCCCAAGGCGATCGCCGACGTGAAGAAGTTCGAGAGTTCGTGAACTTGAGACCGCAAGACGTGCAGGGTAAGAGCAAGTCTTCCCCTGCACGTCTTGTGTTTAAGGACAGGATCGGCAGTCCACCCTATCGCCGGGCGAACCAGTCGGCAATCTTGCCGATCCCCTCCTCGATCTGTTCCATTGACGTGGCGTAGACCAGCCGGATGTAGCCCTCGCCGCCATTTCCGAAGTCGGTCCCGGCCAGGACGGCCACCCCGGCCTCATCGATCAGGCGTGCGGCGACCTCCTTCGAACTCAGGCCGTAGGAGCTGATGTTCGGGAAAAGATAGAAAGCGCCCTGGGGTTTCTCGGCCCGGACCCCCGGGATGGCATTGACCAGTTCCAGCATCCGGTCGCGGCGGCGCTGGTATTCGGCCGTCATCGCAAGGACGAAGTCCTGCGGGCCGGTCAGGGCCTCGATCCCGGCGAACTGGGTGAAGGTCGCTGTGCAGCCAACGGCATGGGTGGCGAGCAGTTCCAGGCGCTCCGCGAGGGCCGCCGGGGCGATGGTGAAACCCAGCCGCCAGCCGGTCATCGAGTAGGTCTTGGAGAAGCCGTCGGCGATGATCGTCCGTTCGAGCATCCCGTCGACTTCGGCGATGCTGCGGGCCGCGCCGCCGTCGTATACCAGGCGGGTGTAGATCTCGTCGGAGAGCACCCAGGCGTTGTGTCTGTGGGCCTTCTCGGCGATGTGTTGCAGGTCCTCAAAGGGGATCACGCCCCCGGTCGGATTGGCGGGCGAGTTCAGGACGATCAGCCTGGTCCTGTCGGAGATCTTGGCGTCGAAGGCCTCCAGATCGAAAGAGAACTGGTTCGCCTCGATCAGCGGGATCGGGACCGGGGTCCCTCCGGCGACGCCGATCATCGCTGCGTAGGTCGGGAAGCCGGGATCGGGATAGAGAACCTCATCACCTGGCTGGACCAATGCCAGGGTCGGGAAGAAGAGCCCCGGCTTGGAACCCGGGCCGATGACGACCCAGGACGGGTCGATCTCCAGCCCGCGCTGGTCCCCGGCAGCAACGGCGACGGCCTCCCGCAGGAGCCCGATCCCGGCCGGCGGATTGTAGCGGGTCTTGCCGTCGACGATGGCCTGGATCCCGGCCGCGCTGACGTTCTCAGGGGTGGGAAAGTCTGGCTGGCCGATCTCGAGGTGGACGATCTGGCGGCCCTGGGCCTCGAGGGCCTGGGCGCGGGCGAGGACGGCGTAGGCACCCTCGGGAGCAAGATGGGTCACACGGGGGGAAAATGTCATGGTGCCGCCTTGTCCTGAAAATTATAATACGTCCCGTTGCCGGGGATGGCATCAACGTTGTAGGGGGTCGTCTGGTAGACGTAGTAGTTCAGCCAGTTGGCATACAGCAGATTGGCGTGACTGCGCCAGCGAACGAAGGGCGCCTGGCTGGGGTCGTTGCCCGGGTAGTAGTTATTCGGGACATGGATCGGCAGGCCCTTGCCGATATCCCGGTCATATTCGGCCTTGAGGGTCAGCGGGTCGTACTCGGAGTGCCCGGTGATGTAGAAGCGCCGCCGGTCGCGGGAAGCAACGATGTAGATGCCGGCCTCGTCGGACTCGGCCAGGATGTCCACTTCAGGAACCTGCTCCAGGTCGGCGCGGCGGATCTCGGTGTGACGCGAGTGCGGGGCGTAGAAGATGTCGTCGAAGCCCCGCAGGACCTTCTCGTTGGGCAGCAGGATGCGGTGAGGAAAGACGCCAAACATCTTGGCCGGCAGCGGGTACTTGGGGATCCCGTAGCGGTGGTACAGCCCGGCCTGGGAGGCCCAACAGATGTGGAAGGTTGAGAAGACATTGGTCTCCTGCCAGTCGAGCACAGCCTGCAACTCTGGCCAGTAGTCGACCTCTTCGAAGTCCAGATGTTCAATTGGTGCTCCGGTGATGATCAGGCCGTCGAACTTCCGTTCCTGGATGTCTGCGAAGGTCTTGTAATAGGCCAGCAGATGTTCGGCAGGGGTGTTCTTCGACGCGTGTGATTCCATGTGCAGGAGGGTCACTTCGACCTGCAGTGGGGTGTTGCCGAGCAGACGCAGCAACTGGGTTTCGGTGGCGATCTTGGTCGGCATCAGGTTCAGGATGGCGATCTGCAGCGGGCGGATATCCTGGCGGGCGGCACGCGCCTCGCCCATGACGAAGATATTCTCCTCGAGCAGGATCTTGCGGGCAGGCAGGCTTTCGGGTATTTTGACAGGCATGGTTTTCCTCTTGCGTCATGTTGCGAATGAAACGAATGGACGCGGCGCGGCTTTGCACCGGCCGGGAGCGGGTGTTCGCGGCAAGGTCAGGAGGACCGGGTCAGGGCCTGGTCCAGGTCCCAGAGGATGTCGTCGGGATCCTCGATGCCGATGCTCAGGCGGATGAAGTCAGGCGAGACGCCGGCCCGGATCTGTTCGTCTGCGTTCAACTGCGAGTGGGTCGTGCTGGCGGGGTGGATGGCCAGGCTCTTGGCATCGCCCAGGTTGGCGACGTGGCTGAACAGCTGCAGACTGTCGATGAATTTTGCCCCGGCCTCATGCCCGCCCTTGACGCCGAAGCCAAGCATCGCTCCGGGACCCTTGGGCATGTACTTCTGCGCCGCAGCGTGGTCGGGGTGGCTTTCCAGGCCAGGATACTTGACCCAGGCAACGCGCGGGTGCGTTTCGAGGAAGGTCGCCGTGGTGCGGGCATTCTGCACATGGCGTTCCATGCGCAGGCTGAGGGTCTCAAGTCCCTGCAGGAAAAGCCACGAGTTGAACGGGGATTGGCATGCGCCCAGGTCGCGCAGGATCCCGGCCCGGGCCTTGGAGATGAAGGCCAGTTCGTTCAGGTCTGCGAAGACCACCCCATGGTAGGAAGGGTCGGGCGTTGTGAAGTTGGGGAAGCGGGCGTGCTGCCAGTCGAAATTGCCGCCGTCGACGATCACGCCGCCAATCGAGGTCCCATGGCCGCCGATGTATTTGGTGGTCGAGTGGGTGACAAGGTTGGCGCCCCACTCGAACGGGCGGCAAAGGTAGGGGGTGGCGAAGGTGTTGTCGATCAGCAGCGGGATGTGGAATTCCTGTCCGATCCTGGCCACTTCTTCAAAGGGAAAGACATTGACGCCTGGGTTGCCAAGGGTTTCGCCGTAGAGGATCTTGGTATTGGGGCGGATCGCCTGGCGGAAGTTCCCGGGGTCGCTCGGGTCGACCAGGGTCACCTCGATGCCCAGGCGTGGGAAGGTGTACATGAACTGGCTGACGGTCCCACCGTAAAGCGTGGCCGAAGAGACGATGTGGTCACCGGCCTGGCAGATGGCGAAGATGGCTGTCGCCTGGGCAGCATGGCCGGAGGAAACCTCCAGGGCGCCCGAACCGCCTTCCAGGTCGGCCATGCGTGCCTCGAGCACGTTGCTGGTCGGGTTCATAATGCGGGTGTAGATGTTGCCCTGCTCCTCGAGGGCGAACAGGCGGGCGGCCCGGGCGGTGCTCTGCAGGTCGTAGGCTGTGGTCTGGTAGATTGGCACGGCGCGGGCGCCGGTGCTCGGTTCGGGGCTGTAGCCGGCGTGCAGCTGGCGGGTGGTGAAGCCGAACGGACGATCTGCTTTGGTCGACATGCTGGTTTCTCCTTGGACGGTTGTCTTGGATGCACCCACGGCGGAGCCTCCTGGGCGGCGGCCACAAATGGGGATGTGATGGAAGCAAAAGAAAAGCCCCATCCGGATAAGATGGGGCCAGGTTGTGTGGAACGAAGCCTCTCATCTTCCAGATCTCGGGTAACCTGCAAGGTTACCCCTACTGCCGGAATTGGCACCGTTCCTTTTCAGGATGGTTGCCGAGGCTTCACAGGGCCGGTCCCTCCGCCTCTCTGGATAAGAGCGTTGCTCGATATTCAGTTGTTAATTAGGGCGGGTTATATCACGGCTGTCTAGATCTGTCAAGTTGAGAATAGACAGTTGCTTGATGCATTTGCGTTAAGCCCATCCTCCACAGCCTATGGAAGTTGGAAGACGACCAGTGTCAGCCGGCCGGGCTCGACGGTCACCCGGCGCTCGTGGAGCGTGCCGCCCCAGACGAAGGCGATCCGGTAGCCTCCAGCCGGCAGGTCGCCCATGGCGGCATTTTCATACCAGTTGCTGTCCAGGTTGATGGTCTCCGGGGCGTAGGGTTGCAGTGAATGGGGCGTGTTGTTCCGGCCCGGTTCGCCCTGGAGCTGCAGGCTGATCCCGGCCGGGACGAAGTTCCCGTTCGCGTCCAGGATGCGGATGGCGATGGCCCCGTTCAGTTGACCGCGGCTGTCCAGGGTTGGTGCCAGCCACAGGTCCGGGTTGAGGGTAGTGGCGAAATCGTGGGAGTCGAGGCGGACCTCGAAGTGCAGGTGGCTGCCCAGGGCGGTCCCGGTCAGCCCGACGGCGCCGATCTGCTCTCCGGCCGCCACCGCCTGCCCGCTGACGATTTCGATCGAGGACAGGTGGGCGTAGAGGGTGTAGATCGTGGCGTAAGGGCTGGCGGGCAGGCGATGTTCCAGAACGACCAGGTTGCCGTAGTACCCGGACCAGGGGCTGAACAGCTCGACCGTGTCGTTGCCGGCGTGGGTGACAATCCCGGCGGCGGCGGCCAGGACCGGGGTCCCGCTGGCGTTCTGAAACTCGACGCCGTGATGCGGGTCGCGGGCCCCGCCCATTGTGCTGCCGTATGGATAGGAGCGGTCGAGGATGTAAGTTCCCGGGGCAGAGATCGGGCGCTGGAAGAGGAAGGTGCCATCCAGGATGCAGGTGCCGTCCGGTGGGGCAGCACAGGGAATGGACGCGCCCATCGTCGGCGTGGCGGTCGCCGGCAGTGAAACCGGCGTCTCTGTGGGAGTCGCTTCGGGGATGGTCAAGGTCGGACCGGGTGCCGTGGCCGGCGGACCGGTCGGGGTCGTGGGACTGCAGCCCACCAGGAGCAGGACCGCCAGGCCAAACACCACCGCCGCGTTTTTCACGCCGTGCCCAGGCCCCCACGTTCGCGCAGCGACTTGCGCAGATCGGCTTCGATGCGGTCGGCGCGCGTCTGGAGCGTTTCGAGCTGGGCCAGAAGCCTGTCCCCGGCGATCTTATCCTGCAGGCTGTTGACGTTGATCTGGACGTTGTAGATGGCGGCCGTCAGGGCGGCGCGCCCCATTGCGACAGCTGCAGCCGCGTCGGAAACGGCGTTCAGGTTACCCAGGGCGGCGGCGCGCTCGCCCATGGCCATCACGCTGACGGCCTTCTGGGCGGTGGCCAGAGGCACTTCGGTCGCCTTGAGGGTCGCCGCCTCGATGGCCTCGGCGCGGGCTGCCTCCTCGTCCGCGTTCGTCCGCGGCAGGCGGAAGGCAGCCATGACTGCCTCGAAGGCGGCCGCATCCTCCTCGGCCAGGCGGTTCAACTCGGCGCGCAGACGCTCGGCCTGGAGCAGGATCTCGTTGACCTGGGCCTCGACCTCGGCGTATTTCTTCTTGCCGATCGTCAGGCGGGCGACCATCGCAACCAGAGCGGCGCCTGTCGCTCCAGCGTGGGCCGCGGCGGCCCCGCCTCCCGGGGCCGGGGTCCCGGCGGCGAGTTCGTCCAGGAAGGACGAGCAGGCTTCCGGTCCGGCCTTGCCCAGGGCAGCATGCAGGCGCCGTTCGAGGATCTGGTCCGGCTCGAAGCCCTCCAGCTGGAGATAGCCGACGGCTGCCTCGGTCAGGGCTTCCTGCGGAATGAGCCCGACCAGTTCGCAGGAGGTGATTTTCACGCCCCGTCCGGCTGCCTCGGCCCGGATGGCCTCGACAACCGTCCGGACGGAGGTCTCGCGGTAGTTGGTCAGATTCATGGAAACCTGGGCCCGGCCGTCGACCAGCATGCCGAGACCCTTGACGCATGGGAAGCCGCCTGAAGAGGTCCGGATGGTCTTGGCGATGGACTTGGCGACCGAGACGTCGTCGGTGTCCAGATAGACGTTGTAGGCGATCAAGGGATGGCGGGCGCCGATGATCGTCGCCCCTGCCGGACCGAGGCGCTTCGGCCCAAAGTCTGGCTGGCGATCGGGGTCGGTCCCGATCGCGGCCTTGAGACCCTCGTATTGCCCGCGGCGGATATTCTCTAAATTGACACGCTCGGGACGCGTGGCGGCCTGCTCGTACAGGTAGACCGGGATTTCCAATTCGGTGCCGACGCGTTCACCCAGCCGGCGGGCGATGGCCACGCAGTCGTCCATCGTCAGGCCGGCGATCGGTACGAAGGGGATCACGTCGGCCGCGCCCAGGCGCGGGTGGGTGCCGGAATGCTCGTCCAGGTTGATCTGATCAACGGCGGTGCGGATGGCCTGAAAAGCGGCCTCTTCGACGCCCTCGGGCGTGCCGGCGAAGGTCAGCACGGTACGGTTGTGGTCGTCGTCAGAGTGGCGGTCGAGCAGGGCGACGCCGGGAACGGCACTGATCGCCGCCGCGATGGCCTCGACGACTTGCGGGCGGCGGGCGTCGGAAAAGTTGGCGATACATTCGACGATTGGTTTGGGCATACGTTCCTCGAAAAGAGTCCGGTGGTTTCGCTCTCGACGCGGGAGGGGCGGCCGGCTTGGTAGGTGGAATGTTCTGAATTATAACGCAGACGTGCAGGTTCAAACCCTTACCGGCTGTGCAGGCCGGTCAGCGAGAGCTCCGCCATGACAGCCTCCAGGGTGGCACCCTGCTCGAGGGCGAGCAGGCGATTGAGGGCATAGAGGGTGAGGGTGGTGCGGTGGGTCCTGCCAGGCGGGCAGGGGCGGATTCAAAAAGGAGGCCAGTCTGGGCATGGTCTTCCTTTCTGGAATCAAGATGGATGCGCATTGGGCGACCGATTTGCCAGCGCCGGGTCGATCTGGCTGCGGCGGGTGATCACTCCGATGGCGATCGTCACTGCCTGGACCATCGTCTCCAGGCTCATCGAGGGCGCGCGGTCGTTCTGCCGGGCGACCTGTTCGGGCAGGCGCGGCAGGTGGATGAAACCGGCCGGGATGCGGATGCGCTGGGTCTCGAGATGGTGCAGCAGCACGTAGGTAACCTGGTTGCACAGGAATGCTCCGGCGCTGAGCGACAGCTCGGCTGGGATGCCAGTCTCCAGGATCGCATCCATGATCTCGCGCACAGGCAGGGTGGTGAAGTAGGCGGCCGGCCCATCCGGGAGGATGGGCTGGTCGCAGACCTGGGTCCCGACGTTGTCGGCGATGCGGTAGTCGAGCAGGTTGATGGCCAGGCGCTCGATTGAGACCGCCGCCCGCTGGCCGGCTTCACCCAGGCAGACGACCGCCTGCGGCCGGACCCGCTCGAAGACTTCGAGCAGGCTCGCCGGGCCAGCCTGGCGATCCACCGGCAGGATGGCCGTTTCGAGCTGGACGCCGTCTGTCGGACGGTTGGCCAGGGTCCGGGCGACCTGCTCGGACGGATTGATGTTGCTCCCCCCAAAGGGTTCGAAGCCTGTCAGGAGCAGGATCACGAAGGCACCTTTCTGAACGGACCGGTCTCGAGGAAGCCGGTGCACAGCGGTGTGATCACGGCGATGTGTTCGGCCAGATGCCGGCTTTCGAAACGGGCAACGGAGTTGACGGCCCACAGCATGCGACCGGCCTGGAGGGTGTCGATCTGTCTCCGGTAGACTTCGGGCCAGGGGATCCGGCTCTCGTAGCCGAGGCGAGCGGCGGTTCGCAGCGGTTCGAAAGCCTGGGCGGCGACGTCTTGCCTCGGGTCCTGCAGGGACATGGCGGTGTCCTGGGCCGGGTTGCCCCAGACGGTATCCTCGAAGTCGCGCGCGTGCAGACGGCTGTGATGGACCGTGAGGTTGCCATGCCACAGGTCATGGTGGATGACCCGCAGGCCGGCCGGCTCGGCACAGGTATGCGTGTAGGCATCACCAACCCGGACCTGTTCGCAGACCTGCCAGGCGTGTGGCGTGAAGGAATCCCGGGTTTGGGCACTGGGCCGGGTCAGGCTGGAGAAGGCTTTCAAGAAGGCTTCCTTTGATGTTGCAGTTCTTTGATCTGGACCTGGAGGCGGGTCAGTCTGGGAATTCTATGTAGAGCGGGATGCCTGTTCATCATCGTGGTGTAGGTCTCGAACCACAGAGTGTAGTCGGGGAAGCGGCTGAAACGCTGGATCGTGCCAGGCTGCTTAAATTTCCAGGGTTTGTAGCCGGCGAAGTGGGTCCCGCATAGAACAGCCAGATGCGGATAGCCATTAAAACTGCTGTAGCGCAGGTCGAGGTTGGTCCACTGCCCGGACCAGCGCAGGGTGGCATACTGCATCTCGGGCCAGTTGAAGGAGTCCCCGATCAGGGCGACGATCTCCGGCCGGGTCACATCTTCCAGGATGGCCTCAAACTCCGCCTGGGAAGGGTGCAGGACGAACAGCGAACTGTTGATGCCCATGTTGGTTGGGTCGGTCCTGACCCGGTCGGTGATCGTTTGCGGGACCCGGGTCCCGTGCGGACAGACCGGTTCGTAGACGGCATGCCACTTCCACTTCCCATCTTGTTCGACCGAGGCCGGTAGGATGTACTGGCCCCCTTCGTCGTATTCCATTGTGGTTTGTTTGTCTTCGTTGAGAATCCCGGCTGGTGGGTCGAGGGTGAAGAGGTGGTCATAGCAGCGCAGTGGAAGGATGTCGGCGTCGGCGACGACGATCCGGTCATAGCGCAGACCCAGGTCGCCATCATGACCGAGACGCAGGGAGTGGAAGCGGGTGAACAGGAAGGGGCGGTCCTGGCGTTCCTGGCGCCGCTTGTGGGGGATGAAGACTTCGGGGATCTCGACCACATGATCGTACAGGACTCCCAGGGCTTCCCGGGCGGCTGGCGAGACCTGGTCGGAGGCCAGGCAGACCAGGTCTGCCTGCGTCCCCATCACGTGCAGGGCATGTGCGAAGACCAGCGCCCCCGGCAGGAAGCTGTCGTTGCGTATGAGGAAGGTCACAAAAGCGAAGCGGGAGGAACCGTCGGCGCGTTTGGCTTGCTCGGGAGGGGGGTAGCTGGCCTGAAAATCGATCATGTTCGTGATGTGCTCCCGGGAAATTCCCAGAAGGCTACATTATAACGCCCATCAACGCAGTAAGGCCCGACCCGGTTAAAGGTGAAGACCGCTATTGAGGAACAACTCGGCCACCCGGGGATCGAAATGGCTGCCGGAATGGTTTTTTATATACTCGAGGGTGTCTTCTTTCGACCAGGCGTCCCGGTATGGCCGCTGGCTGGTCAGGGCGTCGAAGACGTCGATCACGGCAAAGATGCGGGCTGCAAGCGGGATGTTCTCGCCTGCCAGGCCGTTCGGGTAGCCGTTCCCGTCCCATTTCTCGTGATGGCGGTAGGGAATATCCAGGGCCGGTTTCAGGTAGGTGATCGGAGAGAGCATGTCGAAGGCCAGTTGGGGATGGCGGTGCATGATGGCCCATTCTTCCTCGGTCAGTTTGCCGGGCTTGAGCAGGATGGAATCGGGGATTCCCATTTTACCGATGTCGTGGAGCAGAGCTCCCCGGCGGATGTGGACCAGATCTTCGTCTGTAATCCCGAGGGCTAGCGCCAGGCGCAGGGTCAGTTCTGTGACCCGGTCGGAGTGGCGCTCGGTCTCTTGTTCGCGCAGTTCGAGGGCATGGGACCAGCCCTCGATGGTGGCGTCATAAGCCAGCGAGAGGTCCAGGTTCGCGCGCTGCAATCCGTCGAACAGGCGGGCGTTATCGATCGCAATGGCCGCCTGGGTGGCCACGGCCTCCAGGAATTCGACCCACTCGCGGGTGACACGCAACGGGCTGCGGTGGAAGGTCTCCAGTACCCCGATGATATGGCCCTTGGCGATCATGGGGGCGCCGTAGTAGGCAACAAAACCTTCGGCAGCCCGGATCTCTCCCTGGCTGAGCTGTTCAGTGGCCAGGGCAAGATCGGGGACACCCAGCGGGCGGCGCTCGGATGCGATCCGCCCGGCCAACCCTTCTCCCAGGTGGACCGACTGGATATGAGCGATCTTCAGACCGCGTCCAGCCGCGTGTTCCAGCGTGAGCGTGCCCGGATTGAACAGGAGTACGGCGGCGGCATCGACCTTCAACTGGACGTTGATCTCACCCAGCAGGATGTCCAGGGTCATGTGTGGATCGATGCTGGCGGTGATGGCCAGGTCGATATTGCGCAGGGACTGGACGTGGGCGAGTCGCTCCAGGGCCTGGTCGTACAGGCGGGTCCGCTGCAGGGCGTTGCCGACCATTTCGCCCAGGGCGGCCAGCAGACGGACCTCCTGTTCGGTGAAGGCGGGCGCCTCGACCCGGCGCTGGGCGATCAGCATGCCCAGGATCTCGGTCTCGGTGATCAAGGGCACGATTGCCTTCGGGCCAAGGGCCTCCCGGCTGACCAGCCTGCTCATCCGATCGGGATCCGTAATTCCCTCGGTTGTCACCACCGGGGCGCGGCTCCGCAGAACCTCAGCGCAACGGCTCTCGTTGAGATTGAATTTCGCCCCTGTGCTGGGCGCCAGGAGACCATCGGCCAGGGTGATGGTGAAACTATCCCGTTCGTAACCAAGCAGGACAACTGCGCCGCTGTCGGCCTGGATGGCCTGGCGCATCTCGACCAGAAGGCGCGGCAACAGCTCGTCGACGGAGCGGGTCGACCGCAGGACGGATGAGATGGTGTACAGGACCTCCAGTTCACTGGTGCGGGCCCGGAGTGCCTCTTGGGAGAGCAGGCTATCGGTAATGTCACGGATGATCGCCAGGATCGATGGCTCTCCTCCGTACGTGATCGGCAGTCCGATCACATCCACATCGAGGGGGGTTCCATCCAGGCGGATCAGTTTCTCCTGCGTGGCAGGTAGAGGCCGGCCGGTTGTCATGGCCTTGCGCATGCGGGCGACAACCATTTCCCTGTAATCGGGGTGGACGAACTGGATGAAGGGCTGCCCGATGATTTCTTCGGGCCCTTCGGCGCCCATCAATTTCAGGGCAGTCTGGTTGGCAAAATCGATTGTTCCGCCGCGGTGGACGGTGATAGCTTCGGGCAAATGTTCGACCAGCAGGCGGTACTTCTCCTCGCTTTCGCGGATCGCGGCCTCCGCCATTTTGCGCTCGGTGATGTCGAGGGCGGTGAACGTCACCCCGCGTGATGGGTTCGCCAGATCGAGCGGTGTCGAGGAGAGCAGGACCTGGATGATGGTTCCGTCCTTCCTTCGCCAGAGGACCTCGACGGTGCCGGTGCCGCCTTCGGCGATCTGGCGATATTTTTCCTGGCCGACATAGTTGTAATCCTCGTCGGTTGGATAGAGCAGCCGGGCGCTCTGATCCAGTAATTCTTCCCGGCTGTAACCGGTCATTTCACAAAGCCGGTCATTGGCTGCAACGATGACTCGCTCGACCACCACTCCGATCCCGACCGGGGCAACCCGGATGATGCTCTTGAGCTCCTGTTCACTGTTGCGCAGGGCTTTTTCGGCCCGTTCCCGTTTGGTGATGTCCTCGACGATCGCCTGGATGCAGTCCTGGTCCCGGAAGCGGATCGGATTCAGCGAGAGCAGGGCGGTGTAGGTCGAACCGTCCTTGCGCAGGAAGGCGACCTGCGCCTCTTTCACGGATCCGTGTTTGGTAAACTGACCCCGGACTGCATGCATTTGGGCCGGGTTGGCATACAGGGCAGCGACATTACCCATCTCTCGAAAGTCTTCCGCTGCATAACCTCCCGGCTCGAGCAGGGCCGGGTTGAAGAGCAGCAGATTCCCCTCCCGGTCGGCCACCCCAATCCCGACCGGGGCGTTCTCGAAGAGTGTTCGGAACTGTTCCTCACTGGCTTGCAGGCTTTCTTCTGCCTGCTTGTGCCCGCTGATATCCAGCGTGATCCCGCCGAGCAGAGGGGGCTGTCCGGACTGCTGGAGGGCGAACTTGTGCGTGAACCAGACGCGCCCGGCGAATCTCTCTTCGATGGTTTTTTCCTGGCCGCTGGTCAGGACCTGCTGGTCGTCGACGGTGATCTTTTCGGCGAATTCGCCCGGGAAGATATCGCGGTTGCCCTTTCCCTGCATGGAAGCTGGATCGATGCCCAGGAGTTTCTGGAAGCCCTGGTTGGCGAACAGGATCCGTGTGTGCGAATCCTTGATGTACGCCAGGCCGGGAAAATGGTGCATGAAAAGCCGGAAGCGCTCTTCGCTGCTTCGCCGGGCCTCTTCCGCCTCGATCCAGGCAGTGATATCCTGGACGAAGCCTTCATAATAGGCGAGTTTCCTCCGGTTGTCGTATACAGCCCGGGCGTTGGTCGAGACCCAGATACGGCTTCCATCCTTGCGATAGTTCTGATCGATGAACCCCTCGACAACCCCATCCTTTTTCAAGGCCCGCCCGAACCTGCTCCGGTCCTGCGGGTTGACGTAGAGCTGCTGGACAATATCATGGATGCTTTCGATCATCTCGTCTGGGGATGCGTAGCCGTAGATGGCCGCCATGGCCGGGTTGACGCTCAAGAAGCGGCCATCGGGGGTGGATTGGAAGATCCCCACGGCCGCGTTTTCAAAGATTCCCTTGTACCCCAACTCGGCCTGCTTGCGGCGGGTGATGTCCATCATCGTGCCGATCATGCGCTCGGCCTGCCCGTTCTCGTCGGCCAGGAAAACGCCGTGATCCTCGACGAAGAGAAACGCCTTGTTCTTCTTCTGGAAGCGATATTCAACGTTGTACGACTGGAGGTGCTGGGCTGCTTCGGCAAGTGTCTGCAGCGCTCCTGGGCGGTCCTCGGCGTGGATTAATTGCTCCCAGCGCCGGATGTCGACTTTGCTGAATTCCCGTGCGCTGAAGCCGGTCAGCTCTTCGATGGCCCCATCCCAGTGGATCTGGCCGGTGGATAGATTGTAATCATAGATGAGCATCCCCGTTTCCAGGGCAATGATCCGCAGCCAGGCCTCGTCCTTGCGATCGGGCGTTGTCGTGGACTGGTGCGAAGCAGAGCCACGCCGGCTGGATTTGGTGGGGGAGTCCATTGCAGCCTCCTAGGGCAGGTGAACCAATTCGCTGTCGTGATCACGCGCTCTTCCGCCAGACGCCGAAGACGGTGCCCGCATTCGAGCTGAACGGCCGCCTTGCTCTATGGCATGAACCACCAGGGCATCTACCCGCCCCAGGGCATTTGGGCGTATTGCTCGAAAATGCGGTCGTGCATCTCCTTGAAGATTTCTTCGTGCTGGCGTTCCCAGTGCGCCAGGGTTTCGAGGGCCTCGCGGGCCGCGCCCTCAGCGTGCCTGGCCGCCGACTCGTAAAACTCGGCGAAATCTCGCTCGATCAGATAGGCCATCCGCAGGACCGGCAGGTCGGCAACCATCGCCTCTGACACGCTCTGATCGAGATTCTCGGAGACGGCCCGGTCGGCGAAGATGGCCGAGTCGCCTTCGGCCAGCGGTGTGGTCCGGATGGGTTCGTCATTCGTGAGCCGGTCGATCTGTGCTTGAACATATTCGATGTGTTTCTGTTCCTCGGCGGCCAGTTTCTTGAAGGCATCGACGGCCGCGGCGTGTTTCATGCGGGAGGTGTTCTCATCGAAGAACCGTTTGCCTTCCACCTCGCGTTGCAGGGCATATTCGAAGATTCGCCGGATTTGCATGTCTCAGTTCCACTGTGCGTAAATGTCGCCTGCATACCGCATCGCGAGGTACTGCTTGTGGCCAATCTGCAGCCAGATGTCATTTTCTTTGATCACCTGGCGGATCACTTCCACCACTGTCCCGCCCGGCAGGTTGGTGACGGCCGGGTTGTCAGTCCCGGGCCCCGTGCGGACGTTGAGTACGGCAGTCATGATCTTGGCCTTGGGCAGCGCCGGAAATTGGGCTGGTGCGGCACCCATCGTGTCTGCCGAGACCATGGTGTCGGTGTCGCTGGCGTCGGCCAGGGCCGCAGTGGTCTTGACCAGCATGGATGCCGGATCGATCGGTCTACCGCCCAGGCGGACTTCGAAATGCAGGTGCGGGCCGGTCGAATTACCGGTGTTGTCCGATTTTCCGATCACCTGACCGGCCGTCACCGTGTCTCCAGCAGAAACGCTGTAGTTCAGCAGGTGGGCATAAATGCTCAGGTAGCCGCCCTTGTGTTCGATGCGAATATGGGTTCCATAGCCGGTGGCGTCCTGGCGGACCTCCTTGACCTTGCCGGCCTGGGCGGCCTTGATCGGTGTGCCGGTGTTCACGGCGAAGTCGATGCCGCCGTTGTAATTGGTCCAGCCGTTGGCCTGGGCGCGACGGACATGCTCCTCAAAGGTCTGGGTGATGATCGAAATGGTGGGGACGGGGTACAGAAAATTCATGCCAACCTCCTTGGTTGGAAAGCAGGATTGCGATAACTCTATTCTACAGAAAAAAGGGGCTTTCTGCAATCGGTTTGTCGAACTTGGACCGATATTCTCCCAATTATGGGTTCCCCCTCTTGGGCTGTTTCTTGCGGAAATAGCGGACCTGCAGTTGCCGCGCAGCAGGTGGTGGCAACGATCTCGATTCGGAGATTGACGCACTACTCTGCAGGACACCGCGGCTGTTGGAAGGGCCCTTACGGTCCGGCCGCCTGGGCCAGCGCCATCGCGCCGAGAATCCCCGAGCGGCTGCCGAGGGCCGGCGGGACAATGAAGTCGTCCATGCCTCCGGCGATGACCGGCGAATCGATGTAACCGTTGAGGATCCCGCTTACCCGTTGACGGATGCGCGGGAATAGCTGCATGCGTTTCATCACCCCGCCGCCCAGGGTGATGCGCTGCGGCGAAAGGGTCAGGATGATGTTGGCCAGGGCGTGGGCGATATAGGTCGCCTCAAGATCCCAGGCCGGGTGTTCGTCGGGCAGGCTGTCGCCTGGCTGGCCCCAGCGGGCGGCCAGGGCGGGGCCGTTGGCCAGTCCTTCGAAACAGTCACCGTGGAACGGGCAGTTGCCCTCGAAGGGGTCGCACTGCCGATCATGGGGAATGCGTATGTGACCCGCCTCCGGGTGGGTCAAGCCGTGAACGATCTGTCCCCCGACGATCACGCCTGCCCCGATGCCGGTCCCGATGGTGAAGTAGACCAGCGAGTCCAGGCCCCGGTTGCGCGGGACCCAGGTGAACTCGCCAAAAGCAGCCGCATTGACGTCCAGATCGAAAGCCAGCGGGATCCGGTAGCGGCGGCGAAAGGGCCCGAACACATCTGCCCCGGCCCAGCCGGGCTTGGGGGTGGCGGTGATCTGCCCATACTGCGGGGAGGCCGGGTCCAGAGCCAGCGGGCCGAAGGGGGCCAGGCCGAGGGCGGCCAGATCGTACTGGGCAAAGAAGTCCAACGCCCGACCAAGGGTCTCCTCGGGAGTCGTGGTCGCATATCGGATCTCTGCGGTGATGTCGTCTGGGCCTCGGCCAACGGCGCAGACGAACTTGGTCCCTCCGCCCTCCATTCCGCCGTACAACGGCCCGTCACGCATCTTTACCGGCCACCTCCACCTTGACCGCCGTGACCTTGTATTCCGGGATCTTGGCCACCGGATCGAGGGCGGCCTGGGTCAGGACATTGGCCGAGGCCTCGGGAAAATGGAAGTTTGCGTAGATCATCCCGGGCGGAACGCGTTCCGTGATCCAGGCCTCGGCCACGATAGCGCCGCGCCGTGAACTCACCCGAATGCGGGTCCGGTCGACGGCGCCGAGTCTCTCGGCATCCTGCGGGTTGAGCTCGATCAGCGCTTCGCCGTAGACCTGCAGCAGGCCCTTTGCCCGGCGGGTCATCTGGCCGCCGTGCCAGTGGTAGAGGACGCGCCCGGTGCTCATCACAAACGGGTAATCGTCATCGGGGATCTCGGCCGGTGGGATGTGGTCGATGGGGGCGAAATGTCCCAAGCCGCGGGCGAACTGTTTCGTATGCAGCACCGGCGTGCCGGGGTGCTCGTCATTCAGGCAGGGCCACTGCAGGCGCTCGCCCGCTTCCAGGCGGTCGCAGGTGATGCCGCCATAGGAGGGGGTCAGGGCGTTGATCTCGGCCAGGATATCGGCGGGCGAGGCGTAGTTCCAGGCGGCGTGGGGGGCGCCGGGGTCGATCGTCCGCCCGTCCAGCACGCGCAGGGCCAGGTCGCGTGTGATCTGCCAGTCGGGGCGTGCTTCACCCAGGGGCGGGATTGCCTGGCGGACCAATTGCACCCGCCTCTCCGTGTTGGTGAAGGTACCGGTCTTCTCGGCGAACGAGACACCCGGCAGGAGCACGTCGGCGTATACGGCGGTCTCGGAGGGGAAGATCTCCTGCAGGACCAGGAAATCCACCTTTTCCAGGCATTTGCGAATGTGATTCGTATCAGGATCTGACATCACCGGATCCTCGCCCAGGATGTACAGGGCGTGGATCTTGTCCTCCAGGATGCCGGGGATCATCTCTGTGACGGTCAGGCCGACCTCGGTGGGGAGCCCGCGGAGCATGCCGTCAGCAGCGCTCCTGGGCCCGTCGTCCAGGCCCCAGGCCCGGGAAAACTTCTTGCGGGCCTCCTCGTTTGTCACCGGCTGGTAGGCAGGATAAACGTTGGGCAGGCCGCCCATGTCACAGGCGCCCTGGACATTGTTCTGGCCGCGCAACGGGTTGACCCCACCACCGGGGACACCGATGTTGCCGGTCAACATCTGCAGGTTGGCCAGGGTCATGACATTGCGCACACCGACGATGTGCTGGGTGATGCCCATCGCCCACACAACGGCGGTCGGCCTGGTCGTGCCGAGGATCTCGGCCGCGGCGTACAACTTGTCGATTGGGACGCCGGTGATCCCGGTGACCGTTTCGGGTGGGTACTCCAGCACTGTCGTCCTGAAGTCATCGAAGCCCTCCGTGCGGGCGGCGATGAACCCTTCATCGGCCCAGCCCTTTTCCAGGATGATATACATCAAACCGTTTAGCAGGGCGATATCCGTGCCGGGATTGTGCTGCAGGTGCAGGGTGGCAAAGTCGACCAGGTCGATGTGGCGCGGGTCGGCGACGACCAATTTGACCCCCCGCCGGCGCACTGCCTGCCGGATCATCGTCCCGAAGACCGGGTGCTGTTCGGTGGTGTTCGAGCCGATGACGAAGATCGCCTGCGCGAATTGTGCGATATCATCCATCGAGTTGGACATCGCGCCCGAGCCGTAGGAGGCGGCCAGACCGGCCACCGTACTGGAGTGTCAGAGACGGGCGCAGTGGTCGATGTTGTTCGTCCTGACCACCTGGCGGGCGAACTTGTTCATCAGGTAGTTCTCTTCGTTGGTGCACTTGGCGGAGGTCAGGATTCCGACGCTGTCAGGGCCGTGGGTATCGCGGGCCTGGCGCAGTCTGCGGGCGGTGATATCGAGGGCGGTGTCCCAGTCTACTTCCACCCATTCCCGATTCGCACTTGACGATTTCCGATTTCCGGTCGGTTTTGGCTTGCCGTCCAGCAGATAGCGACGCACCTTGGGTTTGAGCAGCCTGTCGGGATGGTGGATGTAATCGTAGCCGTAGCGCCCTTTGACGCACAGGGCCATGCCGTTGACCGGAGAGTCCGGGTTGGAGGATACGCCGATCACCTGATTGCCTTTCACCAACAGGTCGAACTGGCAGCCGACGCCGCAGTAGGCGCAGGTGGTGGTCACCCGGCGGACCTGGTGGGCGCGCGCCACGCCGTAGTTCATCTTGTTGGAGAGCGCCCCGGTCGGGCAGTAGGCCACGCACTGGCCGCAGGACTCGCAGCGCGCCTCCAGCAGGTGGACCCCGGCTCCGGCGACAATGCATTCCTCGATCCCGCGCCCTGCCACGCCCCATACGTCGCGCCCCTGAACTTCGGCGCAGGCCAGCACGCAGCGCCGGCACAGGATGCAGCGGTTCATGTCGACGCGAATGAAGGGATTGGGATCCGGGTCGACCGGGTAACGCTTTCCCTTAGCGCCCCAACCCGGGACGCACACCTGGTACTCGTATGCCAGGTCCTGCAGTTCGCACTCGCCGCTCACGTCGCAGGTGATGCAGTCCTGCGGGTGGTTGGCGAGCATCAGCTCGAGGGACAATTTGCGCGCCCGGCGTACTTTTTCGTTGCCGGTCTCGATCTCCATCCCGTCCCAGACCTGGGTGACACAGGCGGCCTGCAGGAAGCGCTGCCGGGTCACCTCCACCAGGCACATGCGGCAGTTGCCGGTCGGGGTCAGATCCTTGTGATAGCACAATGTCGGGATGCGGATGCCGTGTTCGCGCGCCACCTCCAGGATGGTCTGGCCCTCGCGGGCTTCGATGGAGGTGCCGTCGATGGTCAGTCGGATGGTCATCGGTTTGCTCCTAAATGTTTGAGGATAATTTCCAGCCAGGGGCGCTGCGGTGAGACGATCTCCGGGATGCCCGTCAGCGGTGCCCAGAAGGGGGCGTAGAGGTGGTGGTCGATGGCGACCGTCCACTGCTCCGGCGTGTCACCATCGTGGGTGAAGAGATAGAAATAGCGCCGGGCTGTTCTGCAAAGGGTCTCTTCCGGGACCCAGCCGGTGATCTGGTAGGTGGCGTACTGCGGGTTCGGCCAACGGTCCGGCTCCTCGAAGGTCACCTGGGCGTAGCCGTCCGCCCGGCGCAGGAGCTGGACGGTCAGGCCCCGGCGCAGGGTGGCCCAGTCGAAGCTGGACGGATCAGGGCGTGAGTAGACAGTCGTCGTCCGGGCGATGCAATGGTCTCCAAGGGGTGGATCTTCCTCGCGTACTCCGACGAATTCTACAAGCCGCAGTCCGGACAGCCCGGTTTCTTCAGCGGCCTCTCGGGCAGCCGCGGCCTCGGGCGCCTCGTCTGGCTCCACGGTCCCGGCCGGGAACTGGATCCCGGCGCTGGGGTGGTGGAAGAGCAGCAGCTCCGTGCCGGCGGGTGTCTGACGGGTGATGAAGGCGGTTACTTTTTCGAGAACCGTCATTGCGCCTTTTCCGCGGCAGCGAATTCGGCGGCGAAGTGGTGCAACGCCGAGTTGATTGGGATGGGGACCGACTGGCCCAGTCCGCAGAAGGAGGCCAACAGCATGTTCTCGGAAAGCGCCTCCAGCTCGGCGACATCACCCGGGCGGCCTTCGCCGGCGGCCATGCGGACCAGGATCTCGTGCGCTCGCCAGGTGCCGACCCGGCAGGGGGTGCACTTGCCGCATGATTCGGTGGCGAAGAAATGGAGCAGTTCGCGCAGCATCCCCACGACTGAGACGCGCTGATCGCAGACCAGGAAAGCGCCCGCCCCCAGGCTGATGCCTTTCTGGGTGGAGGAGTAGTCGAGCGGCACGTCGAGCAGGTCCGGGCCGATGATCGTCCCGGCCGCGCCGCCGGTCAGGGCAAACTTGAATTCCGAGCCGGGCAGCAGGCCACCGCCGAACTGGTCAATGATCTGGCGCAGGGTCAGGCCGAAGGGAGCCTCGAACAGGCCGGAGGAGCGCACGTGGCCAAGGATCATGTAAAGCTTCGTCCCGGGGGTTGGGCCGAGACCCTTCCACCATTCGGCCCCGTTGCGCAGGATCGACGGCACGGCAGCAAATGACTCGACGTTGTTGACCGACGTTGGCTGGCCGCGGAAGCCGCAGCTCGGCGGGTAAGGCGGGCGCAGGCGCGGTTCGCCACGCTTGCCCTCCAGCGATTCGATCAGGGCGGTTTCCTCGCCACAGATGTAGGCCCCGGCACCGCGATGGACATGGACGCGGAAGGAGAAGCCTGAGCCGAAGAGGTTCTCGCCGAGGCAGCCTTTTTCCTCGGCCTGGGCGATGGATCGTTCCAGGCGGGTGGCCTGAGCGGGATATTCGCCGCGGATGTAGATCCAGCCCTCTTCAGCACCGCAGGCGTATCCACCGATGGCCATGCCCTCGAGCAGTTGGTGCGGGTCGCTGTCGATCAGAACGCGGTCTTTGAAGATGAGCGGTTCGGACTCGTCAGCGTTGCAGATCATATAGCGGGGCGTGCGCTCGGCGGCGGCGACGAATTTCCACTTGCGTCCGACCGGGAAGCCGGCCCCACCGCGTCCCTGCAGGCCGGAGGCCTCGATCTCGGCGATGACCTCTTCCGGTTTTTTCTGGAGGGCAGCCTTCAATCCTCTGTACGCGCCGTGGGCGAGGGCTGACTCGATCGAATCCGGGTCGATCTTTCCGGCGTTGGACAGCAGTGCGCGTACTTCACCCGGGCGCGGGGAGGCGTAGTCGGTCGGGACGCCGCGCCAGCCCTGGCAGACTCTGCCAGCCTCCGCGGCGGTCAGGGGCCCGGCCTGCTCCTCGTTGACCAGGACGGCCGGGGCGCGGTCGCACAATCCCAGGCAGGAGGACCGTTCCACCGACCAGGACCCTTCGACTGCTGCCGACCACTTTTCGATCGTCTCCAATCCGCTGGCCGCGGTGGCCCTCTTCAGCCAGCATACCGGCCCGTCGCAGACGCGCAGGATGTTCCGGCGCGGTTCGAAGGCGAGCATGGA
Organism: Anaerolineales bacterium; assembly: GCA_016934715.1. Lineage (GTDB taxonomy): Bacteria > Chloroflexota > Anaerolineae > Anaerolineales > Villigracilaceae > JAFGSI01. Next base: position 35,686 of record JAFGSI010000039.1, read on the forward strand.
GTAGAAGGTGGCCATGCCGTAGGCCTGGTGGGCGGGAATGCCCATGGCACGGGCGGTGTCAGTGGCAGTCGCCGGGGTCAACTGGCCGCGGCGGTCGAGGTCCTTGAGCACCTCCAGCACGGCCTCGCGGTCTTGCCCGTAGCCAGCGACAAGTTCCTCGACCTGTGGGTCGATTGGCTGGTGGGTGATCTTGCGATTGGTCATGGGTGGTCAGGTATCCTTTCCAAACAGAGCTATCGTAAGTGTAACGGCAGGGCAGATGGGTGACAAATACCAAATGTCATTTCCTCCATCCATCAAAGCACATGACTTGGGAGCTGTATTCCCGGGCGGGGCTCGGGAAACTCCAAGGGCAGGCCGTCAGGAGCGAGCGAAAAAGGTCCGGATACGCTTGCTGCCTAGATACCAGGTGTTGATGATGATCCACAGCACAGCCCGCAGTCCTCGCCAGAGAGCTGTCCAGTCGAAGCTGTCCGGGCCGGCCAGGAGGCCGAAATAGCGGATCGCCAGCAGACCGTAGTGCAGGCCGATCAGGCCGATCAGGGCGACCCTCCCCGGGTTTTTACCCCGCCAGGTGAAGACCGCCGCAGCCAGGATCATCACGGCCAGCAGCAGGGATGCCAGGCTGCCGGCCCATGACGGTTTTTGGGTCGATCGTTCCGCGGAGTCGAAAAAGACCATCAGGGTCAGAACCAGCGGGGCCAGCCCGGCGGCCAGGCCATTCCACAGGGTCACCAGCCACAGGCCGAGCGGGCGGTCGGGTGGATTCTCATTCTTGTTCATCCGTTGTTCGCCTCGATTCTTGCTCGATGGGAATAGACCGTGAACCGCTCACCGCGGGCGTAGCCGACCAGCGTGATCCCCAACCGTTCGGCCAGTTCGACCGCCAGGGCGGTCGGGGCGGTGCGTGAGATCAGCACCCCGGCGCCCAGGCGGGCAGATTTCTGGAGCATCTCTGAACTGACCCGCCCGGTGGTCAAAAGGAGGCGATGCTTTGGCCAGATGTCGCCCTGCAGGCACAGACCAGCGACCTTGTCGAGGGTGTTGTGGCGGCCGATGTCTTCAGCGCTGACCAGGATCCGTATGCCATCGCTGAGGGCCGAGGCGTGCAGCCCGCCGGTCTGGCGGTACTGGTCCTGGCACTCGCGCAGCAGCCCGGCCAGCCGCAGGACCTGCTCGGGGTCCAGCTTCCAATCCTCTGCTTCAGCCTGCCTGTTCATTCCCAGGTCTGCAGACAGCACCACCGCCGAGGCACCGCCCGAGCAGCCTGAGGTTCGCCGCCAGTGGGCCGGCTGCTCGGCTGCGTGCGTCAGCCAGATATCGACGTTGTCGTCGTGCTCGCACAGGCGGGCCTCGGCAACCTCGTCCAGGCCGTGGATCACGCCCTCGTTAAATAAAAAGCCCAACGCCAGGGCCTCCTGGTACCTGGGGGTGCACAGGAAGGTCAGCCATGCCTGGCCGTTGACGGTCAGGGATACGGGGGCCTCAGCGATGGTCGTGGGTTCCAGGCTTTCCCAGGAACCAGCCTGGTATCGGAACACGCTGTGGGGAGAGATCATGGGCATTTCCATGCTGGTAGTCTAGCATAAAAAACCAGGAATGACAGGCAGGGAGGAGATGTGGTCACAATCATACAATGCACTGCGTAAAAATCCGGACCGAAATCGTTGCTGCCCCCTGCTGCGCGGCAACTTCACGTCCGCTTTTTCTGCAAGGAGCAGTCAAAACGCCGAAGGTTTCTTCGTACGTCGGCGGGCAGAAGGAATTGGCTTGCCTGGCGCGGCAGGACTTGCATACGGCGAAGGTCACCATGCAATCTGTCCAATGGGCGATTCTCTCTTTATCTTATTTCAATGATCCATGCCCCATAAGGCTCGACCGCCAGACGGGCCAGGTTGGGGGCCTGTGCCACGGCGGGATGGATGACCCGCAGAGGTGTCCGACCCAGGTCGCGGAAGTCCAGGGCCAGTGGCTGCGGGGAGAAGTTGAGCGCGACAAGCACGGTCTGTTCATCGGCCTGGCGCAGAAAGGCCAGATATTCTATGGCCTTTTCATGCAGGGGCAGGTACTCGCCGGCTATCAGCGCCGGGGTTGTGCGCCGGACCCGCAGCAGGCGGCGGTAGAAGTGTAGCAGTGAACCGGGGTCAGCTTCCTGGTCGGCGACGTTGACGCCGGTGGCGTAATCCGGGTTGACCGGCAGCCAGGGGGTGACCTGCGGTGGGCAGAAACCGCCGTTCTGGGCCCGGCTCCACTGCAGTGGGGTGCGGTTCTTGTCACGGCTCATCTGCCCGGCCCGCCGGGCTGCCTCGGCCGGATCGACCTTCAGGTCTTCGACCAGCGCCCGGTAGTACCAGGTGGCCATCGTGTCGCGCAACCGGGCCGGGTCGTCGATCAGCAGATCGCTCATGCCGATCTCCTCGCCGTTGTACAGGAAGGGGGTGCCGCGCAGGGTCAGGAGCAGGGTCAGGTGCAGACGTGCCAGGGCCTGATCGTGCATCCCGTCGCCGTAGCGGGTGAGCATGCGCGAGCTGTCGTGGTTGCCAAGCGTGTTGCACGGCCAGCCGCGTTCCGGCAGGGCATCCAGCTGGGCCAGGCGCACTCGCTGGTTGTGGCGGAGTTGGGAGGGGGCCAGTCTCTCGGTCCGCATCAGCGGGAAGTTGAAGACCAGCTGGAGCTGGTCGGCGCCATTGCCCATGTAGGCAATGGCGTCGTCCTCGCCGATCAGCATCCGGTCACCGGGATATTCGTCAATGATCGCCCGCAATTCTTTCATTAAGGCATGCAGGCCCGGGCCACCCCACTGATACTGGAACATGGCGTGCCAATACTGCTCCCTGCGCTTGATCTCGGCCGGTGTGCGGGCGATCTCGGAGAAGTGGCGCAGTTCGGCCAGGGTCATCGGGACCGGGTGGTCGGGGCGCTCGGGGTGCTCGAAGATCGTCCCGAGCGCATCCAGGCGGAAGCCGTCCACGCCCAGGTCGAGCCAGAAACGGACCGCCTGCCACATGGCTGCCTTGACGTCCGGATGGTGCCAGTTCAGATCGGGCTGCTGTTTCATGAAGTAGTGGTAGTAATACTGGCCGCGCTCCGGGACATAGGTCCAGGCTGGCCCATCGAAGCAGGACTGCCAGTTGTTGGGAGGGGATTCCTCCCACACGTACCAGTCTGCCTTGGGGGCGTCGCGGCTCGACTTTGATTCAAGAAACCAGGGATGCTCGTCGGAGGTGTGGTTGAGCACCAGGTCGAGGATCAGGCGCATGCCGCGGGTGTGAAGTCCATCCAGGAAGGCTTTGAAATCCTGCAGGTTGCCGTATTCGGGGGCGACGGCCTGGTAGTCGGTGATGTCGTAGCCACAGTCCCAGTTGGGGGACGGGAAGTGGGGCGAGAGCCAGACGGCATCCACGCCCAGGTCCTTGAGATAGTCAAGCCGGTCGGTCATGCCGGGGAAATCACCGATCCCATCGCCGTTTCCATCAGCGAAGGAACGCGGGTAGATCTGATAAAAGACGGCCGTCTGCCACCATTTAAGCTTGGTCACGGTATGCTCCTGGTTAATCTTTTGTTAGAAAACACATCCAGAATGGCGTGATTATACCTTTACGAGGTAGATTATGCTAAAATCACCCCATGCGTCTCGATGCCCTCTGGGCCCTGGTCCTGGTTTTCCTGCTGACTGCCTGCGTACGGCCGGCACCGGAGGCGCCGCCCTATGCGCCTGGGGGCGGCGGCAGCCTGCCGTCCGATTTCGACGATGGGACCCCGACGCCGTCCTTCCGCCTGCCACCGACGCATATCCCCGGGGCGGCCATCCTGACACCGACGCCTGATTTCCCGCATTATCCGCTGGCCACTCGCGATGGGCCCTTGACCTACACGGTCCGTTCGGGCGACACGCTCGGCGGGATCGCGGCGCGCTACAGTGTCAGCCTGGAGGCCCTTCAGGAGGCCAACGATCTTGACAACCCCAATTCGCTCGAGATCGGGCAATCGCTGACAATTCCGGTGCCCACCCCGCAGGCGATCGGGCCGTCATTCAAGATCATCCCCGATTCCGAGCTGGTCTATGGTCCGATGAGCATCCTGCTTGACCTGGAAGATTATATCGCTGACCGCAGCGGTTACCTCGCTTCGTATAGCCAGGATGTATCCGGTGAAATGCTGACCGGGGCCGCGATCGTCCAGCGCGTTGCCGAGAACTACTCGGTCAACCCGCGCCTGCTCCTGGCGCTGATCGAATTCCGTTCGGGGTGGGTGACCAAACCCAATCCCGACCCGGTCACCTGGGCCGACCCGCTGGGCCTGGGCGCCAGCAGCCCCGGGCTGTACCTTCAGCTGGCCTGGGCGGCCAATGAGCTCAACGCTGGCTATTACCTTTGGCGGGCCGAAGCGATTGACACTCTGATCCTGGCAGATGGCAACGTCGTCCCGATCGCGCCCAACATCAATGCCGGGACGGCCGGCGTTCAGCGCCTGTTTGCCCGCCTGGATACCTATCCTGCTTGGCTGCGGGATGTCTCTGCAGACGGCTTTTTTTACACGTATAACGCCTTGTTTGGATATCCTTTCGACCTGGCCATCGAGCCGATTGTCCCGCTGGCCCTTGTCCAGCCAGAGATGAGTCTGCCGTTCAGCGAGGGCGAGACCTGGTCCTTCACCGGCGGCCCGCACGGCGGTTGGGATACTGGCTCGGCCTGGGCTGCTTTGGATTTCGCTCCGCCCGGGGAGGGCCAGGGCTGCCTGGAAAGCGACTACTGGGTGACTGCGGTCGCCGATGGCCTGATCCTGCGCGCTGGTGACGGGGCGGTCATCCAGGATCTGGACGGCGACGGCTACGAGCAGACGGGCTGGGTGGTGCTCTACATGCACATCGAGATGCGCGATCGGGTCTTGCCGGGGACGTTCGTGCGCGCTGGGGAACGCATCGGGCATCCATCCTGCGAGGGCGGCGTGTCCAATGGCACCCATCTTCACCTGGCCCGCCGTTTCAACGGAGAATGGATCTCCGCCGATGACGCGGTGCCTTTCAACCTCGACGGCTGGATATCCAGCGGGGCCGGAGTGGAATATGATGGTTACCTGACCCGTGACGGGTTTGTTCTTGAGGCCTTTGACGGCCTCGATCCGATCAACCAGGTGCATCGTTAAAGGTCGAATGAGAAAAATCTTCTTGACCCTGTTGCTCGGACTCCTGCTGACTTCCTGTGAAAGTAACCTGTGGGGTTCCTACGATGATTTGACACCGACCGCATCGCCGGATGTCTTTGTGACCGTGGACCAGGGTGTGACCCCCACCTGGACGCCTTTCCTGCCCTACGAGACACCGACCCCGGCGCCGACTGCCACGCCCATTCCGATCGGCCCGACCGATACTGCCTATCCGCCGGTGCTGTATTATGCCCAGTCGGGAGACTGCCTGCAGGTGGTGGCGGCCCACTTCAATGTCGCCCCGGCTGAAATCTCATCCTCCGCGTCTTTACCTGAGATGGCCCTGATCGACCCCGAAACGCCTCTGCTCATCCCCGACCGGCTACGAGGTCTGCCGCTGACGCCGGCCGAACACATGCTGCCTGACAGCGAGATCGTCTATTCCCCGACCGCCCTGTCCTTCGATGTGGGCGCCTACGTCTCCAGCCGTCATGGCTACCTGAGCACGTACCGCGAGTACCTGCTCAGTGTTGGCTGGGTCAATGGAGCCGAAGCAGTACAGAAATCAGCGATCGAAAACTCGATCAACCCGCGCCTGCTCCTGGCCCTGATCGAATACAAGAGCGGCTGGGTGCGCGGTCAACCGGAAAACCTGGCCCAGACCGATTACCCTCTTGGCAGAGTGGACATCCAGTATCGCGGCCTGTTCCGACAGATGATGTGGACGACCATGCAGTTATCGATTGGCTACTACGGCTGGCGGGGAGGCACGTTGACAGACCTCACCTTTCCGGATGGCACCACCCTGCGGCTTGCCCCTGACCTGAATGCCGGGACCGTGGCCCTGATGTACTACTTTTCCCTGCAATACAATTACACGGATTGGCTCCAGGTGATTGACCCGCGGGTCGGTTTCCCGGCCTTGTATGAAGAACTGTTCGGCGACCCGTGGATCTTTTCCGATATGATCGGGCCGCTCTTCCCGCCTGCCCTGACCCAGCCCGAGATGTCCCTGCCCTTCGAGCCAGGCCGGGTATGGAGTTTCAGCGGCGGGCCGCACCCGGCCTGGGAGATGCAGGGTGCGCTGGCGGCAATCGATTTTGCACCCGCCTCGGCCGAACCGGGCTGTTTGGAGTCGGACGCCTGGATTATCAGTTCGATCCCAGGCCTTGTCGTCCGCTCTGCGGGAGGGGCGGTCGTCCTCGACCTGGACGGTGATGGCCATGAACAGACCGGCTGGAATCTACTCTTCCTGCATGTTGCCGCTCGTGACCGGGTTCCATTGGGGACCTGGGTCGAGGCGGAGGGACGCATTGGGCACCCATCCTGTGAGGGCGGGGTTGCCACCGGGACACACGTCCATTTTGCTCGTAAGTATAATGGCGAATGGGTGCTGGCCGATGGCCCGTTGCCTTTCACGCTGAGCGGCTGGGTGGTGCACAATGGAAGCGGGCTTTATCTGGGTACCCTGACGCGCGGCGATGAGGTCGTTATCGCCCGGACGAACGGTATCTTTGACACTCAGATCATCCGCCAGCCGGGCGAGTGAGCGAACGTGAACACCCCTGGGGCGAGAATGAATTGGACGGGCCGGCCGGGACTGCCGCTCCTGCTGGCGACTGTGCTCCTGCTGACAGCCTGTCTGCCGGCGGTCTCTGCTGCCGAAATGACCCCGGCTGGCCTCCTGACCGAACAGGCCGGCGGCCCGACCGCGACCCCGTTACCGGAGCGTCCTTTATATGATCCTGGCGAATTGGTCGCATACCGCGCCCAGACCGGCGATACCCTGCCGTCGCTGGCTGCCCGCTTCAACACCACGATCGCAGAGATCAGGACGGCCAATCCGCAAATCCCGCTCGATGCCTCCACCATGCCGCCTGGAATGCCGATGCAGATCCCGATCTACTATCTGCCTCTCTGGGGGACCCCCTTCCAGATCCTTCCGGACAACCTGTTCGTCAATGGTCCTTCGGCGCAGGCGTTCAACACGGAATCTTTCGTGGCGACCCATTCCGGCTGGCTGAAAGATTATTCTACTTACGCAGCCGGCGCCAACCGCAGCGGTGCCCAGGTGGTCGATGTGGTCGCCTTAAACTACAGTATCGACCCGCGCCTGCTGCTGGCCATCCTCGAATACCAGACCGGAGCCCTCTCGCGCCCCGATGCCCCCGATACAATCTATGCCCTTGGCTTTCGCGAGTACAGCCGCAGCGGCATCTACCTGCAACTGACCTGGGCGGCAAACCTGCTCAACAACGGTTACTATGGCTGGCGGACAGGACTGCAGACCTCCTTCGAGCGCCCCAACGGGTCGCTCGAACGGCCGGACCCCTGGCAGAATGCCGCTTCGGTGGGTGTGCAGTACTATTATTCGCGCCTTTACTCAGGGGTGGAATACGATACTGCGGTCGGGCCTCAGGGCCTGGCGCGAACCTACCATACGCTTTTCGGCGATCCCTGGACAGTCAACGCTCCGCACATCCCGGTCAGCCTGCAGCAGCCCGACCTGCGTTTCCCATTCCGGGCGGGCGAGAGTTGGGCCTATACCGGCGGGCCGCACACCGGCTGGGGCCAGGGCGAACCATATGCTGCGATCGACTTCGCCCCCCCCAACGTGGTCGGCGGTTGTGCGCCCACCGACCGGCTGGCGGTCGCGGTGGCCGATGGGGTTGTCGCCCGCTCAGAGATCGGGATCGTGGTCCTCGATCTGGATGGCGATGGCGACGAACGCACTGGATGGGTGATCTTCTATCTGCACCTGGCTAACGTCGGACGGGCTCCCCTGGGAGCCGTCCTGCGAGCCGGTGACCCGGTCGGTTATCCGTCCTGCGAGCGCGGCACCTCGACCGGGACCCATATCCATATCGCCCGCCGCTTCAACGGCGAATGGATCCCGGCGGATGGAGCGATCCCGTTCAACCTGGAGGGCTGGGTCGCCCACAATGGCAATGCCGCCTATTCCGGCACGCTGACCCGCGGCGAGCAGACCGTGATCGCCTGCCAATGCGCCGACGCAGCCAGCCAGGTCAGGTCGGAGCGCTAGGCCCCGCCAATGTCCGGTCGCTGAATCAGAACCGCCCCGCGCACGTCACGGGGCGGTTCAGGTTTGTGTTGGTGGTTAGGCCTGGGCCGGTTGGTAAATCTTTTCCTTGAGCAGCTGCCGGCTGCCGTCGTCCTGGTCTGCGTAGATCTGGTAGCGCAACTCCATCGGGAAGGCCTTTCCCAGCATGGCCTGGGCAGGGCAGTAGCGCACGCTGGAGAGTTCGATGGCGCGGAGCAGCGCGGCCTCGTCAATGCCCTGGCCGGTCACGGCATAGGTGATTACGGCCCGGGTGAAGACCTTGGGATGTTCTGCCGCCCGGTCGACCGCCAGGTGCACCTCGAAGGCGGTCACGGCCTGGCGTTTCTTCTGCAGGATCGAGACCACATCCATGGCGGTGCAGCCAGCCAGGCTGATGGCCAGCAGTTCCAGAGGGCGGAAACCGTCGTTTGCGCCGCCGACCGCCGGGTCCGCGCCGAGCGGGACAATGAATCCACTCTCGGCCTGGCCATCGAAGGACAGCCCTTGTTTCCAGGTTACTTTTGTTTCCACAGGGGTCACCTCTCTAACAACGGGGTTACGTAGCGTTCCAGCACGGTACGGTTGATCGGCCCGGTCCAGGTCAGGCGGACGGTGCCCTCCCGGTCGATGACGTAGGAGTTGGGCAGGTTGGGATTCTGGAAGGCCACCAGCGCGTCCATTGCCGGGTCGAGCCAGACGGGGAAGGTCAACTGGTACTGGCCGACGAAGGCGCGTACGTCAGCCTCCGTTTCACCGGCATCGATGGCCACCACCACGAAACCTTCTTCGGCGTGAGCCTCATAGTATGCCAGAAGGTCGGGCATCTCGGCCCGGCAGGGCGGGCACCAGGTGGCCCAGTTGTTGACCAAGACCACCAGGCCGCGGTAGTCGCTCAGCGCGACCGGGTCCCCCTGCAGGTTGAATAGGGTCAGGTCCGGGGCGGGGTAGGTGGCTGCTGCGGGAACCATCGAGCGATCCCTGCTCGCGAGAGCCTCTTCGCGAGCCACTGTCAGCGGGACGATGACCGCCGCGCCGAGCAGGAAGACCCCGATGGCGATCCCGACCAGGAAGGCGCTGCTGCGCTTCGCGGCTGCTGGCATGGATGCTTATCCAAGAGCGCGCTGGATCTCGGCCAGCAGGTTGGCCTCGGGCACGGCCCCCACGACATTGGCCTGGCCATCATTGATCGTGGTATGCGGCACGCCATGGACCCCGTGCCTGTCGGCCAGTTTGGGAAACTCGGTCGCCTCGACCATCTCCGCTTTGATGAGCGGGTTTTCCATTGCCATCCTGTGAGCGAGCACCACGGCCCGCGGACAGTATGGTCAGGTGGGGGTGACGAAGACCTGCATGTGGACGGGATCTTTAAGCCCTCGCAGGAACTCGCGCGTCTGTGGGCTGAGGCCCGAGTCGCGGTTCGAGACGAGCACCAGGCTCTGGATGAGCGAACTGAACTCATGTCCGGCGGGGATGCCAGCAAAGTGTACGCCCAGGTCGGTGGTCACCTCGCCGTCCCGGGCAGCCAGGATCAGGGTGGGAACCTTGTCAACCTTGAATCTTGATGCGCTTTCGGCATCCGCCTGCAGATCGTAGACGGTCAGGTTGAGTTTTTCCGACAGGCTGGCAAGCTCCTCTGCCAGGTGGCGGGTATCGGCGCAGTAAGTACACTTCTCTTCGGAACCGAAGAAGATGATCTCTACCGGATCCTTGAGCTCGGCGAACAGGTCGCTGACCTGTTTTTTGATCTCGGCATTCAGCAATTCAGGCATGCGAAATCTCCTTGGGGGGCACCCACACGGGGCAGGGGATGGCCTTTATCAGGTACAGCCGGCCCCGCCGCTGTTGCGGTAGCCACAGATCAGGCATTCCAGTTCGAGCAGCCCGTTGTAATCCAGTTTGGTCTGTCCGCAATCGGGACAGGGGTCGCCTGGGCGCAGCGGGCGCAGGTTGCAGAGCGGAGATCCAGAGAGCGCTTCGGGGGCATAGCAGGGAAGCAGGCCTTTTTCGTCCATCACTGCTTGGATGCTGACAGGGGGGAAAAGTGGCAGCCAGTTGGGACAGAAGCGACCTGCACCGGTTCAGGCAGATCAGCCTGGGTAGTCTTCCAGGTTGAGGGTCCGGAAGAGGCGCTCACGCACCCCGGCAGGGACGTCGGCCGGGGCGGCCGTCTGGTGGTAGAGGGAAATGGTCTTGCGCAGGGTGTCGACCACAATGCGGCAATTCTGGCACTCGCTCATGTGGCGTTCGATCTCCAGGCAGAGCTGGTCGCCGAGGGACCCGTCCACGTAATCGGACAGGGAACCAAGCAGGTCGCGGCAGTCGGTGTGGTCGTGTTCAGTCATTTTCCAGGCTCCTGACCTTGAGGCGCTTTCCATAATAGGTGCTCAGGATCTCGCGCAGGCGCAGGCGGGCGCGCAGCAGGCGGGTCTTGACCGCGGTCTCGCTCAGATCGAGGGCCTGGCTGGTCTCCTGGATCGAAAGCCCTTCGATGTCGCGCAGCAGGAAGACGATCCGCAGTTTTTCGGGCAGGTGTCTGATCGCCTGGTCGAGATGGGCACGCGCCTCGTCGGAGAGCAGTTCCTCTTCCGGCAGGCAGCACCAGTCGGCGAACTGGGCCGGGGCTTCGAGCGGTTCTTCGTCGTCCGGGACGGTGTCGCTGATGGACACCTCCGGGCGCTGCCGGCGCATCAGCATCAGGGCCTCGTTGGCGGCGATGCGGTAGAGCCAGGTCGAGAGGCTCGAACGGCCCTCGAATCCGCCGATGTGCTGGAGGGCCTTCAGAAAGGTGTTCTGCAGCACGTCTTCGGCGTCCTGCGGGTTGCCGAGCATCTTGAGCGCCAGACGGTAGATGGCCGGGGAGTGACTGTCCACCAAGCGGGTGAACTCGTGCCTATCGCCGGCGTGCAGGGCTTCGAGCGAGATCGGTGCGTTGGTCGTTTCAGTCATTAGATGACGGCCTCTTCGGGAAAGTTGCATTGGGATAGAGGGCCTGCTGACACCGTCCATGCCTGGAGGCAGGGGTTTTACGGCGAATCCCGGTAAGTATACACGATTCGAAGGCCTCCGGCTGGAATCTGCACAATGGGTTGGCGTGGGTAAGAAGTGACAAATGGACTGGACGAATGTCCGCCCGGTCATGATGTTTGCCACTAGAAAAGTCGGTTCGCTTTGACTAATATCTATCCAATGATGTTGCGTAAGATCACCCAGCTTGCCTTTTTTCGTGGCCTGGAGGCGGAGGAGATTGCTCTGCTCGAGCCTTATTTTCGTTCGCAGACATTCCTCTCCGGAACAACCGTCTTCGAACAGGGCGCGCAGACCGAATTCCTCTATCTGGTTGTGCGCGGCGAGGTGGTGATCCAGTTCAAGCCCGAAGACGGACCGCAGATGATCGTCACGCGTGTCCAGCCCGGGGGTGTGTTCGGCTGGTCGGCGGCGGTAGGCAACGGCACCTATACATCGGGCGCGGTCTGCGTCCGCGACAGTGTGGTGCTGCAGGTGCGCGGCTCCGATCTGCGCCTGATCTGCGATCTGCATCCCGAGGTGGGGAAGATCATCCTGGATCGCCTGGCTGAAGTGATCGCTGAACGCAAGCACAGCCAGCAGCAGTTGACCGAGTTCCTGGCCCAGAGCATCCGCCATGGATCCGGTTGCACTGAAAGCTAAGGGAGGTTCGTATGCCAACCGATCCGAAAACCGAACTACAGATGAAAGCCCTGGTCGAGCAGTTAAGCGCCTACATTGAGACGTTCCACGGCGGCTCGGTCGACTATGTCGACTTCGATGGCAGGGTGCTCAAGGTCCGCCTGGGCGGTGCCTGCCTGGGCTGCCCGCTGTCTCCGAGCACCCTGCACGGCTGGGTGGAGGGGACTGTGCGCCAATTCTTCCCTGACATCCAGGACGTGGTGGCGGTAGAAGAGTAATTGGACCGAAGGAAAACAAAAAAATCCTCTCCTGTTGGGGAGAGGATTTTTCGCGCAGATCGTTTATTTCTTCCATAGGGCGGCGGCGATCATGGCCAGCCCGCCCAGCAGCAGGGCGCCGATCCAGACGTATTCACCGATCCCCTCGAAGGGCACGCCGGCCAAGAGACCCAGAACCAGCAGGACACCAGCCGGGATGTAGGCCCAACGCATCCCGGCCAGCAGGCCCACCAGCAGGAAGGTCAGTCCCAGGCCGAGGAAGAAGACCCCGCCCGAATCGAGGACGTGGTAGGTATCTGAGATGGCCGAGACGGCGCCCAGGGTGACCAGCACGCCGCCAGGGATGAGCGCCCACCAGCGATCGCGACCCGAGAAATAGACCGCGTAGAATCCCAGGCCAAGACCGCCCAGGAAGGCCAAGCCGCCCAGCCCCAGCTGGTCGAGCAGCAGCGAGGATGCCGCGATCCCGGCCAGGGCGAAGCCCGGGATGGCGGCCCACCACTTCGAGCGCAGGTTGGTGAAGAACATGTACAGGAAGATCCCGGCACCGAGGCCGAACAGGCCGGCCCAGAAGAAGCGGGTCGCGCCCTCCAGGATACCGGTCCGGTCGAGCAACAGCAGGACGCCGCCCAGGACCAGCAAGCTGCCGAGCAGGATGCGATAGTCGAAACGTTTCATGAAAGGTTGCTCCTCGAGTTATGCGATCTCAACGGCGCCTACGCCGGTCTCGACCTCCAGGTCGACCCGGTTGGCGGCTGTGGCGTAATCTGCGGACTGGTAGATGCCGCTGCCCTGCGCCGGAAAACGGTTCTTGTCCACGTTGACGGCTGCGATCCCGCTCTGGACCCTGATCCGGGCCGCAACCCCCTCGGGGATGCGGACCTTGATCGACGAGACTCCAGTGTCAATCTCGGCATGAGTCATCCCGGCGTTGGCCGGCAGTGTGAGCTCGGTGCTGCTGGCGCCGGTGTCGATGTCCAGATCGGTGACTATCAGATCCGACAGGTCGAGGATGGTGGCGCTGGCCCCGGTGTCGATGTCGAGGCTGACCGGAACCTCGCTGCTGAGGCGGAGATCCCAGTCGAGCGTGTCACCCGGAGACCAGGTCCAGAAGCGATGCGGGTGCTTCATCTTGACGTCCAGCCGGTCACCGGAGCGGTTGCTGAGAATGTCCAGTCCCAGGCCGAACTTACCGTCCATCAACTGCCCGGCGGGGGCGCCGGAGCGAATGTTCAGACGCCCGGCACCGTGGTCGATCGAGATTTTCGCGCTGGTCGCGCCCTCGAGCGGGATTGAAATCGCTTCGCCCTCGGCGGGCGGGCGGCCGGTCAGGGCGGAAACAATGAACCAGAGGCCGACGAAAATGATCAGCAGGGCCCAGGTATAATTGAAGATGTTCCCCTGGATCATTTCCATCTGGCGGAGCAGGAGCAAGATGGCTACCAGGATCAGGACGCTGCCCCAGAAGACGCCTCCACGAATGTGCATGTTTTCTTCCTTTCTGCGGTTGGTGGGTGGGTTATTGCCTGGGCCGGTCACGGCGGAAGATGCCGCGCACGATCAGCCACAGGCCGAGCAGGAAGAGCAGCCCGATCGGCAGGTAATCGGAATAGTCACCCAGGAATGCGGCCCCACCCATCAGGGTGGCGAAGATGGCGAACAGGATGGCGCTGATGACCAGCAGGTTAAGTCCATGGCGGATTTCCTGGCGGAAGGTGCCTTCGAGCAGGCCGGAAAGGATCGTGCCGATGCCGACGAAGCCCGGGATCAGGGTCCACAGGTAGCTCCAGGCGGCCCAGTCATTGCTGCTGTTGCAGTAATACAGGATCCCGCCGATGCCGGCCACGATACAGGCCGGTACGGCCATTCCCGGTGCGCCGACCAGCAGGCCGATCAAGAGAATGAGGCCTCCCGAGATGACGACCCACAGCGGCCAGTCGAAGACCAGGTTGAACATCTCGTCCAGGTCGGGATAGATCCGGGTGGCGATCAGCCAGGCGGCGGCCAGGATCAAGAGCAGACCCAGGGCCAGTTGCGTGCGGTTCTTACGTTGCATAGGTTTCTCCTTGAGTAGACTTGGTATATATATTTACGCCAAATGCGGCAAAAGGTTACGCACCAGTCCGGCACTCATGATTATAGCATTCTGTCTTCTGACCAGGCTATCAATTCCCTGAAAATTGACCATCCAGGGGCCGGCGCCGCCCGTGGGCGGCATCGGAATAACACGTCTCGTTTGGGCGATGGTCTGGCTAGCGAACCCGCCAGACGTGCACGACCGGCTTGGCCCCCTCGGCGAAGTTCTCGAGCACGTAGAGCAGGCCGTGGGCTCGATCGTAGGCGATATCGCCGATGCGGTAGCGCTGCTGGTCACCGGTGCCGAGCAGTTCGGGTTCGACCCCTTCGGGATTGTGGTACAGGAACGCATCGATGTCGAGGAAGGCATACGGCTGCGGTTCCCATGGCAACATTTCACCTGCTGCCACGCGCGCCAGGTCGTCCGGGTTGTAGAAAAGGAACTCGGCGTCCCAATGGGTCGTCCACCAGCCGCGGGCGTAGTTGTGATCGGCGCATTCGACCATGTCCTCCGCCGGGCAGGGGCTGCCGTCGAACATGCGGCAGGTTACGAAGTCAAGCACATCCCCGTCCACACAGGGGAAGGCCGGGCCGGCTGGATTGACGTAGCCGTACCAGTACTGGGCGCCATTGCTCTTGGCGCCTGCGAACAGGACCGCTGTCTGGCCGCCGGTTGTGGTCAGCCAGGCGCCTCCGGACCATTCATCGGGATGCTGATAGCCGACCAGAGCGTGATCGAGAGTATCGTTCTCGAAGGAGCTGGCATACTGCAGCAGGACGACCGCATCGATGTAGGCCCCATCCGGAGGGGGGGTGCCGTTCCCATCGACCCACGGGGTGTAGGCCACGATCACCGGTCCCATTCCCGACCAGCCGCCGTCCTTGAAGCGCCCGGTTGCCAGGTAGCGTCCACCAATGTAGGTGTCGGCCCAATCGGCAGGGATCTCAAAAATATAGTCGTTGACACTGTACCAGGACACACCGTCGATATACCATTCGCCCTGGAAATCGGGATTCGAAAGGTCGGCGCTGAACCAGCCGTGGGTCGGGACGGTCGGGTCGGGCTCGATGTGCTGACCCCAGCCGATGTGCAGCAGGGGGCCGGTCTCGGGCCGGTTGAGGTATTCCATGCCGATCCGGACGATCTCCTCCATCCCGGTGAAGTGGCCGCGGGTCACATCCTGGAGTTCCTGGAGGAACTCCGCCTGGCCGGCAGCGTAGACGTCGCGCGTAGCGACCGGGATCGGGATGGTGATCTCGGCCACCATGCTGCCATTGGGCAGTTCGTCGTATGGCAGCCGGTCATGCCCGGTGACGAAGAGTGAACCGGGGAAGCCGTCGGCCGAGCCGTTGGGGTCGCCGTCGGGGTTGAAGGCCAGGGCGTTGCCGCCGTACTCGAAGGTGTAGGGGCGGTCGCCGCCATCCGGCAGGCGGAAGGCTCCCAGGTATTCCAGATTCTCAGGCAGGATCAGGTCGCTGTCCGGGATGGGGCCGAGCGGTGGCTGGGTCACGGCCGGGCCGGGCTCAAGTGGTGCGCCGGGTTCGGGTCCGGATTGTTCTGCGGCGCCACTTTCCTCAACTTCGCCACCGGGCAGGTTACAGGCGAAGAGCAGGCTGAGGATTAAGATCACTGGCAACCAAAACAATTTTTGGGACATCATTTATTATTTCCTCTTTTGAATTATGGGTAGATGCTTTCGATCCCGGTGATGTACTTGGAATTCCGGGTGACGCTGAAGGGAAAGAAACCAGCAATCCGGTCGGCCTTGACGTCGAGCGACTTTTCGTACTTCAGTTCGACGACGACGTGGCGGTCGTCCAAATATTTACGCTGGAAGGTGTTTCCGGATTTTCGGACCTGGTAGTAAGTCAGCCCGTTGTCGATGGTGAGCCGGAAACGGCCGTCTCGGGTAGCATAATACCAACGATAGTAGCGGTTGCACAGGACGACCTGCAGGGTGCGCAGGTAAGTGCGGACTTCGGGAGCCAGGTCGGAAGCCAGGATGACTGCCTGGAAATCGTGGTAGGCGAATCCAGTCTGTAGCTGGAAGCCCGGGAAGGGATGGGTATGCTTGGTCCCGACCAAACCGCGCTTGACCTTGAATTCGAGAGTCGGTCCTGCGATCTCGCCGAACAACTTGCCGTACCAGCGGATGCGCACCTTGTGACGCTCGCCTTCGCCATCGAGGTTGGCGTAGTAGTTGCGCAGATCATCCGTGTCCAGGTACAGGTTGTTCACGTGCCGGGGTGGGTAGGTCTGGTAGAACATGGCCGGGTGACGCTTGACCAGCATGTGCACCTGGCCTGAGTCGAGGCCCTCGACCAAGAATTTGCGCTCGTAGCGATACGGGCGCTGTTCGGACTCGTCGATCGTATTTTCCCAAAAAGCGCCGCCCCCTCCCCACCTTTTGGTGTGGGGCTTGGTCACCACAGCCCCTTGTTGTCCATGAAGGTGATCTCGATCTGCTCGGATAGGGCCTTGAGGGCCTCTCGCGCCCGGTTCATGTCATCAATCTGACGGAACTCGACCAGGAAGGAGGCCTCGATGGTCTTGGCGGTCTCGTCGAAGCGCAGCAATTTGAGTTTCGAAGTGTGTCGTGAGAGCATTTTGGTGACCTGCTCCAATTCAACCTTGCCCGGCCCGCGGCTGGCGATTGCCAGGTGCAGGTTGACATCTGCGTCTGTGCGCCGAAAGAGGCGCAGCAGGCCGATCAAGGCGATTCCAGCGGCCAGGGCAAGCATGGTGATCAGGCGCTGGTTGTCGCCCAGACCGATCCCGATCCCGATGGCGAAGAATAGGTAGGCCAGTTCCTCGGGGTCCTTGACGGCAGTGCGAAAACGGACGATGGACAGCGCCCCGACCAGACCCAGGCTGAGGGCCACCGACGAGCGCACGACCAAGATGATGAAAGTGGTCGTGATGGTCATTAACATGAAATTGGCAGCGAATTTGCGGCGGTTGGTCAGCGAACTGCCCCAGTGGATGTAGACCAGCCCCAGGATGTAGGCGCTGATGGCCGCCAGGATCAAGTTGATCAGGAAGGTCGTCAGTTCCAGTGTGTTAGCCTGGCTGGCAAAGAACTCGTCGATGATGTTCGTCAGCCCAGCCGGACCTTGGCCTGTGGTGGAGGCCGGAGCAGGCGGTTCCCCGGACGCCGGGGCTGCACCGGGCTGCTCTGCGGGAGGAACTTCGCCCTCTCCAGGGCCCGCTCTCCGGAAGGGGATCCCCTGCAGGTTCAGGTCGTCGATTTCGAGAGTCATATTCCCTAAGGACTGGAAGAGGATTGCCCCGGCTTCGAGCGGCTCAGGATCTTCAGCCGTCAGGACCAGTTCATCCTCGACGTAGACCTGATGTTGGCTCCCTGAGACGACGATTGTGACCGTCGTCCAGGTATCGGATTGGAGGGACGGCACGCTGGCTTCCCCTTCTCCCAAGGCAGAACGGTTCCCGTCCTGCTCTTTTTCCAGGAAGATTGCGCCGGGTCGCAAGAACAGTCCGTATTGATGTCCTTCCCGGAAATAGTAGTTGATCAGGGCCTCGCCCTCGCCGGACAGGCGTGCCCGGACCGACAGGCGGATGTCGGTCCAGTCGCCTGGTCGCAGGGCGAAGCTGCCGGGATTCAGGCGCAGGGCGCCGTCGACCAGGATTGCTTCAGGGGCCAGTTCCCAGCCGGGCAGGGTTACGCCCTCAAAATCCTCCGTGTATCCTTCTTCCTGGGCGCGTACGAGTGCCGGTCCCGTCGCGACCAGGAGCACGGCGACTCCTAGAAGGGTGATCGGAAATAGTCGAGTGTTTTTCAAAGCGCCTCCACTTTTCTATGGGATTACATTTTCAGAATCGATGAAGCCAGGCGACCGCCAGGCGTCGCCTGCAAGAATCGAGAGGACGTAATCGCGCCGCTGGCGGGTAAAATCGACCAGGCGCAACCACGAATTGTCGAATTCTTCGACCGGGAAATTTGGCGCGTCTCCGAAGTACATCCGGTCGCCATCACCCTGCCTTACCAGCGGGGCGATCAGTTCGTAATAGTAGGAGGCCCGGGCGGAAATGTTCTCTTCAGTGAACCAAACCCTCACCAGCAGGTCGAGGTAGGCGGCATAGCGAACCCGGTACTCCTCGACCGCGAAAACTCTTTCGTACAGCGGTGCGCGGGCTACCAAACCGGGTCCCTGTCCGCCGAAAACAGGGTGATGGGGATTGCTGCCCCAATTCAGGTCCCAAGGAATCCATTCAAACAACCCGGTGCCGGGGTTATTGTAGAGATAATAATTGTTGCCGGTATACTGGTAGATGTCCCAGTTGCCGAGCAGGTTGACCACTGCCGTATAGCGCAGAAAGGAGTCGACGTTGAAGACCTGCTCGAGGGCGGCGGCGAATTCTTCCGGGCTTTCGTATTCCACGCCGTCGATCACATACATCAGGTAGATGATATCGGCGTAATCCCCCTCCTCTTCGTTGGTCATCTTCCCGTAGGCGTAAAGCCCGTTCTGGGTGGGATAGTCCGTGATCTCAGGCCCGTAGTAGATCAGGTCCATCGGCCCGCGCGAAGCGTGGCTGGCCTTGTACAGGTTGCCGCTGGCGTTGTCGCGCCCGAAGCGGTTAGCCAGGAACTTGCGGTCAACCCGCTCAACCATGGTGTAGACTCCCCAGAAGAGCGCTGGCTGGTCGTCATCGCTGATGTCGATCCAGATTTCAACGTAGCGGGTGAAGCTCGCCGGCACGCCGGCGAATTGCATCATATCGTAGGCCAGTTTTTCCTGCAGCATCGATGGGTCGCCGATGTTGTTCAGAAACATCAGCTGTCTCAGGTTGTGAAATTCCTGTCCGTCAACGAAGTAGTCGGTGTCGATCTCCCAGGGCTTCTTATCTCCGGACTCACGCAGCGAGAACTGGCCGCGCATCCGGAGGCCGACGTTGTCCAATTGTTCCCCGAAGAGGGACACGTTCGCCGGGATGGTCAACTTGGCCTCCGGGTCCTCCCAGATGGCGGCCCAGTCGGCGCTGGTGACCTGGATATCGACCCGCCCGACGGTGCTGTTGTCAAAGATCGTCCAGTAGTCAACGCTGCTCGAACCAGGATAGCGGACCGTGACGGCGATGCTGTCAGTGGCTACATTGCCCTGGTCGTCGGTGACCTTGAGGGTGATCGTATAGGTGCCCGATTTCTTATAGATGTAACTGGTGTAGCCGTTTTCAGAGGTGGCATCGGTGTCGTAGCGGCCATTGCCGTCCAGGTCCCATTCGTAGCGGACGATCGTGCCAACCGTCGAGCGGCTGCCGAAGGCACTGAAATGGACAACCAGTGGTGCCCAGCCCTGGTTGGGCATCGCCGCGGCGTAGGCCTGGATCTCGTTGCTGGCCAGCACCGGCTCGACCCGGTTGGTCCCACTGGAGGGGTTGAAGGCAAAGGCCGCCATACTGATCAGGAAGAAGACCAGGATGATAGCGCGCTCAACCTGTTGGTAGTCTATTTTTCGTTCCATCAGAGACTCCGATCGACCAGCAGGCTGTTGGGGGTACCATCGCCACCATGCGGTGGCGATGGTTGCGACAGACCGGCAGGCGATTATTTTCTGCGGACGCTCCAGGCCAGGCAGACGAAGAGGATCGGCAGGAGCAGGCCGCCCAGGCAGGGCAGGCCGCCGCCCTCCTCTTCACCGGCTTGCTCTTCGGCGCCGGGTTGTTCCTGTTCTTCGGGGACGCCCAGTAATTGCAGGTCATCGATCCAGAGGGTGCCGGTATTGCTGCCCTCATCCAAACCGTCGACCCCGAAGGCAATCGCGAAGACCCGCTCGGGGTTCGTGAAAGGAGTTCCGGCATCGGTTTCCCAATCGGCGCGCAGGAACTCGCCCCAGGAGACATCTACCCGTACCCAATCGTTCGAGCTGCCAGAGGGTGTCTCGGTGTAGTAGAGGTACGTAGCCCATTCTTCGTTCGTTCCCGAGAAGAGCAGTACATCGTAGAGGGTGCCGACCTGGTCGGCGTGGATGTAGAAGGAAATGCCTGTCCCGGTGCTCCAGTTCTGGGCGCTGTCGAAGGGCAGTTCGCAGGTCCCCCAGGTACCGGAGGGGATGTTGAAGTCGATCTGCAGGGCTCCGGAACCGGCGTAGGTCGTGCCGCTCTGCGGTGCGCAGGCGATCTCGCTCGGCGTGCTCTCGTCACGATAGGCCTCCCAGCCCGTGGTCCCGCGGGTCTCGAAATCGGCGATCGAGCCGACGGTTCCGGTGGTGGTCGTCGTATCGCCCGGCTGTTCCTGCTCTTCCTCTTCCCCCGGGGCGGCCGGCGGGACCTCAACAGGCGGGAGTTGGGCGCTGCCAGCCTGCCAGCGGTGGTAGAAGATGTTCAAGAGGGGGATGAATTCCTCGGTCGCCTTGCGATTCCCGGCCTGCGAGGGGTGATCGTCCCCATCGTAGGAGGGATAATAGTTCGTGTTCATCCCCTCCTGGTAGGTGTGTTCGATCTGGCCGTTGACATAGCGGTGGTGGTTGTTGGGTCCGGTCAGGATGTTGTAGTAGTCGAAGACGGCCACGTTGTTGTAGGGATAGTCGTTCTCTGCCAGCCAGTCGTAGACCAGCCAGTTGTTGAAGGCCCGGGCGTTCTCGGCATTGGCCGAGTCCGACACCGGCGGGGCGGTGATGACGATGAACAGTCGGTCGGGACGGGTGGCGAAGTATTCCAGCAGCTGGTTGTAGACGTACTTGGCCCCGGCAACGGTGTAGTCGGGGTAGTCGCCGGGCGGGTCATGGGGATTGCCGCCCAGTTCCGAATTTGGGAAGCACGACTTGAACAGGATGATCTCGTTCTCGCCACCGGGATCGGAAAGACGCGGCCAGGAACCGAAGTCGCCAAGGTTCTGATCGCTCTCGGTGTAGATGGCCTGGAGGTAGGTGGCGCTCTCTTCGCCGCGGAACCATTCCATCCAGTCGGGGATGTCGGTGCGGTCGCCGATCGAATCCGGCCCCCAGCCATAGTTGGTGGCGCTGACGAAGTAATGGTTGTCCATCAGGGCCCGGCCCAGGTCGCCGCCCAGTTCGTTTTCGGCCGGGTCGGCCAGCCAGTTGCCGCCGGTCGAGTGATGGATGAAGATCAGCTTGACCACCTGGTCGGGCGGATTGGGATTGTCGGCCTGCAGAGCAGGAGCTGCCCAGGCTGGGCCGACCGCGAACAGGATCGCGAGGACCAGGACCATTGCGACCACAAGCGATTTCGTTTTCATAGCTTTCCTCTCCCTGTGTTGATTGTTCCCGGCCAGACCAGGCGGCACTGGTCTGGCCGGGAGGATTCCAGGATTTTTCTCCTGGCCAGACTGTGAGGCGTCCGACCTTCTCAACCGGGCAATTTCCCAAGCAATTTCCAGAACCAGCGATGGATGCTATGCGGGAAGGCCTCGCCGCGGGCGAACATCATGATGCACTCCCCATGCACCTCGGCGATGCCGTTCTCCTGGCAGAACTGGATGGCGGTCTCGGACTCCGAGCCCTGTTGCAACCAGGCGCGCTTGATCCCGGCCGCGGCTGCATCGCGGACGACCTGCTCGGTCTGGGCGGGCGGGACAATGATCAAGACTCCGCCCACACTTTCCGGCAGGGACCGGAAGTCCTTGTAAGCCGGGTCGCCTTCGAGCGTCTCGGCCTGTGGATGGACGGCATACAGTTTATAGCCGTGCTGGCGTAATTCCTTGTAGGCCATGTTGCCGAACTTGTTCCCGGAACGGGAAACGCCGACCACGGCCAGGATCTTCTGGGCGATAAAGTCATCCACGGTTGCTTTGGCGGTCATGGAATGATCTCCTTTAGGGTGTGAAAGGTTCGACTTGATTGGAATCGTTGTCGTGCAGGTTGTTATCCCCGATCGTTGGGCTGGCTGTGTCAGCGACCGCAATGCTGTTTGTGCAGCCGAAGACCTCGTTGTCGACAATCGTGGGCGAAGAGGCACCGCTGACCATAATCCCGATGCTGCTGCCCGAGACCTGATTGCCTGTGACGCTGCCGGAGGTTTCGTCATCGAAGAAGATCCCCAGCAGTTCGCCTTCGGCGAAGATGTTGTCACGTAACACTGCGCTGGCCTCCCCCGCGGCTAAGAAGCCGATGAGAGTCTCGCGCACCTCGTTGGTGACAATGGTCGCCTCTGCCCTGTCGATGACCGCGATTCCCAGCCCGACATTGTCGATGACGCAGTTTTCGACGATCAACGTGGCGTTGTCCCGGGCCACGATACCGGTTGCCTCCGGGCTGTCGTAGATGCGAGAGACCTGGAGATCGACGCTGGCACTGCCTTCGACGACCAGGGCGGCGTGGGCCAGGCCCTCGTCATGAATCGCTCCGCTCAGTTCAATGTCTGTGATATCCGCCGTGCCGCGGTCGAAGACCAGGATGCTGGCCTGGCTGGAGCCGCTGTACTCGAAGGCGATCCCCCGGACCGTCAACATGCCGCTGCCGCTGAAACGCAACACTTCTTCCGATGCGCTCGAGACGATGCGGGTCTGGCCGGGGCCCCGGCCGATCAGGGTCAGCGAGGCGTTGATGAGGAGCGATTGACTCAAATGAAAGGTCCCCGGACCCAGTGGGAGGGTGGCTCCATCTGGAGCGCTGGCCAGGATCGCGGCCAGGTCCTGGTCCGGCGTGATGAATTCCGGGGTTGGCGACGGGATCGGTGTTGGCGTGGAGGTGGGGGTCGGGGTGGCAAACAGATTACTGACCGGTTCTGGCAGGGCGCAGCTTAGCATTGTAAATGTGGCCAGGGCGCTCAGGGCAAGAACTTTCACTCTCCTGGTTTTCATGGCCTCTCTCCTCTCACGATCTATGGATTCCCCTGGTCCCAATCCCATGGTAATTGTAGCAAAAATAACTCAACTTCGCCCGTCCCAGAGCGGCCCCAGTTGGTGGTGAAGAGCACCCGGGTGAAGTCCCGGTTGACGCTGGCGTGCGGCTCAGCCCAGTAGTCGTGTTCCTGGGCCTCGTCCACCAGCGAGTGGTGGTGGGCCAGGCGCACGATCCGCCCGCCGGGTTGCAGCTCAAGGGCAATGATCTGGTCATCCATCCACCAGTACGAGTTCGGGTCGCCGTCGAAATACGAGACCACTACCCAGCCGGGACGTTCGAAGGCCCGCCCGGAGAAGTGCATCCCGCAGCCGTCACAGTGGCTGAAGTCGATCGGCCACAGCGGGGTGATCTGCCCGCTTTCCAGGTCGAGGACGGAGATTGTGTCGGTGTCGATGTCCTGGTAGACCAGGGCTTCGCGGCCATCGACGTCGAGGGCCAGGTCAGAGTGGCCGGCAATACGCAACAGGCCGCGCCCCTCCTGCAGATCGCGGTCGTAGACCATCAGCCCGCAGGGATTCTCGTCGGTTCCAAGCCGCCCGTGCTCGCAGTAGCGGTCCATGTAGGCCAGGAAGTAGTTGCCCAGCGGCGAGATTGCCACGGCGTCGACCTCGCGCCAGGCTTCAGGCCAGTCGCGCAGGTCGCGGGTCGCTACTACCACCTCAGCCTGCAGGTCGTAGACCAGGTACCAGGCCGCCGTCCAGTTCTCATCCTGGCCCATGAGGCCCCAGTAGCGTCCGTCAGCCGATGGGCTGCCCTCGTAGCGGGTCCAGACCATGATGCTGCCAGGAACGTCAGCGGCAAAGTCGTGCACCAGGCTGGTCTGGCCGCGGCGGACGTCGTAGGCCATCAGGCTGGTGTCCGAGGCATAATAGAGGATGTCCGGGTTGGTCGTCGACCAACGCGGTTCGACGTCAATGGGCACCCGTCCGAGCGGTTGCAGAGTGGCGGTGCTATAGATATACCAGGTGGCCTCGACGCCGCGTACCAGCAGCAGGCTGTCGTCGGCATTGAAGGACTGGACGCGCGAATATTCGTTCTTCAGCCCGGCAGACGAATCATCGGCGGACAGGTCGGCCTGCCGGTCGGTGACCCGTACGATGCAGAACCCGAAGACCGGATCGCGGTATGGGCTGCCGCGCCTCGGTTCGGGCAGATCCGGTTCTACCCGAACCTCGAAGTCGGTCACGAACGGCGGCTGCTCTCCCGGGCAGAGAAGCTCCCCCGCTGCCTGCCCGGATGGCAGGGGCAGCGGTTCGCCGGGTTCCTGGGCGGAGAAACCCGGTTCCATTTCCAGGTCAGACTCGGATTCCTCGGGGCCGCAGGCGGCCAGGAGCAATACTGCGCACAGCAGTGTTAGGAAGGACCGTCGCATCGTTCTCTCCTAGGGCATCTGGCCGAAGGTCGATGGCCGGATGGTATTCCGGCCCCAGAAGGTGGCCAGCAGATTGAGAAGCTCGTTCTCAAGCAATTCGAAATTCCAGGGATCGGGGCCCAGGCGGTAGTTGAAGGAATGGTCGCCGTCGGGTTCGGCCAGGGGTGGCCAATTGGGGTACCACTGCCAGATGGCGTAGTTCCAGCCGTTCTGTTCGAAGAGCTCCATTTCGTCCTGCAGGAAGGCGGTCCCCTCTGGCGTCCAGCGCACGGTGCCGTACTCATTGACCGCCAGCGGCCAGCCGGGATTGCTGTCTGGGGTCAGGTTGTCGGGCAGCAGGAATTCATCCAGCCAGGTCCGGTCGAAGACTTCGTCCACGCCATCGTAGTTCAAATCGAAGG
This sequence comes from Anaerolineales bacterium, assembly GCA_016934715.1. Lineage (GTDB taxonomy): Bacteria > Chloroflexota > Anaerolineae > Anaerolineales > Villigracilaceae > JAFGSI01. The sequence continues at coordinate 60,487 of JAFGSI010000039.1, forward strand.
TCCCCGGGTAGGGCAGGTCGTCCCACTCCTCCTGATGCGTGTAGACATAGGGCTCGTATTGGTGGAATGTGTAGACAGTGTATGGGTCGCCGGTCGGCTGGAGAAATGCCAACCAGGCTGCGGCGCTGTATCCATTTCCGCCGACCAGGATTGGGGTGGTGAGGTCCACTTCCCGGATCGCCTCCACGATGGACGGGTAGAGCGTATTCCAGTCGTAGGAGCTGCCGCCGTAATTGCTGTCGAAAGCAGCGGGATCCCACTCGGCGACGATCTCGTTCGAATTGGGTTCGCACATCAGATCGTAGCCCACCACGATCGGGTTGTCCCGGTAGCGTTCGGCGGTGTAATGCCACATTTCGACCCAGGCTGCCCGGGCTTCCGGCTCCTCCCAGACAGTCTCGATCAGGTAGCTCGGATCGAACCAGTCCCCGGCGCCGTCGCGCAGGAGCGAGAACTCACTGCGCCCGGGCCCGCTGCGGAAGGTGATCACCGCAAACATGTCAGCGTTGGCGATCATCGCCAGAAGGCGGTCGAGGTTGGCCACAGCGGCCTCGTCGACCGTATAGGCCGGGGTCACCGGGAACAAGCCGGGATGCGAGATGTTGACGTAGTTTGCGCCCAGCGCCGCCAGCCGGTCGAAGTCGGCCTGGCTGTAGGGTGGGCCGAATGGCCCTGGACCGAGGAACTCGCTGCCATCCAGTTCTGGATGGACCTGCCGCTGGTAAATGTTGGCCCCGCGCAGCTGCGTGCCGCTGGTCCACAGGGTCCACTTGTCGGCCGCGGCTGGCTGGACCGGGGGCGTCGGCCGGACCGGTTCGACGCCTGGCGCCGGTGTGGGTGGCTCGTACGTTCCACCGTCACAGGCTGCGAACAACAACCCGGCAACCATCAGGATGGCGAACAAAGCTTGGGGCTGGAACTTCCTGGTCATTTCATGGTCTCCGAGCCTGTCATCCTCTCCCTGCAGTGGTGACGTTACTTCGAGGGGGAAGTTCTTGACCACTGGCGCGGTCATCCGTTTCAACCTGCTGTCGGTCTCGCCTGGGTCGATGGCGAACTGGCTGTCGCCTTGTGCGGGGTTCGCCCGGGCCGCGACCGCCTGCCCGCTATCGATCGACGGGAGCATTCCTTCGCCAGGGTGCCCTTCCAGCCGCTCTCGCCCTCACAAGAGACGGCATCCGGGCGAACCGGTGTCCAGGACGGTCCTTCCCAGGGCCAGGCGAGGAGGAAGAAAATGGTTTGGGGAGGAATGTTCCCCTCCTGCACATGTTCATATTACATGTTTTTTCCCTCTAAATACAATAGGACGATCGGTGGGCGGCCTGGACAGTCGCTGGGGCCTCGGTTGTACCATAATGAGGGACCGACCGGTGACAATGCTGGCTCTACGAGCGCTGTTTCACCTGCGCTGGCCTCCAAGGCCAGGTTCCAGCGGGGGGGGGCAACCTATCTGGGAGCGATCCGGCTCTTCCTGCGGGTTCGCCAATCGCCGATGGCGAAGGGCAGGTAGAGCAGCAGGCAGACGGCGACACCGATCGTCTCCATCCAGGGCAGGTAACCGGGCCAGGGCGGGAGCAGGTCGAGCAGGGTTGGAACAGCCGGCTTGGCGTTGATGTACAGGAAGTTGGTTCCCAGCCACAGGTTGATGATGTAGACCAGCGCCATATAGAGATTCATGCCGACGAAGACCCGCAGCAGCGATTTCCAGGTCGGGCGGAGGCCCTCGACCGTGGTCATGTATACCGCTGCAGCGATCAGCAGTCCATGGGCGATGAAGGTTTGGAAAAACCGGTAATGGGGGAAGCCCCAGATCCCCACGTCGGGGGTCAGGAGGGCCTGCAGGCCGCCGCCGATGCCCAGAAAATAGGCAAATTCGTAGATCCAGCGATTCTTGCAGACCAGCATGATCCCCGAGAGCCAGATCAGCAGGCTGCAGATGTGCAGCGGCAGCTGGTCGATGGTCCAGTGGCCCCAAGAGATGTTCCAGATGTGCCAGCCGGCCTCGTTCAGCCACAGCAGGAGGGCCAGCGTCCAGCGGAACGGGCCGCGGGCCCGCTCGGATTGGCTGCGCAGGGTCAGCAGCCCGAGAATCAGGGCGGCCAGGGCCAGCAGCGTCGCCACGTGGGCTGGCCCGAACCATTCGAACGCTGCCCCATGGTAGTCGTAGACGAAGTACTGGCCCAGGTCCACTGCTTACATCGCCGCCCTGGCTCTCTCCCTGCGGATCGCGGCCCAGTCCTTGATGGCGAAGGGCAGGTAGAGCAGCAGGAAGACAGCCAGCCCGATCAGGATCATGTAGAAGATGTAGACGGGCCATTCCGGCAGGATGTCGAGCAGCGAGCCGGTCGGCGGCTTGTAGGCGATGAACAGGTAGTTGCTTCCGATCCACTGGTTGACAAAAAAGACGATCACCAGGTAGACCAGCAGGGTGGTGCCGACCCGCGCCAGTGATTTCCAGGTCGGGCGCAAGCCGTAAACCAGCGTCATGTAGATGGCGGCAGTGATGATCAGCCCGTGCGAGAGGAAGGTCTGGAAGAAGCGGAAGTGGGGGAAGCCGTAGATGCCCAGGTCGGGGGTCAGCAGGGCCTGCATGGCTCCGCCGATGCCCAAGAAGTAGCAGAACTCATAGATATGGTAGTTCCCGGTGATCAGCATCAAGGCCCCGGTCCAGACCAGCAGCGAGCAGGCGTGCAGCGGCAGCATGGTCTGGATGGTCCACTGGCCGGTGAAGCCGTTCCACAGGTGCCAGGCCAGTTCGTTGGCCCACAGGATGGCGGCCATCACGATCGCGATCGTGCGCTTGGACTTCTTGGGGGCATTCTGGAGACGCCAGGTCAGGGCGACGTTCAGCAGGACGACCAGCAGCAGGGCGGTGAGGTGGGCAGTGCCAAACCAGGCGAATTCCGGTCCGGTCCAATCTTGAGCGAAAAATGATTCCACGTGATTCCTCCGCGGTTATGAGATCATCCCGTCGTCATTCGTCCAGATACGGCAGGACCCGGTCGATCAGGAACTGGAAGTCGTCCATCGTCCCGATCCAGTACTCGCGCACCACTCCTTGGCGGTCGATGACATAACTGGTCGGCAGGGCTGGCGAACTCCCGCGGACGTCGGCGATCAGGACATCGAAGATGTAGGTGTTCTCGGCGATAAAATCAACAACCGCCTCGGGCGGCCCGCCCCAGTGCACGGCGACCACGCTCAGGCCCTCTTCCCGGTACACCTGGTAGAGGGCCTCGAAATCGGGGAACTCTGCCAGGCAAGGGGCGCAGGCCAGATTCCAATAGTTGAAGAGCACCACCCTGCCGCGGTAGTCACTCAGCAGGACCGGGTTCCCATCCAGATCCTGCAGGGTGAGCTCGGGGGCGGGTTCCCCGACCCGCAGATTGAGCAGGTCGCTGCCTGAGCTGCTGCAGGAAGCAACCAGGAGCCCCAGAAGGAGGATGAACAGGATCCGCGCTTTCATCATTTTGAAAAGCTCCACGGGAGAAGTCTCCCTGTATCCCTGGAGAGGCTGGGAGAGGGCCGGTCTAGAAGGGTCCGTAATTGATCGCCACGGCCACGGCCAGGAAGGCGATCGTAGCCAGGATGACCCACGGCCACAGCCGCAGGACCCATTTCAGCCACTTGTGATACGGGACGACGGTCAGGCTGAGGGTGATCAGCAGCAGGGCATTGGTCGGGTAGACCAGGTTGGAGAATCCGTCCCCAAAGCAGTAGGCGCTGACGGCGATCTGGCGGTTGACTTCCACCAGGTCGGCCAGCGGCATCAGGATCGGGATGACCAGCAGGGCCTTGGCTGATCCGGAGGTGACGAACAACTCCAGCACCAGGGTCAACCCGTAGATGATCAGGGAGGAAGTGAACGGGTCGGCACCTGCGAAAGCGGTCGAGGCCCAGTGCAGCAGGGTGTCGAGGATGCCACCTGAGGCAATGATGTGCTTGACGCTGGCGGCCATCATCAGCAGCGGGATGGCCGGGGCGATACCGACGAATCCATCCCAGGTGGCCTTCCAGGCGCCCTGGCCGACCCCGGCGATCAGGGCGGCTCCGACCCCGCCGATGACAAACAGCAGCCCCGAAAGCGGCATGGCCAGGTCGTTGAGTGACGGGATCCACGAGAGGGTCATCACCGCCACCAGGATCAGGGCAAAGAAGATTCCCAGGAAGATGGCGGCGCGCTTCATGCGCGGATCGGCTGTCGTCTCGGCATCAAGGTGGAACGACCCGAATTTGCCCCTTTCTTTCCGATCCTCTTCATAGACGGGTGAAGCTTCTGGCCTGCGGTCCACTTTTTTTGCATAGCGGACTAGGAAGGTTGCCAGAAGGATGAAGACGAGTACGAACAGGACGATGCGCAGCTGCCAGCCGGAGAAGAGCGGCAGGCCGGCCAGCCGGTGGGCAGTGCCGATGGTGAAGAAGTTGAACACCGCTGTTGAGAAGCCGACGTTGGTTGCCAGGATCGAGATTCCCAGACCGGTCAGCGAGTCCCAGCCGAGGGTGTATGCCAGGGCGATGATGATCGGTACCAGCGGGACAGCTTCTTCGAGAATACCGAAGAACCCGCCCAGGGCCATGAAGAAGAAGGTCAGCACGACCAGCAGGATGTACTTCTTGGCACCGAATTTCTGGACGATCTTGTAGATCACATAGTGCAGGATGCCGCTTCTGTCCATCACAGCGAAGGCGATCCCGACCAGGACGATGAACAGGATCACGCCGATGATCGTCATCCCGCCCTCAGCAGTGAAGACTTCGAAGGGCGCGGTGAACCAGCGCCAAACCGGGTATTCAGGCCGCTCGGTAAGGGCGAAGGACTCGGCGTCGATGACCTGGCGCCCGTCGACTTCGGTGCGGGCATATTGCCCGGCCGGGATGAGGCGGGTCAGGAGGCCGGCGACCAGCATCAGAAAGAAGATGATGGCCATGGCCTGGATGAAGGCCTTGACGCTGATCCGGATGCCGGATTTAGATTCTGTCATTATTTCTCCTGTGCCAATACAGATGTGCCTGGATTTGGGGATGCTGCTCCAGGGGGGATCTAGGCTGCCTGGCTGGCGATCTCCAGGCTGACCTGCCAGAGCCTTTTGGCGACTTCGAGGTCGTGGGAGGCCGGGCTTGATTCGGCCGGCTGGCAGTCGACGAAGTATAGGCCGCTCAGGCCTTCGATTTCAGGGGAGGCTGCCAGACAGATGCTGGTCTTGGCACCCTGGTCTGGGTCGCGGGCGAAGAATAATCCGGCCAGCCAGGTCCCGAGGTTGTAGAACGGGCCGTTGTTGCGGGCGAAGCCGGTGGCGACGAAGCCCGGGTGCAGGGCGTTGACCGTGACGCCGGTCCCTTCCAGGCGGCGGGCCAGTTCATAGGTGAAGAGTAAATTGGCGAGCTTGGACTGCCCGTAGGCCTTCCAGCCGTTGTACCCCTTTTCTCCCTGCAGGTTCTCGAAGTCGAAGGTCGCGTTCATGTGGGCGCGCGAAGAGACGTTGACCACCCGGGCCGGAGCGCTGCTCTTGAGGGTCTCCAGCAGCAGGTTGGTCAGGATAAAATAGCTCATGTGGTTGAGGGCGAAGGTCATTTCGAGGCCGTCGGGGGTCAAGTGGCGTTTGGTGTAATAAGCGCCAGCGTTGTTGACCAGAATGTGCAGCCGGGTGTGGCGTTTCTTGAACACCGCAGCGGTCTCCATGCTGCCTCCCAGCGTGGACAGGTCGGCAGCAATGTATTCGACCGGGGAACCGGTCTCGGCCTGGATCTGCCCGGCGACGCGGGCGCACTTTTTGGCGCTGCGGCTGACCAGGGTCACCTGACCTCCCAAGCGGGCCAGTTCGCGGGCTGTCACCAGGCCGATCCCGTTCGTCGCCCCTGTGACCAGGATGGTCCTGCCTTTGAGAGATAACTCCATGAGTGCCCTTTCGTAGAAAAAAGATACCTGTAGTTTAGTGCAGATTGACGATCCCGTCAAAGGGGGTAGTCGAGCAATCGAAAAATGTGGTAAATTACAGGAGCAGTTGTGGACAAGGAGGAGTGATGGACTTTTTTGAGATCGTGCACGCTCGTCATTCCGTGCGGGCCTTCGTCGAGACCCCGGTGGAGGATGAGAAGGTAAGGCGCATCCTGGAGGTGGCCAACCGGGCTCCTTCGGCTGGCAACCTGCAGGGGTACGAGATCTACGTCGTCCGTCAGGAGCAGCACAAGCGGGCCCTGGTGCGGGCGGCTTACGACCAGGAGTTCCTGGCCGAGGCCTCTCTGGTGCTGATCTTTTGTGCCAACCCGTCCCGTTCGGCGGTCCGGTATGCAGAGCGCGGTGAGCAGTTGTACTCGGTCCAGGATGCCACGATCGCCTGCACCTACGCCATGCTGGCGGCCGCTGCATTGGGACTGGCCTCGGTCTGGGTGGGAGCTTTCCAGGAGGATGGTGTCCGCCAGGCGATTGGCATCTCCCAGGAACTGGTGCCGGTGGCGATGCTCCCGCTCGGTTACGCTGGCAAGGAGCCGCGCCAGACTCCCCGGCGCGGACTGCGGGATATCATCCACGAAACGTGAAATGCAGGTCGAAAGATCGCCGCAGAACCTCCCGCAGGCCTTGAACCGGCGGGAGGTTCTCTCTAGATCCAGCCCAGGACAGGGATGAACAGGATCAGGGCCAGGATGTCCAGGGCCCAGATGCTTCCGACGGTGATCACCTTTTGCTTCATGGTCTTCATGTCGAAGACCCAAAAAGCGACCACGAAGAAGGTGAAGTAGCCGACCAGGAAGATCAGCCAGGGGGCGCCGCGGTTCCACCACGCATAATCCCAGGTCAGGGCACTGGCAGCGTTGAGCAGGTATTCGATGAAAACGCAGAAGGCCGAGCCGGCGATGGCGATGAACCAGCGATTGGGGATGCCCAGGATCTTGTCCTCTTTCTTCGGAAGCAGCATCTTGGACCAGATGATGCCCGAGACAGCGAACATGAACATGATCTCGATGTTCAGACCGGCCAGGATCAGGAATGCCGTGTCTCCGGGGGCAGCCCAGACCGGGGCGTAGCCGGTGAAGTGCAGGACCAGCGAGTTCCAGATCTCGTTGAACCAGTCCATCCCCCAGAAGGCCAGTCCGGCCAGGACCAGGTTCCAGTTGCGCTTCTCGGTCTCTTGGACGTAGACATAGAAGATGAAGGCCAGCAAGGGGATGATGTACCACTTGAACTGGCTGCCATCACGGAGGATGGAGAGGGCTTGCAGGGCGTTCTCGGTCATGGATGTCTCCTTTTGGATCAGGGTCCGGTTCGGCTGGCATCATCCAATTGGGCCGCCAGTCCTCCCGGGAAAAGATGCCTCGTGCTTGTTTCGCGACACCCGCCTCGCGAGATTCTGCCAGACCACCCGCCGCAATTTCCCGGCCTCCGGTCTGGACTGCTGTGCGACCAGGTGCTCTGCCCGCTCGACCCGGCACGGGATGACGGCGGGCGGGTCCTTGGTGCCCGGGTCGCTTTCGAGCCGGGCCCGCTCGAGCGGGGCGTGCAAGCCGAATTTCGAGAGGTGCGGGCGCGCCCTGACGCCCCAGGTGATCAGCGGTTCGATCTGCGCAAGGCCCCGGCCCGCCTCATCCAGGTCGAGTGCCATGGCCAGGATCGCGCCCGAGGTGGAGCGTTCCTCCGCGGGCCGGGATGGGTCGCGATGCTCTTGAGCGTCGAGGGTCGGGAACATTTCGCGGTTGTTAGTCCATGGCTTTTTGCATCAGATAGCTGTTGATATCTCCGACCGGCGGCGGGATGCGGTACAGGAAGATCAGGTTCTCCCTGTCGAGCGCTTCCGGCTGCCAGCCGGGAAAGTCGACGTTGATGCTGACCACTCGTGCTCCGACGCGCAGCTGCCTCTCCAGGTAGCTCTTCAGTTTTTCCCCATAGCGACTGTGGCCGTACCAGTAGATCACATCGGCGTCAGACAGGTCGCAGCGGTAGAAATTTCCCCAGCGGACGGCCACACGACCCCCGACGCCGGCCAGGGCCGCCCGGATCAGGGCGATCAGGCAGTGCAATGGCGAGACCTCGATCCCGATTGCCCGGGCTCCGCGCCGGGCAGCCGAGATCAGCACGCGTCCGTCGCCGCAGCCCAGGTCGTAGAAGATCTCGCCGGGCTGCAGGCTGGCCAGTTCCAGGGCCCGCTGGGTGCGCCGGGCGAGGGTCGGGACCCAGGGAATGCCGGTCAAGATCGGGACAAAGATCCAGGTCAGACCGGCCAGGGCGAGCAGGAGGAGGAAGATCAACGGAGGGGTGGACATGATTCCTGGAAGGGGCCTCTCGCCGAAAACCGGACCACGGGAGGCTGTGGCGTTTAGTGAAATCTTTGCAGCGCTCGAAAGACGGCCTCCACGCCGAAGTCCAGGGCATCAACCGGCAGGCGCTCGTCGGCTCCATGGACCGCGCCCAGAAAGCTGAAATCCTCGGGCAGCTGCAGCGGGGTAAAACCGTAGGTCTGGATGCCCAGCCGGGACAGGAAGCGGGCGTCCGTTACCGCGCCGAGCACGAACGGGACGGCGGTTCCGCGTGGGTCAAGCTCGTGCAGGACTCCGCCCAGGGTCTCGAACAGGGCCATGTCAGGTGTGGCTGGCCCGGGGTCAGAGCGGTTGATCTCCACCTCGCCGAAGCGGCCGATCAGCTTACGTACCTCAGCCAGCATCGTTGCAGGGTCCAACCCGGGCAGCAGGCGTCCGTCCATCTCCAGGGTCACCTCGGCGGGAATGACGTTGACCTTCGCACTGGCCTGCAGCATGGTCGGGCTGACGGTGTTGTGGAACAGGTTGCTGAACATGGCACCGCGCCCACCAAGCAGTTTCAGGATCCGGTCGGTCAGGAGCGGGTTGAGCAGCTGGCCAAGCAGGGCGCCGGTGGCCCCCGGCAGGATCCTGCGGATGGATTCGAACATCAACCGGACGGCCGGGGTGATGTGGACCGGCAGAGCTCTCCGGTCAAGGGCCGCCAGGACCCGGCCGAGTTTTGCCATCGCCTGCCCCTGGACGGGCATCGAAGCGTGACCGCCCTTGCCGCGCAGGGTCGCCTTCATCCAGCAGATCTGTTTCTCGGCGACCATGATCGGGTAGACCCGTGTTCCGGCCATACTCATGTTAAAGCCGCCGAACTCGCCGAAGGCGTAGCGCACGCCCTCGAACAGCCTGGGATGTTCGTGGACCAGGTAGCGGACCCCGAAGTCGTCTCCGGCCTCTTCATCGGCCACGGCAGCGAAGAGCACATCGCCGGGCAGGTCTACGCCCTTCGCTTTGGCCTTCAGGAAGGCGGCCAGCATCAATGCCACCGGGCCTTTCATGTCAAGGGCGCCGCGGCCCCAGATGTACCCGTCGACGATGCGGCCTTCAAAGGGCGGGTGGGTCCATTGCTGGTTCTCCGTGGTGACCACATCGACGTGACCGTAGAGCAGCAACGGGGGGGCCTGGCCGCGACCCTTCAGCCGGGCGATCAGGTTGGGCCGTTCTGGCGTCCGGGCGACGATGGTTGTCGGGATGCCGGCCTCTTTGAGCAGTCCTTGGATGTATTCGATGCAGGCTCGCTCGTTGCCGGGCGGATTGGTGGTGTCGAAGCGGATCAGGTTCTGCAGCAGTTCGAGCGGGCGCTCGTAGATCGGGGTGGGATTGGCTTTGGGCGGCATGGCTTGGTCTCCAGGGAATTCGGGCATTCGAGCTGCAATGCAAGCTTCTGGGTGTGGTCCAGGCCCGTCATGACGGGCGCTGCGGTGGCTGAGGAAGGCAGCTCCATATATTCTTGGTCATTGACTTCTTCTCACATGCATGAGTATAGCATGACCTGCCCGGTTCAATTCTCGCTGAGGGCCAACTCTTTGATGACGGCGCGCATCCGCTCCCAGTGGGATCCCTTCCAGTAGACCTGGTTACAGTCGGTGCAGGAGGCGAATGTGTCGAAATAGTCCCTGGTCAGCGGCTCAAGCCGGTCGAGCACGGCGGCCTTCTCGACCGACACCAGCAATCCATTGCACCGCATGCAACGCGTGAATGGGCGAGCCCGCCGCGCCAGGTCGAAGCGGCGCACGACTTCCACCAGCTGCTGCTCCGGGCTGAGCGAGCGCGGGCAGTAGCCGGCAGCGACGACCTTGCGCATCAGCAGCTGACGGTCGCGGCTGAGCAGGATCCGCCTCTCGACCCGAAGCAGATCGGCCATTTCTTCGTCGCGGTAGTCGTTGCGGTACAGGCAGTCGAAACCGAGCATGCGTAGATGGGCGGCCAGCCGCCCGAGATGAATATCGAGCAGGAAGTGTACTTCGCCTTCCCACCCTGGTGAGACCGGCCGAATCTCGATCCGGTCGTCCTTGCGCGGCCGGTAACCTGCCTCTACCGGCACCCCGTTCGCCAGGACGAGCCCCACCTCGACGTGCGGCACGCCCAGGGCTTCGATCAGGTGCTTGATGCTCTGGTGGGGGGCAAAGGTCAGCGGAAAGACCCTGCCGCGCCGGTCGCGCTCCAGGAAGAAGTCCAGGTCACCGCCAAATGCGAAAGTCGCCGTGTTCACTGTTTTGATGATAGTGCAGAATGGCGTGCGAGTCAAAGCCGTTCGTGTTCCAGAAACGGCCCTGGAGAGGCTGTGAACACCCTGCTGACCGGCGACCTGGGTTCCTGATCGGCGGCTTTGGCGGTGAAGGCAGTGTCGAAACCTGGTTCAATCTTCCGGCGCAGCCCCGAACTCTTGGGGGGGATGCACCTGCGAAGAAAGAGCCCAGGCGTACGCCTGGGCTCTTGGTTAAGTTTCACCTAGCCGGGCTGGGGCGGCCTCTGGCCTTGAACCTTTGTCTCAGCCCGCTGATCCACTTGCGCACAACCGGGATACGCAGGACCAGCAGCAGGATCAGCAGCAGGCCCAGGATCAGCGGCTTGAGGATGTCGCCGCTCAGGGTCAGCAGGTTGCCCTTCTTGGCCCAGGCATAGTGGGCGACATCCACCACCGCTGCCAGGTAAACCAGCCGGTGCAGGCTGGTCCAGCCCCGGCCCATTTTCTTCATGAACCATTTGAACGAGGTGATGGCCAGGGGCACCAGGATCAGAAAGGCGGTCATGCCCATCAGAGCATAGGGTTTTGTGAGCAGGACCTCGTTGAGCACGTTCAGGCTGAAGCCATAGTCCACACCGATGAACATCAGGGCGTGCAGGCTGGCGTACAGGAAGGCATACAGTCCCAGCGCCCGGCGGCGTTTGAGCATCTCGCGCCAGCCGAAGAGCGTGTTGAGCGGGGTGCAGGCAAGGGAAGCGATCAGGAAGTAGGCCGCAGAGCGCCCCAGCCGCTGGGTGACCTCCTGGATCGGGTTGATGGTCAGGTTGGCGGTGAGGAAATCCACGATGATCCAGGCCAGCGGTAGCCAGCCCAGTATGTGAATCACCACCTGTAGCCAGCTCAGCCTGGCTTTCCTGCGCACTTTGACCCGTTTTGGATCCAAATCCTTCCTCCGTCCTCATCTGTCCGGGCAGTCCATCCGCGCACGTGAAGTGCGTCCTGGCATTTAACGTGGACCAGACGCCACTAATAATCCACGCTCAGGTCCATGCCGGTATACAGGCTGGCAACCTCTTCGGAGTAGCCGTTGAACATCAGCGTCGCACGGCGGTTCAGTTCGCCAATGCGGCGCTCGGAGGCCTGCGACCAGCGCGGGTGGTCCACGCCGGGATTGACGTTGGAGTAGAAGCCATATTCGCCCGGGGCGATCGTGTTCCAGAGAGTCTCCGGACGCTGCTCGGTCAGTTCGATCTTGACGATCGCCTTGATCGATTTGAATCCGTACTTCCACGGCACCACCAGGCGCAGCGGGGCGCCGTTCTGGTTGGGCAGCGGCTGGCCGTACAGACCGGTGGCGACCAGGGTCAGGCGGTGGTAGGCCTCGTCCAGGCGCAGGCCCTCGGTGTAGGGCCAGGGGTAGAATGGGCCAGACTGCCCGGGGTACTGACCGGGGTCGTAGAGCGTGGTGAAGGCCACGTACTCGGCGCTGCTCATCGGCTCCACCTCCTGCAGCAGGTCGCCCAATTCAAAGCCCTGCCACGGGATGACCATGCTCCAGGCTTCCACGCAGCGCAGGCGGTAGACGCGCTCCTTTTGTTCGAAGCGCAGCAGGTCCTCAACGGCATAGGTCTTCGGATTGTGGACCAACCCGCCGACCTCCACCGACCAGGGGCTGGTCTGGAAGCCTTCCGACAGGCGCGCCACGCCCTCCTTGTCCGTGGTGAACTCGTAGTAGTTGTTGTAATTGGTGATCTCTTCGAACCGGTTGGCCGGGTCGCCCAACTCGTCGGACACTCCGCCCGGGGCGCTGTCGGGGATCGGGATTCCGGGGGTGGGCGAGACGGTCGTCCCTGACCCGATTCCCGTTCCCCGCGGGGCGCAGGCCGCCAGCAGGGTCGCGGCACTGGCGATCCCCATGGTCTTCAGCCAGTCGCGGCGGGAGAAATAGGCGCTCTCGGAGGTGATCTCCGAGGACGGGACAGCCACGTGTTTCAGTTTGTTGTCCATACCAGTAAGCCTCCTTGGAACTGCGTTAAGTATCGCGAAAAGAGATTACAGAATTGTTTCCGGCAGCTTGCGATTTGATTAAACAGGATCCCCTGCAGGCAGATCCGCTTCTGGACAGCCGGTTCCTTTTGGGGAATGCTGCGCGATCAGTCGCCCTCGCGATTCTTTGACGACAGATCGGTCTTTTTGGACAGGGTGAAGATGAATCGAGCGCCTTCACCGGGGCTGCTGTCTACGCGGATCTGCCCGCCGTGAGCCTCGACGATCCCCTTGGCGATTGCCAGCCCCAGGCCCGATCCACCGGTTTTGCGGCTGCGCGATTTCTCGCCCCGGTAGAAGCGCTTGAAGACGTGCGGTAGATCGGTGTCCAGGATGCCCTCGCCCGTGTCGCTGACTGTCACCCGCACCGCCTCCCCGTCCGGTGCAGCCTGAACGGTCACCCGTCCTCCGGCGGGGGTGTGGCGCAGGGCATTGCCCACCAGGTTGTTCAGCACTCGCCCGATCCGTTGGACGTCCATCATCACCGTGTCCACACCCGTGGAAACGCTGCCCTCCAGACCTACTTCCTGGCCGGCGGCTTGTGCCGAGAAACTTTCGAGCGTGTCTGAAATCAGGTCGGAGAGCGAAGCAGGTTCCAGGTTGAGCGGGATTCCGCCGGCCTCAAGTTGCGAGACGATGAACAGGTCTTCCACCAGGAAGGCCAGGAGATCGGTCTGCTTCTTGGCCTGCTGCAGGTAGCGCTGTGAGGTCTCCGGGTCACCGATTATCCCGTCGGCCAGAGCCTCGACCAGAACTCGGATGCCGGTCAGGGGCGTGCGCAGGTCGTGACCGGCCCAGGCGACCAGATCGCGACGCAGGGCGTCGAGCTCGCGCTGTTTGGCCTCGGCCTCCTGCAGCCGGGTGGCCATCTGATTAAAGGTCCGGGCCAGGTCGGCGACCTCGTCCTTACCGCTGACCGGCACCCTGGCTGACAGGTCCCCGGCCTGGATCTGGCGGGCGGCTGCCTCCAGACTGCGAATGCGGTCGGTGACCGTGTTGGAGATGAAGACGCCAAGCACCATGGCGATCCCGCCGGCGAAGAGCAGCAGGATCGTTCCCAGCAGCAGGTCGTGCTGGCTGGCGAACATCAACCGGGCGGTGACCCAGACGTTGAAGAAGGTCAGCAGGCTGGCCAGGGCGTACCCCCCCAGCAGGGTCCAGCGCAAACCGGGGAAGCGCTCCATCCAGCCGAAACGATAGGCCGCGTAGCCGATCAAACCTGAAACCAGGGCGGTCAGGCTCAGGGACTGGGCCATGTGCCCCAGGTCACCCAGCGGTGGCTGCATGACCAGGTAGAACACGCCAAGGGAGGTCGCAGCGATGACCAGCACTCCGCCCAGCAGGCGCAGGACGGCGTTCAGAGATGGGGAAATACGCATCGCCATGATATTCTCCTGAACTACGGCTCGAACTTGTACCCGACGCCCCAAACGGTCAGCAGGTGGGTTGGATCGGCAGGGTCAGGCTCGATCTTCTCGCGCAGGCGCCGAATGTGCACCGTGACCGTGCTGGGGTCGATGTAATCTGCCGACCCCCAGACTGACTCGAGCAGCCGGTCGCGGCTGAAGACCTGGCGTGGGTGTTGGGCCAGGTGATAGAGCATGTCGAACTCCCTGGCGGTCAGCTCGACCTCCTGACCGCGCACGGTGACCAGACGGGACTGCGGATCGATCCTCAGGCCGGGAAAGGTCAACGGGGCAGCCTCGGACGCCTCCCCGCGCTGCAGGCGCCGCAGGACCGCTCGCACCCGGCTGACCAGTTCCTGCGGGCTGAAGGGCTTGACGACGTAATCATCGGCTCCCAGTTCCAGCCCGGCGATGCGGTCGCTTTCCTCGCGGCGCGAGGTCAGCAAGATGATCGGCACATCGGAGCGGTCACGCAGGCTGCGGGTCAAGGCAAAGCCGTCCAGACCGGGCAGCATCACGTCCAGGATCACCAGGTCGGGCACCTGGCGGTCCAGGCCATCCCTGGCCGCCAGCCCGTCGGCGTAGACCTGGACCTGGTATCCAGCCCGTTTCATATACAGGCTGACCACCTCGGAAATGCTGGGTTCGTCTTCAACGATCGCGATCAGGGGCATGTTTTCCTCAAGCTGGCTTTCATTGTACATGTTAGCCATTAACAGGTGATGAGCAAATGATTCCCTGCCCTGCCGCAGCTGCAGGTCCCGGCGCCGCGCCCCCCTCCTTCAATGCCTTCGCCTATGGTCTGCTTTATGGGCCGATCGCCCTGCCGTGCTCTGGTCCGCTGGTGGTGGGCATCTTTGCCTATTCGCTGGCCGCCGGGGAGGTGCTCGGCAAACTGAGTGTCTTCCTGTGGTTTGGGCTGGGATTCGGTGTCCCGTTGCTGGGGCTTTCCCTGCTCTCGGGAGTCGTGCAGCGCGGCATCACGCGCTGGTTCGCCCGGCATTCCCGGGCCGCGAATCTGGTCGGCGGGCTGTTGCTGGTCGGGAATGGAATCTATGATCATTGCCAACTGGGAGTTGATCCGGATCTTTTTCGGTGTCTGAGCCGACAGGATGCCAGCGGCTTTGCCCGGGTACCATTCCTCCCGGGCGGTGCAGGTGATGGCTCCTAGTCGAGGGGGATGTTATTCTCGCGGGCGATCCAGACCAGGTACTTCTCGTCCAGGATGGCAATCTCATGGGCGCTAAGGAAATAATTGCGCATCTGGCCGTTCTTCATCCGCAGTTCGACCGTGTGATCGGTGATCTGCCTGTCTTTGCGGAGCTGGCGCAGGAATTCGGCCCGCTGTTGCGCTGTCCACATACCCAGCTGGAGCAGGCTCATCCCCAGCGCGTCCTGTCGCGCGTAGCCGGTATTCAAGATGAAGGAACGGTTCATCTCGACGATCTTGCCATCCTTGTGACGGAAGATCAGTACGATCGGGATCAGTCCCTCGGCCGTCTGGTCGTTGGCACTGCCGTCGGGGTTGTAGGCCAGGCGGAGTTCGGCCTGTTTGCGTTCGGTGATGTCGTGGATAACGAAGACTCGCCCGGCAACATGGTCACGGTGATCGCGGATCGGGGAGACGCGCAGGTCGAAGTAGGCGGCGTAATCCTGGTCAAGGTTGATCTTGATCTCGGTGTGGGCATCGTCGATATGGGCAAAACGCTCGGTCAACTCGGGCCAGTCCTTCAGCGCCTCTTTCATCGGCTTGCCAATCAGCTTCTTGGTATACAGGCTGGTGTACTGTTCGAAGGCCTTGTTGAGCAGGACGATGCGTCCCTTTTCGTCGACCACCATCACGCCGTCACTCATGCTCTCCAGCACTGCCTCGCTGGCCACCGGCACAAGGTCGAGCAGGCCAAAGCGGAAGATGCCCCACAGATAGGCCACAGCGGCGATCGTGACGCCAAACGGCGAGAGGTCCAGGAAAGGCACCGGGCTCAGGCCGGTGATGTACATGAAATTCCCGAACCAGATCGCTGCCACACCCACCAGGCTGCTGACGATCTGGCGCCGGTAAGGCGAAGAGCTGGTCAGGCTGCGCTGAAGGATGACCACTGATCCGGCGACCATGAAGACATAGGAGTAAGCGATGATGGCCCAGAAGGCCGGTCCGTGGCCAAAGGTCATGACCAGCAGATTGCCCTGGGGTTCCTGCTCCAGGGTTGGCCAGACAAGCTGGTGCAGGTCATTCGTCCAGACCAGTGTGAGTGCCAGTAGCGGGAAGAGCCACGGGACCAGACGGTGCCAACGCTTTCGCCCTCGGCCGGCACGGGTATAGTCCAGGGTAAAGGACAGCCACAGGAGCGAAATGGTGGAGATGCCGAAATACTGGATCTTCCCGAAGAGGACCTGGAGGTCGAAATCAGAAACGCCCAGTTCCAGCGCGTAGAACAGCGACCAGACGGAGACGCTGAGCGACATGCCAATCAGCGCCAGCGCGCCGGGCGATTTCCAGCGCTTGGCCGCGATCAAGATCGACGCGATGGAAATGAAGCATGCGAAGAAGAGGGCGTACGAATAGGGGTTGAGTTGCCAGTGCATAAGCAGGGTGTACTTCTACTATTGTAACCTTGATGGTGGACTTCCGTCAATTTCAGAAAATCACGAGTCTGCTGCCGCAGAGGCTCGCGGTGCTGGATTTTTCCAGGGGAGTGCGTCATGATGCGAACCGAAATCGTTGCTACCACCTGGCTTGACGGCAACTTTCGTGCAGCTATTTCTGCAAGAAGCAGGTGGCTGATTCTGGAAAAATCCGACCAAAGGTGCCACTTCGAAACACGCAGAGAGCGAATCTGTGATCGGTTGAATTTAACGCTTCGCAGCTTCGTAGCCCAGGATCGCCTTCTTGCGGGTCGTTCCGTAGCGATATTCCCCAAAGTCGCCGCTCTGGCGCAGGACCCGGTGACAGGGGATCAGGTAGGCGACCGGGTTGCGCCCGACCGCATTCCCGACCGCCCGCTCAGCCCCCGGGCCTGACACCTGCCGTGCCAGCGCCCCGTAACTGGTCGCTTCGCCCGGGGCCAGACCCAGCAGCGCCTCCCAGACCTTGATCTGGAAATTGGTTCCGCGCAGGTGGATGCTCAGCGGGAGGCCCGGCCGGGGAGCAAAGACCTGTTCGACCAGTAGTCCCGTCCGGGCCTGGGATTCTGCCAGGGCGGCGTGCGGCCATGCGTTCCGCAGGGTTGCCAGGGCCTGCGGGTGTTCCTCGTCGACGAAGGCCAGGTGGCAGATGCCGCGACCGGTCGCGGCCAGCAGGCACTCGCCGAACGGGGTGGGGTGAAAGCCGTAGCTGATCTCCACCCCCGTGCCTCCCGAGCGGATCTCGCCGGGGGTGACCGCCTCGGTCTGGACCAGCAGGTCGTGCAGGCGGCCCGGGCTGGACAACCCCGCTGCATGGGCTGTCTCCAGGACCGGGGTCTGGGCGAGCAGCGCCTTGGCATATTCCTTGGTCAGGTATTGCAGGAAGCGTTTGGGGCTGATCCCTGCCCAGCGGCTGAACAGGCGCTGAAAGTGATATTCGCTCAGCCCGACGTGGGCGGCCACCTCGGCCAGGTCCGGCTGGCGGCGGGCGTTCCGCTCCAGATAAAGGATGGCCTGTTCGACACGCCGGTAATCTTCGCTTGGTTGATGGAAATTGGTCATGGTCTTATTGTACCGATTCCTGTCGGGTTCGCCACCCGAAACTTGCGTTTTTAATAATGGCGGGCCAGCTCCGAAGCGTAGCGCCTGCCCACGGTCTCCCGGTTCGCCTCCAGCCAGTTGGCGAGCTGTGTGACCCCGCGCGGCCTTTCGGTCGAGACCAGCAGCCCGGCCATCAGGCCATCCACTTCCTCGGGAGTCAGAACCACGTCCCGGACGAACAGGCTGATGGCCTGCGCCGCTGCCAGCGCCAACCGGGGCGGCAGGTGCAGGATCGGGCGTGGGTGACCGATCGCCGCGCCCACCAACCGGATCAGTTCGTCAAAGGTGAAGAGATCCGGGCCGACCGCATCCCAGATGGTGTCTTCCTTCATGTTGCCAGCCTGCACGGCCAGCGCGGCCAGGTCATCCACGTAGATTGGCTGGAGCCGGTACTGCCCGTCGCCGATCTGGCCGAAGAAAGGGAAGCGCCGCAGCAGCCAGGCGATGTTGTTGATCAGGATGTCTTCGGCTCCGAAGAGCACCGTCGGGCGCAGGATGGCATAACCCATCCGGCTGGCGATGACTGCCTGCTCATTGGCCGCTTTGCCCGAGAAATAGGGTAAAGGCGAGTCGAAGGATGGGTTGGTGATGCTGACGTGCACCATGCGGCGCACACCGGCGGCCTGCGCCGCTTGCACCAGGGTCCGGGTGTTGGCGACCGCCCTGGGCTGGGTGTTGCCACCCCGGTCGAAACGGATCCAGTAAGTGTTGTAGAGCACCTCGGCGCCCTCCAGGCTTCGCGCCAGCTCCGACTCGTCGAAGCCAAGCGGGTAGGCCTTGACCCGCCCGCCGAAGGGGTCGGGCCGCTCAGGGTGGCCGGTCAGGGTGATGACCTCATGGCCCTGGTCCAGCAGGCGGCGGGCGATATACTTGCCCGTATACGAGAAAGCACCGGTGACTGCGGTTCTCATTTTGTCTCCTTTACCAATCAGCGACATGAATCTACCCGATGGCGTTCACCACGGTTCAGGATGGGGATCAACGGGTCTTACTTCAGGATCTTAAGCACGCTCTGGACGGTGTTCAGTCCGAGACTCTCCAAACGGGTGACGGCGGCGGTCAGGCTATCGAGGGCGTCGAAGAAGGACTGCAGGGCCCGCAGGCGTTCGACCAGGAAGGCCTGCTCCGGGTCAGCGGGCCTGCCGTCCGCTTCCAATTTACTGAGCGCTTGTGTCACCGACGACACCGCGTGGTCGAACTCGTGATTCTTGCGCTCCTTCAGGATGGAGCGGATAGCCTTGTAAAAATCCGTTTCGGCCTGGTAGTAGTCCTTGCGATCGCCCAGACGGGACACCCCGTGGACCAGGCCTAACCGGGCCAGGGAGCGGACGTTGGTGCTTACCGCGCCCTTGGTCAGGTTCGTTCGGGCAACGAGTTCGTCGAGCGAGAGCGGCCCGGGGGAGAGATACAGCACCGCGAAGCTGGCGCCCATCCCCCTGGGGAAGCCCCAGAACTGGCCGATATTGCTCAGCCCTTCCACGATTTCGCTCTTGATCTGTTCGCTCGATTGGTTCATAGGGTGTTATGTATGTATAGTATGTACTAAACGAATTATACGTCATGGTCAGAAGAGCGTCAAGGGCCGGGATTCGATCCCCGGCCCGGGTGGTCTTGCGGTGTGCGCTGGCCCAGATGGGTCCCGGAATCGATCATCCGTAGGAGCAGCAGTAATCCACCGGCCCCTCGAGCTTCAGTTTGAAGGTTGCGTTGGCGGGGACTTCGAAGGTTTGGCCAGCTTTGAAGGTCTGCCATGCCGACTGGCCCGGCAGGAGCACTTCCATTTGCCCGTAGAGCATTTCCATCACCTCGCGGGCCCCGGTGCTGAATTCGTATTCACCGGGCAGCATAAAACCGAGTGTCTTGCGCGTGCCGTCGGCGAACAGGATCGTGCGGCTGGTAACCTTCCCGTCGAAATAGAGATTGGCTTTCTTGATGACCGTGACGTTTTCGAACTGGTCTGCCATGAGGCTCCTCCTTTTGGAATTTGGGTTGCGAGATGAATTAGAATGCCCAGGCCAGCGTCATGGCCGCTGCCACGGCGGTGATGACCAGCGAGATCCCGAAGGTGACCCGCAGTACGCCAGCCTCCTCGCCGATCCGGCCGATGGCGGCCGAGGCGTTCTGCAGCTTGGCCGGCGAGATGACCGAGGCCAACCCGCCGCCGATCCCGCTGGCGGCGGCGATCAGCAGGCCGAGGGCGCCGATCTTCTCGGCCGTGGTCAGGTGCAGGGCAGTCAGCATGGCGATTGCCGAGGCCTCCGAGCCGCTGACGAAGCCGGCCAGCAAGCCCAGGTAGGGAGCGGCCAGCGGGTAGAAACGCCCGAAGCCGGCCGAGGCGGCGTTGGCCAGCACGGCGACCATGTTGTGGCTCGGGTCGCTCAGGGTCCAATCCAATCCCTTGCCGGAGTGATTGATCATGTAGGCGATGGCGAAAAAGACTGCCGAGGCCAGCATCGGACGTGGGGCCCGTTTGATCCATTTTTGGAGCGATTCACCGAGCTGCTGCCTGGTCGGCCTAAGGAAGGGCAGGGCCAGCAGGGTGCTGACCAGGATCCAGAAATAGGCCTGCCAGAACAGGCGCACCTTCTCCGGTGCTCCGGGGATGATCTCGAGTGGCATGGCCCAGGTCTGGAAGGTCAACTGGTAGAAGGGCAGGGCGGGGAGATTGACCAGCACGGCGAAGGCGACCAGGATCAGCCAGG
This sequence comes from Anaerolineales bacterium, assembly GCA_016934715.1. GTDB lineage: Bacteria > Chloroflexota > Anaerolineae > Anaerolineales > Villigracilaceae > JAFGSI01. The sequence continues at coordinate 80,856 of JAFGSI010000039.1, forward strand.
GGGAGAGGGCAGCCCGCAGCGAAAGCCGGGCTCCGGCAGCCCGATCGGCCTCGTTCAGGAGGCTCCGGTCGTAGAGTCTGCTTCGTGTAGCCACTAAATACGCCAGCATGATCACGACGACGCCCAGGCCGGCCGCCACGCCGGTCAGGGGCACCAGGTGCAGGCTGTTCATCCCGATCGCGATGGCCCCCGCGGTCAGTCCTGCAATTAATGCGGGTAGCAATCCCTTCCAGACCAGCTTCCATTTACCGACGATCCACAGCATTCCCAGGGCGATGCAGGTGCTGATGACCGGCATGAAGCGGGCGAAGTACCCGCCGACCTCGTCCACCGGCAGACCGACGAAGCCCGAGAAGACGACCACCGGCACGCCCAGCAGGGCGTAGGTGCACAGGGCATCGTAGCCCAGGGCGGGCAGGGCGATGGCGACGAAGGATGAGTAGCCCAGTGCCAGCATGATCGGCGGCAGGATCGAGACCGGAGTGGCGCCCATGGCGGCGAGCAGGGTCCCGAAACCGACGTTGACGATCATGATCTGGACGACCTGGTTGTGTGGGGCGATCGCCTTGAGCAACGTCACCACCCTGGCAATGGCCCCCGTCTCAGCCATGATGAAGACTTGCAACAGCGAGGTGGCCACCATCAGTGTGATCGGGAAGGAGGCTACCACGCCGGCCAGACTGGCTGTCAGTGCCACCCGCAGCGGGGTCTGAAAATACAGCCAGGCGACCAGGGCAGTGGCCAGCCAGCCGATGATCCCGGCCACGTCAGCGGCCGTCCGGCGCCAGATGAGCAGGATGAGGACGATCAGGATGGGCAGCAGGGCCAGAACGACGGCGGGTAGATCCAAGGTCACCTCCGGGTGGGGATCGCCTGTATAAGTATAAGCAAAACAATCGATTGGGGCAACATCCGAAGGCGTGCCAGTTAAATGCCAGAACTCCCCGCCGGGGCGGGGAGTAGCTGTTGTTGGCAGGGATTATTCGGTAATGACCTTGTGGGCCGGTTGGATGGGACGCCCGGCCGGTCGCGGCAGGAACCAGGCCCCGATCCCGGCCAGGAGGGAACCCAGGCCGATGAGGGTCAAGGCTGCGTGCCAGACGTCGGCGTAATTGACCCCGCCGATGGTGTGGGTCGGGGCCATCAGGAATTGGATCGTCAGAGCCAGCAGACCACAGGCACCCAGGGCGAAAGCTGCCGCCTTCCCGCCGGTCTGGTCTTCCCCGGCCGGTTTTTCGTAGTTGACCCCCTGCCAGATCCCCGGAATGCCGAAGAGCAGGAAGATGATCAGGGTCAGGACGTTGGTGTACAGAACGGCGTCCACCGGCAGCGACCCGCCGCGCAGGGCGCGCGAGGCGACCAGGTGAATGGCGTTGATGGCGGTGCCGATAATCAGGGCGATCAGGGCGTCGCGATAGGCTTTCCTGGTCCCCTTGATCAACTGGACCACCGCCCGCACGCCGAGGATCCCGGCCGCGATACCGATCAGGACGAACAGGATCCATAGCCACTGGTAGGGGGCGATTCCGGAAAAACTCTCGCCAAAACCGGTCGGGTTGAGCGCCACGCAGGTCGTCCCGGCGCCGCCCATCAGAGTGAAAAAGGCCGTCAGACTCATGAAAACGATCCCGACGATGCGCAGGGTTTTGGCCCACCATGTGTTTCTCATAACGATCCTCCTTTTCCTCATTTGACGTTGATTAAAGTATGTACGCTTTCTCGGTACGTGTATGTGATAAAAGTCACGCAGTGGTTACGCCAGGGCGAAACCTAACACGAATGCAGCAGTCATCAAAAGCAACAGGCCCGGCAGGATTTTGAGGATTGTCGCCTGCGACAGCACAGGCCTGCCAGCCTTGAGAAAGGACAGCATCAATCCCCCTAAACCAATGAGCGCACCACCCGCGCCCACCAGGGCGAATCCAGGGGCGGCGCGGCCGCTCAGGGCCCAGGCGATCGGGAGCAGGAAGATCGTCAGCCCGGCAATGCCGTGGACGATTGTCAGGAGGTAGACTGGCAGCCGGCCGCGGAATGGCACCAGGCGGGTGAACAGGATGGCCAGGAAGCCGAGGACGGCAAAGACCAGGTAGCCGGCCCGGAGCAGGAGCCAGTGCTCCCAGACCAGACCGAGCGACAGGCTGAGCGGGATGGTCGTTGAGAGGATGACGACGATCGGGCTGTCCAGGGCCTCCAGTCCCAGGATGATGAGCAGCAGGCTGGCGACGAGCAGCATACCGAATCCGACCGTGTATGCAAAGATCGGCAGGGCTTCGGCACCGTCGATGCCGATAGCCACCTGCCAGGCGGCCAGCAGGCCGGTCAACAACAGCAGGATCCGGGCGGTCACGGTGATTTTTATGGTCTGTAGATCGGGTGGAAACCCTCGTCTTTCGGCGAGCCGTTTTCAACCCTTCTCCTTTCGGAAGGTGTTTGAAAAAGAGGTTGTAGGCGCTGCTCGCGTGGAGCAAACGGTGTGTCCTTTTCCATAAGAAATTGCGGACAGGGGTGGCTGCTGGCGGCCAATGCCCAGCGTCAAGGGAATGACCCATGGAACGCAGGTTGCCTTGTGGTCAACAGGCTGCTGTCGGCCAGCTTGTGCGTGCGGAGCCTGGAATGGGCTTCCGGCCCCGCTGCTAGCCGCCGCCTTTCAGTCGGGAGCGGATGAGATGGTCTTGCGGCTTTCCTTCTCGAGCACTTCTGCCAGGGCCGGATATTTTTCCGGGATACCTGCTTTTCCTTCTTCGCCAAGGGCCTGCTCGAAGTCAGTGTTCACTTGTTCCTGCTGGTCAGGTGGGATGGCACGGTCGGCCATTGGAAAGAGGACCCTGTCTTCTTTTTGGATGTGTTGTTGAAGAAGGGCCACATAGCCGAAGGCGTTCTGCACCACGGCACTGCGGGCGGATAGGTCGCCGGCCTCCCATTTTTGGGCTGCGTCGTTCAGCGCGCTCGTGAAGGCCCGGCCCTGTTCGTGTTCGGCAAGCATCACCCCGATGGGACCGCCGCTGGTCGGGATGCCCGCCTTGTTCATGGCCACGAAGAGAATGCCTTCCTCTTTTCGGTGATGGCTGCCATCGGCATAATTTCTGATGAACAGGGCCGCATTGATGAAGAACGCAGGTCGCATTTCCTGGCCTTGGGCAACCCGTTCGGCGGCGGTCTGCAGCGCGGCGAGCACACGTTCGATCACACGGTGTTCCTCCATCAGGATCTGGGTGGCATACATATTGGTCTCCTGGCTTGAAAAAACGGTCCTGCCGGTCGGTGAGCGCTGGAAAACGGTCTGCTGCACCCGGGCGGGTTTCAGATCGAAAGCAGGATCATTGCCGCAAGCATGTACAGCGAGGCGTATTTGAACAGCCCAAAGTTGATCCGCTCGGTAGGCCGGAAGACGCTGGCGACCGCCAGCAGGAATAAACCGATCGACAGGACCACCAGCAGGCGTATGAAGCCCCACTGCATGCCGATCAGGATCCCGGCGGTTCCGATTGATAGGGCGGCGATCACGCTCGAAAGGGCGATGGTGAAACGCGTGGCCGGGAAGCCGTAGGTCGACGGGAAGGTCGGAATCTTTGCGGCCTGGTAGTCTGTGTGGTAGCGCATCGAGAAGGTCAGGATGTGGGTCGGGATCCAGAACAGGACCGCCAGGGTCAGCAGGACGCCGATGCCGTCGATCTGGCCCAGGCCGTAGGCCCGCCCGGCCAGGATCGGCATCCCACCGGCGATCCCACCCCAGACGATCGACCAGGCTGTGCGGCGCTTGAGCCACAGAGTGTAGACCACCACGTCGAAGAACAGCCCGGCGAAAACGATCAGCCCGTAGAGCGGGTTCATCGCCACCGCCAGACCGACGCCCAGGACTGAAAGGACCAGCCCGAGGCGCACGGCCTCGGTCGGGGTGACGCGCCTGTCCGCCAGGGGGCGGTGGTGGGTGCGGTTCATCACCGCATCGATATCGCGGTCGTACCACATATTGATGATCGTGCTGCCGGCAATCGCCAGGTACAGGCTGACCCCCAGGCCGAGGAAGTGGTACCAGTGCATCACCGGGCAGCGGGCACTCATATAGCCTGCCAGGCCGGTGGAGAGCAGCAGGCCGGTTTGCAATGACTTGGTCAGCGGCCAGTAGAGCTTGAATTTTGTCCTGATCAGACGGAGCACAGAGTGCATTCGGTTTCTCCGGCGAGGAATAGGCTGATGATAATCGATAAATGGGCTGGTTGGATGCATCCTCTGGGTAGACGACAAGCCGTCCCCCGGACGATCACGGATCTCTCACGCAGCGGAAGCCGACACCCGGGCTGTAGTACATCGGCGGGGCACTGTTGCGGACCCAAATGCGCAGGTCCATTTCATAGGTGTCCTTCGAGCCGCCGCGCAGGAGGCGGTCGCTTAAGCCGGGTTCCAGGTTGCCCATCCACTGCCAGACATTACCGGCCATGTCATACAGGCCGTAAGGGCTGGCCGAGTCGAGCGTCCTATAATCGCCGTAGGTCTGGCCGTTGTAGAATCCGACCGGGCTGGTGCGCGAGCCGAATGACCCCATGTTCTCGAACGGGTCGCGGCTGGCGTAGTAATTGGCATTGTTGCGGGCGATCTCGTCGCCCCACGGGAAGGGCCGGTCGTCGTCGGTCCCGCGGGCAGCCTTTTCCCATTCGAGCTCGGTCGGCAGACGCCCCGCATAGTAGAGGCAGTAGTCCCGGGCTCCGAACCAGGAGACATTGGTCATTGGGTGGTTCTCCCAGCCGGGCACGACTGCGAAATGTTCCCCGTCGAAGGTGAAGCGTGAGGCCGGATCGTTGAGGGGCACGAAAATGTACTCGCCGGGTCCTATTTCGATCTCGTGCTTGGCGCCCAGGAATTCGTCGCCCGGGTAGAAGCCGACACCCCGATCGCCATCGATGCGCAGGAGGTCGTCGGACAGGGCCGCGTTCAGAAATGCCACGTATTGGGCCACGGTCACGTCGGTGACCATGATCTCGTAGTCGTAGTCGAGCGTGACCGGGTCGTTGTGCTGCCCGGCGAGGAATTCCCCGGCCGGGATCAGGACCCAGGTCTCGGGGTTGACGCCGGTTTCGAAGACCGGGACCGCCGCGTCCAGGTCTACGGTCCCGCAGGCCGAGACGAGTAGAACCAGGGTCAAGAGCGGGAAAAACAAGCGTTTCATCACTGCACCTCCTCGGAGAGATCGTCCTGTTCCAGTTCGTGGGTCCAGCGGCCTTTCTTTTTGAACAGGTCGAGCAGCCTCCAGATCATGACCAGCGCCAGGACGACCAGCAGCATCCCCAGCCCGAAATCGATCAGCAGCATCAGGTTGTTGACCAGCGGCTGCTGGGTTGCCTCGGAGATGAACAGGCGTTTCATTTCGAAGACCGTCACCGCTCCGAAGGCGATGTTGGACAGGATGATGATCGCCCAGCCGTACCACTGGCGCAGCCTGCCTTTCAGGCCGATCATGTCGCCGTAGTAGAGCAGGATGATGGTGGCGACGATCGCCGACAGGACGTGCCAGTGGCCGGTCAGTTCAATGCGCTCCTCGCGCGCCGGCCAGAGGCGGAAAATCTCATCCAGCCGGACGGCCATGAAGATGCCAAGCCCGCTGGTGGTGAAGTTCATGAAGACCATCTGCCACATCGGGCCGAAGCGCAGCGGGTCACGCAGCAGGGCCTTGAATTTCTGCCAGCCGGTCGGCTTTTCGATTTCGGCCACGCCCTGGCGAATGAGCTTGTCCCAGGTGAAGATGACCAGCATCAGCGCGCCCAGCATGGCCGGGGTGGCTCCGACGTAGATGATCATGTGGGCAATCGGCTGGAGCGAGGTGGTCACGCCCCACACGCCCAGGTTGAGCACGATCGTTCCCAGGATGATCAGCGGCATGGCGATCTTGTGCAGGAGGCCCTTGAAGTCCAGCCAGCGCCCGAGGATCAGGGTCAGCATGATGGCGATCAGGGCCAGCATGATGTGCAGGTGGCCGATGATTGAGTACTGCATGGTGGTCTTTTCGGGCAGGCGGATGACGTTCTCGGCCAGGAAGACCTCGAAGCCGTTGCCGAAGAACGAACCCGGGATGGCCCCAAACAGGGCCGAGAGGATTGTGGTCAGGGCGGTGGCGAAGAAGGCCGTGCGCTCCACGTCCAAACCCTTCCTGGTGCGGGAGTAGGCCGGATCGGGCTGGGCGTATTCCTTCTGCCAGGGCCACAGGGCGATCGTCAGCAGGACGCCGGCGAAGAAGACCAGCGTCAGACCGGCGATGTACAGGCCGTGCAGGGCCCAGTTGTGCCCCCAGTAGGCGAAGCCCATGCCGAAGAGCATCGCCATCAGGTACCCGACGGTGATCAGGGCTCGCACGGCGATCTTGTAGAATTCTTTCATCTTCAAAAGGCCGGTGATCATGTAGGTTTCGATGGCGACCACCGCCATGGCGATCGAGTGATACAGGATGATGATCCGCCCTTCGCGCTCGGCCTGGACCAGGTCCATGCCCAGGGCGCGCACGACCACGTCCCGGACCCCGTACTCGGCCATCGGTCCGGAAAGCATGCCGAACAGGGCCGTTTCCATTGCGATCATGGCGATCGCTACCAATATCAGACCCTTGGTGGATTTGAACAGGTAGCTCAGGCGTTCCTTGATGAACTGCATGTGCGGCTCCTTTGTGAGAGAATGCACGTACTTCCTCGTACAAAATATCACAGATTGTCGAAAAAGTCTTTGACTTTCGTCAAGTTATCGCCCTCCCCCGTCGCTGTTTGCGGGACGGGGGAGGTTCGGGATGGAGGTCTACCTCCGGATGTCTTTGACGAAGCCCCAGGTGAATGCCAGGGTCATCAGCAGCAGGAGCGGGGTCAGGATGGCCATCACGAAAGCCGGGCTGAAAAAGAGCAGCTGGGCACCGTTGGCGATGAAGGCCAGGGCGATCCCACCCAGGCCGATCAGCAGTCCGCCGACCCCGACCATCCAGAAGCCCTTGGCGGCCTTTTTCGCGAAGAACGGGCCGAGGAAGATGACCAGCCCGGCCACACCGTGGAAGAGCGGGACCGAGATCTTGCGCCCGAGTTCGGCCCCGGCGATGCTGGTCACGGCGATGGCCAGGAAGCCGACCAGGGCGAACCATTTGAAGGCGCGTTTGTATTGTGGAAAGTACTGCTCTACCAGGCCGATCGAGATTCCGAGTGGAATCAGGCTGGCCACGGTCAGGACATAGGGCGAGGACAGGATGCCCAGGCCGAGAAAGATGAGCAGGAGACCGGAAACCAGCAGGACCAGGAAGCCCATGATGTAGTAGACGTCATACAGGGCTTTGGCCTTGCTCCAGCGGGTGTAAAAGCGCCAGAGCAGATAGGCTGCGGTCAGGCCGGTCAGCAGCAGGAACAGATTGTCGAGTGTGAACATGTGCATTCTCCTTGTGAGGTTGGGATTGCCTGCAGGGAGGCTGATACTCCCGCAAGTGTATTATTGCACAGGGAGAACATGCCGGCTGTGACCTAGGTCACAAATGGGCGACGTGTTTTTTGGACACGTCGCCTCCGGGATCACTCGGTTCCTATTCCGTCGCGCCGGTCAGGCGCTGCCACAGCCCGGGCCAGACGAACAGGACGATCAGGATGACGCAGGAGATCGGTGCCAGGGCGAACAGGGAGAAGCGTCCCAGCTGCTGCGCCGTGACGACGGCCAGAGGGATTCCGACCACCAGTTCGGCCACGCCGGCGACCAAACCAGTGACACGCATCCACTCCTTGGGTTTCATGATGATCCCGACCGTCACGACTGCCCAACCGATCATGGCAACCAGGTGCAGGCGCTGGACCAGGGTGAAGATCGGGTCGCCGTGGGTGATGATCCGGCTGGTGCTCGAGATGCCGTTCATAAAGCAGAAGATATAGGCGACGCCGGCCAGCAGGGCCAGCAGGATCTGGCTCCAGGAGATCTTCCCGACCACCTTGAGCATCAGGAAGTAGAGGATCACGTACGGCCAGAAGAGCGAGAAATAGATCGGCGGCAGGCCGGCGGCCATGTAGGGCACGTTGATGAACCAGCTGCCCAGCAATGCCAGGACCAACGCCACCACCGACAGGAAGAAGGCCCAGTTCTTCTTGGTGAAAAAGCCGTAGGCGCTGACGGCGAACAGCACCCCGCCCAGCATGCCGAGGTCGGCCATCCCGGGGTGGATGTATTTGAGCAGGATCTCGCATCCCGGTTCGGCCGATTCGGCCCCCATCCCGATCCGGTACCACTGCATGAACAGGACGATGTGCCCGATGATGCCCATCAGGGACGCGATCGTAGCCAGGATGCCTCCGAGCAGGTTCTTGTTTTTCATGATCTCTCCTTCGTTAATGGAATTAGGGTTGGGCGATCTCGCCGGTATGGCAAGAACAACCGTTGTAGTAGGGTGCGTCGTTGTGGGCGGCCACGTAGATGACCGTTCCCGGGTCGACCGTGAAATCACAATCCTCCAGGAAGGTTGGATATTCCTCGTCATCCCAGGCCATGATCTCCAGATCGCAGGCCACGTAGACCGTCCCGCTCAGGTGGGCGTTGCACAGCGGGCCGCGGACCAGTTGGTCGACGTCCAGCGGCCGGCCGCGCACCTCGACGCTGACCGGCGCCGGCTCCAGGTCCGTGGCCGAAAGCAGGTCCGGGAAGGCGTCCGGGTCGCTGACGTAGGTGACGCTGCCCTCCGGACAGGCCGGCTGGCTCCCGCAGGCGGACAACAGGATCAGCAACAGCCCAAAACAGATCGTGCCGACAGGCTTCATGGTTTTCTCCGAGGCGGTTCAGTTTCTACGTGAAATGTAGCACAAATGCAGCCAATGGTCTTTGCCTTAACGCAAATCCGTTGTAGAATGAATTCAGCCTGTATTGAGGAGAGGAAAGATGGATCTGGCCGAGATGCTTTCCCGCACGAACCTGTTTGACCATCTGGACAACGCTGGGATGCGGACCCTCCTGTCCGGAGCGCAGCCGCGCCGGGTTGGCAAGGACGAATGGCTGACCCATTCCGGCGATGTGTGGCCGTATCTTTTCTTCCTCTGCAAGGGGGAGGTGGTCGCCGTCAAGGAGTCGGCCGAGGGGCGCAGCCTGGTCCTGGCGACCCTGCGCACGGGGGAGGTCTTCTGGGGCCTGGCATTGTTCCACGAGGCGGCGCCCATGCCGGCCGGCCTGCGTGCTGTCCAGGAGTCTGAAATCGTTCTCTGGCCGCGCCAGATGTTGCTGCCGCTTCTGCTGGCGGACGGGAGCCTGTCCTGGAAGCTGGCCGGGATGGTGATCGAACGCGTCCAGTTGGCCAGCGAGATCGTCGACCAATTGGCCTTCCAGCCGGTGGCCGGACGACTGGCTCGCCTGCTGGTGGAATCGGCCGGGCAGGGCGGGCCGGTGACCCGCGACCTGACCCTGGACGAGATGGCTGCCCGCATCGGCACGACCCGCGAGATGGTCTGCCGCTTCCTGCATCGCTTCTCCGACCGAGGGTTGATCGACATCACCCGCACCGAATTTTCGGTACGAGACCGGCAGGGGCTGGAGGAGATGGCCCGCCAGGGAAAAGGTTAATGCTATGGTTGCCGGGGAAACTCGTCCTGGGCGAATTGCGACCTGATTTGCGCCAGATCGGTCAAGGTATCCAGTGAGAGCACCGCAATTTCGGTCCGGCTCACCCGGATCGCCCCGGCGCTCTTGAGAGCGTTGAGTGAGCGGCTGATGGCTTCCGGTACGCTGGCGATCCGGGAGGCCATCTCCTCAATGGAGCAGTCGCGCCGCTGGATCGTCTGGCGGCCGTGGCTGCTCAGGTCGAGAATCAGCTTGGCGGTGCGGGCGACAACCGAGCGGAAGGACAGATCTTCATAGTGGGCGATCATCTGTCGACTGCGCGTAGCCAAAACGCTCAGTAAGCTCAACCCCAGATGCGGGTAGCGGCGGACCAATTTATGGAAGGCGTCGTGTTCCACCCGCCAGACAGTGCACTTCTCGATCGCCACCGCGCTGGTCGGATTCGGCCCGCCGTCCAGGACGGCGACCTCATTAAACATGATCACCGGCTGGATGACAGCCATGATCGTTGTCTGTCCCTGCGGGCCGATCTTGCACAGGTGGACGCGCCCGTGCAGCAGGACGAACATTCCCGCGCAGGGATCGCCCTCGGAAAAGAGGGTCACCCCGGCAGGAAAATGGTGCACCTGCCCGCTGGCGACGATCGTGTGCAGGTCGCCTAATCCCATTTTCTGAAAGTGGCGAACCGATTGCAGTCTGCCAATCAGGTCTTCCTGGCTGTCCATCTGGAACCATTATACCTGCACGGGACAGGCACGGAACCGGCTGTGAGCGCCTGAACTGCTGGAAGCTCTCTCTTTTTCAGGGGGTGCCAGTCCTTTTCCGGGCGGATGAGTCCACAGAACGAGCAGGGAGAGGTGATCTCTGCGGCCGACCTCGTAAAGAAAAGAAATCAAGACCTGCCTTCCCGCCGAAACCCTCAAGACTACCCATTTGGGTAGTTTTTTTTCGTCCCTAGGTTTGTATAATCAACATTTAACACTTTCCCCCGATAAGATTCTTCTCCCATTTGTTGCCGCACAGGAGGAGCACCATGCACCAATCCGAGAAATCCCGGCGACAGGCGCCCGGTCTGCCGCACCAGCAGGGGCTCTATAACCCCAGTTTCGAGCACGACGCCTGCGGGATCGGGATGGTAGTCAACATCAACGGCCAGAGATCGAACCGCGTCATCCGCCAGGCGCTGATCGTGCTCGACAACCTGACTCACCGCGGGGCGCGCGGTGCCGAACCCAATACCGGCGATGGAGCTGGGATCCTGATCCAGGTTCCGCATGCTTTTCTGCAGCGCAAGGCCAACGGCAAGGGTTTCAGCCTGCCAGATCCCGGTCAGTACGGCGTCGGGATGCTTTTCCTGCCCCCTGATGTCACCCATCGGCGGGCGATCGAAGTGGAGTTCGAGAAGATCGTCGCCGCCGAGGGCCAGCGGGTGATCGGCTGGCGGTCGGTGCGGCGGAACAAGGCCGGGATCGGCGCCACGGCCCTGCGGGTCGAGCCGAAGATCCGCATGGTTTTTATCGGCCGGAATCCGGCCATCGCCAGCGACATCGACTTCGAGCGCAAGCTGTACGTCATCCGCAGGCGCTCCGAGAGCGAGATCCGTTATGGCGGGCGCCTGGAAGGCGGGGAGTACTTCTACGTCTGCAGCCTGTCCTATAAGACGCTGGTCTATAAGGGCATGCTTGTTTCAAACCAGCTGCAGGGGTATTTCGTCGACCTGGCCGACGAGGACATGCAGAGCGCCCTGGCACTGGTCCACTCGCGTTTCAGCACCAACACTTTCCCGAGCTGGGAACGAGCCCACCCCAACCGCTACATTCTCCACAATGGCGAGATCAACACCCTGCGCGGTAACATCAACTGGCTGCGGGCCCAGGAAAATCTGTTCCAATCGGAAGCCTTCGGCATGGATATGAAGAAGTTGCTGCCAATCGTCCATCCTGATGGGAGCGACTCGGCCATGTTTGACAACTACCTGGAATTCCTGGTCCTGGCCGGGAGGTCGCTGCCGCACGTCATGATGATGATGATCCCCGAACCCTGGTCGCACCACGCGACGATGGACGAACCCCGGCGGGCCTTCTACGAGTACCACGCCAACCTGATGGAGCCCTGGGACGGCCCGGCGGCGATCGCCTTCACCGACGGGATTCTGGCCGGGGCAGTTCTCGACCGCAATGGGCTGCGTCCATCGCGGTACTACGTCACCCGCGATGACCAGTTGATCCTGGCTTCCGAGGTCGGGGTGCTCGATATTCCGGCCGGGGAGGTGGTCTCCAAGGGCCGGCTCGAGCCGGGCCGTATGCTGCTGGTCGACACCCGGGAAGGACGGATCATCAGTGACGAGGAGATCAAAGGGCGCCTGGCCGCCGAGCATCCCTACCGCGACTGGCTGGACAAGTACCAGGTTCGGCTGGAGGAGTTGCCGGAGCCTGGGGCCGGGCAGGTGCCGCCGTCCGACCCGGCGACCCTGATCCAGCGCCAGCAGGCCTTCGGGTATACCACCGAGGAACTGCGCCTGCTGCTCGGACCCATGGCCGAATCCGGCGTCGAGCCGGTCGGGGCGATGGGCAATGATGTCCCGCTGGCCGTCCTATCAGAGAAGCCCAAGTTGCTGTACAACTACTTCAAGCAGCTCTTCGCCCAGGTGACCAACCCGCCGATCGATTCGATCCGCGAGGAACTGGTCATCGCCACGGAGGTGATGGTCGGGGCCGAAAGCAGCCTGCTGGCGCCAACCCCTCACAACTGTCACCAGATCCGGCTGGACTGCCCGATCCTGACCAACACCGAACTGGCTCAGATCCGCCACACGCGCATCCCGGGCTTCATCACCCTGACCCTGCCGATCCTCTTTCCGGCCGGGACGGGAGGGGACGGGCTGGCGTCAGCCATAGATGAACTCTGCCAGGCGGCCGAGGCGGCGATTGCGCGTGGGATCAACCTGTTGATCCTGACCGACCGCGGCGTGGATGCCGAACATGCCCCCATCCCGGCCCTGCTGGCCGTCTCCGGGTTGCACCAGCATCTGGTTCGCAAGGGCACGCGAACCCAGATCGGCCTGATCCTGGAAAGCGGCGAGCCGCGCGAGGTCCATCACTTTGCCGCCCTGATCGGTTTCGGGGCCACGGCGGTCAACCCGTACCTGGTCTTCGAATCGCTTGAGAACCTGATCGTCGACGGGACGCTGGTCGGCGTCGACTACCTGGCGGCCGTCAGGAACTATATCAAAGCGGCGGTCAAGGGGGTGGTCAAGACGATGGCCAAGATGGGCATCTCTACCATCAAGAGCTACAGCGGAGCGCAAATTTTTGAGGCCATCGGCATCCACCAGAGTGTGATCGAGAAATACTTCACCCGCACGCCCTCGCGCATTGGCGGGATCGACCTGGAGATCATTGCCCGTGAGGCGGGGATGTTCCATCTCCGGGCTTTTCCCCGGCGCCCGGTCCATGTGCCTTCCCTGCCGACCGGGGGGGAGTACCAGTGGCGCCAGGATGGCGAGTACCACCTGTTCAACCCCAAGACGATCCACACCCTGCAGCAGGCCTGCCGCAGAGGGGACTACGCCACCTTCAAGGAATACGCGCAGGCGGTGGATGACCAGACTGGCCGATTGGGGACCCTGCGTGGCCTGCTGGCGTTCCGCTTCCCGCCTGAAGCGGTTCCGCTGGAGGAGGTTGAGCCGATTGAGTCGATCGTGCGGCGCTTCAAGACCGGGGCGATGAGCTACGGTTCGATCAGCCAGGAAGCGCACGAAGCCCTGGCGATCGCCATGAACCGCCTGGGTGGGCGCAGCAATACCGGCGAGGGTGGTGAGGACCCGGCGCGCTTCGAGCCCTTGCCAAGCGGCGACTCGCGCCGCAGCGCCATCAAGCAGGTCGCTTCGGGACGCTTCGGGGTGACCAGCGAGTATCTGGTGAACGCCGACGAGATCCAGATCAAGATGGCTCAGGGCGCCAAGCCGGGCGAGGGGGGGCAGCTTCCGGGGCGCAAGGTCTATCCGTGGATCGCCCGGACGCGCTACTCGACCCCTGGCGTGGGATTGATCTCGCCCCCTCCGCACCATGACATCTACTCGATCGAAGACCTGGCCGAATTGATCCACGACCTGAAGAATGCCAATTCCCTGGCGCGCATCAGTGTAAAGCTGGTCTCCGAGGTCGGGGTCGGGACGATTGCCGCCGGGGTTGCCAAGGCTCACGCTGACGTGGTCCTGATCAGCGGTTTCGATGGTGGGACTGGCGCCTCACCGGTCAGCAGCATCAAGCACGCTGGTCTGCCCTGGGAACTGGGTGTTGCCGAAACCCACCAGACCCTTGTCCTGAACAACCTGCGCGACCGGATCGTGATCGAGACCGACGGCCAGCTTAAGACCGGCCGTGACGTGGTCATCGCAGCTCTGCTGGGGGCTGAAGAGTTCGGATTCGCAACCGCCCCGTTGATCGTCCTGGGCTGCGTGATGATGCGTGTCTGTCACCTGGATACATGTCCGGTAGGCGTGGCGACCCAGAATCCGGAACTGCGCAGGAAGTTCAGCGGTGACCCGGCCCACGTGGTCAATTTCATGTCCTTCATTGCCGAAGATGTGCGTGAATGGATGGCCCGGCTCGGTTTCCGCAGCCTGGACGAGATGGTCGGGCGCTCTGACCGGCTCCAGGTTCGGGAGCCCATCGATCACTGGAAGGCCAGTGGCCTGGACTTCAGCGAGCTCCTCTACCAGCCGGATATGGAAGAAGAAGACTGGCGCGCCCAGCGCGGCAGCCGCGACCGCAGTCTGGAAGCCTGTCTTGATCGGCGGGTCCTGCTAGACCTGTGCAGGCCGGCCATTCAAAAGGGAGAGCCGGTCACGGCAGTCCTCCCGATCCGCAATATCCACCGGGTGGTTGGGACACTGGTGGGGAGCGAGATCACCCGCCGGCATGGTGCTGCAGGCCTGCCCGATGACACCATCCGGCTGCAATTTCAGGGCTCGGCCGGCCAAAGTTTTGGGGCTTTTATCCCGAAAGGCATGACCCTGCTCCTGGAAGGTGACACGAACGATTATCTCGGCAAGGGCCTCTCAGGAGGCAAGATCATCGTCTTTCCGCCGGAGGGGGCACTTTTCCCCGCTGAGCAGAACGTGATCACCGGCAACGTGGCCTTCTACGGTGCTACCAGTGGCGAGGCCTATGTGCGCGGCCTGGCCGGGGAACGCTTCTGTGTGCGCAACAGCGGCGCCCTGGCGGTCGTAGAGGGGGTCGGCGACCACGGCTGCGAGTATATGACCGGCGGCCGGGTGGTTGTGCTTGGCCGCACCGGGCGCAACTTCGCCGCCGGCATGTCGGGTGGGGTCGCCTACGTGCTGGATGAAGATGGCTCCTTCCCGATTCGCTGCAACCACCAGATGGTCGACCTGCAACCGCTCGCTGACCCCGGCGAGATCGAGGAGCTCAAGGGCATGGTCCTGCGCCATGCCGATTACACCGGCAGCACCCTGGCACAGCGGGTGCTTGCCGACTGGGAGAGCCTGCTGCCGAGGTTTGTCCGGGTGATGCCGCGCGACTACCAGCGGATGCAGCAGGCCTTCAGGGAGGTCGCGGCCTCCGGTTTGAGCGGCGAACAGGCAGTCATGGCTGCCTTCGAAATGAACAAGGGTGACGTCAGCCGCGTGGGCGGCAACTGACGGGAGGTGGAGGATGGCCAAGGCGACCGGTTTCATGGAATTCCAACGCGAGCTGCCCTCCGACCGCACGCCGGGCGAGCGGGTCGGCGATTGGATGGAATTCCACGAGCACTTCGACGATGGTAAACTTCAGCGCCAGGGGGCTCGCTGCATGGACTGCGGTACGCCTTTCTGTCATACCGGGGTGCTGATCCGTGGGGTTACCCTGGGTTGCCCGATCCACAACCTGATTCCCGAATGGAATGACCTGGTCTACCGCGGTCAGTGGCGCCAGGCCTACGAGCGCCTGCAGAAAACCAACAACTTCCCCGAGTTCACCGGGCGGGTCTGCCCTGCGCCCTGCGAAGGCTCGTGTACCCTGGGGATCAACGAGCCACCGGTGACGATCAAGACGATCGAACAGGCGATCATCGACCGGGCTTTCACCGAGGGCTGGGTCGTCGCCCGCCTGCCATTGAGCCGGACCGGGAAGCGGGTGGCCGTCGTCGGGTCCGGTCCGGCCGGGCTGGCCTGTGCCGATCAGCTCAACCAGGCTGGCCACGCGGTGACCGTTTTTGAACGCGCCGACCGATTCGGCGGGCTGCTGGTCTACGGCATCCCAAATATGAAGCTCGACAAGTCGATCGTCAAGCGGCGCCTCGACCTGCTGATGGCCGAAGGGATCAAGTTCGTCAACAATGTCGAGATCGGGCGCAATTATCCCGCAGAGAAACTGCTCGGCGAATTCGACGCGGCTGTCCTGTGCTGCGGAGCGACACAGCCGCGTGACCTGACCGTCGAGGGCCGCGAATTGTCAGGCATTCATTTTGCCATGGAGTACCTGCATGGCAATACCAAGCACCTGCTCGATCGCCAGCACGGCGACGTCCAGGTCGATGGTGGTTTTGCATATCCGTATATTACCGCCGAGGGGAAAGATGTGGTTGTCATCGGCGGCGGCGATACCGGCACCGACTGCGTGGCCACCGCTCTGCGCCAAGGCTGCCGCGGGCTGGTCCAGCTCGAGATCCTGCCGTGCCCCCCCGATTCGCGTCCGCCGGATAATCCCTGGCCGGAGTGGCCGCGCATCTTCCGTACGGACTATGGCCAGGAGGAGTGCCAGGCCCTGCGCGGCGCGGATCCACGCAGGTTCGCTGTGATGACCAGGCGCTTCCTGGGGGACGCGCGCGAACGGGTCTGCGGGGTCGAGACAGTTCAGGTCGAGTGGGTGACTGGCGGCGAGGGCCGCGCGTCGCCGCGCCCTCTCCCCGGCAGTGAACAAACCCATCCGGCCGATCTGGTCCTGCTGGCGATGGGTTTCCTGGGCCCGGAAGAAACCATCTTAAAGCAGCTCGACCTGGCAAGCGACGCGCGCGGCAATATCCAGACGAACAACGGGAAATACGCCACTCGCCTGCCGGGCTTGTTCGCCGCCGGCGATATGCGCCGCGGCCAGAGTCTGGTGGTCTGGGCTATCCAGGAGGGATGCGGGGCGGCACGTGAAGTCGACCGATATCTGATGGGGATCTCCGACCTGCCCTGATCTTTCGGCCGGTTTGAGTGCCGCGGGTTGCAAGGAACTGCGCGCTAGGGCCGGAACGCGCCCCCGTCTGTGTGTGGGTGGAGCTGCCTACTGCCCGGAAGGGACGAAACGTGCCAGGCTGTTCAGGTCTTTCTCTCCCAGGAAGGCTGCGGCAGAGACGAGATCGTGTTCGCCTACCAGGCGGGAGGCGGCGGCGTTGCGGAAGTCACGTGGCCGCACCTCTCCCACACCTGCCTGCGCAGCGTATTTGTGAACCACATGCCAGACGATGAATGGGCTGATCGCACCCTTGTTCCGGCTGGCGAATAAGGGCCCTGCCTTCCCGGCTGGCTCGCGTTCTTCCAGATATTCCCTCAGCGCCACCCGCGATCGTATGCTGAGCGGGATTCGCCGGGTAGGCCGCCCCCTGTCGCCAGCGACGGTCAGCCAGGCTGAAGCAGCTTCGAGTTCCAGGTCGTCAAGACGCAGCCCGGCCAGTTCGGCAGGACGCAGCCCGGCGTCGGCCAGCAGTTCGAGCAGGGCCCGGTCACGGCGGGTCCCGGTAGTGCGGGCAGCATGGAGGATCTTCTCGAGCGTGGCGGCAGCCGGTGGGTTCGGGGTGGGATGGATTTGCGAAGGACCGCGTACCCCGTTGGTCGGATCCAGGCTGATGAGCCCCTGGCGCGTCGCCCAGGCGTAGAAGCGGCGCAGCGAGGACAGGCGTCGATTGACCGTTGCCGGGGCGTGGGTCTTCGCCATCGCTGCTCGCCAGTCGAGCACGTCGCCGCGCAATATGGTGACCGGGTCAAAATTCTCGCCGGTGGCAGCCTCGAACCAGGCGGCGAAGGCCCGCAGGTCGCCCAGGCAGGCCCGCACCGAGCGGGGCGCGACCGGGGTGTTGCGCAGATGGTCACCGAATTTCTCGATCTGGGAAGCTTTCACCTTCTCAACATTATATCAAAAATAACTATTTTTATGATCGATTTACTGCGTGGTGGAAAAGCGCCTCGGGAGGCACCCAAATCTGATCCGTGGCAGTGGCGGTGACCCCTTCTGGTTGTGGGTGCCGACCTTAAAGCTCAAAGGCGCACTTCTGTGCCTATGGGTTCCATGCTTCGTCAGAAGGATGAGGGAGGAGATCCTTTAGTTTTACAGTGCGGTCTTCAGCCAGAACAACATCCGTAGTGGACAAATTCGTCTTGTCAATTTGGTACATGAATTCTCTACATCGGCCACAGGGTGGAAGCACAACGCCGTCGCCCCAGACTGCGACGATTTTTGAAATTCTGCTCTCGCCGGCTGTTATCATGGCCGCGATTGCGCTATGTTCTGCGCAAAATCCGATCCCGCTTCCAATGTCCATGCAAACGCCGAAGTAGAGATTGCCGGCAGAGCTAAGTAAGGCACAGGCAACCTCGCCAGCGGAGTTGTCATTGGATAACTTTCTCGGCCGAAGCACTGCTTTCGCTTTTTCGATCATCTGAAGATTATCAAGTTCGTTCATCCAATTTTGGCGGAGGAAGCCGCCCCTCCTATTTTGCGAATAGAAATTCCCGTTCGAGCTAAGCTCCAGACGGCAGCACTGGTGGCGGAGGCCTTGTCCCAACATGCCATCCGTTGGCGTACTCGAGAGAGAGCTGCTGTTTCTACCCGCCACATATCCTCGATAGACCCTGGCATGCTTTCCTCTCGTACCGGGTGCAGTGGTCCGTCCCGAAAATATTCACCGGAAGTCTTCGATTTCCCGTGGGGATCAGGTACCTCCCTTGGAGGCGGTTTTTGATTCCACTCAGCCCTCATGGAATGCTACTCGACCACCAATCCCCCGATGAATTCCCGGATGACCGAATCTTTCGGAACGATGCTCTCATCCTCAACCGGCGTCACAGTCTTGAGCATGTTGTGGATCCGCTCTGCCCGTTCGAAAGCATCCAGGCGCAGCGGATCATTCCGGTAGCGTTCAACCCATTCCGCGAAGTGATCCACTAGCCTGGCATGGTAGACGGGTAATTCATACGGCATGCCGCTGTTGATAATATGATCCGCCATCCCAATATAGGGGATGATGCCTCTCAATTCTCCCGCTCGCACATAATGCCAGTGTGTAAGTGTGCTCTCAAAATCGTATGCCCGGTGGACAGAATCCCGCAACATCCTGCGCATGAGGCGGATATCTGTCCAACGCACGTATTCGCCATCGTTGTCCTTCATTTGCAACAAGGGCTCGATATAGATGTTCACCTTGTTATCAGCGATCCCGTCCGTCAGGGGTGGGTATAAGCCATATAAGCTGTCGATCAGGATAATGTCGCCTTCCTTCAACTTAATCGGTGTTCGATCTGGATAGCGCTTGCCGGTCTTGAAGTCATAGAAGGGGATGCGCACTTCCTGACCCGCCAGGAGCAGGTGCAGATGCTGGTTGATAAGATCGATATCCAATGCTTGGGGAGTTTCGAAGTCATAATCCCCAAATTCATCCCTGGGATGCAGTTCGAGGTCGAAGTAGTAATTGTCGAGGTTGAGTTCGACAAAGCGCAGGCCCTTTTGGCCCAGGCCATGGGCAACCTTCATCGTGGTAGTAGTTTTTCCAGAGGAGGAGGGCCCGGCTACGGTCACCACCCGGACCTCGTTTCTGCGTTCTTCGATCAATCTGGTCACAGTCTGGATATCCTCGGCGTAAGCCGCCTCCGACTCAGCTACGATTTGTGGGAATTCCCCGTTCTTGATTCGCCCATTTAGCTTCTTGATCGTATTCAAATCATGGTCGACACTCCAGTTCAATACATGCCAGATTTTTTCCCACGGAATATATTCGGAACGCTGGGTGACATGCCCCTGTTCTTTCTTCCGGCGCCGGTTCCGCTCTTCCCGGTAGAGGATATAGGCCTTCGAAACCTTCGCGTGACCGTTTTCGATCAGCACCTTCTCGACAAGATCCTGGATCTCCTCAACTGTCGGGTGTTTCTTGGGCCCAAAGCGGGTTTCCAGGATTTCGACCACCTGCTTGCTGAGGCCTTCGGCGATCTCCCGGTTTCTTCCGCCGACCGAAACTGCGGCGCGATAGATCGCATTCGTGATTCGATCTTGAGAAAATGGTACGATCGCGCCATTCCTTTTAACCACATACTTGAGCTTGGCCATACGCACCTTTTGCCTTTCAACTTTCTCATACTATCATATGCTTACAGCATACTCCCTTTTTGACGCAACGGAGCGGAGGAAAGAAAAACCTGACGACAGAAATGTCATCAGGTTCTCTAAGCCAGCGGCCCCGACGGGATTCGAACCCGCGATCTCGGCCTTGACAGGGCCGCATGTTAAGCCACTACACCACGGGACCGTAGCGGGCGAAATATACCACACGCCTAATCTGAAGTCAAGGAGTTGGCACGCCCCGCTAGCAGGCCCAGTGTTTGGCGCGCCAGGAATGGGCTCGCCCGGAACTGGCATGCCCGGTCGGCGATCAGGGCGCCCCGGCCCCATAGAAATTCGGATCGGTGGGAGTTTGCCCGGAAGTATCATAGACATAGACCTGGTCGCCGACCTGGGCCCAGTCATAGAACCAGTGCGAATCGCCCAGTGAAAGGTTGACGCAACCGTGCGAGCGCGGATAGCCGAAGAACGAGTGCCAGTAAGCCCCATGCAGGGCCCGGCTCTGGTCGTAGTACATGGTCCAGGGCACGTCTTCGAGATAGTAGAAGTCCGAGAGATCGGCCTCAAAGGCGCCGCGCATCGTCTCGACTTCCTTCTTCTCGTAAATGGCGAAGAGGCCGGGCTGGGTCCAGAAAGGGTCGATTCCGGTCGAGACCATGGTGGCGAAGACCAGCCGGTTGCCCTCGTAAGCCGAGATGGTCTGCTGGTACAGGTCGATATCGATCCAGCGGGACGTGGTGATCCCCTCCGGGATCGCATTGCGCGGCGTGACGACGGCCACGACCCGGTTCTCGAGCCACTCGCCTGGGGCGACCATCAGCCAGTCAACGCCATCGACGTTGCGGGTGGCGAAGACCTGGACGATATCAAATCGGGAGTAATGGGTTTCGCCGACCGGGACACTGAATCCCGGTTCGCTGCGGGGCTGGACCTGGTCGAGTACCCAGCCGAAGGGGTTGGGCGGCGGGGAACTGAACAGCAGTCCCTGGAAGGGATACGGCAGTCCGACTCTCGAACCGTCGCCGCGGATCCAGGCGCCGTTGCGCAGGTAGTAGTAAATCCCCCCCTCCGCCTGGACCCGGTCCTGATAGGAAACATAGAGAATGTCGCCCGGCCCGATCATCTGGGCCGAGGTCGGGCTGTTGATGGCGGCGGTCAGGGAGGAAAAGATAGGTGTGCCGGCATCGTCCACCCTGAAGTAGTTGAACGGCACATTCCCCAGGGCCGGATCGGGGGGATAGGCCGGCAGGGGCAGGATTGGATAAGGCACCCCCTGATCGGCCAGGGCGGTGATCGTCTGTGACGGACCAAGGGGCAGGCAGTCGTCCGGGATGGCGGTGTAGAGGTCAGGCGGGCAGACCACGGCCCCACTGTCCGGTTCAGGGTCTGTCTGGGCAGCGGTCACGGGTGGGAGAGGGCTGGCCACTACCAGGAGACAGGTCAGAAGGGGGAAAAAGATACGTCGCATAGGCATCCTGTTGGGCGGGATTATAGCACGAATCCCGGGCTTACCGATTTGTAATGGTGCGTGTTCAAAATGGAGCGGTAGGTAACTTGACACAATGTCCGCCCTGTGCTAAATTAGCAACAGTACTCATGCTGTGTTTTCGATGTTCGCTGCTGTACCAAGGAGGCAGTCTTGACCAAGAATCGCACCCAATTGATGGTGGACCGTCTGCGGGAATTGCAGGCGTCGTCTCCGGATATTGAAGCTTCGGCCGTTGTCAGTGTCGACGGCTTGAGTATAGCTTCAGCCCTGCCTCAGGGTGTGGAAGAAGATCGCGTCTCGGCGATGTCGGCGGCCATGCTCTCTCTCGGGGAGCGGATCGCTACAGAACTGGGGCGCGGTTCGCTCGAGCAGGTTTACATTAAGGGTGAAAAGGGCTACGTCATGTTAATGTCCGTCGGTGAAGAAGCCGTGCTGACGGCCCTGGCGCGCGAACAGGCTAAACTCGGTCTGATCTTCCTCGATATGCGCCGTGCGGCGGAAGACCTGACCAAACTCATCTAAGGTGGCAAATTATGGAGCCTATTCCGAAAGCTGGTTATTACTACGCCAACAAGTTTGCCCGAATCGCCCTTTCGGCCTATGAAGAAGTCATGGGCAAGAATGGCCTCAATGCCATTCTCAACCTGGCCGGCCTGTCCCAGCTGATCGACAACTATCCGCCCGACAACCTGGAACGGGAGTTCGATTTCGCCGACTTCACTGCCATCCACGTTGGGCTGGAGGAGATGTATGGGCCGCGTGGCGGCCGCGGCCTGGCCCTGCGAGCTGGACGGGCGACTTTCAATGATGCACTGAAGAATTTTGGCGCCCTGGCCGGCGTTGGCGACCTGGCTTTCAAGGTGCTTCCGCTGGTAGCCAAGTTGCGCGTCGGTCTGCCTGCAGCAGCCAAGATCTTTTCGCAGGTCACCGACCAGCATTCGACTGTGGATGAGACCGAGAACGAGTTTATCTGGACGATTCACCGCTGCCCGATCTGCTGGTCGCGCAAGGGCGCCGACAAACCGGTCTGCTACATCTCGACTGGCCTGCTGCAGGCCATGCTGACATGGGTTTCGGGTGGGTTGGAGTTCCGGGTCAACGAGTCCAAATGCTGCGCGGTTGGCGACGATGTCTGCGAGTTCGTCATCCAGAAAGAACCGATCGCCTGATCAGGGAAGAAGGGGCTGTAGGCATGACCGAGGTGAAGCCGAAGATCCTCATCGTTGAAGACGACCTCGATGTCGCCGACATGCTGAACGCTTATTTTCGAGTTCAGGGTTATGAAGTATTCACCGTGAATTGGGGCGAAGACGGTGTACGGGCCTGCCAGGCTTCCTGCCCGGATCTGATCATTCTCGACATCCGCCTGCCAGACATCGATGGCTATGAAGTTGCTCGCCGCCTGCGCGGCGACCGCCGGACGGCCGACGTGCCGATCATCTTCCTGACCGAGAAACGTGAGCGTGCCGATCGCCTGCAGGGCTTTGAGTTGGGCGCCGATGACTATATCACCAAGCCCTTCGATGTACAGGAACTGCGCCTGCGGGTCCGTAATGCGCTCAAGCGTTCCAGCCAGGATACCCTGACCAACCCGGTTACCGGTCTGCCCGATGGCGCGCTGGTAAACGAATACCTGGAAAGCAGCCTGTCAAAATCCGGTTGGGCGATGTTGCTGGTCTCCCTGGAGAACCTGGATGCCTTCCGGGAATCGTATGGCTTCGTCGCCTCCGACGATGTACTGCGGGCTGTCAGCCTGATGGTCCAAAACGTTTTGCGCGAGGTGGGCAACGGCGATGATTTCCTCGGTCACCTCGCACCGATCGATTTCGTTCTGGTGACGAAACCTGACTATGTCGCCGCCCTGCAGGAGCGCATCCGCACCCGGCTGGAGCAGTCGCTGGATTATTTTTATCCGATCAAGGACCGTGAGCAACCCACCCCGAACAATTGGCGTCTGGCAGTCCGGATCAGTGAATTACCTCATGGGTCATTTTCCTCGGTGGAACAACTCAAGGCGGCTTTGCTGCAAACCCGCAAATAGGAGTCTGTTTGCGCATTACTGTGATCATCCCGACCTATAACGAAGCGGAGAACCTCCCTAAACTGGTCTCCGCTTTATTTTTGCTTCCTCTTGATATCGGCGTCCTCGTGGTTGACGACGACAGCCCCGATGGCACCGGCCAGCTCGCCGACGAACTGGCCACTGCCCATCCCGAGCGGGTAGCGGTGCTCCACCGTCCAGGAAAGCTTGGCCTGCGTTCCGCCTACCTGGAGGGCTTCAGGGTCGCCCTGGACTCTGGGGCGGACGCCGTCGCCCAGATGGATGCTGACTTTTCCCATGATCCGCAAGCCCTGGTGGGAATGGTCGAATGCCTGAAGACCTGCGATCTTGTGCTTGGTTCGCGCTATACGAACGGCGGCCGCGTCGACGAGCGCTGGTCGGTCTGGCGCAAGGCGCTCTCAGCCTTCGGCAACTACTATGCCCGCACGATCCTGGGATTGCCGCTGCGTGACGTGACCACAGGTTTCCGCCTGTGGCGGCGGGAGACCCTGCTGGGGATGCCTCTTGAGTGCATCCGGGCCAGCGGCTATATCTTTCTGGTCGAGATGGCCTACCTGGCCTACTGCCTGGAATTCCGCCTGGGCGAGGTCCCGATCTATTTTACCGAGCGGCGGGCAGGCAAGTCCAAGATGTCGTTCAAGATCCAGATCGAGGCGGCACTGCGGGTATGGCAGGTGCTCTGGACGTACCGGGATTTACGCCGCCGGGGGTTCGCAGCCCGGCGAGGGCGGGCGTAATCGCAAAGGGCAATGGATCGCCGCCCTCACTCATTCTCAACCAGCCTTTTCCATTCCTCCAGACTGAGTGTCTCCGCCCGGCGCTGCGGATCGATCCCGGCTGCGCCGAGCTTTTGTTCTGCTAACGCCGGCTCGATCGCCAGCCCGCCAGCCAGGGCGTTGCGAAGAGTCTTGCGCTTCTGGGAGAACCCGGCCCGGGCCAGACGGAAGAAGGTTCCCAATTCCCCGGTCGGGATGACCGGGGAGGAACGGACCTCGATCCGGACCACGGCCGAGTCGACATTCGGAGGTGGGTAGAAGGCCCCAGCCGGAATATGGGCGGCAACCTCGGCCTGGCCGTAAACCTGCACACTCAGGGCCAACAGGCTCATCCGGCCCGGGCCGGCGCAGATGCGTTCGGCAACCTCGCGCTGGACGGTCAGCACCATCCTGCGCGGGCGGGGATGAGCCTCCAGCAGGTGGCGCAGCAAGGCCGAAGTGATGTAATAAGGGATGTTGGCCACTACCAGGTAGTCGGAAGCATCCACCAGTTCGGCGGGGGGGAGGGTCAGGATGTCGCCATGCACCAGGTGAACATTTGAATAGGGGGCCAGGACTGCCTGCAGGGCCGGGAAGAGATCCTGATCCAGCTCGACAGCGGTCACCGTCCGGGCGGCGATCGCCAGGTAGCGGGTCAAACTACCCAGCCCGGGACCGATCTCCAGTACACAGTCGTTCAAGCCCAGATCCGCAACGGCGACAATCTCTTGCAGGGCATGATTGTCCTGCAAGAAGTTCTGGCCCAGGCCCTTGCTCGGGCGCAGCCTGTACTGTTTCAAGATTGCCGCGAGGTTGAGAGGCGGGAGGGAGAGTCCGCTCATGGCAACACGTAAGGGATGCTGGCCGGGACGGGGGTCAAGTAGTAGATGGTGATCCAGCCGCTCCAGGGAACGTAATTATCGTCGGTATAACCCAGATCGACCCAATAGTGGTTGCCGGGGGGCCAGCCTCCGCCAACGTCCTCGATGGTAGCCCGTCCGTATCCGGGGACATAGATCGGCCAGCCCTGCATGATGTAATACCAGGAACGCACCATGGCAACCACTCCGATGTCGACTGGCTTGCGGCTGGAGGTATAGTAGTAGCAGACATCCATTGTGTACCCGCCGCAGGGGGCATAGGAAGTGACGTAGACCTGCATCGACCGCCAGTATTCGATGGTCACGCCGTCCACGACTGCGGTCCGGATGACGACCTGGGTCCCGTAACCGGTGATCTGGTCACGCGGGGGGCGGACAACGGCCTCCTGCTCGATTGTACGCCCGACCTCGGCCCCCTGTTCGTAGCGGACCCGGGTGCGGCTGACCGCCAGGCCCGGCTCGCCGATTTGGATGATCTCCTGCTGGTCGAGTTCAAGATCGGCGGTCAGTTCGGTGCGAGTCTCGTAGGGTGTCAGGGTCTGGGTCAGGGACACGGATTCGGTGACCCGGATGACCTGGATCCGGCCATCGGCTGGCAGGGAGGCATTCCCGGCGGGGATGCTGTAATCCAGACCGACCAGCGGGACCCCGGCCCCGGCCAGCGCCTGGGCGACGGTCTCTGCCGATGAGCGGGTCCGGACCTCGGTCCCGTCGATGACGATGACCAGTTCCCGCCCCGGGCGATAGCTGACCGACATGTTTTCAAACAGGGGCGTCCCGGCGGGCGGGTCGAGGAAGTCGCCTACATAGAGCTGCAGTCCGGCCTCGGCCAGGGCTTCGCCGACCGTGGGAGCCGAGGTGTAGATCGGCCTGGGTTCCTGCCCGGGAGCAGACAACACCAGTGTTACCGCTCGGCGGACCTGCAGTGTGTAGGCGTCTGCCTCGGGCAGGGATCGATCGAGCGGGGTGGATTGACCCAGGTACAGGACCCGGTCGGCCGGGGCGAGGCTGACCCCGGCCTCTTCCAACCAGGTCCCGGGCAGGCGTTGGCTGGAGGTCAGGGTGTAGACCCGCTCACCGTCAAGGACCGTGACCGCCACCGGGGTAGACTGGCAGGAAGCCAGCAGCAATACTCCGACGATCAACCAGAGGAAGCGTCTCATGTGCAGGATTGTATCATGGGGCAAGGTCGTCCTCACCGTTGCATTCCAGCGGAGGCCTTCTCAAAGGCTTTTTGCCTGCCGCCGTCAGGCGGCAGGCCCTGCCCGCAATTTCCCATGGATCGGGTTTGGGATACCCTGTTCGGGCTGCAAGTGCGACAGATCTGGCCTGCAGCGAATGAGCAGCACCATGGCATTGATGCTGATCCCGTCAGGATCGCAATGCATGCGGGCGAGGCCGTGACTGTATGGGCCAGGACCCCTTCTTCGACCCGCAAAATGTCGGGACCCGCCCTGCAGGCCGGCAGTCGACGGCCGTCCGGCAGCCGAGAGATGAGCTGCCCCTGGTCAGGCTTCAGCATGCTTGGCCTTGTCCTTTGCGGCCAGGACTACGGGATGGGAGCCAGCAGGGGAAAGAAGAATGGAATGTGCAGGACCAGCGCTGCCAGGTTGAAGTTGCCCGGGATGAAACCCAGCACGGCGGCGATGAACAGGCCGAGACCGTTTACCAGGAACGCAGCCGCGAAACCGGTCAGGGCGCTCCATTTCCTCCCCCCGATCAATCCCACAGCGATCATCATGTCGATGCCGCCCGGGCCGAACAGGCACAGGGTGTTGGTCTGGGTGGCACTATCTGCACCCAGCACCCCGGCAAAGGTCCAGACCATGCTGAACAGGGCGAACCAGCCGGCGAAGCCAGTCAGGAATTCGAGGGTTTTGGTGCGGCGGTTCCTGGAAAGATCGCCGGCGGGGTGTTTGTCGAGGTAGGACATGCTCATCGAAACAGGCTTTTGAGCGCTGACAGCAGAAGGTCGACGTTCTCCGGGCGGCTGGAGTAGCCCATCAGGCCGATCCGCCAGACTGTGTCCTTCAGGGCCCCGAACCCGGCGGCAATCTCGATGTTGTGCTCCTGTAACAGACGGGCGCGCACGGCGTGCGGGTCGACCCCTTCTGGGACGCGGGCGGTGGTCAGCGGAGGCAGGCGGTATGCCGGTGGGATGAATGCCGGGGCGCCCAGTTCCTCCAGCCCGACCCACAGCCGTTCAGCATTGGCCCGGAAGCGGGTAAAGCCGGATTCCAGGCCTTCCTCGACCAGGATGTTCAGGGCCGCATGCAGGGCGAAATGCAGGCTGGCCGAAGCGGTGTGGTGATAGGCGTGGGCTCCGTTCCAATAATCGGCATACTGGTGCAGATCGAGGTAGAAGCTGGAAACGGGCGTTTTGCGTTTCTCGACGACCTCCCGGGCGCGCGGCCCGAAGGTGATCGGAGCCAGCCCGGAGGGCGCTGACAGGTTCTTCTGGCTGGCAGAGTAGGCCGCGTCGACCTCCCAGGCATCGATTCGGACCGGAATCCCGCCCAGCGAGGTGACCGTATCAAGCAGCAGCAGCGCCCCGTGCCGGTGGGCCGCGGCGGCGATCTCGGCGATGTGCAACTGCTCGGCCCCCGTGCTTGTTTCGGCATGAACCAGGGCAAGCAGCTTGAAGGGTTTGCGCTGCAAGGCGGCTTCGATCTCCTCCACAGAGAAAATCTCGCCCAGAGCCTTTTCGATCCTGTCCACCTGGACGCCCAGACGGGTGGACATCTCGGCCAGTCGGGCCCCGAAATAGCCCTTGACGGCCACCAGGATGGGATCCCCCGGCTCAAGCAGGTTGGCCAGGGCGGCCTCCATCCCGGATGTGCCGGTGCCGGACAGAGCGAAGGTCCATTCGTTTTCGGTCTGGAAAACATGCCGCAGCAGGGTCTGTTCCTCTGCGTACAGGGCGAGCAGGGAAGGGTCCAGGTGGCCGATGGTCGGGGTGGCCAGGGCCTGCATGGCAGCCGGGTAGGTCATGCTGGGTCCAGGCCCAAGCAGGATACGATTGGGAACTTCGAATGGCATCGGGAACATAGCACCTCTTTGAGGAGATGCCTGCATTATAGCCTACAAAAAACAGGGGCGGCAGGACCGCCCCTGGAACGGGAACAAGATCAAGGTCCTGATGGACCGATGAAAAGAGAGACGGCCGCCGGCCGGCCGTCTGGAGAGGATTTAGAATTCGTCTTCTTCGTCGTCCAGCCAGAGTTCGTCGTCTTCTTCGTCGATTTCTTCTTCCTCCCACTCCTCTTCTTCATCTTCCCAATCGTTATCAGCACCTTCTTCATTGGGGGAATAGGTGGCACAGCCGGTATCGGGGTCGAATTCGACCGCCGCGGCGCCGCAGTAGCCCTCGTCGAGAAAGACGCAGTCGGTGTAATGGCAGCGAATGCGGGGCATCGAGAATCCTCCTAAGGATTTAAAAATTGCCTTACCAGCCGGATAACGGCAATGATCAGGACCAGGCTGATGATGACCAGGTTGGCCAGGCAGAACGGGCAGGCGGCTTCGATCTTGGTGGCCGAGATCCAGGTCAGGTAGCTGGAGAAGATCGTCCCGGTCATACCCATGCCAAGGACCAGCAGGGGGCCGTTCTCGCTAAGAAAGCGGATGCGGCTTTCCAAAGCCAGGATGGCGACGATCGCCAGGTAGGCCAGCACGCCGAGCAGCGAGACCGGGATACCGCCTCCGACCTCAGAATACGGGCTGGTATTGACGGTCCAGCACCCGCTGCTGCCCAGGCACATCTCGGTATTGCCACTGTACTTCAGGACCAGCAGGTAGATGGCGTTGGCCGCGCCCAGGGTTGACAGGACCAGGGTCGTCC
This sequence comes from Anaerolineales bacterium, assembly GCA_016934715.1. Lineage (GTDB taxonomy): Bacteria > Chloroflexota > Anaerolineae > Anaerolineales > Villigracilaceae > JAFGSI01. The sequence goes on from JAFGSI010000039.1 coordinate 109,749, forward strand.
AAAAGAAGATCATCCGGGCAATCGATTTGGGGGTTTTTTTCTTCAGTCGATGAGCCATGCATCTACCTCCGCGCTTGCAGGCAGCGATTTTACCCCAGACGGGACAATCAGTAAAGCATTTGCCAGGACCAACGAGAGCAGGTTGCCGGAACCTTGATGACCGGTGAGATGGGCGACAAATTCGCCCTCTTCCATCCGGACGACTGCGCGCAGGTACGATTCGCGGCCATCCGATTCGAGCGACTCTCCCAGCCGGACCCGGAGTCGTCGTCCGGGGTCCTTGCCTGGCAACCCGCTCAGGTGGGCGAGTGCCGGGCGGACGAACACCTCGAACCCGATGAAGGCCGAGACCGGATTGCCCGGCAGCCCGAAGAAGGGTCGGCCGCGGAACTCACCGAAGGCCAGCGGTCTGCCCGGGCGCATGTTCACCCGCCAGAAATCCAGGCTGCCATGGGTCTCGATTACTTGCCGGACATAGTCCAGGGCACCCACACTGACCCCGGCTGAAGAGACGATCAGGTCGGCCTGCGCATCGACGGCCTGGTCGAGCAAGGCTTGAATGGCCCCTGGCTCATCGGGGGCGATGCCGAGCGGTAGGACCTCGGCCCCGGCCTCTTCGGCCAGCATGGCCAGGGTGTAGGAGTTGGCGTCGCGCACCTTGCCGGGGGCCATGGCAGCCTCGACCGGGATCAACTCGTCGCCACTGGAGAGGATCGCCACTCGCGGCTGCCGGTGGACTTCCACCCAGGCTGCACCCAGCATGGCCAGCAGGCCAAGATCCTGGGGGCGCAGGCGCCGGGCGGCTGGCAGGACCTGGTCGCCTTCGCGCAGGTCCTCAGCGCGCGGCCGAACATAGGCCCCGACCGGGACGGGATGGTACACCTGCACGATCTCTGGCGCGGGTGTGCCGGCGTGGCGGTCGTCGAAGTCGGTGTCCTCGACCATGACCACTGCGTCCGCCCCCCGGGGGAGCGGGGCGCCGGTCATGATACGGGCGGCTTCGCCGGAACCGACCGCGATCGTCGGAGCGCTGCCGGCTGCGATGTCGTCCACGACGCGCAGGCTGACCGGCTGTGCCTGGCTGGAATGGCGGACGTCATCACTGCGCAGGGCGAATCCGTCTACGGATGAATTATCGAAGGGGGGCAGGTCGATAGCGGCGCGCACAGCCCGAGCCAGGACGCGCCCGACAGCCTGCACGAGGGGCACGGTCTGTGCCTCGAGGGGCTGGAAACGGGTGAGGATGCGTTCCTGGGCTTCGCGTACGCTGAGCATAAGGGCGCCGTCTGAAAAGCGGCGACATTATACCATTTCAGGGGTCGGATTCAGGCATTTTTCGAGAAATAGGATATTTGCCTATCCTCCCTTGACGCGCACAGCCTCGAGCACGTTGGGCAGGTTCTCCATGCGGGCCAGGATACGGCTCAACTGGGCCAGGTCCTTGACATCGATCACCAGGCGCAACTCGGCCAGATTCTTTGAGGTGCGGGCACTGGCGTCGCGAATGTTGACGCCTTCGCTGTCGAGCAGGTTGGTGACGTCGCCCATCAACCCCTGGCGGTCGTAAGCTGTCAACCGGACCGGCACCGGGAAGGTGCGCACCTTCTCACCCCAGCTGACCTTGACCAGTCGTTCCCGGTCGCGGATGCGCAGGATGTTGGGACAGTCCTGGCGGTGGATGGTCGCACCGCGGCCGCGGGTGATGTAACCGATGATCTCGTCGCCGGGGGTCGGGTTGCAACAGCGCGCCATGTTGGTTAGGGCATCCTTCAGACCCAGTACGGTCACCGCGTCGGTGGGCGAGGGCGGTTCGCTGGTCGGCGGGACGAAGAGCAGCATATCGTCGCTCTCTTCGGTCTCGAGCAACAGGTTGACCACCCTGCCGATCGAGATATCGCCGCAGCCCAGGGCAATGTAGAACTCCTCGACATTGCGGTCGAAGTGGTGGGCCAGGGCCTCCAGGTTCTGCTGGCTCAGCTCGCGCAGCCCCAGGCGGGCGATCTCGTGCTCGAGCATGCCCCGGCCCTGGGCCAGGTTCTGTTCGCGATCCTGGCGCTTGAACCAGTTGCGGATCTTGGCCCGGGCGCGCTGCGTGCGGACCAGGCCCAGGCTGGGGTTCAGCCAGTCGCGGCTCGGGCCGCCGTGCTTGGCGGTCAGGATCTCGACCTGTTCACCGGTTTTTAGTCCGTATTCCAGCGGGACGAGTTTGCCGTTGACCTTGGCCCCGCGGCAGCGGTCGCCAATCGAGGTGTGAACATGGTAGGCAAAGTCGATCGGAGTGGAACCGGATGGCAGGTCGATGATGTCGCCGCGCGGGGTGAAGACGTAAACCCGGTCCTTGAAGACGTCGGTCTTCATGCTGTCGACGAACTCCTGGGCATCCTCCACGTCCTGGCGCCATTCCATCATTTGGCGCAGGTAATTGACCCGTTCATCATACTTGTCGCGATGGCCGCCTTCCTTGTAGCGCCAGTGAGCAGCGATGCCGAATTCGGCGTTCGTATCCATATCCGCAGTGCGGATCTGGACCTCGACTGGTTTACCGTCGTCGTAGATTACGGCAGTGTGCAGGGATTGGTAGAAGTTGTCCTTGGGGGCGGCAATGTAATCATCGAACTCATTGGGCAGCGGCCGCCAGTGGGTGTGGATCACACCCAGGGCAGCATAGCACGAGGGGACATCCGGGACGATCAGGCGGACAGCCCGAATGTCGCGTACCAGTTCGAAAGGCTTGCCCCTCTCGGTCATTTTTCGAAAGATGGAATAGATGTGTTTGGGCCGCCCGCTGATCTCGACCTCGATGCCGGCATCCTTGAGCACCTGAAAAAAATGATCAATGATGCCCTTGATCTGCACTTCGCGGGTCTCACGACGTTCGGAAAGCTGGTCGGCAATTTCCTTGTATTTTTCGGGGTTGACGTAGCGAAAAGCCAGGTCCTCGAGTTCCCACTTGATCTGCCACATGCCCAGCCGGTTGGCCAGAGGAGCAAAGATGTCCAGGGTCTCCTGGGCGATGCGACGGCGTTTGGCCTCCGGAAAGAACCCCAGGGTGCGCATGTTGTGCAGGCGGTCGGTCAATTTGATCAGCACAACGCGGACATCTTCATCCATGGCCAGGAAGGTCTTGCGCAGGGTCTCATTGGCCAGGTCGCGTTTGCGGGTGCGCAGGTCCTGTTCGTCGGCCTCTGGAGCAGGACTGTTGAGCAATTCCTCCCTGTGTTCCCCGCGCGAGACGCGCGGCAGTTGGGTCAATTTGGTTACCCCCTGGACCAGTTTGGCCACATCCTCCCCGAAGTCTTGGAGCAGGTCTTCGGCGGTGACGGCGGTATCCTCGACCGTGTCGTGAAGCAGGCCGGCGGCAATCGTGTCGGTCGGCAGGTGCAGGTCCGCCAGCATTGAGGCGACCACCAGGCAGTGATTGATGTACGGCTCGCCGGATGCGCGCCGCTGGCCTTCGTGGGCCTCCTCGGCCAGGCGGTGGGCGCGCCGAATCAGGTCCCGGTCGGCGGGCGTGTAGTCGTCGCTGAGTTTATCGAGCAGGTCCTCGATGGTGTACGGCGAGACTTTCTTCATGACACTCTGGTTTACCAATCTACGGGTTGCCGACCGGGGTTGTGCATGGCGTTGTGGTTTGGGAGCCGGGCGATGCGGATCTGCATATCAACGCAAGTTGTCCTTGATATCCTCTCGCGAATCGACGGCCCTTCCGAGCAGGGCGCCCATCCCGATGAAGAGCGCCGCCAGGCCTGCGCCGCAGGGCAGGGCCCAAGGGGATTGCCACAGGGCCGGCAGGACCAGGCAGACCCCCAGCCCGAGCAGGAAACCGTAGAGCGGTCCTTTGATGATATGGGGAATTTCGCTCCAGGCATCCCGCAGCGTGTAACGACGGGCTGCGGCCTTGCGTTCTTTGGCAACACTTCTGCGTTGGAACTCGCGCTCCTTGACCAGTGGATCGCGGTCGGCCAGCTGGCGTTCGCGCAAACGCCTGAGGCGCTCCTGTTCGTTGCTGTTGTTCGACATGACGGCCTCCTGAAGATTATGCGATAAAATAATGGTGCTGCCAGTATAGCATACCTGTCAAGCCGGGCACGAGGACCAGCGATGCCAATCACCAACAATGTTACCCGCCTGCTGGAAGGGCGTAAAGTCCCCCATCAGGTGTTCGAACTGCCGGCCGAGAAACTCGGCGCGACCGAGACTGCCCGACTGCTGGGCGTGGACCCGGACCGGATTTACAAGACGATCGTCGTGGCCCGCCCGAAGCCGGGGAAACCCATCCTGGCGGTCATTCCAGGACCCAATCGGGTCGACTTGAAGTCGCTGGCCACGGCCCTCGGCGAGAAGAAGCTTAGCCTGCCGACCGAGCACGAGGCGGAGGCCCTGACCGGACTGCAGGCTGGCGGAATCTCACCGCTGGCCCTAATCAACCGCGGCTTCCAGGTGGTCATCGAAGCGGCTGCTCAGGCTCACCCCGAGGTCCATGTCAGCGGTGGGCAGCGCGGCCTGAACATCCGCCTGCCGGTCGCGACCCTGGCGGAACTGACCCGGGCGCGCTTTGCGGCGATCAGCGTCCCCGATCCGTACAAGGATGACTGAATCGACCTCCGCCCGTCCTCTTTTTCGCCTATAATAGAGAAAACCCAAGGGAGAAGCTGATGAGCACACCGAACGAGACGAATGGTCCGATCATCCAGTGCCGGGGCGTGAAGAAGTGGTATGGACATTTCCAGGCCCTGGCCGGTATCGACATGGACGTCCAAAAGGGCGAGGTGATCGTCATCTTTGGCCCGTCGGGTTCGGGCAAATCGACATTCATCCGCTGCCTGAACCGCCTGGAAGACCACCAGGAGGGGCAGATCATCGTCGACGGGATCGAACTGAACAACAACACGCACAATGTCGAAGCCGTTCGCATGGAGACCGGGATGGTCTTCCAGCAGTTCAACCTGTTCCCGCACCTGACCGTGCTGCAGAACGTGACCCTGGCAACCATCCAGGTGCGCAAGTGGCCAAAGACCAAGGCTGAAGAAGTGGCCAACCAGCTGCTCCTGCGGGTCGGCATTCCGGAGCAGGCCGACAAATTTCCCGCCCAGCTCTCCGGCGGTCAACAGCAGCGTGTGGCGATCGCCCGGGCCCTGGCGATGCAGCCCAAGATCATGCTCTTCGATGAACCGACTTCGGCCCTCGACCCGGAGATGATCAAGGAAGTCCTGGATGTGATGACCGAACTGGCCCAGAGCGGTATGACCATGCTGGTCGTGACCCATGAGATGGGCTTTGCCAAGGCAGTCGCCGACCGGATGTATTTTTTCGACCAGGGGCTGATCGTCGAGACCGGTTCGCCGGACGATATCTTTAAACGCCCCCAAGAAGATCGCACCAAGCTGTTCCTCTCCCAGATCTTGGAGAAATAAAAGCGACGTCCGGTGGTCAGCCACCGGACGTTCGAGAAATGCCTGTGCAGCGCAAGAGAGAGCTCGCGCTTGATCATGCGTCAAATTCCGCGACTTTTTCTGCGTTGATCCAGACCGTGTAGTGACCATCCGGGAAACTACCCAGTGGGAGACTGGCGTCGAAGGGTTCAAGCACCTGGATGCAAATCTGGTCCGGGTCGGTGACCGAATACGCCTCGATCAGGATCCGGTTCTGGTCGTCGGGTGGCAGGACAATCAGGCGCAGGGCGTGGCAGGGGGTTGGCAGGCTGCCCGTCAGGTAGAGCGAGAACTGAAGTGGAAAACTTTCCATCGTGACCAGCTGCACCGGGTCCAGGTAGATGTTGCCCCTCACCAGGGCTCCGTCACCGGGTTGGGGGGCGTATTCGGGCGCCAGCGGTTGGGCATTGTCCTGGTTGCTGACCGGGCGCTCGGGGTTATCGCTGGCCGGGGTCCTGGCACAGGCCGCCAGCAGGGGAATGAACATCAGGATTGGGATCAGGCTTCGCATGGTTAGCTCCTTTCGGTTTTATTGGTAAGTAGACGACCCGTCGGAAGGGAATGTTCCCGCTTTAGCCCTTGATCACTGCCAGCGGGCGCAGGCGGGCCACCTTGCGGGTCAGGCCGGCCGCCGTCACGGTTTCGACGACCGCCTCGACATCCTTGTAGGCCGCTGGGGCCTCCTCGGCCAGACCGGGCAACGACCCGGCACGGACGTGGATGCCCAACCGCTCGAGCTCGCGCCGCAGGCTGTCACCGCGAATCTCGTGCTTGGCCTGGGCCCGGCTCATCACCCGCCCGGCCCCATGACAGGTGGAACCCCAGGCGCGTCGCATTGACTCTTCCGTTCCGGCCAGAACCCAGGAACTCGTGCCCATACTCCCGGGAACCAGTACCGGCTGACCGGTCTGGGTGTACTCGGGTGGCAGCCCGGGCGCCCCCGGGCCAAAGGCACGCGTCGCTCCTTTGCGGTGCACGCAGACCTTGATCTGCTTGCCGTCCACTTCATGGATTTCGAGCTTGCCGATGTTGTGGGCGATGTCGTAGACCTGGGTCAGCTGCCAGCCGCCGGCCTTGCCGGCGAAGATGTCTTCGAAGGCTCCCCGGGCGGCGTGGGCCAGGACCTGGCGGTTGACAAAGGCGAAATTAGCCGCCGCGCGCATCGCCCCGAGATAGGCTTGTCCCTCCGGGCTGTCCATCGGGGCGCAGACCAGTTCCCGGTCGGGCAGGCTGATGCCGTAGCGCCGGACCGCGCCCTGGAATTCCTGGACATAATCAGTGCAGACCTGGTGGCCGAGGCCGCGTGAGCCGCAGTGGATCTGGAGAACAAGGCAGCCTTCTCGCAGGCCGAAGACAGCCGCGGTGACCGGGTCGAAGATCTCTTCGACCACATCCACCTCGATGAAATGGTTGCCTGCCCCAAGCGAGCCGATTTGATCGCGGCCGCGCTTTTTGGCCCGCTCGCTGACCTTGGTTGGGTCGGCCCCTTCCAGGCAGCCGCCCTCTTCGGTGCGGGCCAGGTCTTGCGCGCTGGCGTAACCGTTCTTGCCTGCCCAGCGCGAACCGTCCCGCAGGACCCGATCCAGCTCGGGGACGCTGACCTGCACCACGCCCCCGGTCCCGACTCCGCTCGGGCAAACCTGGTTGAGGCGGGTGGCCAGGACGTCCAGGTGGGGACGGGCGGCTTCCAGTTCCAGGCCCGAGGCCAGCAGGCGGACCCCGCAGTTCGAGACGACGAACCCGCCGGCGATAAAATTGTGATCCTGGTGGTCTACGCTGAAATCATAGACCGGCTGGCAGGCGGAAATTTCCTCAATCGACGCGATCCGATCCCATACGTAGGCGCTGTCGCCGATGGGCAGGTCGCGACGGAACTCATTGAAGGTGGGCAGGCCTTCCCTGGCGGGCGAGGTGGTTCGACCGCCTTCATGCTGCGAGGTTTGAACGATGCCGGTTTTCGTCTCGCAGTTGTTCGGGTGGGTCGCGCTCTCGCCCGATGCGATTCCTGGGACTGCCATCTGGCAGGTCTGGAGGTGCTGGCGTTTGTGTTCCAGGTACAGTAGAGCGGCCGCAGCCAGTGTACGGCGGGAGCGGTTATATTCGAAACCGATCCTGCTCCACAGGCGTGCCAGATTTTCCGGATCGGCGTGCAGGACAAGTTTCAACCGGATGAACTTCTTCCCGTCCGAATCGACCTGCTCGGAGGGTGAGCTGATCGGATGGGTTTGCACGCCGAATTCCCCCAACCAATCCGCCACCTGTCGCAGGAATTCTCTCCCGCTGTGGTCGAGCCGGGGGTGTTTGACGATGGAGATGGTGGGCGCGGAGAAATCTGTCCCATGCTCGCTCACGATTTGCGCGCCGCTCGTCTGGGCGCCCAAAAAGGCTGCCAGGAAGAGGCGTTTTTGCCAGCGCGGAGCATGCTGGTACCAGGTGGGCAGGGGATAGTCCCGGGTCGCACGGTTGCCGGTTGGGGCACCCAGGCAGGCAAGCAGTGCCGCCAGGGCGGTGCTGTTGACTGTCAGCCTGTGATCTGTTTGCTCGAACGGATGCTCTCCACAGGTCGTCCGAAGGATGTGTTTCCGCCTGCGTTCCATGATGAGGCCGGGACGAAACCCAAGCTTGATGATGTCCCTGCGGATATCCTCCAGGTCGGTCAGATTCCCCTGGAACGCGATCCGTCCCGTATCGGGCCTGTCGATCCGGAGGCTCCCGCCGCCGAAAATGCGACCTGCGATTTTACACAGGGTAGGAATGCCAGGAGAGTCATATTGCAGTGGGAGCAAATGCCGCTCGTGCACCTGGGCGAGGATCTGCTGGATCACTTTTCCTCTTGTTGGATGCTCGATCCGGGCAAGGTAAGCACGATAATCCAGCTCAGACAGGATGACTTTCGTGGATGGCGTTTCATAGTCCACCCCCTGGAACAGGGCCACAGCAACCTGATCGTTGGGACGCAACCGGCCAAGCGGGACCATGCCGTCCTGAGTCCAGAATGGGTGGTCAGCAGTCGCGGATACGATCAGTCCGCCGCAGGTCGTCACGCGCAGCAAGGGTGTGTGCGGATCCTGTTTGAGCCAGCGGACCGGCCGTGTGTTTCCCGTGTGCAGCCCGCCGATGTCGAGGCAGGCCAGATCCTCCGCGGTGCTCAAGGAAACCATCTCGTCGATCCGGCGTGTATAGCCGTGCGAATGCAGGATCCGGGTTTCGCCGGTCAGGCAGTTGATGTCATATCCGACCCCGCCGGGCGAGATCACTCCTTGCGGGAACTCGGTCGCCGCCACGCCGCCAATCGGGAATCCGTAGCCCTGGTGCATGTCGGGCATGACCACCACCGCCCCGACCAGGCCAGGCAGAGTGGCCGTGTTGATGGCCTGCTCGAGCGACCGGTCGTGGAGCACCTGTTCCAGCAAATCCCGGGTGGCAAAGATGCGTACCGGTACGCGCATGTCCGTTCGGAATGTGATGGGGATCTCCCATTCGTACTGGCTGATGGGGGTCAAGTCGTCCAATCGGATCATGCCAGCCTCACTCTCTACACGTCGAACACGATCTCGACCTCGCACCCGTTCGCTGATTCGCGAATATGCAGAAGATGGTAGGTCACTGCCTTGATGGCTTTGGAGAGCGCCGTCAGCGGGGCGCCGGCCATCTTGACCTCCAGCCGACCCTTTGCCAGCCGGACATCGAAGGTATCGAAGGCCAGCCATTCCTGCTCGGCGAAATAGATCAGTTCGGACAGGAAGGCGACCAGCAGGGACTCGGAGTCCGGCCCGGCCGCGTCGAAGGTCCGTTCCACCCGAGGATCATCCGCCAACTGCACTCCTGAAAGGGCATTCATCCCCCGGGCGGATTCGGCGAACAGGCTCTCCAGGTCCGGGGCCCAGACCCGGAGCGCCCAATCGGCAGTGTGCGCCCGTTCTTCATAACCTTGCAGGTTCATAATTCTATTGTAGCATTTTCCATCCAGGGATGCTGTTGTTGTACAATAAAAGTGCAGTCTGTGAATCGATCTACCAAAGGAGCCCGCATGAACCGACGAGTGGCACGTTTCTTCTCCCTGGTGACCATCCTGGCCCTGTTGGCCTCCGGCGTGCCAGTATCCGCGGCGCAGACGGGAGCCGAATCCGCTCGCCAGATCTGGAGAATTCCCGAACGGCGTCCCGTGGTCGGCCCGCTGGACCTGACGGCCATCCCCAAGGTGGACAGCCAGGGGAATCCGATCCTCTTTCCGGTTGACGACCTGGCTGACATGCGCATCCTGCTCAACGGGCAGACAGTGCGCGCGTTCCCGCTGGATGCCTATTCGTCCTGGGGCTGGTGGCGGATCAACGCCGGGACCATTTGGCCGGACCAGACGCCCAGCCCGTGGATCTGCCTGTTGGACACCGGCGTCGACGCCGAACACCCTGACCTGCGCAATGTGGTGACCCCTGGCTGGGATTTTGTCAACGATGACAATCTCCCCGAGGACGACAATGGCCACGGGACGTTCGTTGCCGGGATCCTCGCGGCCCGGATCGATAATCAGGTCGATTCAGCCATTGGTCTCTCCATCGGCCGGGTGCTGGCCGTCAAGGTGCTCAATGCCCAGGGCTGGGGCAGCTCGGTCGACATCGCTGCCGGCATCCGCGCGTGCGCCGAGAACGATGCGGTCCGGGTCATCAGCCTCAACTTTGTCGGTGCGACCGCCGATCCGCTCATTTACGAAGCACTTGCGTACGCCATCACGGAACAGGGCAAGTTGGTGATCGCCCCGGCCGGGTACGACAGCAGTTCAGCCCAGACATACCCGGCTGCCTGGGCCGACCCGGATACCTGTGCCGACGGCACGCTGGCCATGGCTCGTCCGTGCCCCTCCGGGCAGGCGAACACGATCCATTCGGGCCTGATCGCCGTAGCCGGGGCGCGCTATACCGACGGCACCGACGCAACGGCAACCTGGGTCGATCTCAACTCCAGCAGCCGGCCAGAGGCGGGCGAATATTTCAGCGATTGTATGCTGCCGTATTCCAATTACGGATCCTGGGTCCAGCTGGTTGCCCCAGGGGAGAGCATCTTCTCGACCGTGCCGGTCAGCAACCCGTACTGGATGCGCACCTATGCCGGGGCGGATCCTGAGGGCGACGGTTACGATACCTGGAGCGGGGTCTCGCTGGCAGCGGCGTACGCGGCCGGGGCTGCCGGGCGGGCCTGGAATATCTACCCGGCTGCCACGAATGCCTCCATCAAGCAGGTCCTGATCGACTCCGGCCAGGCGCTGGCGACGAACTTCGACGCCTCGGCGATCGAGCCGGCGGAGGGCTACAATGACGAAGGATACCTGGGGGACGCCCCCTTCTGCTGGCCCGATGATTCCAGGGGCGGTCAGTATTCCATGGATGACGCCCGTTACCTGGACCTGGCGGCGGCGATGAACCGCGCCATGGTGGTCGTCTACGTGACCGAAGCCACCACCGGCCTGCCGCTGCTTGATACGCGCGTGACCCTCACCAGGGCCAACACCAATACCGTGGTCGCAATTTCTGTCTTGAGGGGTGTCCGCAACCCGGCTGTGCTGCTTCTCAATGTCCCGGTCGGTCAGACCTATGAGACGCGCGTTGTGCGCACGTCCTCTATCACCTCGCCGGTCATGGTTGGGGCGGTGGAGGTCGACACGCCGGGCCTGATCTTCAATCCATTTCTGAATGTTGCTGTCCCGCCGACCGGGCGGATGACGGCCGTGATCACCTGGGGCGGCCTCGACGGCAACAGCGACCTCGATCTGTATACCTTCCTGCCCACCGAGAGCGGTCCGGGCGGCGTGGTCGGCTTCGGGGCCTCCGGCCACCCGGATGATGTCGGGTCGGGTGACCTGGCCGGGCACCCTTTCGCCCTGTGGAATCGCAATGGCGGGAACGATCTTCTGGGAGATGGGTTTGGCATGGAGTCGGTCGGCCTGACCTACCAGCCCGGGACGATGGCACCGTATTACAACCGAGTCTCCGCCGACCGCTATGTGTTCTTCGTTACCGACTACGGCAGCGGAGCCCTCGACGCGAATACGGTGGTCTTTCGACTGTGGAATAACGGCGGGATTACCTACACGGTCGTCAAGCTGGACACCTGTGCTGCCGGGGAAGACTGGTGGCAGGTGGGGACACTGATGTTCACCACCCTGACCGAGACGAATGTCTGCGGCACGCAGGACCTCTGGCCATAATGGGTCCCGTTGGGGATTGGATCCAAGACGGGTTCGCCCAAATGCCGGCGCCGAGGCCCCGGAGGTATCCGTGGGGAGGAGGTCAGTGGATCAGGCTGTCGGCTTCCGCCCGCTGGAAATGGGCCCGATAGGCTTCCGTCTCGGCCAGCAGGGATTCGATCTCCATCCAAAGTTGGGCTGCGCCGGCCGGATCCTGCATGACCGTTCCTGTCTCAAGTACGAGGGTTCCCGCATCTTCCTCGATGACCTTGATCTTGCCGCGCGCGACCATCCAGGTGATGGCTTTGCGGACGAGGGTCTCTCGCTGGGCGGTGGCCGCAGCCAGTTCGCTGTAGGAGGTCTTCCCGCCGCGTTGGTGAAGGACGTACTTCAACAGACCGACCAGGCGATCGAGGAAGCCTTCCTGTGATTCAACGGTTGCTGCCGGGCGGAACAGATCAACGGTCTGTGGTCTTACCTTTTCCAGCACTGCCTGCAGGACTTCCGGTCCGGGCGGCGTGGTCCAGATGGCCAGTCGGGCTGAGCGGCCCAGGCTGTTGCGGTCAAGCCCGCCAACAGCCTCTCGCTGCTCGCCTTCCGACCAGACGAGTGTCTCGGGGGACAGCGATCTCAGGATCCGGAGTTGGTCCCCTGCCTGACGATGGTCCTCGACACGAATGGCTGGCGGTTGGATTTCAATTACCTCGCCCTCGCGGCGGCGACAAGCGATAAAGGTCATCTGCGCCTGCCGGGCCCCGCGCCAGTCGCTGATGCGAACGCTGAAGGCCAGGTCGAAGTGCCCCTCCGGGAGGTCCTGGTCGGAGCTGTCCCACCATAGCACGGTCTGGGTGTTCGCGGTTCCGTCGACGACGGTCAATTTGCGGTGCTCGTGATTTCTGCCGATCTCGGTGACGCTCTCCAGCCGCAGGTCTCTCGCCGCCAGGACCAGTTTCTCGTTGCCCGGGCCGAAGGGCGCCAGGGTATCAATGCGCCTGGCCAGGTCGAGGGTCACTTCGGACAGGCCTACCCAACCGTCGATCTGCAGAACGGGCTCGGCCGCAATGCCTGCGAGCATCTTCTCCACGGTCTGGCCCAGACGCCTGCGGAACTCGGGTAGATTTTGTGGGTCCAGGGCCAACCCGGCGGCCATTGGATGCCCGCCGAAGGTGAGCAACAGGTCTTTCTGGATGGCGATGGCGGTGGTGATGTTCAGTCCCTGGATCGAGCGTGCTGAGCCGCGCGCCGCTTCTCCGGGCGGGGTGAAGAAGAGGATCGCCGGTTTGTGGTAGCGTTCGACCAGCCGGCTGGCGACGATCCCGACGACCCCGCCCGGCCAGGTCGGGTGGCCGAGGACGATCACCGGGGTGGTCAGCAGGTCGGGGTTGGCGCGCAGCTGGGCCTCCGCCGCCTGGGTGACCTGGCTGCAGAGCAACTGCCGCTGGGCGTTGTAGTTCTCCAGCTGGGCTGCCAGCAGGCGGGCCCGTTCCGGGTTGGCCGTGGTCAGCAGCTCGACGGCGGGATTGGCATCCCCCAGGCGGCCCAGGGCGTTCAACCGCGGTCCGAATACAAAGCCGATGTGTTCCTCGTTTAGGTTGGCTGGAGCCAGTTCGGCCAGGTCCATCATTGCCTTCAGGCCCAGCCGCCCGGTCTTCCGCAAGGTAACCAACCCCTGCTGGACCAGGTAGCGGGAGTCGCCACGCAGCCGGGCCAGGTCGGCGACCAGCCCCAGGGCTGTCAAATCGAGCAGGATGGCGGAATCCTGACCCGCCAGCAAGGATTCGGCCAGCTTGTAGGCCACCCCCGAACCGGACAGGTCGACCAGGGGATGGGCGTCTGGGAGCAGTTTCGGGTTGACGATCGCCGTTGCCGCCGGCAGGCGTGGAGGCAGGTCGTGGTGATCGGTGATGATGACATCCACACCGTGGGCCCGGGCGCGGGCTACCGCATCAAAGGCGCTGATGCCTGTGTCACAGGTCAGGATCAGGCGGGCGCCGGCCGCGATGACTTCCTCCAGCCGCTCGACCCGGATGCCGTGGCTCTCGGTCGAACGGACCGGGATGTGATAGAGGACGTTCGCCTGCAGACCGCGCAGAGTCTCGACCAGGATAGCGGTGGCGGTCTGCCCGTCGACATCGAAGTCGCCCCAGACGCAGATCTGCTCGCCGCGGTGGACCGCTTCCCAGATCCGCCCGGCGGCTGACTCCAGACCGGGCAACTCGCCGGGTGGAGTGGGAACGTAGGCCTCTGGATCCAGGAAAGCGCGCCTTGCCTCCGGTGTGGTCACCCCGCGCCGGGCGAGCGTCTGCCCGATGAGCGGGTGCAGGTCCGGGAATGGGGAGCAGGTGGCTGCAGGTTCGATCCAGCGCATGGTTTCCCTTCTCAGAAAGCGATCTCCTGGACCTGCTCGAAGTCGAAATCGTATTCTTGTAATTCGGCTTCGAGGTTGTCCCCCTGGCCGGCTGCCGCCCCACGTTCGCAGTAGGAACGGTAAGTACAGTAGGCACACCGGGTGGTCTCATCCGTCATCGGAAAGTCCATGCGGGTGGTGCTGATCTCGATGACAAGTTGTTTAACCGCTTCCAGGTCGCGCTGGTACTGGGCAACGGTGTAGGGGAAGCGGGCCGGTCTGGTGGGGAAGTCGGCATACCAGTAGATCATCTCGACCTGTTCGGGGGCGAGAGGAATCCCTCCGTTGAGGTGGGCTCCGGCCATGACGAGCAGCAGGCGGTAGACGCGTGTTTGCCAGCGTACGGCCATCCATTCGTCGCGCGGCCGTTTGTGGTACGTCTTCCAGTCGAAGATAAGCGCCTTCTCCCCGGTTTGGATGGCGGCCAGGTCGTATTTCGCCAGCAGGCGGTGGCCAGCGACCGGGGCGGAGAGGCTGAGTTCAGCGTATTGCGCATAGCCGGTTATCCCGAAATCATCCCCAAGATAGTTCTCCCACCAGCGCGAGAGGTTGGCGGTGGAGGCGAAACGGGCCAGTTTCTCTGCCGGTAGACCCAGGCGGTGCTGCTGAACCAACCGGTGAAAGTGTTGGCCTTCTTGCTGGCGGCGTTCGTTTTCCAGGGTCGGTTCCGATTCCACGGCCGGCCATTGCAATCGTTCGCCGTAGCGCAGCCAGAAGCGGCGCGGGCAGTCCGAATAATCCTGGAGCGAGGACTGGCTGAAGGTGAAGCTCGCGGAGATCGCTGGTAGTTCGCGCATGGGTTATTTTACCGTGTGCCTTCCAACTGCCGCGCTATAAAAAGGCCTGAATCTTTAAAGATGTGGATTGCGCCTTGCGATTGGATTTTCCGGGTCACGAAAGCGCGGAAGGCCTCCAGGTGCGGCTCCAGGATCTCTGCGTGCATGCCGGAGCGAAGATAGGCGACCAGGGGCTCACTTTCGGTGATCTCCAGTGAATCCTCGTAGCGTCGCAATTCGACCTGGGCAAAACAGGCCTCGAGTTGGGCTGCGCCGTCCTCGAGGGTGAAGTCCAGCTCATGGTCGGATCTGCGCAGGTCACCGCTCTGGTCGAAATCGTGGACCAGCTCAGTCAGCTCCTTCAGGTGGGTTCTTCCCACGCTGGTCGCGAAGAATGTCCCGCCAGGGGCGAGCACCCGCAGTACTTCCCGGAAGGCGTGCATTTTCTCCGGGACATAGTAGAGCATGTGATTGGCGATCACGGCGTCGAATTGGTCGTCCTCGGCAGGGATGGATCGGATGTCTGCCAGGTGGAATCGGAAGGGATGGGAAGTACCCTTCAGGCGGGCTTTCGTCTCGGCAAGCATGCCCTTCGAAAAATCGCTGAGGGTGATCTCCCAGCCGGACGGGATACGGTCCAGGTTCTCCAGCCACAGGTCACCGCGGCCGCAGGCCAGCTCGAGGATGCGCACCTGCGGGGGCAGAGCGATCTGTTCAAAGAGCCAACGGAACCAGCCGTACGGGTTGGTACTGAAACGGGTGTGCAGGTCGATGCGGGCGCTCAACTTGACGGCCGTCTTGTACTGGTGTTCGAGGAGAGTTTCTGTATTTTCAACAGGCATGGTGACAATCCTTCCTGTGGCTCGCGACCGAGGCACGCGACATTTCCCTTGCGGTTTTTCGTGGCGGAGGTCTGGCGAGCCTGGAAGCCGGGCCGGTGGACTCGCCTCCGCCAGGTTGTGCGGGAATGCGTTGGCGGTTGGACCCTTTTCAGCCGGTTGTTCCAAAAGGCCACCGATCCTGGACATGCTGGCGTGCAGTTGTTCTTGGGGGATGCATCCGCCATTCTCTTCGCTGGTCAGATTATACGCTTTTTCTGCTCAAGTTCGTGAAGGGACCTGACGATTGTCACTAGACTCGTGCGGAGGAGAGTCGCTATAATTAACTGGTCAGACCACTTACCAGTATGGAGATTCCGATGGACGAATGGCAACCTGTCCCCAAACCTGCTGAACTGGCTGAGCGACGTCTGCTTGAAGGCATCCTCACCGCCCACTTCCCGGTCAACAGCAGCCTGCCGGCCGAACGCGAACTGGCTGAGCAGCTTGGCGTCACCCGGCCGACGCTGCGCGAGGCCCTCCAGCGCCTGTCGCGTGATGGCTGGATTGAGATCCGGCAGGGCAAGTCGACCCGGGTGCGCGATTACTGGCGCGAGGGCAGCCTGGGGGTCCTGGCCGCGCTGGCCCAGGGGTTCGCGACGCAGACGCCCGATTTTGTGAGCTACCTGCTTGAAATCAGGATCCTGCTCGCCCCGGCCTATGCCTGTCAGGCACTGGGCGAGGGCCAGGAGGAGGTCATATCCCTGCTCGAACGCGCTGCCGGCTTACCTGACGATCCGGCGGCCTTTGCCCGTTACGACTGGGACCTGCACAGCCTGCTGACCCAGATGGCACCCAACCCGGTCTTCCGGCTGCTGCTGAACAGCTTCCAGGAACTCTCCCTTGCCATGGGGGAGCACTACTTCGCCTACCCGGAAGGCCGCCGGCATTCGCGTGATTTCTACGACCGTTTGCTGGACTGCGCCCGGCAGGGGAACTCCCGGGAGGCCGAAGCCCTGACCCGCCTGGTGATGGAGCAGAGTCTGGCCTTCTGGCAAGGAAAGCAAGGGTGATCGGGAATGGAACGGCGGGACCGCCGCATTCTGCCGTAATAGGAGGTTCATATGAAACGCTGGAATGGATGGGGGAACGTCAAGACCGGTTATCCTCTACCGGCCCCCGGAATGAATTACCTGGTTGACTGCCTGGGCGCCCTGGACCCGCAGCCGGATGCATCCCTTGAAGATGTGCTCAGATCCGTACCGGGATCGCATCTCCCGGACCATCCCCTGGTGGACATCTCGCCCGAAGCGCGCCTGACCCATGCCCGCGGCCAATCGACCCCCGATTGGGTCGCGCTGCGCTCAGGGAGGGTCCCGGCATTTCCCGATGGGGTGGCTTTCCCAACCTCTGACCAGGAGGTGACCGAACTGCTCGCTTATGCGAAAAAGACGAGGGCGCGGGTCATTCCCTACGGCGGCGGGACCAGCGTGGTTGGGCATATCAACCCGCCGCAGTCCGACCTGCCGGTGTTGACCATCTCGCTTGAGAAGATGACCCACCTGCTGGATCTGGACGAAGTCGGCTGGACGGCGCTCTTTGAGGCTGGCGTGGCGGGCCCAGGGTTGGAAGCCCAGCTTGCGCAACACGGCTATACGCTGGGACATTACCCGCAGTCGCACGAGTACTCGACTCTCGGCGGCTGGATCGCCACCCGTTCATCGGGGCAGCAGTCCTTTCATTACGGACGCATCGAACCGCTCTTCGCTGGCGGGCGGATCGAGACTCCCGTCGGCACGCTCACCCTGCCGCATTTCCCGGCCTCCGCGGCCGGTCCTGATGTGGGCGAGATGGTGCTCGGATCGGAAGGGCGCATGGGGATCATCACCCAGGCCCGGGTGCGGGTGCGCCGGCTGCCCGAGGCGGAGGCCTTCTACGGGGTCTTCTTTCCGTCCTGGGAGCAGGGCAGCACAGCAGTGCGGGTGATCGCCCAGAGCGACTTGCCGGTTTCGATGCTGCGCCTGTCCAGCCCGCTCGAGACCGAGACGACCCTGCTCCTATCAGGCAAGTCGTGGATTCCGATCGCCGACCGCGGCCTGCGCCTGGTCGGTTTCGGCGATCCTCGCTGCCTGCTGGTCTTCGGCGCCACCGGGACAGCGGCCCAGGTCCGGCGGGTGCGCCGGGAGGCTGCGGCCATCTGCGGCCGTCACGGGGGGTTGTTTGTCGGGACGGTCGTTGGGCACACCTGGCAAAAGAGCCGCTTCCTGTCGCCCTACCTGCGCAACACGCTCTGGGAGGCCGGCGTCAATGTCGACACGCTGGAGACGGCATTGCCCTGGCCGCAGGTTCTGGCTGCTGCGCGCGCCATCCCGCAGGCAATCGTTGAGGCTGCCGCCCAGTCCGGGGAACGGGCGCTGGCCTTTGCCCACCTGTCGCATCTCTACCGCGACGGGGCCAGCGTCTACACGACCTATCTCTTCCGTCGCCCGGCCGACCCGGATCAGCTGCTTGAGCGCTGGCAGGCGATGAAACACGCCGCCAGCCTCGTCATCCAGGCGCACGGTGGGACGATCACACACCAGCATGGTGTGGGCACCGATCATGCCCCTTATCTTGCTTTCGAGAAGGGCCCTCTCGGCCTGGACGCCATCCGGGCTGTCTGCAAGACCTTCGACCCGGACGGGATGATGAATCCGGGGAAGTTATTCTAGACCGCGGACGGTAGTCGGTCAGAGGAGAATGAAGATGGAGTGGACCAAAGGCTGGCGGGATCGCGCCTGGAACGAGCTCGATCTAGAATGGGATGTGATCGTCATCGGTGGGGGGATCACCGGAGCAGGGATTCTGCGCCAGTGCGTTCACGCCGGGCTCAGGGCGGTCCTGTTCGAAGCCGACGACTTCGCCTCGGGCACCTCCTCGCGTTCGTCAAAACTTGTTCATGGCGGGATGCGTTACCTGAAGAATGGCCAGTTCAAGGTCACGCTCGAGTCGGTCCAGGAGCGCGAATACCTGCTGAAACAGGGCCGGGGCCTGGTCAACCGATTCGGATTTCTTTACGCCTGCCTGCCCGGCGACCAAATGCCTGGCTGGATGTTCGGCCTGGGATTGAGCATCTACGATCTCATGGCCCGCCAGTGGACCCATCGCGCGTACGACGCGCTCGACATGCGTGAGCTCTGCCCGCCGTTGACGGCTCCTGGACTGCGCGGCGGATATCGCTATTTCGACGCCCTTACGGATGACGCCCGCCTGGTGTTGCGGTTGGTGCGCGAGGCGGTGGCGGGAGGGGCGCGGGCGCTCAATTATGCCCGGGTTGATTCGCTTATGCGCACCCAGGCTGGACAGGTGGGCGGAGTCGTGGTGACGGACACTTGCGGAGACAGCGACCGGCAGGCGGAGGTGCGCGGCAGGGTGGTGATCAATGCCACAGGAGCCTGGGCAGACCGATTGCGCGGGGAGATCGGTCAGAGGCCGCGTCTGCGTCCGCTGCGCGGCAGTCACCTGGTCCTGCCGTTCGAGCGGCTGCCGCTGACCCGCTCGATCAGCTTCCTGCACCAGCAGGACGGGCGTCCGGTCTTCGCCTTGCCCTGGGAAGGGGCGGTGCTCTTCGGCACCACTGACGTCGATCATGACCGGGAATTGCAGGCTGATCCCTCCATCAGTACGGCCGAGGTCGAGTACCTGCTCGCGGCCCTCCAGCGGGTCTTCCCCGCGCAAGAATTGACCTATGCCGATGTGATCTCCACCTATTCCGGAATCCGTCCGGTGGTGAATACCGGCAAGGCCAATCCGTCCCAGGAATCGCGCGAGCATGTCATCTGGGAGGAAAATGGGCTGTTGACCGTCAGCGGCGGCAAGCTGACCACCTTTCGGGTCATGGCGCGGGACGCCCTCAAGGCCGCCCGGCGTCGCCTGGGGCATATTCCCTTTGAGCGCGAGCGCCCGGTCCTCGACCCGCTGCCGGAGGGATCCGAAGCCTGGTTTGGCGATTCGCCCCTCCATGCTGCCCAGCGCCTGCGCCTGTTGGCCCGCTACGGGCCGGGGTGCGTGGACCTGTTTACGGGCCCGGAGGTCGAGTACATCCCGGGTACGCCTTACCTGTGGGCCGAGCTGCGCCGCGCCGCCTGCTGTGAAGGGGTCGTCCATCTGGACGATCTGCTGCTTCGCCGGGTCCGACTCGGGCTGCTGATCCCCAACGGCGGCCTGGACCAGATGGAAAAGATCCGCGGCCTCGTCCAGTCCGAGCTCGGCTGGGAGGATGCCCGTTGGGAAGCCGAGTTACAATCCTATGCGCAGTTGTTGCAGCGCGCCTATCGGCTATAATTCAACCAGGCAACATCCTTCGGTTTGGGAATTTTGGTTGGAAGGAGAATCCTGTGAGCGCTGAATATCTGCTGGCCATTGACAATGGCACCCAGAGTGTGCGCGCCCTGGTCTTCGACCCGCGCGGAAATCTCATCGCCATGGCCCGGGTCCCGATCGAACCATACTACTCGACCGCCCCCGGCCTGGCCGAACAGGACCCGGAAGTGTACTGGAAGGCAGTCTGCCAGGCCTGCCAGGAGCTGTGGGCTCAGGGAGTCGACAGGCACAGCCTGGCTGCCGTTGCCCTGACAACCCAGCGCAGTACCGTGATCAACCTGGATCAGGAAGGCAAGCCGCTGCGGCCGGCGATCGTCTGGCTCGACCAGCGCCGCAGTGAAGGCCTGCGACCGGTCGGCGGGTGGTGGGGGGCGGCGTTCAAGGTCGCCGGGGCCTCTGAGACGGTCGCCTATCTTCAGGCTGAGGCCGAAGCCAACTGGCTGATGACTCACCAGCCGGAGATCTGGAAGGCGACCCACAAATACCTGTTCCTGTCCGGCTACCTGACCTACCGGTTGGTCGGTCAGTTCAGCGATTCGGTGGCCTGCCAGGTGGGCTATATCCCGTTCGACTACAAGAAGCAGGATTGGGAGGTCTCCTGGGGTTGGAAGTGGCAGGCGGTGCCTGTCGACCGGGGCCAGTTGCCGGACCTGGTCCCGGTGACTGCTCCGTTGGGGAAGATCACCGCGCAGGCCGCGGCCGCGACTGGCCTTCCAGCCGGGCTGACGCTGATCGCTTCCGCCGCCGACAAGGCGGCCGAGGTGCTGGGAGCCGGCTGCCTGGAGCCGCACATTGGCTGCCTCAGTTATGGTTCCTCGGCTACGATCAATACCACTCACAAGAAATACATCGAGGTCATCCCGCTCATTCCGCCCTATCCCGCGGCGGTGCCAGGTGCCTATAGCCTCGAGATTCAGATCCTGCGCGGCTATTGGATGGTGACCTGGTTCAAGCACCAGTTCGGTCTGCGCGAGCAGGGACTGGCTGAGCAGCGAGGCGTGGAACCGGAGGCCCTGTTCGATGAACTGGTCCGTTCGGTCCCGCCCGGCTCGGACGGACTGGTCCTGCAGCCATTCTGGTCGCCGGGGCTGGTCTTTCCGGGACCCGAGGCGCGCGGGGCGATCATCGGTTTCAGCGACGTGACCACCCGGGCGCACGTCTATCGCGCCATCCTCGAGGGTCTGGCCTACGCCCTGCGGGAGGGTGCCGAACGGACAACCAGACGGTCCGGGGTGGCGGTCACCGAACTGCGCGTGGCGGGCGGGGGCAGCCAGTCGGATGCCGCTCTGCAGATCACTGCCGACATCTTTGGCCTGCCGGCTTCCCGTCCGCACCTGTATGAGGCCAGCGGTCTGGGGGCGGCCATCGATGCCGCCGTCGGGGCAGGGATCCATCCTGATTTTCCGACCGCCATCAGCGAGATGACAAGCGTACGCGATACCTTCGAGCCGGATCCAGCCACCCATGCCCGTTACGATGAGCTGTACCAGGGGGTGTACAAGCAGATGTATAAACGTCTGCAGCCCCTGTACCAGGTGATGCGGAGATGAGATAAAAAATCCGGGAAGTCTTCCCGGATTTTTTCGTGTTCCATCGGGTGGAAGATTGCGCCCGGGTTGCTGGCGAAGTCGAGCGCGGATTCGGTCAAAGATTCTCGATCGCCCTCTGCAGTTTCGCACCCACTTCAGCGGCGACCTCCAGCAGGGCCGGGTCTCGACGATCTGCATCGAGGCAGCCGGGTCAATGGCGGCGACCTCGGTCCTACCCCCGCCGGCATCCTGGACGATGATGTTGCAGGGCAGCAGCAGGCCCAGGTTGCGTTCGGCCTGCAGGGCCTTGTAAGCGTAAGGCGGATTGCAGGCTCCCAGGATGCGGTAGGGGCGGAAGTCGACGTCGAGCTTCTTCGCAACACATCCAAGAGATGCTCCGGTTGCGGAACGCTGGTCGAGAAGTCTCTTTCGGTTCGTGTGCATTCCTGTCCGGTCTGTCGTCTCAACAGCGATCGAGACCAAAAC
>JAFGSI010000040.1 GCA_016934715.1 Anaerolineales bacterium
GGGGCCCAGACCAACCTGACCATCGACCCGGCCACCGACAAGTGGTCCGAGTGGTCGCCTTCCAAGGAGACGGCCAGTCGCGGCGAATGACGATCCTGTTTTCCCCTCCCCCGGATGGGGGAGGGGAGTTTCGATTCTGTAGTATCATATTCGTATGACAATGACCATCATCGCCCTGTTGATTGCCACGGCCATTCCAGCGGTCGTTTTCTACGTGATCCATACACTTGATCTGTATCGAACGGGTTCTCGCCTGTATGTCGTCTTGAGCGTCATTGCCGGATTGGCGGCCTATGTTCTTGCAGCCCAGGTCAATCCTCTGGCGATGAGAAGTCTGAACCTCGGCTTCCTGGTCATGGTCGGATTCGTCGCTCCGATCTCGGAGGAGATCCTCAAATCCTTGATGCAGATCTATCTGGTGCGGCGCCCCGATTTCAATTATTTCGTCGATGGGGCCATTTATGGTTTTGCCACCGGGATCGCCTTCGCGATCGCTGAAAATTTCGAATATGTCCTGGGGAATGCCGGTGCGGCGTTGTGGGTGGCCATCACGCGGGTCATCTCGACAAATCTGATGCATGCTGCCGCCTGCGCCATCGTCGGGATCATCCTGGGCTGGGCACGCTTCCAGAAGAATGCCTGGCGGTATGCCTTTTCGGCAGGCGGGATCCTCGTGGCGATCCTGTTCCACATGGGCTTCAACAACCTGGTCACGCGGGTCAACAGCGGCTTGCTGCTGCTTTACGCGGTGATCGTCGGCGGCGGAGCAGCCGGGATCATCGCCCTGGTGATCCGCCGCGGGCTCAAGGAAGAACTGGGTTGGATCAAGGAGACCCTGGGCGTGACCGATCGGGTCGAAAGACAGGAAGTCGCTGCAGTCGGGAACATGGCCCGGGTCGATGAAGTGCTCAAGCGGTTGTCGGCGGCCTTCGGGGCGGAAACCGCCTCCCGGATCGAGAACCTGCTCCTCGTTCAGGCCCGTCTCGGCATCCAGCGCAAGATGGCCGAAAAGATGGCCGACGAGAAGATGCAGGCCAACATCCGGACACAGATCGAGCAATTGCAGGCGGAGATGGAGGCGGCCCGCAAGGAGATTGGTTCCTATGCGATGGTTTATTTGCGATATACTCATCTCGAGGAAGTTTTTTCGGTGTACAATCTTCTGGATACCAGGATCAAGGAACAGGCGAGCCAGCCGCGCGGTCCGGGCATGGGCGTCTTCGACCGCTTGAAGGATCGGACGACAACGGCTCAGGACGAGTAGCACGTCTTCGCACTTGGGTAGACACCAATTTGGAGGATGGCGATGGGAAAGATCATTTCGGTCCACTCTTTTCGTGGGGGCACGGGGAAGTCGAACATGACTGCCAATCTGGCGGCCCAGGCGGCCCTGCGGGGCAAACGGGCGGCGATCGTCGATACGGACATCCAGTCCCCGGGCATTCACGTTCTCTTTGGCCTGGATGAGACCAGGATGGGGCATACGCTGAATGAATTCCTGCGCGGGGAATGCGCGATCCAGGATGTGGCCTACCCGGTCGGCTCCACTGCGGGCGGGGAAGGGGTCCAGCAACTGCGCGATAAGTTCCTCTGGCTGATCCCGTCCAGCATCAATGGGCGTGAGATCAGCCGGGTCGTCAAGACCGGTTATGACGTGGGCATCCTCAACAAGGGTCTCAGCGGTCTGCTCAAAGAACTCAAGCTGGATTACCTGTTCATCGACACCCATCCTGGCCTTAATGAAGAGACCCTGCTCTCGATCGCCATCTCGGATGGTCTGATCATCATTCTGCGCCCCGACCAGCAGGATTTCCAGGGGACGGCTGTGACCGTCGATATCGCCCGCGGCCTGGACGTGCCAAATTTGTTCCTGGTGGTGAACAAGGCCCTGACGCGTTATGATTTTGCGGAAATGAAACAGACGGTCGAGAAGACCTACGGGGCCCCTGTCGCCGGCATCCTGCCTCTCTCCGAGGAGATGGCCGACCTTGGATCGGCCGACCTCTTTTCGTTGTGTTTTCCCGACCACCCCTGGTCGAAGACCCTGCGCGAGATCGCGCAGATGGTCCTTGCCGTTTAGCGGAGGCAGATTATGCACTGCTGGGTTTGTGACCAACCTGCACACGCCATCTGCCAGTTCTGCGGGCGGGCGGTGTGCAAGGACCACAGCGCCAAGATGCCCACCTTCCTGTGCATGTACCTGGGCAAGAACGAGACGCCGAAAGGATTGGTCGTTGCCGATGCGATCTGGTGCGGGGTGTGCCAGCCGCAGCCGGAGCCGATAGGGATGCCGGAGATGTATTAGGAGGGCAGATGAGCGAGAGCATTTTCGATCGGCTGCAAAAGAAGCTCGATGTCCAGAAGCATGAAGAAGGCATCAGTGCCGGTGACATCGCCGAACTGCCTCCGGCCCTGCGCAAGATCATGCGCATGATGCTGCGTGAGGTTGAGCTGACCTACAAGGCGATCTGTGCGGCGATGGACGAGATGCCTGCGCCGGATCGGATGAACCGGCAGGAACTCGACCAGGCGCTGGAGACGTTGACCAGCCAGAACTGGCTGATCCGCCGCGGCGAAGGCGAGGGGGTCAACTACATGGTCAATCTGCGCCGCAAGGCCGGGAGTTCGCTGGGCCTGAATTTCTGGGATTCGCTTGACGAGAAGATCGCTACCAACAAGAAGGATGCTCCTCCTGAGTGAGCATGGGATCGACCGCAAAACGCGGGCCTGTCACCGGGCCCGCGTTTGTTGTGCGCGTGTTCGCCAGACAATCCTCAGGTGCCAACCCCCATGCTGTACAGCACCCACAACCCACCAAAGTAGACCAGGATCAGCAGCAGGGCGTCGATTTCGATCACCCACAGGCGGCGTTCAAGGCGGGCCAGGTTGCCGATCAGGCCCAGGATGGTCAGGATCAGGCCGAGCATGCCGGCGATGGCAAAGGCCGGGTCGATGACCCCCAGGAAGCGGTCGGTTGTCAGGAACAGGTCGGCCAGGCCGAGCCCGAACATGTTAAAGATGTTCGAGCCGAACAGGTTGCCGACGGCCAGGTCGTAGGCGCCCAGCCGGACGGCAGCGATGGTCGTCACCAGTTCGGGCAGCGAGGTGACCAGGCCGACCAGCACCAGGCCGACGAAGCCGGTTCCCAGCCCGGTGGTCTCAGCGATCACGGCGCTCGAGGCGACCAGCGCCGGCGCAACCAGGACCAGGATCAGCGTGGCGAAGACGAAACCCAGGATGGCTTTCCACAGCGCTGGAACGGACGGATCCAGCGGCTCCTGGCTGATGGGCGGGGGCGGGTTGTTGCGCTGCAGCAGGCGGATGCCGCCGAGATAGACGGTCATCAGCAGCAGGCTGTCCACGCCGACCCAGCCGAGGCGCCACTCCAGATTGATCTGGATGAAGAAGACGGCCATGCTGATCAGCAGGATCGCCAGCCCGGCGGTCAGGGCGTGTTTCATCGCCACCTGGCGCAGGATGCGCACATTCTGGTTGGTCAGATCGAGCACGGCCAGCATGAACATGTTGAACATGTTCGAACCGAACATGTTGCCGGCGGCCAGGTTGGGCACCCCCAGTCCAAAGGCGTTGATGCTGGTCAGCAGTTCGGGCAGGGAGGTCGCCCCGGCCAGCAGCAGGGTGCCGATGAACATCCCGCCCAGCCGGGTGCGCAGGGCGATCACATCGCCGTACCTGGCCAGCTGCATGGCAGTGATGACCAGGATGGTCGAGGCGAGCAGAAAGTCTATCCAGACCATCAGGCGGCCTCGCTCGCCTCGGCCGGCAGGCCCTTGACGATCTCGATCGGCCAGGCGACCAGGATGCCGGTATTCGGACCGTCCAGATCGCCGACGACCGACTCGGCCGTCCGCAGGCAGGTTTCGACCATGGCCCGGTCTTCGACGACCACGAACAGGGTGTTGTTGCTTTCCAGGGAACTGCTCCCGGCCAGGGAGGCGAAGTCGAAGCGTGCTCCCAGCAGGCCGCGCTGGGCGCGCCGGCGCTGCCAGCCGGTGCTCTCGATGATCGTCACCCCGCGAATGCCGCGGCCCTCCCAGGCATCCAGGACCTCATCCAGACGATGGGGGTCGTCCAATACAAACAAAACAGCGTACATGGGTTACTCCTTCCTCACCTGTGCCAGGTCTGCCAGTTCCTCGGCGGACAGGCGCGCCGTGATTGGATTGCGGTGGGCAGTCACCCATTCCCGCAGCGGCGCGGCCCATTTTACCAGCGCCCGGGCATCGGAGGGGTAGTGGCTTGGTCGGGTCCCGGTGTTGATCCAGGTGCAGCCCGCCAGGGCCTGTACCCAGGACTCCCATGGGACCAGGTCCGGGGTCTGCGAGAAGGTCGCCAGCGGGGAGAAGAAGACCGGTTTGGCTGGCGGGAAGCGGGCCCGCATCGATTGGAGATAGGCCAGGCTGTCGTACGTATTGAAGATCAGCCACAGCGGCAGCAGCCCGGCCTGCATGGCAGCGCTGGCGTCAAACTGGCTGAACATCTCGACCAGCACCCCGGCTGGTGGACGGCCCTCTTTTTCGAGCAGTTTCCCGGCCGCCGCGAACGCCAGGCGCGAGAAGTCGTCCGGGTGCGGCAGGCGGATGCGCACGAAACGGAAGCCCTCCGAGCGGCAGAAGGCTTCCAGCGCCTCGCCCAGCCCGGGCTCTGACCCCCACTCGGATTCGGGCCCGCGCTCGAGAGGAAGATCCGGAAGGCGCCAGTCGCTGTACTTGAGTCCCGCCTGCCGGGCGGATCTGCGGATTTGCTCGCCTGGCTCCAGAAATTCTTCGGGTGTGATCCCGCCCCATCCGCCGACCTGGAAGACGCTCCGTTCCCCGAGCCGGTAGCGCAGCCACTCAGCCCCCCCTTCCAGGTAGACGACCGTCCCGCTCGGTTCCAGGTGCTGGTAGAGGATCGCCGCGTAGGCTGGGGGCAGATCGAGCAGCTTGAAGCGCAGGTGGTTGACGTGACGTGTCAGCCAGCCGTCGTGGACCGGGTCGTAGTGCTGGATCGTCATCAGGCCGGGATTTTCGGCGGCGATCTGCAGGGCCCGGCGGCGCGAGCGCTCCAGGTAGACCCGTACGTCGCCATCGGGGGAGCCGCCCTTGAGCGAGAGGACGAAGGTCTGCGGCAGGAAGGGGCCGCCCAGGGCCAGTGACAGGTAGGTGGTCGCCCCCCCGAGGGCCGCCCCGATGGTCAGGCAGGGGAAGGGTCCGCTGAGCTGCGCGTAGTCAGCCAGGCGTTCGTCGATCAGACGATTGATGTGAAAACCGTCCAGGGCCTCAGGAGGCAGGCCGGAGAGGCTCTGGAAGCGGCTGATGGCAAAGCGGGCGACCTCCTGCGGCAGGGCACCCAGCCCGAACAGGATGGCTTTCTGCCAGCCCGGGATGCGGTAGTTGTCGATGAAGCGGCCTTGCAGGCCGGCGGCCACCGCCCGGGTGACGATTGGTGAGGATGACTCGGGAGATTCTAACGCAACCATAACATCCTTTCGGTATAATACGAGTGCAGTTGAAGCAGTTCACCGGATTCTACCCTGTTTGGGTGGCATCCTCTACCCGAGGATACGAGGTCTGATCATGGAGATTGCACTTGCGCTTGGCGGCGGGGGGGCGCGCGGGATGGCCCATATTGGCGTCCTGCGCCGCCTGGAAAGGGAGGGCTTCCGCATCCGCGCTGTGGCCGGGACGAGCATGGGCGGGATCATCGCCGCCGTCTACGCGGCCGGTTTCACGCCGGATGAGATCGAATCGCGTTTTACCGAGATCGACCAGTCCAAGCTCTACGGCCTGCCGACCCGGGAAGGACCCTCCATCCTGGGGTTGACCGGGGCGAAGCACATCCTGGAGGAATTCCTGGGTGAGCGCAATTTCAGCGATCTTGCGATCCCCTGTGCCGTGACCGCCGTGGACATCGAGTCGGCCTGCGAGGTGGTCCTGCGCGAGGGGCGGGTGGTGGAGGCCGTACTGGCGACGATTGCCCTGCCGGCCATCTTTCCGCCCCGCCGGGTGGGAAAGGCGCTGCTGGTCGATGGCGGCACGATGGACCCGGTACCGGTGGCGGTGGCTCGCTCGCTGGCTCCTGACCTGCCGGTCGTTGCCGTTCCGCTGAGTCTGCCCCTCGGGCAGGGCAGCAGCCTGGTGTCGATGCACATCCCGCATGTGCCCGCCCCGATCATTGAACGCATCAGCCGCTTCCGGCTGGCCCAGGCGCTCAACGTCTTCGTCCAGGCCGCCGACGCCGGTGCACGCATGCTTACCGAACTGCGCCTGGAGGTCGACGATCCTGATGTCATCATCCGGCCAGCAGTGGCGGAGATCGGCTTGCTCGATGTGGTCGATGTGCTCAAGGTGGTCCGGCTGGGCGAGAAGGCGGTCGAAGCCGTCCTGCCAGATCTGAAGCAGGCTGTCGCCTGGCCCAACCGTCTGCGTCACCGCCTGTTCCCGAAAAGGCAGCGATGACCCCCGATCTGCGCCGGTATGCCCGCCAGACCAATGTCCGCCTGGTGGCCGGAGCCCTGCTGCTGCTGTTCCTGGTCGGCGACGGTCTGATCTATCTTTTCTACGGGCCGGGCGCGGCCGTGATCGGCCTTGTGTGCATCCTGGCCGGCCTCACCCCGGTCGGGCTGGTGCTGATCATCCTGGCGATCCTGGACTGGGTCGTCCGGCGGGCCAGCCCAAACTAGAGACTCTCGCATGGATCAATCGCTGCTTGCTGATACCCAGGTGATCCGCTTTCAGGACTGGACCCTGCGCCTGCGCCTGGCGGACTCCACTCCGGCCCGCCTGTTGCTGCTGCTCCACGGCTGGACCGGTGACGAAAACTCGATGTGGATCTTCGTGCGCGATTTTCCCACCGAGATCACCCTGCTGGCGCCGCGGGCTCCGTCCGCGGCGCCGGAGGGAGGCTACTCCTGGCGGGCGATCACTCCGCAGAACTGGGGCCTGCCCGCACTGGATGATCTACGCCCGGCAGTCGCGTCCCTGCTGACCCTGGTCGATGATTGGGGTGCGCAGACCGGCCTGGACGTCGGCCAGTTCGATGTGCTGGGCTTCAGCCAGGGTGCCTCGCTGGTCTATACCCTGGCAGCTCTACACCCGGGGCGCATCCGCCGCCTGGGCGCCCTGTCCGGGTTCCTGCCGCAAGGCCTGGACGACCTGCTCGCCGGCGGCCGGCTGGATGGGAAGCCTGCCTATGTGGCCCACGGGACCCAGGACGACCTGATCCCGGTCGCGCGCGGCCGCCAGGCCGCCCGGGCGCTCGAAGCAGCTGGGGCCCGGGTGACCTACTGCGAGGCCGAAACAGGTCACAAGGTCAGTGCCGACTGCTTGCGCGGCATTCGCCAATTCTTCACACAAAACTAATCAACCTGGATTGCGAGGAATGATCATGGACCGAAAACTCTGGACCGCCCTGCTGGCGGGAAATATGGTTCTGGTACTGGCGGGATGCGCCGCCCCGGTTGCTGAGTTCGATGCGGGTACGACCCAGGCGGCAGCCCAATCGACCCCCACGGCACCCCTGGTGGCGGTTGACAACAGCGGCAGCCCGCGCCCACCGCTGAGCGGTGAAGAGGTCGAGATCCTCAGCCTGACCGCCTTCACCGGCCTGGAGGGGCGCTTCTACGTGGTCGGCGAGGTGCGCAACAATTCCAGCCAGCCGCTGACCCTGATCGAATTGAGTATCGAGATCTATGACGCGACCGGCGCCTCGCTGCTGGTCGACATGGGGACGCGCGTTCCAAGCCTGCTTTTCTACCCGATGCTGACCACGCTGGCACCGGGGGAGATCGCTCCCTTTGCCTACACCTTCGACACCCGCACCGGAACACCGGCCAGGTATGATGTCCGGGTGGCGGGGTACGAGGCCGGGGTGGCGGCCCGGGCCAACCTGCTGGTCGAGCACTTGAATCTGATCCCGGATGGCCGCGGCAGCCTGTACTTGAGCGGCGAACTGCTCAATACCGGTTCGGAATGGGTGCGGATCAACGGGCTGGCCGGCGGGCTGCTCGATGCCAGCAGCGTCCTGCGTTCGGCGGAGTGGTCTCCGGTCCACATGCTCCTGCTCGCTCCGGCCGGGGACGCTGCCGGGTGTGACCGCACGCCCTTTGTGATCCAGATTCCCAACCCGGGTGGCGATTCCCTGACCCCGTTTGTCTACTTCGATGCCGATCTTGTCGCCGCCCCGCTCGAGTACCCCCTCTCGGTCAACGTCACCAATCAATATTTCGACCAGTTCGGCGCTTTCCATGCGGTGGGCAACCTGACCAATACCGGGACCCAGCCGGTCAACGCCACCCTTGTGGCCGGGGTCTACACTGACGAAGGCACTGTCCTGGATGCCTCCACGCAGACCCTGCCGGTGACCCTTGGGGCAGGGGAGGCCCTGCCCTTCGATTTTCCCTACTTTAATAATGTCAACTATACCCCCGGGGTCGCCGACCGGATGCTGTCCTTCTCGGTGCGGGTCGACCCCGGCCTGACCTGGTCCCCGGAGACAGCCTACGTTCGGCTGGCCTCGTCCGGTGACCAGGCCTATGTCAACGGCAGCGCGCTGACGGTGCGCGGCACGCTGACCAATACCTTCGATCAGCCCCTGAGCCGGATCGTCGTCGTCGTGCTGTTGCGCGACGCCGGCCTGGTAGCGGTGGCGACCAACTACACCCACATCTTTCCACCCGCAGGTGCCGCCTACATCGCCCCGGGCGAAGCCATCAGCTACGAGGTCCAGGTCGAGATCGCCCCGGGATTGGACACAGCCAATTTCAGCTTCGTGACCATCGTCCAGGGCGAGGTGAAAGAATAGGCAGGCTGCCTGCACCAATACAATGAGCCGATGACCTGTCGGGTTGGATCGTGCGAAAGGAATGACAACGATGCAAACAAAGCGAAATGCTCCATCCAGGATGACAACCAAAACGCTCATTCCTTTCCTGGCGCTTACCTTCGGCTTGACCTGGGGGATAGCTGCCCTCTTCATGTTATTCACTGACCACATCATTGCCATCTTGGCGAGCTGAGCATCAGCGACCCGCTCTTCATCCTGGCTGTGTATTCGCCCGGGATTGCCGGTGTGTTCTTGGTTTTGCGAAAGGTCGGATTAAAAGGCTTGGGCAGCTTCTTTCAGCGACTGACTTTGTGGCGCCTCTCCTGGTGGTGGTGGTTGTTCTTGCTCCTGGGCATTCCCGCAATCATGTACATCGGGGCCGCGGTGAAAGGTACAATCGGCGACCCGTTCCCCACAGCCGTGTTCAATGATTCTCGTGGCAGCATCCTACTTGCCGTCTTGATCCACTTCCAGATGAATAACCCCATTTGGCCCGACGCCCCAACCCTGGGACAATGTCTTGCTTGTCGCCGCGGCCGTCATCATCGTCTGGCTGAAACGAGGCACGCTGTTCCAACGCGGTTCCGGCGTTACCGACATCCTTATGCCGGAACAAGGAGGCAGAGGATGACTCAGCGATGCCTCCGGACGGTTATTGATTTGTGAAAAACAAAAGTCCCAGGACGTGCTCTGAGCGACACCCGGAGAGCGTCTCCTTGCCAATTTCTCGGGCCCGCGTACGCCAGACATGGCGGCTGACCCGTGGTCCGAAAAGACCGCGAAAGGAGGTTGCTTTTTCAAGACTCAGTAACACCGGCTGCAGCAGACAGCGGCTCTGCCGCTCGCGCGCAGGCGCGTTGGGCCAGAATGGGCCATCCCTGGGTAGGTGTTTCGCCAGTCCCGCCGCTGAGCCAACCGTTCTCTTTTGATCGGCCCATCCTTCCAGAGTACTGTGGCACGATCCGAACCGAAATCGTTCCACCCACCAGCTGCGCGGCAACTTCCGTTCGGCTATTTCTGCAAGAAGCAGGAATATGTGTGTTGACGATTGCTTGGATTACGGGTATCCTTGGCACCATGTCCAGATTTTCCCGCAGAGATTTCCTTAAGCTGACCGGCCTCAGCCTTGGAACCCTGGCGCTGGTCCCGATCGATGAGCGTCTGGCCATGCTGAGCGAGATCGGGTCCATGCACCTGCCCGACTTCCCCTCGTCGGAACGCCTGGCGCGCAACTGCGTCGGCGGGATCATCCCGATCAAGACCCGGCCCGACATGGCCAGTACCACGGTGCGCGAGATCTACGAAGACACCGTCCTGGCCTGGCTGCGTGAAGTGCCGGCCGAGAACCCCGACTACAATCACTTCAACCAGCGCTGGGTCGAGACCCCCGAAGGGTATGTCTTTGCCTCGGATGCCCAGTTGTGCTACAACCGTCCTAACGAGCCGCTGACGGCCATCCCGGAGGGGAAGACCGGTTTCTGGGTCGAGGTGACCGTTCCCTACGTGGATTGTACGCTCGACGCGGAACCGGCCGCACCTTTGTTCAAGAACCTGGATGCTAACGGCCTGCCGATTCGCCTTTACTTCAGCCAGATCATGTGGATCGACCGGATCCATATGGACACGGGTGTTCCGATCTATCGTGCCGTCGAGCGCTATGGCAGTTACGGCGATGCCCTGTGGGCCGAAGGGGCCGCCTTCCGTCCCATCACGGAAGAGGAGGTCGCTCCGATCCACCCCGAGGTTGATTCGGCTGAAAAGACGGTGGTCGTCAACCTGAACCGTCAGTCCCTGTCCTGCCTGGAACAGGGGCGGGAGGTCTATTTCTGCCGTGTCTCGACCGGCGTGGGTGACAATGCCACCCCGCTGGGCGACTTTGCCACCTGGCGCAAGACGGTCTCGATCCACATGGCCGGTGGGACGGTGGCGGCCGGCTACGATACCCCCGGCATTGGCTGGACGACCCTCTTCCAGGGCAATGGAGTGGCGATCCACTCGACCTTCTGGCACAACAAGTACGGCGAGCGTCGTTCGCACGGCTGTGTCAACTGCCAGCCCGACGATGCCAAGTGGGTCTTCCTCTGGACGGCTCCGCACGTTCCGCTTGAACCGGGTGACATCACCTGGGGCGATTGGCAGTACGGCAGTTCCCACGTGATCGTCGAGCAACAATTCTAGAAAGGCTGCGCATGGATGCTTTGAATATCACCTACGGGATCGCTTTCCTGGCAGGACTGGCCTCCTTCCTGTCGCCGTGTGTGCTCTCGCTGGTCCCGGCCTACATCGGCTACCTGGGGGGCAGGGCGGCCGGCGGGGAAGCCGCCGCCAAGAACCGCTGGGTGACTTTCAGTCACGGCCTGGCCTTTGTGCTCGGTTTCACCCTGGTGTTCGTGCTGTTTAATTTCGTCGCCTCGGCACTCGGGCTGCTGCTCTACGATGCCCGCAACTGGCTGGCGCGAATTGGCGGCCTGATCGTGATCCTCTTTGGATTGCACATGATCGGTGTCTTCCGCATCCCCTTCCTTGAGTACGACGTGCGGATCCATTCGCAGGTTCAAAACCGCTGGGGATATCTCTCCTCGTTCTTGATGGGCATCTTTTTCTCGGCCGGTTGGTCGCCGTGCGTGGGACCGGTCCTGGGAGCGATCCTGACCTTCTCGATCACCAGCGGCGATCTGCTCAACGGCACCCTGCTCGGCCTGACCTATTCGGCCGGGCTGGCGATCCCCTTCCTGCTGGCCGCCCTCGGCATCGGCTGGGTGACGACCATCCTGCGGCGCTACAACAAAGTGATGCGCATCACCGAGATCGTCATGGGTGCTCTCCTGATCATTGTCGGTGTCCTGTTGCTGACCGGCTCCTTCAACCGGCTGGCCAGCCTGACGCCTTTTATCGATTTCGGCTTATAGGAATCTGGATGCAGTCTCCCGCAAACAGCAAATTGAATCTTACGGTCCTGATCGCCTTCGGTGCGCTGGTTGGCGTCTGTCTGGGAGGGAGCCTGTGCGTTGAGTTGGTCGGGATCAGGATGGTCAATTTCATTCCGCGCCAGGCGAGCCCTCCACCGGGCGATGGTCCTCCCCCCGCTGCGCGGGTCAGGATGGGTCAGCCCGCCCCGGACTTCGAATTGGAGAGCATCGGCGGGCAGCGGGCCAGCCTGGGGGACTTCCGCGGCCAGGGGGTGGTGCTTCATTCCTGGACCACCTGGTGCGGTTACCGCATCCGGGAAATGTCCATGATCCAGGATCACACTGATCGTCCTCGCGACCGGGTGGTTGTTCTGGCCGTCGACCAGGGTGAGTCGCGCCCGCAAGTCGCCCGTTCTGTTGAAGACAATGATGATCCCTTTCTCTTCTTGCCCGACCCGAGCAGCACCGTCGGGGGGCTGGTTCGGGTCAACGGTTATCCCATGCCGTATTTCATCGATGCTCAGGGAATCGTCCCGTATCTGGCGGGTGGCATGATGTCTGCCCGCGACATGCAGGTGGGCTTGCGCGCCGCAGGAGTGAATCCATGATCTCTGTGACCCTCTATACACGCAAGGACTGCCACCTGTGCGAACAGGCCGAACAGGATCTGAAAACCCTGCAGGACGAATTTCCCCTGCGCCTGGTGCTGGTCGATATCGATGATGACCGGGCGCTGCAGAAGGAATATGCCCTTGAAATTCCGGTCGTCGAGGTCGGACCCTACAAGATCAAAGCGCCCTTCTCTATCGCGACCCTGCGCATGACTCTCGGGGCGGCCCGCGACCGCCAGTCCCAGCTCGAGCAGATCCGCGGCGATTCCTATCGCGCTGCCCTTGCGCGCAGCCAGACGGTCACCCGTGCCGACCGGGCCTCGTACTGGTTTGCCAGGCACTACCTGGCGATCTTTGCCTTGTTTCTCTTCTTCTACGTCGGCCTGCCGTTCCTGGCCCCGGTCCTCAAGCAGGTCGGGGCGGATGGCCCGGCGGAGGTGATCTACAAGATCTACAGTCCGCTCTGTCACCAGTGGGGTTTCCGGTCCTGGTTCTTGTTCGGGGAACAGGTCTACTATCCCCATGCAGCAGCCGGGATCGAGGGCGTGATCTCATTCGAGGCGGCCACTGGTATCAGCGACCAGACCGATCCCGGCCGCCTGGAAGCCCGGTCCTTCGAGGGCAACCCGGTCATGGGCTTCAAGGTGGCCCTGTGCGAGCGCGACGTGGCTATCTGGGGGGCGATGTTCCTGTTCGCGGTCCTGTTCGCCGCCACCGGTCGGCGCCTGCCCGCCATCCCCTGGTGGCTGTGGATCCTGCTGGGGATCGTTCCGCCGGGGCTGGATGGTTTCTCCCAGCTTCTCAGCCAGCTTCCGTATGACTGGATCCAGGCCCTGCTGCCCTACCGGGAGAGCACGCCTTTCCTGCGCAGCCTGACCGGGTTCATGTTCGGCTGGTTCACTGCCTGGTTCGCCTTCCCGCTTTTTGAGGAAACCATGGCCGATACCTGTCGCCTGCTCTCCAGGAAGGTGATCGGCACGGTCAGCGAATAAAGCCTATGCCTTTTCAGTCGCAGAATGGGATCCGCTACCTGACCTTCGATCTCTTCGGCGTGGACGTGGTCCAGGCTGTGTTCACGCGCCGTGGGGGCGTCAGCCCGGCGCCCTGGGCGGCACTGAACCTTGGCGGGACGGTCGGCGATGACCCGCAATTGGTGGCCGAGAACCGGCGGCGGGCTTTCGCCGCCCTGGGTCGCGCCCCCGACTCGCTCTATGATGTCTGGCAGGTGCACGGCACCGACGTGGTCGTCGCCGGGGCCCCGCGCTCGCCCGAACGGCCCCTCCGGCAGGCCGATGTGATCCTGACCGACCGGCCGGGGGTGACGCTCTTCATGCGCTTCGCCGACTGTGTCCCGGTCCTGCTCCATGACCCGCAGCACGGGGTGGTCGGGATCGCCCATGCTGGCTGGATGGGCACCGTGCGCGGCACGGCCCGGGCGGCGGTCGAGGCACTGGTGAAGCACTTCAACTCGAACCCGGCCGAACTGCAGGCCGCCATCGGACCCTCGATCGGTTCTGATCATTACGAGGTTGGCCCGGACGTGGTCGTGCAGGTTCGCCAGGCCTTCGGCGACGCCGCCGACCAGCTGCTGGCGCCCTCGAACGGGCGAATGCGCCTCGACCTGTGGGCTGCCAACCAGCTGCTGCTCGAGCAGGCCGGGGTCCGGCAGATCGAGGTGTCCGGGATCTGCACTGCCTGCCATGTCGATGACTGGTATTCACACCGCCTTGAGAAGGGCCGCACCGGCCGCTTCGGTGCGATGATCGGCTTGCGAGAATGAGCATGGAAGAGTCCCTTGTGAAAGTGATCGGCGAACGCTATCGCCAGGTCCTGGAACGGATCGAGGAAACTGCCCAACGGGCTGGGCGGCCAGCCGGTTCGGTCCGCCTGGTGGTGGTGACCAAGACCCAGCCGCTGGACGTGGTCCGCCAGGCAGCCGCGGCCGGGGTGGAGATCCTGGGCGAAAATTATGCCGATGAAGCCGTTTCCAAAATCGATAGCCTGAAAGATGATTATGATGTAGAATGGCATATGATCGGCCACGTCCAGAGCCGCAAAGCGGACCTGGTGGCGCGGTACTTTACCATGATCCACTCGCTGGACAGCCTGAAGCTGGCCCGCAGGCTGGATCGTTTTTGTGCCCAGGCCGGGCGCAGGCTGCCAGCCCTGCTGGAGTGCAACATTGGCGGAGAAGCGAGCAAGTACGGTTTCCCGGCAGCCGACGAGCGTCTCTGGCCGGACCTGCTGTCCGAATTTGAGCAGATCGCGCGACTTCCCCACCTGCGCCTGCGTGGTCTGATGGCCATGCCGCCTTATGCTCTCGACCCGGAGCGGGCCCGACCGCATTTTCAGCACCTGTGTCGCCTGCGCCAATTCCTGGTTGAGCACTTACCGGAGGTGGACTGGAGCGAGTTGTCGATGGGCACAAGTGTGGACTATCGCGTAGCTGTCGAGGAAGGCGCAACCTACGTCCGGATCGGGACGGCCATCGTGGGCCCGCGTCCATCCCAACATTGAGGATGGGTATGATGGATTTTGGAATTACGCTTATCACTATTTTAGCCAATATCATTATCTGGTTGGTGATCGCCAATACACTGCTTTCATTCTTTGTCAGCCCCTATCACCCGGTGCGCCAGACGCTCGATCGTCTGCTCGAGCCCATGCTGCGACCGATTCGCCGCATCGTACCTCCGGCGGGTATGTTCGATTTCAGCCCGTTGGTATTAATCTTACTGCTGGTCGTCCTGCGGTCGATCCTGGTCAGTCTTCTATTAACTTTGAGGTGAGAGATGAGCTCGCGAAAATATCGTCTTCATGATGGCATGAAAGGTGCCGCGCTGGCCGTACGCGTCACGCCGCGCGCCAGCCGGAACGAGATCGTCGAGATCTTGAGCGATGGGACGGTCAAGGTCCATGTTACCGCTCCACCGGTGGAAGGGAAAGCCAACGAAGCGCTGATTGATTTCATGAGCGAGATCCTGGATGT
Source organism: Anaerolineales bacterium (assembly GCA_016934715.1). Taxonomy (GTDB): domain Bacteria; phylum Chloroflexota; class Anaerolineae; order Anaerolineales; family Villigracilaceae; genus JAFGSI01. The sequence continues at coordinate 15,336 of JAFGSI010000040.1, forward strand.
GCCCCCGTCCCGGATCGAGGTGGTGGCTGGCGCCAGTGGGCGGGACAAATTGATCTCGGTCCTGGACATGGATGCGGCCACGCTCCACCAGAAGATTATCGAGAACATCAGTTAAATTTCGATTGCCCCCGGGTACGCCGCCCGGGACAGTCTTGCTTGATGCCGGGCTTGATTGGCCCCTTCCGGGGCGCCAAGCAAAGCCCGGCGTCTTTTTTTTCGCCTGTCGGTTGGGGAGGGATCTCGAGCCGCAGCGCTACGGGGTGCTCCCATATAGATTGCGGTACACCACGAATATTTCATAGATGCTGCGGATGTAATCGCGCGTCTCCTGGTAGCGGACGAGTTCGACGAACAGGTCGGGGTCGCCGCCGGCCATCTGGTACCAGATGTCGGCGTTGCCGGGCCCGGCATTGTAGGCCGCCAGCGTGGCGTAGAGGTCGCCGTCGAAATAAATGCGGTTGTTCTTCAGGTAGCGAGCGCCGAAGTAGACGCTGACCAGCGGCCGGTAGAGATCGTCTTCGCTGTAGTCCGGGGGCCAGTCAAGGCTGGTGGCCAGGCTGGCACCGGTGCTGGGAATGATCTGCATCAGGCCGCGCGCTCCGGCAGAAGAGCGGACGTAGCCTTCGAACAGGCTCTCCTGGCGAATGACAGCGTACAGAAACAGGGGATGCAGGTTTTCCAGCGCGGCTGCCCGCAGGATCATATCCTGGTAATAGGTCCCGTAGCGGATGTGCAGGAAGAGCGCCGGGGCGGCCATGCTCTGCGCCTGGGTCTCCATTCCGGCCAGGGTCAGGATCTGGCGGTCGAGGAAGATGGCGGTGCGGTATACGCCCAGGTCAAGCAGGTAGTTCATCAATCGATAGCAGCTGACCGGATCCTGTTCAATGGCGGCGCGCAGGTCCTCGAATTCGAGCCGGGCGTCGTGATAGAGCCCCAATTTCCACAGCTCGGCGCCGCGGATCAAGCGGGCATCCTGCAGCAGTGGACCGAGGCTGTTCAGGTCGGTCTCGGCTGGCAGGCTGAATGTGATCCGCATCCAGGTGGCGGCTTCCAGGCGTTCTGCCTCCAGGTCATAGGCCAGGTTGTAGGCCGCTGGGGGCTCGAAGACCTGGCGGCCGAAGAGCAGGTCGCGGGCCCGTTCGGAGTAATACCCGCCCGGGTCGAGACTGGCGGCCTGCTGCCAGGCGGTCTGGGCAGCGAGGCTGTCGCCCTGGGCCTGCTGGATCTTGCCGATCCAGAAATAAGCCCGGGCCTGGTCGGACGGCGCCGGCAAGAGCAGCAGGCTGCGCTGAAAGGTCACCAATGCGGTCTCCAGATTCCCGGACCGGTAGCGGGCGACGGCGGCCCAGAAGAGGCCCGGCGGGGCTTCCTGGCTGTTGGGATAGGCATCGCTGATGCGTTCCCAGGTCGCGGCAGCCTCTTCCAGCCGGCCGGCGCGTTCGAGGATCCGCCCAGCGCTCAACAGGGCCTGCGGAGCGTAGGGGCTGGTCGGGACGAAGGATACGAAGGTCAGCAGGGTCTGGGCAGCGTCGTCATAGCGGTCCAGGTAGGCCCATTGCAGGTAGGCTTTGTCCTCCCAGGCGGTCTGCCAGTAACGGTTTTCGGTGTAGGAGTCGATGAAGACGGTCAATTCGTCGACGGCCTCACGGTAGCGGCCCAGGTCTCGCAGGGTCAGGGCCCGGTAGTAGCGCACGGTGCCGTCGTTGCCCGGGTTGGCGGCCAGGTAACGGTCAAAGGCGGCCAGGGCGGCCCCGTACTGCCCGGCGAAGTAATCGACCAGGCCGCGGTCAAGTTCGTCCACCGGCACCCCGGCATTGACCAAAACGACCAGGGCCGAGTAGGAGTCGTAGGCCAACGGGTAGTTCTCGACGGCGTGCTGGAAGCGCTCGTAGGCCAGGTCGGTCTGGCCGTTCTGGTAGTAGAGCTGGCCGATCAAGAAGTCCATCTGGGCCTTGAGGTAGTCGTTGCCGGTGCGATCCATGATCGACTGGTACATGCCGATGGCGGTGGGGGTGTCGCCGGCGGCGGCATAGGTGGCGGCCAACTGGACCTCCAGGCTGAGGTCTTCGCTGAGGTGGCTGGCGGCCAGGGCGGCCTGATAGGCCGCGATCGCCTCGGAGTAGTTCCCGGCCGCTGCCAGGGCGTCCCCGCGGCGTTGCTGGACGTAGGTGTCGATCAATCCCGGGCGCGTCGACAGATAGGCGGCGTATTCTGCGGCAGCCTCATCATGGCGGGTCAGGATGGTGTAGATCTCCCCCATCAGAAAATGGGAATAGGCGGCAAAGACGGAGGTCGGGTGTTCCACCACCACCTGGCGCAGGTACTGCAGGGCCCAGGAGAAGTTGCCGTCCTCGTATTCGACCCGGCCGAGCCCCCACAGGGCTGCCGCCCGGATCTCGGGGTCGGTCGTGCTGGCAGCGGCGACCTGGAACTCATCCCGGGCGCGCGTGAAATCCCCGTAGAGCAGAGCCTGGTCGCCGCTGGCGACCCGCACCTGGGGGATGGGGGTTGGGCCGGCAGTGGGGGTCGGGCTGGCGGTCGGGGTGGGTGAGGACCCCGGCGTGGAGGAAGGACCGGAAGTCCCGTCAGCCCCCCCGCCGTTGCCGGAGGAAGGGGAGGCGCAGCCGGCCAGGAGAACGACCACCCAGAGCAGGAGCAATAGTTTATGGGTCTTCATGGCCTGCTTATAATGTGGAATGTGGGGCGTGTCAATGCCAGCCGGGGCGGTCCGGTGATGCTTTTTCCGAATTCCGTTAAGCGGATCAGAGCAGAATTCCTGCACCACCTGCTGCTTGCAGAAAAGGCGGAACGGAAGTTGGTGCGCAGCAGGTGGCAGCAACGATTTCGGCTCGGCGATTGCTGCAGGACTCTGGAAAATTGGTGACAAATGTCACATTCCCGAATCCGAATATGATCATATAATACATTCGGAGTTGCGAATATGATAAAGAGCGATACACTTTCCAGTGTTGCAAAGATAAGCACGTTATTGCAGGTCATCAGCGCTGAAGCGCGCCTGGAGATCCTCCTGGCGATTGGTGCAGGCGAGGCCTGCGTCTGCCACCTGGAAGCCGTACTCGGTTACCGGCAGGCGTATATCTCCCAGCAGTTGATGACCTTGCGTGAAGCCGGGTTGCTGGGCACTCGTCGGGATGGCAGGTATATTTTTTACCGATTGGAGAAGCCCGAGATCCTGCAGATCGTCGAACTGGCTGCCCGGTTGGAGGACCTGGATCTGCCGGCTGTCGATTCCGGGATCAGCCTTGCGCGGTCCTCCTGCGAATGCCCCCGCTGCTGTTCACAGGTTCCTACCAGGACGTCTGCATAAGAGATCTTGTTTGCCCGAAGCAGTCTCCCTGCACCGGGGAGTGGATCTTCAACTTCGGATCGCCTTTCCTGGCATGCTCGCCATGAGATTGCCTTCCGGCCGGAAGTTTTCAAAAATACACCTGGAGGTTTTTATGTCTGACGCTGCGGTCACAAAAGCCCCTGCGCAAAGCCTGACCAAACGACTCTCTTTCCTCGACCGCTTCCTGACGCTGTGGATCTTCCTGGCCATGGCGGTGGGGGTGGGAACAGGTTTTCTTTTCCCACAGGGGGTCATTGAGATTAATGATGCTGTCTCAGTGGGGACGACCAATATTCCGATCGCCATCGGGTTGATCCTGATGATGTACCCGCCGTTCGCCAAGGTGAAGTACGAGGAGCTGGGGGATGTATTTCGCAATAAAAAAGTACTCGGGCTCTCGCTGCTCCAGAACTGGGTGATCGGTCCCGTGCTGATGTTTGCGCTGGCGATCATCTTCCTGCGCGGCTACCCGGAATACATGGCCGGCCTGATCATGATCGGCCTGGCGCGCTGCATCGCCATGGTGATCGTATGGAACGAGCTGGCGCACGGCGACACCGAATACGCCGCAGGCCTCGTGGCCTTCAACAGCGTCTTTCAGGTGCTCTTTTACAGCGTATACGCGTATGTCTTTATCACCGTCCTGCCGACCTGGTTTGGGATGAGCGGCTCGATCGTAGAGATCACGATGGGCGAAATTGCCAAAAGTGTATTCATTTACCTCGGCATCCCGTTCATCGCCGGTTTCCTGACGCGCCTGATCCTGGTCAGGATCAAGGGCAAGGATTGGTATCACAAGGAATTCGTGCCCAGGATCAGCCCGCTGACCCTGGTCGCCCTGCTGTTCACCATTGTGGTGATGTTCAGCCTGAAAGGGAACCTGATCGTGCAGATCCCGCTGGATGTGGTGCGGATCGCCATCCCGCTGCTGATCTATTTCGTGCTTATGTTCCTGGTCAGCTTCTGGATGGGCCATCGCCTCGGGTCGGATTATCCCAAGACCACCACGCTGGCCTTCACGGCGGCCAGCAACAACTTTGAACTGGCGATCGCAGTGGCGGTGGCGGTGTTTGGCATCAACAGCGGCGCAGCCTTTGCCGCCGTCATCGGCCCGCTGGTGGAAGTGCCGGTGATGATCGGGCTGGTCAATGTGGCGTTCTGGCTCAAAAAGAAAATGTTCGCCGGCCAGGCATAAACAAACGGCTCCTGCCCCGGAAGCAGGGGCAGGGATAGCGATCCTGGCAGGAGCGCCTGTCATGGAGGAGAACACCCTGTACGAAAACGCATTCGCGGTCCTTCGGACCTCCAGGAAATTTCCCCTGCTCGGTGCCGCGCACGACTATGCAGGATTCGGTCACGAAGGTTGCGAGGCGTTCCACGCCAACGGATGTGCGCATCCGCCCCGCGAGCAGTTTCACCCCCAGGAAGAAGGACAACCCGAGTATGGCTATCCTTGATTTTCTTTCAAAACTATTGGTTGGAGGCCTGGGCAACCTGGCAGCCTACCTGGCCGCACACGTCCTGCTCTGCCTGCTGCCGGCTTTCTACATCGCCGGGGCGATGACAGCCCTGATCCCCAAGGAGACGATCACCCGCTTCCTGGGGCGCAACACGCCCAGGTGGATCTCCTACCCGGCCTCGGCTTTGGCAGGATTCCTGCTGGCGGTTTGCTCCTGCACGGTCATCCCGCTCTTCGCCGGGATCTATAAGAAGGGCGCGGGACTTGGCCCGGCGATCACCTTCCTGTTCGTGGCCCCGGCCATCAACATTCTGGCATTGGTCTACACGGGCGGGGTCATCGGCATGGACCTGGCCATCGCCCGCCTGCTGCTCTCGCTGGCCTTTGGTGTTGGGATCGGCCTGCTCATGGCGCTCATCTTCCGCAAGGCGGATGCCGAGCATGACGCCGCCACCGACGCCATGTTCTCCGGACAGGCCGCCATGCGCAAGGCAGCAGTCATTTTCCTGCTGGTGCTGGTCTTCCTGCTGGTGGCCGGCACCTTTCCGTTCGATTTCCTCACCCACACTTTTGCTCAGGTCAACCTGCCCGTGAACGGCATGGACACTTTCCAGGAAGGACTGTACGAACTCGTCCCCTTCGATCCCGCCAGGGGCGAAGAAGGGGTGACCGCCCAGGGTGCCATCCTGATCGGCATGCTGGTCTTGATCGGCCTGACCTCCTGGAAGGGCATTGAGAAGATCCACGACGGTTTCAACGCCTGGACCTGGATCTCCACCGGCCTGGTCGGCCTGACCCTTCTGGTGGCTGCTCTCGGCATGACCCCGCACACCGGTGGGTTGGCGCTTGTGTTCACCGGCAAGTTCTTTGGTGTGTTGATCGCAGTTGTTGCCCTGGGAGGCCTGCTCAGATCAGGCCTGACCCGAGATGAAACGCGTGACTTCCTGTGGGAGTCCTGGCGTTTTGTGAAGCAGATCTTCCCACTGCTGGTGGTGGGGGTGTTCGCGGTTGGCATGATCCGGGTCATCATCAAGCCGGAGTGGATCCAGGCGATCGCCGGGCAAAACACCATCCTGGGCAACTTCATTGGCGTTGTATTTGGTGTGTTCATGTATTTTCCTACCCTGGTGGAAGTGCCGATCGCCCAGATGTTCCTCAGCCTGGGCATGCACCGCGGCCCGCTGCTGGCCTACCTGATCTCGGACCCTGAACTCAGCCTGCAGAGCATCCTGATCACTGCCACCATCATCGGCCGTTTGAAGGCCTGGGTCTATGTCGGTTGGGTGGCGCTTTTCAGCACCCTGGCCGGCCTGATCTACGGTGCCTGGGTGGACGGTGCCGGCATCGGGCTGGTGATGCTCACCCTGGTGCTCTGCCTTGTTCTTCTGGCATTTGCAGTATGGCTGGTCAACCGGCGGGACCGTCCAAAGACGGCGGCGGTCGAAACCGGATCCACGGATTGACAGCAAACCAATTCAAAAAGAGGAGATTCGAACCATGCTCACCATCAAGATTCTGGGTACCGGCTGCCCCAACTGCAAGAAACTCGAGGCACTCACCCGCCAGGCGGTGGAAGGACTGGCCCTGGAGGCGGAAGTGGTCAAGGTGACCGACTACACCGCCATCATGGCCTACAACATCATGTCCACGCCCGGGCTGGTCATCAATGAAAAACTGGTCTCCTCCGGGCGCATCCCCTCGCCGGCGGAGATCACCACCTGGCTGACCAATGCGCTGACAACCGCATGAAAGACGACTTCCTGCTGCTCTACACGGACAGGTTCCCTGCGTGTGGAGGAACAGGGTGCATAACCGGCCATCCCGAAACCAGGACCGGACATGCCACGCGCAGGACACAGACGGCCAAGAATCATGGCGCTTCATGGTTCATGGGGAATTCGCGTGCTACCCCTCCTGGCTGGGGGAAAAGAACAGGAAAAAGCAAAGCCAACCGCGATAACGACATGGCACGTCAGGTCGCAGTTTGTCCATGGCCCAACTCCAGGAAAGCCGCGCGCTGATCCCGTTTCTCTGGCCGCAGGCAAGTTCCACCCTGCGTGACTTTCCCTTTTGGGTGCCGGCTTGTCCGGGGTAGGGAATTGTAAGGGCGCTCTCAATGTCCCCTGTGCTATACTTTGCTTATCGAGACAGGATCATCGTGCTTTGAGAGGAGTTCTTAGAGAATGAGGTGTTCTTCCTGTGGTGTCGAGAACCGACCCAACCTGAAGTTCTGTGAGCAGTGTGGGGCTGCCTTGCTGGAAACCCAGGTCCAACCTGGAGCCAGGTACTGTTCCTCCTGCGGGGCGACGATCCAGCCGGGGGCGCGTTTTTGTCCTGGCTGCGGCGCAGCACTGGGTGCCTCGCAGCCAACCCCGGCCGTCCTGCGGGGGACGCCTCCACCTCAGGGCCCGCCGCCGGAACAGCCGGTCTACGTCGCGGCGCCTCCGCCGCGGCCGGGATGGATCATACCCTGCCTGGTGGTGGTCGGCATCCTGGCGGCCCTGGTGATCGTGGTTGGCCTGGCCATCGGCGGATTCTGGTGGTGGCAGAACAGCCAGGGGAGTCCGGCTTTCCAGCCGCCGACACCCGAGACCCAAGCGGTGGCGCCGACCCATACGCTGCAACCGGCAAACAACAATACCAACAACAACAATGACCCACAACCGGCGAACACCCCGCGCCCGTCGAACACCCCACGCCCGTCGAACACTCCCCGTCCCACCGCGACCGAAGGACGGCCGATGTTCACGGCCAACCAGTCGTCGAATTGCCGCAGCGGGCCGGCCAATGTCTTCCCGGTGCGGACGGGGATCAACCAGGGCGAGTCGGTCGAGATCATTGGCCGCAGTTCGTCGGAATGGGGATTGTGGTGGCAGGTGGTCAAGCAGGGGGTGACCTGCTGGGTGTGGGGGGATCTGGGGGATACGAGCGGGAATGTCACCGCCATCCCGGTCGTGGCTGCTCCGCCCACGCCGACCTTCACGGCCACCCAACCGCCGCCCCCGCCGCCACAACCGCAACTGGCCAGCCTGACGATCCAGAACAACTTCAACCAGACGATCTGGTATGTCTATTTCTCGCCCAGTACCCAGTCGACCTGGGGTGATGACCGGTTGGGGGCAAGCACCATCCCGGCCGGGGGCAGCTTCACCTGGAGCGGGTTGACACCGGATGTCTACGATATCAAGATCGAGGATTCGGCGCATAACGTGCTGGCGTCTCGCTTCAACGTTACGATCAGCGGCAGTGTCTATCTGGCGTTCCCGTAATGCCCACTCTCCGCGATCCTGGCCGGGATGGGCTGACACGGGCTTCGCAGGGCTTTGACAATCCAGCCTGCCCGTGATAAACTACGCCCGCCATTCACGGCGCTCTCCTCCGAGAGCGCCTTTTCCTGCGAATACGATGCGCACCATTTTCTGGGATGACGACACGGGCACGGTCAGGATGATCGACCAGCGCCGCCTGCCGGGGGCGCTGGAGGTTGTGTCCTGTCGAACGCACGCCGAAGTGGCTGAGGCGATCCGGAACATGACCATTCGCGGCGCGCCGGCCATCGGCGCGGCGGCCGCCTTCGGCCTGGCCCTGGCGGCACGCGAGTCGCAGGCCGCTGACCTCCCCGGCCTGCTGGCGGACCTCGAGTCTGCGGCCCGGACCCTGGGGGAGACCCGCCCGACGGCGGTCAACCTGGCCTGGGCGTTGGCCCGTGTCCTGGCGGCGGCCAGCAGATTCACGGGTCCCGCTGGCGATCTGCGCGGCTTCGTCCTGGCTGAGGCGCAGCGCCTGGCTGACGAGGACGTCGAAATCAACCGGCGGATGGCCGCCCACGGGGCGACCCTGATCGACAAAGGCGACACGATCATCCACCACTGCAATACCGGTGCCCTGGCAGTGGTCGACTGGGGCACGGCGTTGGGCGTGATCCGCACCGCCCACGAGCAGGGCAAGCACCCGCACGTCCTGGTCGACGAGACCCGCCCGCGCCTGCAGGGCGCCCGCCTGACGGCCTGGGAACTGTCGCAGTACGGCATCCCTTACGAGATCATCAGCGACAGCATGGCCGGTTTTTTCCTGTCCACCGGCCAGGTCCAGAAGGTCTTTTTCGGCGCCGACCGCATCGCCGCCAACGGCGATGTGGCCAACAAGATCGGCAGCTACATGCTGGCCCTGGCTGCGCAGGACAACGGGGTTCCGGTCTACTCGGTGGCCCCGACCTCGACCGTCGACCTGGCACTCGAACACGGCGGGCTGATCCCGATCGAAGAACGCGCGCAGGAAGAGGTTCTTGGGATACAATTCGACGGGCAGCCGGTCGTCCCCCAGGGCGCCCGGGCCCGCAACCCGGCTTTCGACATCACTCCGGCCAGGCTGGTCACTGCCATTGTCACCGAGAACGGCATCGTTCGTCCACCGTTCGAGGTGAACCTGCCAAAATTCGTTCGATCGTAGCAGGCCGGCAGGCATATCCGTTCCTCCAATCTCAGCTTTGGAAAGCGATCATGAACATCCTCTTAACTGGCTCCGTCGCCTATGACTACCTGATGACCTTCCCCGGCCTGTTCAAGGAGCAGATCCTGCCCGAACGGCTGGAGAAGATCAGCCTGTCGTTCCTGGTCGACTCGATGACCCGCCAGCGCGGTGGCACGGCTCCCAACATCGCCTACACCCTGGCCCTGCTGGGCGAACGGCCGCGTGTCATGGCCACGGTTGGCGAGGACTTCGGCGACTACCGCAGCTGGCTTGACGAGTCCGGCGTCGACACTGCCCTGATGAAGGTCGTCCCGGGCGTCTTCACTGCCTCGTTCTTTGCCACCACGGACCAGATGAATGCCCAGCTGGCCTCGTTCTACCCGGGGGCGATGGCCCATGCCGCCGAGCAGCACATTGCCGAGGCGCAGCCGCAACCCGATCTGGTGGTCGTCTCGCCGAACGACCCAACGGCAATGATGAACTTCGCCGCCGAGTGCCGTGCCCTGGGCATTCCCTACCTGTACGACCCCAGCCAGCAGGTCCTGCGGCTCGAGGGGCCCGAACTGGCCCGCGATCTCGAGGGAGCCGCCTTCATGTTCGTCAACGATTATGAGTTTGGCCTGATCAGCAAGAAGACCGGTTACGATCTGGCCCAGATGCTCAAGCGGGTCCAGGTGCTGGTCATCACGCGTGGCAAGGACGGCTCGACCATTTACCACAACGGCCAGGAGATCACCATCCCGACGGTACCCGAGGTGGCCATCATCGACCCGACCGGCGTCGGCGACGCCTTCCGCGGCGGCTTCCTGACCGGCTACGCCCGCGGTTGGGACTGGGAACTGTGCGGCCAGATCGGTTCGCTGGCGGCCACCTACTGCCTGGAGCAGCAGGGGACCCAGAACCATGCCTACACGCGGGCCGAGTTCGTGGCCCGCTTCCGTGAACACTTTCCTGACAAGGGCGTGCTGGATGCCCTGTTGAAATAAACCTCTGGAGTGCCGCGGCCTCCCGCGCCGACTTGCGGGAGCAAGCGCCTGCACTCCAGGCGAACAATCACTAACAAGGAGCAAGCATGAGCAACCACGATATCAAAGACATCAACCTGGCCGAAGGTGGCCTCCGGCGCATCGAATGGGCCGAGCGCGAGATGCCGGTCCTGCGCCAGATCCGCGAACGTTTCGAGAAGGAGAAGCCGCTCAAGGGCGTGCGCATGTCAGCCTGCCTGCATGTCACCACGGAGACCGCCAATCTGGCCCGCACGCTGGTCGCCGGCGGCGCCGATCTGGTCCTGACCGCTTCCAACCCGCTCTCGACCCAGGACGATGTGGCCGCCGCGCTGGTCAATATCTACGAGGTCCCGACCTATGCCATCAAGGGTGAGGACAATGTCACCTACTACAAGCACATTGCCGCGGCGCTCGACCACAAACCGCATGTGACGATGGACGATGGCGCCGACCTGGTTTCCACGATCCACAAGGATCGCCGTGAACTGCTGAGCGACATCATCGGCGGCACCGAAGAGACCACCACCGGGGTCATCCGCCTGCGTGCCATGGCCGCCGATGGGATGCTCCAGTTTCCGGTCATCGCCGTCAACGACGCCATGACCAAGCATTTCTTCGATAACCGCTACGGCACCGGCCAGTCGACGATCGACGGCATCATCCGGGCCACCAATGTCCTGCTGGCGGGCAAGAACTTCGTTGTTGCCGGCTACGGCTGGTGTGGCCGCGGTCTGGCGATGCGCGCCCGCGGCATGGGCGCCCTGGTCATCGTTGCCGAAGTCGACCCGCTCAAGGCCCTTGAGGCGGTTATGGATGGTTATCAGGTCATGCCGATGATGGACGCGGTGAAGATCGGCGACATCTTCTGCACCGTGACCGGCGACATCAACGTCATCGACACGCACCACTTCAAGGCGATGAGGGACGGCGCCATTGTCGCCAACTCGGGCCACTTCAACGTCGAGATCAACATCCCCGGCCTGGCCAGCATCGCCAGGGGCGAACCCAGGCGGGTGCGCCCGTTCGTCGACCAGTATGAGACCAAGGATGGCCGCAAGATCAACATCCTGGGCGAAGGCCGCCTGATCAACCTGGCCTCTGCCGAAGGGCACCCGGCCTCGGTGATGGACATGTCCTTCGCCAACCAGGCCCTGGCTGCCGAGTACATGGTCCAGAATGCCAAGACCCTGGAGAAGAAGGTCTACTCCGTCCCGGCCGAGATCGACGCCGAGATCGCCCGCATCAAGCTCCTGGCGATGGGGATCAAGATCGACACCCTGACCGAGGAACAGGTCAAATACCTGAACTCCTGGGAAGAGGGCACGTAAAACGCAGGATCTAAAAAACGGAAAAGTCTCGCAGCGCTCTGCCGCGAGACTTTTCAAAAACAACGGCTTGCTTTGGGCAGGCTGCTGCAGGGGTTGATCCCCCGCCTCGTTTTCGAGCATCATCCCTGGCAGAGGAAACGACGATGGAACCAAGAGCATTTCAGGACTATTACCCCGAAAATGTGGCCCATTGTTTCGGCTGCGGCCGTCTGAATGAGCACGGTCACCAGATCAAGACCTTCTGGGATGGCGATGAGACCGTCACCCGCTTCCGGCCGGAGGCCTGGCACACCGCCATCCCGGGCTACGTATACGGTGGGCTGCTTGCCTCATTAATTGACTGCCATTCGACCGGTACCGCGGCGGCGGCGATGTTCCGCTTCGAAGGTCGCGCGATGGATTCCGAGCCGGCCTTCCGTTTCGTGACCGCCTCCCTGCACGTCGACTACCTGAAGCCGACCCCGCTGGACGGGCCTCTGGAGATCCGCGGCAGAGTCAAGGAGATCAAGGGCCGCAAGGTGGTCGTTGAATCGACGATCTATGCCGAGGGTGTCCCCACCGTGCGCGGGGAGGTGGTCGCCGTCCAGATGCCGGAGAGTTTTTTGGACGCCTGATCCCTGTGCGGGAATCAAAAGGCCTCGCAGCGATGCGGGGCCTTTTCGCTTTGGTCATCCATGGATCTCGGCATACTCGCTGAAATTCCCTGGATACTCCTTCACCTTTCCCCCCTCCAGTGCCAGGATGCGCCCGACGGTGCGGTCGAGGAAGTAGCGGTCGTGCGAGATGACCAGCACCGTGCCGACGAAGTCGTCCAGGGCGTTCTCGAGCACCTCGGCCGAGGCGATGTCGAGATTATTGGTCGGCTCGTCGAGCAGGAGAAAGTTGGCCCCGGAGAGGACCAGCAGGGCCAGTTGCAGGCGCGAGCGTTCGCCGCCCGACAGGGTGCGGATCTTTTCGGAGGCCTGCTTGTAGGTGAACAGGTAGCGCAGCAGGAAGGCCACCGCGTTGGCTTCGCTCATCTCCCCGGCCCGCCGGACGGCGTCGATCAGGGTCCTATCGAAGTCGAGGGTCTCGTGCTCCTGGGCGTAATAGCCGACCTTGACGCTTGGCCCGATCTTGATCTCGCCGGCGTCGGGCCGCTCCATTCCCAGCACCAGGCGCAGCAGGACCGACTTGCCACTCCCGTTCGGACCGACCAGCCCGACCCGTTCCCCGTGGCGGATCAGCAGGTTGACCCGTTCCAGTACCGGGCGTCCATAGGCCTTCCGTACATCGATCAGCTCCAGAACCTGGTTCGAGCCGCGCCAGCCGTTGAGTTCCAGGCCCATCCGGCGCCGTTCCAGGTTCGGACGCTCCCTGCGCGCGACTCTCTCCAGGCGCGTCTCCATCGAACGCACCCGGCTGGCGAACTTGTCCGAGACCTGGACCCACAGCTGGTAGCGCTTGAGGGCCAGTTCCATGCGGGCGATGGCGCGCTGCTGGATCTGGTAGAGCTCCTCGGCACGGGCCAGGCGCTCCTGCTTGTCGATGATGTACTCGGTGTAGCCGCCGGGGAAGGTCGTCAGGCGGCCGTCCTCGATCTCGGCGATGTGGGTCACGACGGTGTCCAGCAGGGCCCGGTCGTGGGAGACGATCACCACTGCCCCGGGGTAGTCGACGATCAGGCGCTCGAGGTAGGCCTTGCCGGGCAGGTCGAGGTGGTTATCGGGCTCGTCGAGCAGCAGGACGTCGGGACAGGTCAGCAGCAGACGCGCCAGGCCGATCAGTTTCTTCTGCCCGCCGGAGAGCACCCCGACCGGCTTGGCGAAATCGGCCCGGGGAAGCCCCAGGCCGCCCAGCAGGCTGGCGACCCGCTGCGGGTAGGACTCGCCGCCCAGGGCCTCGTACTCGTCCAGCAGGCGCGCCTGCCGGTCGATGGTCCGGGTGAGAGCCCTGGCATCATTGTAGACCACCGGGTTGCCGAGTTCCTGTTCGATCGCGGCCAGTTCGGCTTCGACCTCGGCGTGGCGCGGGCTTCCATCCAGGGCCAGCGCATAGGCGGTCGCAGCCGGGTCGAACGCGGGATGCTGGGGCAGGTAACCGACCGTCACGCCCCGGGCGCGTACGATGTTCCCGCCTGGCTCAGGGGTGTGTTCGTTGATGATCAGCTTGAAGAGCGACGACTTGCCGGCCCCGTTGGGGCCGATCAGGCCGATCTTCTGGTCGTGCTGGATCTCCCAGGTCAGGTTCTGGAAGATGGGTTGGGCCCCCAGGATGAGGGTCACGCGGTCGAGGTGGATCGAGATCATGGGTACTCCAGTCGAGTGTAGTCCAGGCGCCTCCTTGCGACCGTTTCCGCATGCCAAAACGCCGCAGGGTTGCACCTGCGGCGTTCAAGGACGTGATTGTGGAGAACTCTCTTGTTTAGCAGGAACTCTCCGGGCTGCAGGCGCGATTCGAGGAGGTCAACCCGGAGACGAAGCCGTTGATCACCACAAAAAGCGTGCAGTTGGCGGGGTTCTTGTACAGCATAACGGGGGCGATTATATCACGAATTTACGACGGGCCTGCTTCGCGAACCCAGTTGAACGACAGTGCTCCAACCCGGTCGGCGTAGCGGTCGCGGATGCGCGTGAAGACCAGGACATTGTCCTCGAGACACCCCTTATACAGTCCGGGACCGAACTCGCCCGGCCCCTCGACCTCATCGAACTCGATCTCGTCTGCGCACACTGTAAAGCGTTGCCGGACGACGACCTGCCCGCCGGCGAGCAGCGACAGGGTGCCCTGGTCGTCGAAAAGACACACGGTCTTCTCGCAATCGTTCGCGCTTCAGGTGTAGGAAAAATAACCGGTGGGAAATTCGTGTGCGGTGGACATTGACCGGGTCTCCGGTTCTGGGATTTCTGATGATACTGGAGCATATCTTTCCATTGCCAGAGTAGATGGATATACACCTGATAGCAGGTTGATAGCCAGATTACAGGCAGGATCCTGGCTTGGCCGTTATCATCCATGCATGCTCTCAAAACTGCGCGAACCTGTCAGCGGCCTGACCCACCTGGGCGGCGCCATGGCCGCCTTCTTCGGCCAGATCGCCCTGCTCGTCGTCGGCTGGTCGGGGACGGTCAAACTGGTCTCGGTGCTCATCTATGGCCTGAGCCTGATGGTCCTCTTCGCCGCCAGCGCCACCTACCACCTGACCAGGGCCCGGCCGAAAGTCATCGAGATCCTGCGCAAGATCGACCATTCGGCCATTTACCTGCTCATCGCGGGGACCTACACCCCTTTCTGCCTGAACATCCTGAGCGGGACCTGGCGCTGGGGCCTGCTGGCGGTCATCTGGACGATCGCCGCGATCGGTATTCTCGTCAAGGTCTTCTACATCCGGGCACCGCGCTGGCTGTCGGCCGGATTTTATGTGCTGATGGGCTGGCTGGGCCTGATCGCCGCACCGCAGCTGGCGGTCCTGCCGGCTGTCTCGCTGACCTGGCTGGTGATCGGCGGGGTGGTGTACACACTGGGCGCCGTCGTGTATGCCACCCGGACCTTGAACTTCGTTCCCGGGAAGTTCGGTTTCCACGAGGTCTGGCACATCTTCGTCCTGGTCGGAGCCCTGGCACATTTTGTGGCTGTCATGAGCTGCATCATGACGGTATAGGGAAAGTGCACTTCGAGAGAATACACGCCACTCGCAGGCGTGAAGATGTCAACGCAGATGGAATGCGTCTGGGAACACCACGGCGACACCTGCCGACAGGATGATCAGGAAAGGCCAATTTCCGAACCCTGTCGAAGCACACTTTCCCGCTCCTCGGCACACTTCGCATGCAACTGCCGCGGAAAGGCCTGCTGCGAACAAACCCGGCGCAAAGGAATCACACCCAATTCCCCCCTTCCCAAAATCGGGCCTCTCTGATAATATCCAACCCGCACCCTGGACGTCCCACGATCCCCGGTCTCCCCCGCCGGGGATTTTTATCTCTCTTCGCGAACCTCTGAAAGTGGAATGCAATGCTTACCGAACGAACCGATCTTCGCAATATCGCCATCATCGCCCACGTCGATCATGGCAAGACCACCCTGGTGGACGGCCTCCTGCGCCAGGCGCACACCTTTCGCGCCAACCAGCAGGTGGCCGAGCGGGTCATGGATTCCAACGACCTGGAGCGTGAACGCGGCATCACCATTCTGGCCAAGAACACGGCCATCTCCATTTTTGACTCCGAAAGCAATCAGCAGGTCAAGATCAACATCGTCGACACTCCCGGGCATGCCGACTTCGGCGGGGAGGTCGAGCGGGTGATGAACATGGTCGACGGGGTCCTGCTGCTGGTCGACGCGGCCGAAGGCCCGATGCCGCAAACGCGCTTTGTTCTCAAGAAAGCCCTCGAGCGCGGCCATCGGGCGGTGGTGGTGATCAACAAGGTCGACCGAAAGAACGCCGAGCCGGAGCGGGTCCTCAACCAGACCTTCGACCTGTTCATCGAGTTGGGCGCCACGGACGCGCAGGCCGACTTCCCGGTCATCTACGCCCAGGCGACCTCGGGCCAGGCCGGTCTGACCCCGGCGCTCGGTCCGGACCTGCAGCCGCTCTTCCAGGCTATCCTGCGCCACATTCCCGGGCCGCACGTCGATTTCGGGGCCCCGTTGCAGATGCTGGTCACCACCCTGGGGTACGACGACTACCGCGGTGTGACCGCCCTGGGACGGATTTTCGCCGGGCGCATTCAGGCCGGTCAGCAACTGGCGCGCTTGACGCTCAAGGGCGAGAACCTGCCCGAGCGGGCCCGCTACCTGTACATCCATCAGGGATTGGACAAGGTCGAGGTCGAGACGGCCGAGGCTGGCGAGATCATCGCCCTGGCCGGGTTGGAGGGCATCGCCATCGGCGAAACCCTGGCTGACCCGCAGAACCCGGTTGCCTTGCCGCCGATCAGGGTCGAGGAGCCGACCGTGCGGATGACATTCGGCGTCAACACTTCACCGTTCTCGGGCAAGGAGGGCAAGTGGAGCACCTCGCGCAAGTTGCGCGAGCGCCTGTTCGACGAGCTGCGTACCAATGTCGCCCTGCGTGTCGAGGAGACCGGGACCGCCGAGTCTTTCCTGGTCTCCGGGCGGGGTGAATTGCACCTGGGCATCCTGATCGAGACCATGCGCCGCGAGGGCTACGAGTTCCAGATCTCGCGGCCGGAGGTGATCCTCCGACACAGCGATGACGGCACCCTGCTCGAGCCGTACGAGGAAGTCCACATCGAGACCAGCAGCGAGACGGTCGGTGTGGTGGTGGAATTGCTCGGCGCCCGGCGCGGCCTGATGGGTGACATGCAGGACACGGGTCAGGGGACGGTGCGGATGGTCTATCGCGCCCCGACGCGTGGTCTGCTGGGGTTCCGCTACCAGTTCCTGACGGCCACGCGCGGCGCAGGCATCATGCACACCATTTTCCATGGTTATGACGAGATGGCCGGCCCGATGACCACCCGCACCACGGCTTCGATCGTTGCCATGGAAGCCGGGACGACGACCACGTATGCCCTCAAGACCGCCGAGGAGCGCGGCATGCTGTTCGTCGGCCCGGGCGTGGATGTCTACGAAGGCATGGTGGTCGGGGAGGCCAGCCGCGGCCTCGAGGTCACCTTTAACGTCTGCCGCAAGAAGCATCTCACCAACATGCGGGCGTCGCGCGCCGAGATGGAGATCCGCCTGACCCCGCCGCGCCTGATGAGCCTGGAGGAGGCCGTCGAGTACCTGGCCGAGGACGAATTGCTGGAGGTGACCCCGCTTTCGTACCGCATCCGCAAGCGCATCCTGGATACGGAAGAGCGTGGCAAGCAGCAGAAGAAGGCCAAGGAAACGCAGGAAGGATAAAAGAATGCGCCCGCAGGATCGTTCCTGCAGGCGCATTTTATGATTGGATGGCTACAGCATTCCGCGGATGCGCACTGCCAGATCGCGCAACTGGCCGAAGCTGATCGGCTTCTGCAGGATGAAGTCGGTTTGTTCGTCCAGAACATTTGCCGTGATGGGATCCGCGGTGGTGATCACGACAATGACACGCGCCAGCCGTGGATCCTGGCGGATCCGGGCCAACAACTGTTCCCCCGGGACTTCGGGCAGATGCAGATCGAGCAGGATCAGGGTCGGGACCGTGGTCTGCAAGGCCTCAACCGCTTTCCTTCCGTTGTCGATGTGGGTTACCTCGAAGCCGGCCATTTTGAGCGCCTGGATGAAGATCAAAGACAGTTTGTCGTCGTCTTCGATGATCATGGCAAGCGGGTAAGGTTCAGCGGGGCGCATAGCGGCGGGAGCCCTTGGGTATGGCGAGAGGCAGGGTGATGGTAAAGGTGGTGCCCTGGCCGGGTGTACTGTCCAGCTGGATGCGACCTTTCATGGCCTTGGTCAGCAGTTTAACGATCGACAGTCCCAACCCGGAGCCAACCTGCTTGCGGGCGGTCGATCCCTCCAGGTGGGTGAAGGGTTCGAAGATGGCTTTCTGGTTCTTCCGGGGAATGCCGATCCCGGTATCCGTGACCCGGATCGTCCAGTGGCGCGTATCGGCCTTGAAGAGCTGGACGCGCACGCCGCCTTTTTCGGTGAACTTGATGGCGTTGATGACCAGGTTGAGCAGCACCTGGCGCAGCCAGTACGGGTCGCCGTACAATGGATTGGGCAGGTCGGCGTCGACATCGAAGATCAGGCTCAGGCCGCGTTTCTTGGCATAGAAAGAGGTCCAGGCACGGATCGGCTCGATCAGTTCGTCCGGTGCGAAGGCGCGGTCGGTCAGCAGGATCCGGCCGGTCTCGAACTGGGCCTGCCCGATCATGTTGTTGACAAAAGCCAACAGCTGGTTGGCGCTGTCGAGGATCTCGTTGACGGCGTTGTCCTGTTCCGAATTCATCTTGCCAAAGATGCCCATCTCGAGCATTTCAGCGTAGCCGATCACCGCTCCCAGCGGGGTGCGCAGGTCGTGGCTGACGTTGGCCAGGAGCTGGGTCTTGAGCTGGTTGGCCTTCATGGCTTCGGCATGGGCTTTCTTGAGGGCGTTCTCGGCGACCTTGCGCTCTGTGATATCCTGCTTGACAGCGATGTAGTGGGAGATCGAGCCATTGGCCTGGATCAAGGGGGTGATGGTCATTTCTTCGTCATAGCAGGAACCGTTTTTGCGGCGGTTGACCAGTTCGCCACGCCAGACATTCCCGTCGCTGATCGTGTCCCACATCTCGCGGTAGAAGGAGTCGGGCATTTTGCCGGAGCGCAGCAGGCGGGGAGTGCTGCCCACGATCTCGTCGGGGTCGTAGCCGGTCAGTGTGGCCATGGCCGGGTTGGCCCAGATCACGGTCCCGTTCTTGTCGGTGATGAGGATCCCGTTGCGGGTCGCCAGCAGGGCGGTGGACTGCAGCCGCATCTGGGTCTGGGCGTAGACCTGTTCGGTGACATCGCTCAGGATGGCCATGTAGCCTGTGACGCCGGCCCTTTTCTCGGTGATCGTTTCAAGACGCACATTGAAGATCCGATTGCGGGGATCGTTTTCGAGGCGGAATTCGCGACTCGTTTCGTAGGCCGGCTTGGTAGCCTGGACCCATGCGCCCCAGTGGGGGAACAGGCTCCGAATATCCTTGCCGATCAGGCGATCTGCCTTTTCGCTGAAGAGCTGCTCGCCCGATGGGTTCATCTCAACAATGCGGAATTTGAGGTCGACCACCAGTACGGCATCGAGCAAGGCATTGAAGACCGTCACCTGGGCGATGGGCAGGATGTCCATCAGCCGGAAGCGCGTGAAGGCAACGACCGCCAGGATCAGGGTCAGGATGAGTGCCAGGGGGGTCAGGTCCAACCCGGGCGGGGTCAGGTGGAAGACGTACAGGATGTTGCTGACCAGGGGCAGGAACAATCCGATCAGGATGGTGATCGCCTGGGCCCGGTACAGGCTGTGCCGCTGCATGGCAATCTGCAGTAAGAACAGCATGGCCAGCAGGGTCAGGCTGTACGAGTAAACAAGGTTGACGTTGAACCACGGGCCATGCGTTACCAGCAGGGGTTCCGAAGGCGAGACCGGCTGGACCGATGACCACAGCAGCCCGTGCCAATCGTTGGTCAGGGCCATCAAGAATGTGATGAAGGGAATGATGCTCAACAGGATGAAGCGGCCAGCTGTCAGCCACCGGCCGCGCCCGCTGTACAGGAGCGCAAAGCAAAAGAGCGCCACGGTGACGAAGGGGATGCCCAGGTATTCCCCTCTGAGCCAGATGTTCTTGATGGCGTAATCGGGGATGATGATCTCGAAGATATAGGTGAAGGACCAGATCGCCACGCTCAGGATCGCCCAGATCAGGCTGAAGGCACCCGGCGTGTGGCGGATCCGCCACAGGTGGGCCGCCAGAGAGATCGCGATGATGATCCCGCTGGTTGAGAGGATGATGTAGAGCCAGTAATATCCAGCCATAATCGATCCTGCTTTTCCTGTAAGATTCTTATCTCAGATTTGGCGCCCTGCAAGGGCCAGGCAGTATCAAGGTCATGGTTTCTGGCCGACCAGGATCGCGACCGGCAGGCCCCACATCGCCTGGTGCCGGGTTGCGGTGAGCCTGAATCCGGCGGCCTGCAGGGCCTGCTCGGCGAAGATGGGACGGCAGTCGATGACCCGCGGCATGCGCTGGCGGAACCATTCGTAGAGGCGGACGGCTGGCCGGTCTTCCTTTGCCAGGGCTACGAGGCCCAGCCGGCCTCCAGTTTGCAGCACCCGCAGGCATTCGGCCAGGACCACGCTCATTTCCTGTGCGGAGAACAGTTCGAGGGTGAAACTCGACAGGGCAGCCTGGAAATGGCCCTCGGGATGTGGCAGTCGGGTCGCGTCCCCAAGCTGCAGGTTGACCCTGCCTGCCAGGCCGTGACGAGCCAGGCGCCGGCGGGCGACGGCCAGCATCCCCGGGGAAAGGTCGATCCCGTCAACTTGCCCGGCCTCGCCCACGGCCCGGGCCAGTCCCACCAGGGCATGGCCGGTGCCGAAGCCGATCTCGAGCACCCGCTCACCAGGCCGGGGGTCCAGCAGGCGCAGGCCGGCCTCGGTGAACCGCCGTTCGCTGCCGGCGAACAGATCGTACCAGCGGCTCATGCGATTGTAGTTACGGCGACCTTGCAGGTGGTGTGGGTCAGGATTGCCCCGGCAGGTTTCTTCCATATTCTGTACCATTATCCTATCAAATGAAAGAAAATACAACCTTCTCTTTCCTGGCACCGGGGTGTGCAGGGTGAGATGGGAGTCGTGAGGCAGCGGCCTCTGTTGAGGCGGGTCCCTGCTCTTTGGTTGGGAGCCATGGGCGCAATCTCGCTCCGCAACCCTTCCGGGCGATCCCCGCTGATTCCCCCGGTCACGTGTTTTTTACGCCCAGCCGGTAGAGGCTGCGCATGTTCGCCTCAACGCGATCCGTCCGAATACCTGCTGGTTGGTGTGCAGCGCATGCGACCATTCTCCGCCAGAACCTGTGTCATCTCCTGGGGTGGATCCCGGCGAGATCCCCCGGCAACTTGTAGGTCCTTACAGGATGGATTTCCTGAGTCATTGGGAATGCATCATCGAGGAGGGGTTTGTTTGCCAGGGGAGTGTGCCGTTGCACCATCCACTCCCTTTGACGCAGCGATTCATCCTGGCCGGTCTGAATGTCCGTCCGGGATATCTTCGAAAGTGGAATGGATTTTTGCCGTGGGAGGGGATCCTTGTTCGACGGATGCTTCAGGACGGGCAGGGGGGAATTCCTTTGGATCTCCTGGCGTGCATGGGCGACTCCCCGCTTTTGACAGCCACGACCCTGCCTCCCGTCATCTCCAGGAGCATGGCGGGTGTCAGTTCGAAGACCGCGTTGGGAGTCCCGCCTGCAGCCCAGAGGACCTCGTACTGCAGAAGGTCGTCGTCTATATAGGTCTCCACTGGTTGGGCGTGGCCGGTTGGGGGTACGCCGCCGATGGCGAAACCGGTCACCTGGCGCACGAATTCAGCCTCGGCCCGGCCGATCGCTTCGCCTGCGTAGGTGGCGATGCGAACCTCATCCACCCGGTTGGCGCCGCTGGTCAGGACCAGCACCGGCTTGCTGCTTGTCAGGCCGATGAAGATCAGCGACTTGACGATCTGGCCGAGTCCGACCCCGACCCGGGCGGCCGCATCGGCCGAGGTGCGCGTACTCTCGATGAACTCGATCACCGTGCAGGGAAATCCACTGCGGCGCAGGAAATCCTGCACTTTCTGAGCGGATGGGCTGAGGGATGGTCTGGTTTCCAAGCTGTTCTGCCTCCGAAATGCTGACCCCGGCGGTTTCAGGCAAGGGGGGAACAGTGGCATTATACTTTCAGCCCTCCAAAAAGGACAGGTGAGATCCAGGGCAATCGCATTTGAATATATTTGTCCCACCGAAGCACGTAAGATCTGTGCTTTATTGGGCGGAGGCCTGTGAAATCCGGGCGA